>DAHUYB010000040.1 GCA_027315405.1 Gammaproteobacteria bacterium | reverse complement strand
TGACTTTGCTCCAGGTGACGATAACACTGTTACCCAGGATCTGATTCAGACGGCTGGGCGTTATGCAGAGTTGACGGCGCATTTATGGCAGAGGCAGATGCGATTTACCGATAAATTGCCGATGAATTTCCTTGCGATAGGACCTATTTATCTGCTTTTTCCCAAAGCAACTATTATCTATTGTCGGCGCCATCCCATGGCAACGTGTTTTAGTTGCTATCAGTATCTTTTCACCGATAAAAATCTTTTATATTCCTACAATCTGACTGAGTTGGGGCACTTTTATAAACTTCATGAACGAATTATGGAGCATTGGCGCACGGTTTTACCTGGTCGCGTGCTGGAAATAGATTATGAATCCTTCGTAGAAAACCCTGAGGAAGGTGTCAGACAGTTATTGGAACGCTGCAATTTGCAGTTTGAACAAGCATGCCTCGATTTTTACACCTTAAACCGTCCAATCGCGACCGCAAGCAGCATGCAAGTCCGCAAGCCCATCTATAAATCCTCGATAGACCATTGGGAAAACTACGCATCATTTCTTGATCCGCTGCGTGCGGCGCTGGCAATCAATTCACCTGTGGCAGCCAAGTCTTGATTCTCATGCTGTGTTGACAAGAGTCTTTGCATCACCGGTTCGGATATTCAAACCACTAAATGTCAATGAGATGGATGGAGCGAACGAATCCTGAACCTCCGCATCACAAATGCTATTTTCTTTCCTCACCCATAGGTTGAATTATGGTGAGTGCCGTGATCCATGACATATCCAGTCCGTCATCATCTTAATCTCTGTTTCCTTATCCCGGACAGAGATTGCATGAGTGGATCCAGGAATTGTTCGTAATGTTTCCAACGTCCGATCGAACTTCCATAAATCGGCTGACGGACCTGAGCTAGGCTCGCGGTCTTAACCAGCCGAGGGGACGCATAGAACCGCAAGCAGGATTCATCCCACGGCAAATCGCAAAACGCCACCAGTTTTCGTGCTTGTCCCTCTATATCTGCAACCACATCCTCGTAGTGTACTTCCAGCATACTTCCTAGGGGCAGTACTGCGCGCCAATGATTCATCAGCTCGTCATATAAGCGGTAGAACCGACCCAGCTCGCCAAGTTCATAGCTGAAATGGTACCCGGTAGTGAAGTGTTGTGAAAAACAGGAGATGCAAGTATCCAAAGGCTCCCGCAGGCAGTGAATAATGCGTGCACGAGGGAACACCAGATGAATTAGGCCGACCAGTACCATGTTGCCTGGCAACTTATCGGTGATGCGTGCAGCCGTTGGCGCGAGTTCCTTTATTGCGCTCAAGTAGCGTTCGCCGATGTGTTTAAGACTTTTGTCATCCATGAGCAAAAGCCGTCGCGGCAGCTCGTCGTCGCTGGCTAGCGGTCCCAGCTCCATATCTAGGCACTGGCGTAGCAGATGTTGCTCGCCTGCACCATACACCAGAGGATGGCTCGCCAATATTTGCTCCACCAGTGTAGTACCCGATCGCGGCATGCCGATGATGAATATCGGCGATCCATCGTCACACCCTTCGTTGGCATGCGAAGCCATAAATGCAGAATCGAAATAGCGGATAAAATTGTGGTGATAGTTTGCCTGACGCTCTTCGTTGTAGTCCAAAGCGTAACGCTGTAAGCGGTTACCATCAAGAAAATGCCGGAAAGCGCGTTCATATTCACCGGCATCTTCCCAGACCTTGCCCAAGGAAAAATGCAGCAGGATGGCATCTGCTGCTGGCCGTGACTGCATTTCATCTGACAGCGACATGAGAGGTTTCCAGAGTGGGTCCCCGGAGTTAAGATGGACGATGCCAACAAGATTGTGCCACGCACTGGCGTGATCTGGTTTGATACACAAGGCTTCGCTAAAGTGTTCTGCCGCGCCCTTCAAATTGCCCAGCTCACTCAACGCGATACCTAAATTATTATGTGCGTCCACATAATCCGATCGAATTGCTATCGCACTTTCAAAACAGTCACATGCTTCTTCAGCGGCATCAGTGTTGAGGAAGGCAAGCCCCACACGTTGTAGTTTGTCAGCATCCTGCGCGACGAGTGCCCTGGCTTCCCGATAACATACGAGCGCCTCGGTACGGCGTGCCAGCTCAACCTGCGCGGCGCCCCGTCCAATCCAAACTTCAAAATTTCGTGGTTCTATCGCTAATGCGTGCTCATAGCTCGCGAGAGCATCCCCAAAGCGGTTTTGCGCCATGCGTGCCAATGCGAGCCCAATAATAGCGTCCGTATGTTTGGGTTTTAGTGCGAGCGTCTCCTGGTAACATTTTTCGGCTTCGGCATACCTGCGAAGTGTGCGGAATACACCAGCCAGATTATGGCGATACAAATAGCTCTTGGGGCTTAGTTCAATGGCGCGTCGCAATAGCTTGAGTGCTGCTTCATTATCTCCGACCTGATGGGACAGCAAACCTAGAAAGTGTATTGCATTTGCATGCGCTGGAAATTGTTTCAGTATTTGGCGGTAGCGAGCTTCAGCGACAGTGAAATCACCCTGCCGGTGTGCGGCAAGCGCTTCCCGCATGAGAGTCTGCCGTTGCGCTAACACGTCGTCATCAGCTTTCATGCGTGAGATCCTTACTAAAAAAGCACATCAAAAGTTGATGATTAATTCATATGGTGGCTCTGAATTCAGCCAAACCTCTACCAGTTGCCGGTGGCGGGTGAGGTAACCTTGTAATGCACGGCTCTCGGCGCCCGGAAGCGGGCGTATCGCCGGGCGGATGCTGAGGCCAAAGTGGGCGATGACCTCGGCATCAATTCGATCGGTCTTGGCCAGCTTTCCGGTGGCTTTGGCAAAGTCACGCATTTGGCGGGGATTGACTACCGTGATGGGCAGGCCGGCCGCCCCAAGGCACTGACTACCCGCAACTCATAGCCCCCGGTGGCTTCACACACGATCAAATCAGGGTGCAGCGTTTCGCAACGGTGCACCAGAGCATCCAACGTCTGGGTTCCCGGGGCCCCATCCCAGCGTGTGTCACCCGGCAGTACCGCCACTTCAAAACTATCTTTGGCAATATCTATACCCATTACAATTACACAAAAGGACTTCTCCAATATGGTTACACCTCCCAATCTTGCAATAATGCGGGCTCGAAGCCCCAGCAACTGTTCGGGTTGATCAAATACGGTCCGGCGACCCACGCTCTCCCACGGTGTCTGGTTAGACGATCTACCAGACCAAAACCTATCCTCCCATACTCCCGCGCGTGCAACACACAAGGGTAGTTAGAACAATGGCAATCAAAGAATCGCGGCGTAATCATCCTGAATACGCGCCAGATCCAGTTTGTTGAGAAAATTCGAATAACACATCCACGCAGTGATGCCATTCAGGTCCGCGAACGGCGGTGGCAGGAAGCGCGGCGGCGTGATGATGCCTTCATCCACGTATTGCGCCAGTGTGCGCACGTCCTCCAGCGTGGTCTTGCCGCAGAACAGCATGGGGATGCGGTGTAGCATGCCCTTCTTTACCGCCAGCCGGATATAGTTGTAAATCATGATAAAACCCTTGTTATAGGACAAGTCCTTGGTAAAGGGCTGGCCGGCGGGTGTGCTGCCGCGGAAGATGCGCGAGGCGTTGGCGAAGCTTTCCTCCTCGCCAGTGTTCTGCGTCAGATAAAAGCGGTACACATCCAGGAAATTGCCGCCCTGCTCAGCGATGTGCACGGCACGGATGCGGTTCGCGAGCCGCTTGAGACGGCTCGGATAGGAAGAGAAAGTGAGTATCTCCATGAGGATGGCGAGGCCTTCCTGAGTGATGGTGGAGGAGGGCGGGCCTTTGGCGAGGAAGGTGCAAACCGGCTGGCCGCTGCCATTCAAGGTGGTGCCAAGATGCACCCAGCCCTCGTGCACTTCCAGCACCCGCAGATCGCGATCATTGAACTTGGCGTCCTTGCGGATTTTGATGTAGTCGGCGCCGGCGGCGGCATCTGCCAGGATGCCATCGGACAGGATCACGCGCATGGCGTCCTGCGATTCAGCGAAAGCTTGATTCATGCGTTTTTGCAGAATACCGACCGCCTCCTCGCCGGAAATGGTTTTCGCTGCGGGCTTCAACAGCTCGCTCTGGTCAATATTCGAAATGGCATCACTCAACAGTTTTCCAAGATCGGCAAGCGTCGGCCCGCCGGTGTGGAAGGCATCGCTGGCGGAGCCGTAAAGTTCCCGGGAAATCGCCGCAAAATCCGCTGTGCCGCGGGCTTCCAGCATGCGCACCACCTGGGAGTATTCGCGGCACATGCGGCGCATGATCCCGCCCAGGGGATTGTACTGGCCAAGTGCACTGGCGATATCCAGTTCGATTTCCTGAAATTCACTGCGTTTCTGTGCGGCGTCGAACCCTAAAGAGCGATTGTCGTAATAGGATTTATCAATCTTGGGCAGTTCTTTAGCGCTGTTCTTGAAGAACTCCGTTTGGATGCTGTTGTCCCATTTGATGTGATCAAGAATGCGGATGGGTTTTTGCGCCACCACGATGCGATCCGAGAGTGTGCGCAGCACGCGCCTGTAGTCAGCGGTATTTTCCGAAGTGGCCATGATGAAGAATTTTCAGCCGGTTGTGATGCGCGCCAGCTTGTGGACTTCCTGCATGGCCACCGAAAGACTCGGGAAATCGCTGATATTGGCGTTTTTCATGTCACCCAGAACCCGTTGCGTGTGCTGGATGCGTGTGGCGTGCTCTGCGAGCCAGGCATGCAGGTGATCCATGGCGGTGCGCGCGTCCGTGGCCTTGTTTAGCGCCTGAGCCGTGAGTGCCTGCTGCTGTAAATACAGGTTCTCGCGCAGGGTGGTGCGCGCTTCCGCCTGCCAATGACCATCGACGCTAAGGGTTTCGATTTGGCCGCGCAGCCAGTCCAGATCCAGCTCCCGGCCGATGTAAAAATAAATACCCGCCACCACATCCACCGGCAGTTTGGTCTTGCGGGCCACGTTCACCAGGTCGAAGGCGGGGTACAGGGTCGGGAGCGCAGCGATGTGATGGGCCAGGGAGTCCGGCACACCCACATCAATATACTGCTGCAGCATGCGATGGTAGAGGTCCACTTGGGATTCGCTCAGGACCGCGGCCATCTGGGTGGTCAGCAGCTCGATGCCGGGGCGGTACAGCGGCACGGTGGCGGCGATGTCGAGGCGGCCATGGAGATGGTCCAACAGCCAGCGGCTAGCATGCTTCAACAGCCCCACCGCCTGTACCGCCATGACAATCTGTACATTCGCAGGTACGCGGTTGTCGAGTGCCTCGATCGCGGACCATACACCCACCATGTCAAAACTTTCACGGGCAATGGTGTAGGCGCGCGCTACGGAGGCGATGCCGACACCGCTTTCCTCCTGTGTACGTTGCGCGAAGGTCGGTCCCATGCGATTGACCATGCTGTTGGTGATGGCGGTGGCTATAATCTCGCGACGTAGCCGGTGTTTTGGCATGAACTCGTGATATTTCTTGCGCAGCGCCGTGGGGAAATAGTTTTCCAGTTCGTTGGCAAGATACGGATCTTCGGCCACATCCGAGCCCAGCAGCGCGTTGTAGATAGTGATCTTGCTGTAGGCCAACAACACGGCGAGTTCCGGGCGGGTGAGCCCATGGGTGGTGGAACGGCGTTCCTTGAGTTGCTCATCGCTGGGCAGGAATTCGATGCCACGGTTGAGCAGGCCGGATTTCTCCAACAAGTGCATCAGGTAGGCATGTTCATTAATGCGTGCCGCCGCCTGGGATTCGGCCATGGACAGGGCCTGGGCCTGCATGTAATTGTCGCGTAGCACCAAGGTACTCACTTCGTCGGTCATGCTGGCCAGCAGCAAGTTGCGCTGGTCTTCGGTAAAACGCTTCTCGCTTGCCACCACGTTGAGGAGGATTTTTATATTGACTTCGTGATCTGAAGTATCCACACCGGCGGAGTTGTCTATGAAGTCGGTGTTGAGACGCCCGCCATTGAGGGCATATTCCACGCGGCCCAGCTGGGTGCAGCCCAGATTGCCGCCTTCACCCACAACCTTGCAGCGCAAATCACGGCCATTGATGCGCACCGCGTCGTTGTTGCGATCACCGACTTCGGCATTGGTCTCACGGCTGGATTTCACATAGGTGCCGATGCCGCCATTCCACAACAGGGCGACCGGCGCCTTGAGAATCGCGCGTATAAGCTCCGCAGGCGTCAGTTGGTGAGCTTCGGTGCCCAGAGTCTGGCGTGTCTCAGTACTGATCTTGATAACTTTGGCGGAGCGCGGGAATACGCCGCCGCCGGCGGAAATCAGTTTGCTGTCGTAGTCCGCCCAGGAAGAGCGCGCCAGATTGAAGATCCGTTCGCGCTCCTTGAAACTGGTTTCTGAATCCGGGTTCGGATCCAGAAAAATGTGGCGGTGATCGAAGGCCGCCAACAGCTTGATATGCCGCGACAGCAGCATGCCGTTGCCGAACACATCGCCGGACATGTCGCCGATGCCCACCACGGTAAAGGCGGTAGTTTGTATGTCGATGCCCATCTCGCGGAAATGGCGTTTCACCGATTCCCAGGCACCCTTGGCGGTGATAGCCATCTTCTTGTGGTCATAGCCGGCGGAGCCGCCGGATGCGAAGGCATCGCCCAGCCAGAAGTGGTAATCCGCGGATATGCCGTTGGCGATATCGGAAAAACTCGCGGTGCCCTTGTCTGCTGCCACCACCAGATAGGGATCATCGTCATCGTGGCGCACCACCTGCGGCGGCGGCACGATCTTACCGCTCATGATGTTATCGGTCAGGTCCAACAGGCCGCGCATGAAAGTCTGGTAGCAGAAAATCACCTCTTGCATGAGTGCTTCACGGTTGTCGTCGCGCGGCGGTTGTTTCACATAGAAGCCGCCTTTGGAGCCCACCGGCACGATCACGGTATTCTTGACCTGCTGTGCTTTCATCAGACCCAGAACCTCGGTGCGGAAATCTTCACGTCGATCCGACCAACGGATACCTCCGCGCGCCACCTTGCCGCCGCGCAGATGCACAGCCTCGACGCGCGGTGAATACACCCAGATCTCGTACATCGGCCGCGGCAGCGGCAATTCCGGTATCTGCGAGGGATCGAATTTGAAGGACACATACGGCTTATGTTCACCACCCTTGATGGTCTGGAAATAGTTGGTTCGGATGGTGGCGCGTACCACGTTGAGGAAGCTCCGCAGGATGCGGTCGTCATCCAGACTCGATACCGATTCCAACGCCTTATCAACCTCATCCGTGTAGTGCGCAATCAGCGCGTCGCGCTCCTTGGCGCCCTTGGGATCATGGCGGGCCTCGAAGTATTGCACCAGCAAAGCCGCGATCCGTGGATTGCCGGCGAGAGTGCGTTCCATGTAGGCCGGACTGAAGGACAGGCTGGTTTGCAACAGGTATTTACAATAAGCGCGCAGCAACATGGTCTGTCGCCAGTTCAGTCCCGCGCCCAGGACCAGGCGGTTGAAACCGTCGTTCTCTGCCTCGCCGCGCCACACCCGGGCGAACTGCTCCTGGAAACTGGTTTTTACCTCTTCTACTTCCAGTTCACCGGCGTAAATCAGTTCGAAATCCTGAACCCAGATGATGGATTCGTCCGGCATTGTGATCTTGTAGGGGCGCTCACCCATGACGCGCACGCCCATGTTTTCCAGCATCGGCAAGGCATCGGAGATGGAAATTTCCCGTTCGCGGTGAAAAATTTTGAAGCGCAAGTAACCATCGGGCATGTGCTTGGGGCGGTAAAGACTCATGCACAGACTGTCCTCGCCGATGAGCGCGTCCATCTGTTCAATGTCGAACACCGCTGCTTTGGCCTTTATATCCTCCTGATAAGCAACCGGAAATTGATTGCCGTAGCGGCCAAAGAATTTCAGCCCTTGTTCTTCGCCGAACCTCGTGATCAGTACTTCCCGCAGCTCATCCGACCAGGAGCGTACCGCCAGAGCAATTTCCTGTTCCAACGCGACCCGGTTGTATTCGGGTAATTTCCAGGGCGTGGTGCGCACGATAATATGCACGCGCGCCAGCGCCGACTCGGACAAATGCACATTGTGTTCGACACTCTTGCCGTTGAGCGCCTTGAATAGGATGTTTTCGATCCTAAAGCGCACCTGGCTGTTGTAACGCTCGCGCGGCAGGTATACGAGACAGGAAAAAAACCGCCCGAAACTGTCGCGGCGGATGAACAATTTGACTCGCTGACGTTCCTGCAGCTGTACCACGCCCATGGCTGCTTCAAAAAGCTCGTCGGTGGTACTCTGGAATAACTCGTCGCGCGGAAAAGTCTCGAGAATATGCAGCAGCGCCTTGAGGTCATGACTGTTAGACGGCAGTCCCGAACGACGCATGACCTCGGCGGCTTTTTGCCGCAACACCGGGATCTCACGCGGGCTGCGGCTATAGGCGGTGGAGGTGAACAGGCCCAGGAATCGCCATTCACCGTCAACGTTGCCATCCTTGTCGTAGCGCTTTATGCCCACATAGTCCAGATAACCGGGCCGGTGGACGGTGGCGAGCGAGTTCGCCTTGGTGATGATCATGAATTCCCGGGCGCGGGCGCGTTTGCGCACATCCTGAGGCAGAACCAGGAAACTGGAGGAGATTTTCGCGCTGCTGTCGCGCAGGATGCCAAGACCGGAATCCGGCACGATTCTGAGCACATCCTCGCCTTTTTCTTTCACCAGGTTGTATTCGCGGATGCCCAGGAACGTGAAATGGTTATTGGCCAGCCATTCAAGAAAGCGCTGGCCTTCGTCTACCTCGGCATCGCCGAGAAAAGCCCGGTATTGATCCACGGTGGCACAGATTTCACCCACCCGTTCCCGCATCGTATGCCAGTCATCCACCGTCGCGCGCACGTCATGCATAACCGAGCGCAGTTCGTTCTCCAGATTCTTGAGTGTGGCGGCGTCGCTCTGATGGTCCACCTCTATATGCATCCAGGATTCCACCAGTCCGCTCATATGCTGCTCGTCGGCGGCATCCAGACGCACGATGCTATCTTGTTTGTCACGCAACAGATAAAGAATGGGATGCACGGTCAAGTGCACCCCGATACCGTGGCGGGTTAGCGTCATGATGGTGGAGTCCACCAGGAACGGCATGTCACCGTTCACCATTTCGATAATGGTGTGCGGGCTTTTCCAGCCGTCGTTTTTCGCGTCGGGGTTGTAGACCCTGACCAGGGTTTCACCGGCGGGGCGTTTCAGACCGAACTTCCAATGACTGAGAGCCGCGCTATATAGATATGCCGGCGTGCACTGCAGTAAATCCTCCTCGGCGATGTCGTCGTAGTACTGCCGCAGGAAGTTTTCGAATATCGGCGTAGCGTCTTTTTTCTTGGCAAGGGTAACGATTTTTTCGAGATGGAATTTTCTGGAGTCGGGTTTGCGTTGCTGCATGGTGGCGTGGGCTTTGCGAGGTTGTTAGGTTAATTCTGTGTATTTTAACGCTTTTTCTTTTGGATTGACCTTAGGCTTTGAGAGCCGAAAAGACAACGGCGGCCGTAGCCGCCGTTACTCAACCGTCGCGAAACGCGCATCGTCTAATGGGCTTTTTGCAGGTCGGCAATCACCGCTGCCAGCCAGCGGCAGGCGGTACCGCCGGTGATGCAACGATGATCGAAGGTGACGGATAGCGGGATGCGTTTGTGCACCTCAACACCGCCCAGGATCGGCACCACGTCGTGGCGCAGGCCGCCGGTGCCGAGGATGGCAACCTGCGGTGGCACCACCACCGGGGTGGCATAGCGCCCGGCCATCATGCCGAAATTGGAAAGCGTAATGGTGGCATCCTTCATGTCCGCGGGCGCCACCGTGCGGTTGCGGGTGGTTTCCTTGATGCGATTCAGATCAGCGCGCAGTTGCTCGGCGTTTTTGCGACCCGCATCCCGCAGTACCGGCACGATGAGTCCGTCCGGCGTATCCACCGCCATGGCCACATCCACGCGCTCGTGCAGGGTGCGCTCCAGTTTTTCGCCGTTATACCAGGCATTGAGTTCCGGTTCCGTGCGGCAGCCGGCCGCCAGCGCGCGGATGATGCGCACCGTGGTGTCCTGGCCCGAAGCCCAGTTGTGAATATCGGCGTCATCGAAAAGCGTGCACTCCATGACTTCACTGCGCGCGCGCGTCATGCTGGCGTGCATGGCGCGGCGCGGGCCGCGCAGCGGCTCGGCGACACCATACTTGACGTCGCCACGCAATGGCGGCACTTCCCATCGTGTTGTTGGAATGTGACTTTCAGATGCGCCTGGTGTGGCTGCCTGACCGACCGACACACGTCTCACATCATCTGCGGTGATCGTCTCGTTTTTGCCAGTCGCCTGGCATGCCGCTAACTCCACGCCCAGTTGTTTGGCGAGGATGCGCACCGAGGGCAGAGCCTTCATATGCACCGGGCCGTGCTTCTGTTTCTTGCGGATGATGGCGGTCTCAGCCACCACCTCATTACCGGTCGGCATGTTGCCCACCACCGTGCCACTATCCTCCGCGATGGGTTCTGATTTTGTTGGCGCAGTCGAGGCTGTTGTTCCGGTGGCCGTGGATTTAGCCGCCGGCACATTGCCGCTTTCGATATCAAAGTCCACCAGTGCGGAGTGCGTGGGGATGATGTCGCCGGCCTTGCCGTGCAATTTCAGGATTTTCCCGACCCAAGGGGAAGGCACGTCCACGACTGCCTTGGCGGTTTCCACCGACAGCAGCGGCTGATCCACTTTGACCATGTCGCCTTCCCGCACGTGCCAATTGACGATCTCCGCTTCCTGCAAACCTTCGCCCAGATCCGGGAGATTGAACGTTTTCATATCAGGCCTCCAACGCCTTGCGGATTCCCTGCATGACCCGCTCCACGCTTGGCATGTAATCGTGTTCCAGTTTGAACAACGGCATGGGGATGTCGTAACCGGTAACGCGTTCGATGGGCGCCTTGAGTGAATAGATGGCTTTCTCGGCCACGGTGGCGGCGATCTCTGCGCCCACGCCGCAGTTCTTAGGCGCTTCGTGGATGATCACCAGCCGGCCGGTTTTCTCCACTGATTCCAGAATAGTCTCGAAATCAATGGGGCTCACGGTGGCAAGGTCAATGACCTCGCATTTCACGCCCTGTTCCGCAAGCTTGGCGGCTGCTTGCAGGGTTTCGTGAATCATGGCGCCCCAGGATACCAGGGTCACGTCCCCGCCTTCGCGCAGCACGAAGCAGGTGTCCAGCGGCAGGGCTTCGCCGTTGTCTTCGACTTCCTGTTTGTTCATGCGGTAGAGCCGCGTGGGCTCCAGAAACACCACCGGATCCGGATCACGGATCGCCGCCAGCAGCAGGCCATAAGCGCGCGCCGGCGAAGACGGCATGACGGTGCGGATGCCGGGCATATGCGCGAACAGCGCTTCATTGCTTTCGGAATGGTGCTCCGGTGCGTGGATGCCGCCGCCGGAGGGCGCGCGCAGCACCATCGGTACATGCAAGCGGCCGCGGGTGCGGGTGCGCAGGCGTCCCGCATGATTGATCATCTGATCCACGGCGGGGTAGATGAAGCCGGAAAACTGGATTTCCGCCACCGGTTTCATGCCCATGGCAGCCATGCCGATGGACATGCCGGCGATCAGGGCTTCCGCCAGCGGCGTGTCCATGACGCGTTGCTTGCCGAAGCGCTGCTGCAGGCCGCTGGTGGCGCGGAATACGCCGCCGTTCACCCCCACGTCTTCGCCCAACACCACCACTGCGGGATCGTGCTCCAGTTCATAGGCCAGCGCCTGGGTGATGGCTTCCACCATTGCCACCTTAGCCATGGTGTTGACCCTCCGCGACGGCCGCATCCCGCTGGGCCACCAGACTCTCCGGAAGATTCGCGAACATGTGGTCGAACATGGATTCCACCGGCGGCTTACCGGCATCCTTATATAGCTGCACTTCCGTATCCATCTGTGCGGCACATTCCGCCAGCAGTTTGTCTTCTTGCTGCTGGTCCCACGCGCCGCTGTCCATCAGGTATTTGCGGATGCGGATCAGGGGTTCCTTCTTCTTCGCGTCGTCCACCTCGTGCTTGTCGCGATAGCGCGTGGCGTCGTCGGCGGTGGTGTGGTCGCTGATACGGTAGGTGAGGGCCTCCACCAACGTCGGACCTTTGCCGGTACGTGCCTTGTCGAGGGCGTATTCCATGATGTCGCGCACCGCGATGATGTCGTTGCCGTCCACCTGAATGCCTTCGATGCCGCCGGCGATGGCTTTCTGCGCCAGGGTTGCACAGGCGGTCTGGGCCGAGAGCGGCACGGAGATGGCCCATTGGTTGTTGGAAATTACAAAAACCACCGGCAGTTGGTAGGCGCCGGCGGCGTTCAGAGATTCGTAAAAATCGCCTTGCGAGGTGCCGCCGTCGCCGATGACGGATACCGCCACGCGCTTTTCCCCACGCAGTTTGAAGGCCAGGGCCGCGCCGGCGGCGTGATGAAACTGGGTGGCGATGGGCACGGCCCAGGCAAAATCGTGTTGCGGGCCGGAGAAGTTATTGCCGCGCTCGTCGCCACCCCAGAACAACAGCACTTCGTGGGGCTTAACCCCGCGCCAGAACTGGGCGCCGTATTCGCGGTACATGGGGAAGAAGGCGTCTTCCGGTTGCATGGCGGCGCCGATACCCACGTGGGTGGCTTCGTGCCCCAGGCAGGAGGCGTAAGTGCCGAGCTGTCCGGTGCGCTGCAGGGCGATGGACTTGGTATCGAACACCCGCACGAAGGACATCATGCGGTACATCTTGAGTAGTTCGTCGCGGTTTTCGGCGAACTTGGGCAGCTTCTTTTGGGTGAGGTGGCCTTCGGGATCCAGGTGTTGCTGATACTTGATCTCGAAGCTGGCGACGGTCTTCAAACTGTGTCCTCCTCAAGAGCGGGAAGAAATGGGCCGGAAAGGCGGAAAAACCTGGAATCCCAAGCATCGGCAGGTCCGGCATTATACAGGAGTCACCCGCGCGGGCCGCCTCGGGTCGGCTCTCGGCTAGAATGGCTCCCCTATTCCCTATTAATACGGACCGTCATGACCGCCAACAAGCGCGAGCTGGAACAGGGTATCCAGACCGACCTCAGGGGCCGGCTCACCTACACGGGGTATCTGTGTCTCGAGCAGCTGCTCAGCGCCCAGAAACCTCTGAGCAAGCCCGTGCACCATGACGAGATGCTGTTCATTATCCAGCATCAGACTTCGGAGCTGTGGATAAAACTCACGCTGCACGAACTGGAGGCCGCCATCCGCCACATCCAGCGCGATCAGCTGGAACCCTGCTTCAAGATCCTGTCGCGCGTGAAGCAGATACAGATGCAGTTGTTCAACCAGTGGGCGGTACTGGAAACCCTGACACCCACCGAATATGCCGAATTCCGCGACTTGCTGGGGAGCGCTTCCGGCTTCCAGTCGGTGCAGTACCGGGCGCTGGAATTCATGCTGGGCAACAAGTCAGCGGAACTGCTGCGGGTCTACGAATACGATCCCCAGGCACATGCGTACCTGGAGAGCCTGCTGCACCGCCCAAGCTTGTATGACGAATTCCTGCGTTATCTCGCACGCCGCGGCCTGCCGCTGCCGCAAGAGAAAGTCGAGCGCGACTGGTCGGAAGCGTACGAGCGCCATGCGGGCGTGACCGCCGTGTTCAAGACCATCTATGAGGGCACGGGTAAATGGTGGGATGCCTACGAAATGTGCGAGAAACTGGTGGATGTGGAGGAATATTTCCAGCTTTGGCGTTTCCGCCACATGAAAACCGTGGAGCGCATCATCGGCCACAAGAAAGGCACCGGCGGCTCCTCCGGCGTAAACTTCCTCAAAAAGGCGCTGGACCTGACGTTTTTCCCGGAACTGATCGAGGTGCGCACTGAGATTGGTGTCGTCAAGTGACTGGTTCCCGGCGCTATGGGGGGCGGCATCCGGCCGGGCGGTATAATCCGGTCGTGGAGTTGCGGTATTTCCTGATTTCCACGGCTTGCGGGCCTGCCCGGACGGGCACCGAATATGCAGAGGTGTAATGATGATCCAAGTCTATGAAAACCCCATGGGAACCGACGGTTTTGAGTTTGTGGAATACGCCGCGCCGGATCCGAGGCTCCTGCATACCCTGTTCAGGAGCATGGGGTTCACCGCGGTAGCGCGGCATCGCAAGAAGCGCATCAGCCTGTATCGCCAGAACGATATCAATTTCCTGGTGAATGAAGAGCCCGGAAGTTTTGCGGTGGAGTTCGCCAAAAAACATGGGCCCTGTGCCTGTGGTTTTGCCATGCGCGTCAAGGATTCCAAGAAAGCATTTACCATGGCTCTGGACAAGGGCGCCAAGAAGTTCAGTCATAAGTCCGAAACTGTGGCACTCGACACACCCATGATCGAAGGCATCGGTGGCAGCATCCTCTATATGGTGGAAGGCTACGATAGAGGCGATGTGTACGCCGCCGAATATGACTATCTAAGAGGCGAGGCCAAACATCCGAAAGGCGTGGGCCTCATTTATATTGATCACCTCACCCACAACGTCAATCAGGGCGAGATGAATACCTGGGCCGGTTATTACGAGCGGCTGTTCAACTTCCATGAAATCCGTTACTTCGACATCAAGGGTATGAAAACCGGACTCTTTTCCCGCGCCATGGCCAGCCCCGACGGCAAGGTGCGCATCCCACTGAACGAATCCGCCGACGACAAATCCCAGATTGCCGAGTACCTGCGCCAGTACCGGGGCGAGGGCATCCAGCATATCGCCCTGTTCACCGACAATGTATACGACACTGTGGAAGCCATGAAGCGCAACCGGGTGGAGTTCCTGGATACGCCGGACGCCTATTACGAGATGGTGGATGAGCGTGTCCCCAACCACGGTGAAGATCTAGCGCGCATGCGCAAAAACGGTATCCTGATTGACGCCGATAGGGAGGATCACAGCAAGCAATTATTGCAGATATTCACCCAGAACTGCATCGGCCCGATTTTCTTCGAAGTCATCCAGCGCAAGGGCAACGAAGGCTTCGGCGAAGGCAACTTCCGCGCACTGTTCCTGGCCATCGAGCGGGATCAGATGAAACGCGGCGTATTGTAATGCCCCATGCCCGAGGCCCCCAGCATGCAGAGTATCTTGTATACGGTAGCCAGAGTCACCGGCGGCACGCTGTTGACGCTCATGGTTTATGGTGTGGCGGTGGCGCTGCTCAACAATGTGGCGCCGGAAATCACCCGGTTCGGCATCGCCATCGGTATCGTGTGGCCGGATCATCCGCAAATGACGCACGCGCTGTGGGATTTCGGCGGATGGCTGTTGCTGCTGCTGGTCTCGGGGACATTGGCCGCCGTCGTGCTGACGCGGTTGTGCCACCCGCGGATGTTCTGGTGCGCGTTGTCCATGGCCGCAGTCTTGCTGGTCTTCGCCATTCTGCAGCGCTCCGATCTGTACCTCTCTCTTACCGGTGGACGGGCGGCTACCGCCTGGGACGCCATGATGCGGCGCGATCTGCACAGCCCGGTAGGGGACTTTGAGTTGTTCGTGGTTTTCCCGTTCGCGCCGTGGTTGTGCACCTATGTGTTCACGAAATTTGTAAATCGGCGGGCCGCACGGCAGGCACCTGAACCGCGTGCGTGAGTGGAAAATGCAGAGACTGTGCAGCACACGCGGCCACAACGATAGGAGCGGGGAATGAACCGGGAACCGAATACGCTTGCACCCCGCATGCCGCTGGAGGCTGTACCGGCGCCGGATTATCAGACCGGCTTCGGCAACGAGCATGCCAGCGAAGCATTGCCGGGGGCGCTGCCGCTTGGCCAGAATTCGCCGCAGCAGGCGCCCCATGGCCTGTACGCCGAGCAGCTCTCGGGCACGGCATTTACTGCGCCGCGGAATGCCAACCGCCGCAGTTGGCTGTACCGCCTGCGCCCCGCCGCAATGCACGAACCGTTTGCCTTGCTCAAGGATGGTGCCTTCCACAACCGCTTTGACGAACAGCCGGCCACGCCCAACCAGTTACGCTGGAATCCGTTTCCATTGCCGTCCAAATCCACGGACTTCGTGGATGGCTTGTTCACGCTCGCGGGAAACGGCAGCGCCGCGCTGCAGACTGGCATCGGCATCCACATCTATGCCGCCAACCATTCCATGGAGAAACGGTTTTTTTACAATGCCGACGGTGAATTGCTGATCGTACCGCAGCGGGGCCGTTTGCTTATTGCCACGGAACTGGGTGTGCTGCAGATTGCACCGCTGGAGATTGCTGTCATTCCTCGTGGCGTACGTTTTCGCGTCGCATTACCTGATGAATCGGCGTGTGGTTACGTCGCCGAGAACTTCGGCGCGCCACTGCGCCTCCCGGAACTGGGACCCATCGGTTCCAACAGTCTCGCCAACGCGCGGGACTTCCTCTATCCTGTTGCCGCCTACGAAGATATCGAAGGCCAATTTGAATTGATTGCAAAATTCCAGGGCCGCCTGTGGTCAGCTGAGATTGATCATTCACCGCTGGACGTGGTGGCCTGGCACGGCAATCATGCGCCCTATAAATACGATCTCACGCGCTTCAATACCCTTGGTTCCATCAGCTACGATCACCCGGATCCTTCCATCTTCACGGTGCTGACTTCGCCGAGCGACACGCCCGGCACCGCCAACATGGATTTTGTGATATTTCCACCCCGCTGGCTGGTGGCGGAGCATACTTTCCGTCCACCCTGGTTCCACCGCAACGTGGCTTCCGAATTCATGGGGCTCATCACCGGCGTGTACGACGCCAAGCAGGGCGGCAAATCTGGCGGCTTCGTGCCGGGCGGTGCTTCATTGCACAACTGCATGAGTGGACATGGACCGGATGCCGCCAGCTACGAGAAAGCCGTGGCAACTGACACTTCCAAACCCCAGCACGTCGCCGACACCATGGCTTTCATGTTCGAGACCCGTGCGGTAATCCGGCCGACTAAACAGGCCATGGAAGCAAAAGAGTTGCAGTCCGATTACTGGCAGTGCTGGCAGGGAATCAAGAAACACTTCGATCCTAAGCATAAGTAATAATTCTTCTTGTAGTATATCAATGAACGTTCGCAACAATTTTTTAGTAGACGGATTACTTCTTTTATTTGTTTTTTCTTTGATTGCCTGTACTCCATCATCATTCCCTCTTATAAAAAAACCAGACGAGTGGGTGCGATTACCGCAATCACCAAGTGAGGCGCAGGTAATTGTTTCGGCAGCTAGCAGCCAATTTAGATCTGAATATTTTGATCACGAAAACGTGGTTACTTGGTTTAAAAAAAAGCAGCAATGAATATCTAGTTTATATTCGTAACAAAAGAATCAATGATGCTTCCTTTAAGGAAGACGGTTTTCAGGGTTGTGGAGATGTAACTTTTAAGTTCAAAAAGGTTAATAGGGTTTGGCTCCAGTATGGTGGTGGTTTGGGTGCCATTTGTGTGGATTGAAATTTAGTTCATTGGAGTGTTAAGTGAAGCTCGCGAGCCTCAAATTAAACGGTCGCAACGGCACGCTGGTCGTCGTTGATCACAAACGGGAACGCGCTGTTGAAGTTCCATGGATTACCACGAGCTTGCTGCAAGCTCTGGAGAATTGGTCCGTCGTTAAATCCAAACTTAAAGCGGTGTCTGAATCATTGAATGCCGGTAAAGCCAAAGGCGCTTTCATGCTGAGCCTGAAGGATCTGGCAGCCGTGTTGCCGCGCGCGCCACAGTTCGTGGACGGCAGCGCCTATCTCGAGCATGTCGAACGGGTGCGCAAGGCGCGCGGCGCGGAGATGCCGGCGAGCTTCAAGACCGATCCGCTGATGTATCAGGCGGTGAGTGACGGGTTCCTGGCGCCCACCGAGCCCATCCGCATGGCCGACGAGGCCTGGGGCATTGATTTCGAATCGGAGGTGGGCGTGGTGGTGGACGATGTGCCCATGGGGGTAACAGCGGCGGAAGCGGCGAAGCACATCAAATTGGTGCTGCTCATCAACGATGTCTCCTTGCGCAACCTCATTCCCGACGAGCTGGCCAAGGGTTTCGGCTTCTTGCAAGGCAAGCCGCGTTCAGCCCTGTCACCGGTTGCCGTCACGCCCGACGAGCTGGGTGACGCCTGGCGGGATGGCAAGGTTCATCTGCCGCTTTTTACTCATTTGAACGGCAAGCTTTTCGGCGAACCCAACGCGGGGGTGGACATGCAGTTCAGTTTCCCACAGCTTATTGCCCACGCCGCCAAAACCCGGCCACTGGCGGCGGGCAGCATCGTCGGTTCCGGCACGGTCGCCAACCAGGATGAATCCAAAGGATCCTCCTGTCTGGCCGAGAAGCGCGTGCTGGAAATCATCAAGGAAGGCAAGCCGAAAACACCATTCTTGAAGTTCGGCGACACGGTCCGCATCGAGATGTTCGACAAGGGCGGAGCCACGATTTTTGGCGCCATCGAACAGACGGTCGAGAAATGCCAATAATGTAGATTGGGATGAGGTCTCCCGAATCCCAACATCTCATTTTCGTTGGGGTTCGCTTCGTTCACCGCTAATCTACAGGAAACATTCATGGAGCTTTATACCTATTTTCGTTCCTCCGCCGCATATCGTGTACGCATCGCGCTCAACCTCAAGGGATTGAAAGCGGATTACCGTTACGTGCATCTGGTGAAGGACGGCGGCCAGCAGCACACGCCGGAATACAAGGCAATTAATCCGCAGGGGCTGGTGCCGGCGCTGGTGGACCATGGCCAGGTGCTGACCCAATCCCTCGCCATCATCGAATATCTGGAAGAAACCCATCCGCAGCCGCCGCTGTTGCCCAGGGATGCTCTGGGCCGTGCGCGCGTGCGCGCGCTGGCACAAGTGATTGCCTGTGACATCCACCCCGTCAACAATCAACGGGTTATCCAGTATCTGGAGAAGGAATTCGGAGCCGATGAAGCTGCACGCAAACGCTGGATCCAGAAGTGGGTTAAGGACGGTTTCTCAGCAGTGGAGAAACTGTTAGCAGGGCATTCGGCCACCGGCAAATGCTGCCACGGCGGTCAGCCGACTCTCGCGGACATCTGTCTCGTGCCGCAGGTGTTCAATGCCAGACGTTTTGAGATTGATCTTGCCCCGTTTCCGGCCATCAGGCGCATCCACGATTATTGTCTGACGCTGAAAGCGTTTACCGACGCAGCGCCGGAGAAGCAAGCGGACGCTAGTTAGCAGTGAGATGTGAGGGCTTAGGAGTGAGGAATTAACAAAAGAATATCAAAGTATCTTGACGCGGAATAAAGCGCTGTCATACGTTTGCACGCCTCACGCCTCACGCCTCACGCCTCACGCCTGCGCCGCCTCGTGATCAATACGCGCTAGTGGGGTGCCATCCGCGTTCCAGCGACGGTTGTCGCTGGCCAGGGTATAAATCCATTCGGCGCGGCCGGCGATGTTACCGCTCACGTCTTGCCAATCGATATGGCCTTCGTGCGCAACGGGGGCGGTGCCATTGCCTTTTTCAAGCCGCGCGGCTTCCATCTGCCACTTGAGAGCGAAATAACGGGCGGCGTCCCGGCAGGTGCGGGCAGCACCCGCTTCCGCGTGATCCGTGGGCACCACGCCGGTGATGACCCAGAGCTTGGGGCGGACGCCATGTTTGGGCCATACGCGCCCGAGCATGGCGCGGTGCGGCACCATCCATAGCCATTCGCCGGTGATATCGGTATCGAATACCTGGAGCTTGCGCAGGTAATCGGCCACCTGCTGCTGCTGGGCTTTGTGCCATTCGGCAAAAGCCGCCTCGTCAAAGGGCATGGGTGAAGACATGGGTTACCTCGTAACGTCGAATGCAGGGATTTTACGGGAGATGCGGCTCGGAAAGATATTCCCGGCTCTGCATTT
Organism: Gammaproteobacteria bacterium; assembly: GCA_027315405.1. Taxonomy (GTDB): domain Bacteria; phylum Pseudomonadota; class Gammaproteobacteria; order Natronospirales; family REEB76; genus REEB76. The sequence goes on along the minus strand of DAHUYB010000040.1, from coordinate 87,557 downwards.
CCTGCAGGCGGCTGGTGGCGCGCTGAAACTCAAACCTCAGACGTTTGCCGGCATACAGCCGGTCTGGCGGTACCATCGCCGAGATCGCGAGCTTGACGCGCCGGTCATAGAACTCATCCACCAGCGCCACGAAGCGCCGCGCCTCATCTTCCAGATCGGCGCTCAATTGCGGGATGTCCGAGATCAGCACCGTGTGATAGCTGCGGGCGATCTCGATGTAATCCAATGGGCTGCGCGGTCCCCCGCAAATATCCTGGAAACGGAACCAGGCCACGCCGTCGGCGTGCTGTTTGACGGGGATTTCGCGATCGTTGATGAGTAAGGCCGCATCGCTGCCATGGACACCGCCCGAGATATGCCCGAAGAAGGCCGCCAGATGCGCGTCCGCTTCCGCACCGGAAGGGGTGTAGAACAGCCGGGTTTTTTCCAGGTGCCGCAGGCGGTAATCGGTGCCGCCGTCCACATTCAATACGTGGGTATGCAGTTTCAAGGATTTTATCGCGGGCAGGAAGCGCTCCCGTTGCAAGCCATCTTTATACAGCTTGTCCGGTGGAACATTGGAGGTCGCAACCAGCGTCACCCCATCCGCAAACAGGCATTCAAACAGCCGGCCCAGCAGCATGGCGTCCGCGATGTCGGAGACGAAGAACTCATCGAAGCACAGCACACGTGCCTGTTCGGTGAAATGGCGCGCGACGCTCTTGAGCGGGTCTTGTTGCTCGGGCAGGTTCTTGAGTTGGGTATGCACCATCTGCATGAAACGATGAAAGTGCAGCCGGGATTTTTCCGGAAATGGCAAGCACTCGTAAAAACTGTCCATGAGCCAGGTTTTGCCACGGCCCACGGAACCCCACAGATACAGGCCCTTGAGCGGCGCTTGGCTGTGCCCCAGCAAGCGCCGCCATCCGGGCAGCGGCGGGCGTTTGATCAAAAAGTGATAAAGCACATCCAGCGCCGCCATGGCTTTCGCCTGGGCGGCATCCTTCACGAAACCCGGTTTCGCCAGGTCCGCTTCGTAGCGTTGCCGTGGTGTCAGCGGCGCGGAAAAATCATTCATGCCGTTTGTATGCTAAAAGTAATTCTTTGTGGGAGCGACGGTACCGGTCGCGATAATCGCAGCCGGGCTACTTACGGCATCCATACCTATTCCCCCTTCGAGGACTTCCAAGGGTCGCGCAGTACGTGTACATCCCTGTACATCGGATGACCGCTCCCACAAAAATGGGGGGGGAACCTGCACGCTTATGCTGTTGGGCATGTTTATTTGTTTTTAATCAGCTTGCAGCTCGGAGAGGTTTTGGTAATGCTCCAACGCCTGTGGGTTGGCGAGGGCCTCAGTGTTTTTAACCGGCCGGCCATGGATTACGTTGCGCACCGCGAGTTCGGTGATCTTGCCGCTGATGGTGCGCGGGATATCCGGGATGGCGATGATCTTGGCCGGCACGTGTCGCGGCGTGGTGTTGTCGCGGATGGTTTTCCTGATTTTCTTTTTCAAAGTTTCATCGAGCTGCACATTTTCCCGTAGGCGCACGAACAGGATCACGCGCACGTCGCCTCGCCAGTCCTGGTCCACGGCAAGACTTTCCACGATTTCCGGAAGTTTTTCCACCTGCCGGTAGATTTCCGCGGTGCCGATGCGCACACCGCCGGGATTGAGGGTGGCATCCGAGCGGCCGTAGATGATGAGACCATCGTGTTCCGTGAGCCCGGCCCAGTCGCCGTGGCGCCAGACGTCGGGGAAATAATCGAAATAAGCGTCATGGTATTTGCGGCCGTCCGGATCGTTCCAGAACTGTACCGGCATGGAGGGGAACGGCTTCACACATACCAGCTCGCCGGGCCGGCCGCGCACAGGCTTGCCGTCTTCGCCCCAGATTTCCACCGCCATGCCCAGGCCGCGGCATTGCAGTTCACCGGGATACACCGGCAGCAGCGGATTCCCCAGTGCGAAACAGGAAATGATGTCGGTGCCGCCGGAGATGGAGGACAGGCATACATCGGCTTTGATCTCCCGGTAGACATACTCGGAATTTTCCGGCAGCAACGGCGAGCCAGTGGAAGTGATGATGCGCAGTTTTTTGAGCGCGTGTTTTACGCGCGGTTTGACGCCGAACTTCTCCGCGGCCGACAAATACTTGGCGCTGGTGCCGAAGATGCTCAGATCTTCCTCATCGGCGATGCGCCACAGGATGTCGTGGCTAGGATGGAATGGGGAGCCGTCGTATAGCAGCAGCGTGGCGCCCACGGCCAGGCTCGATACCAGCCAGTTCCACATCATCCAGCCGCAGGTAGTGAAGTAGAAAATCGTATCTTCACGTTTCAGGTCCGTGTGCAGCACCAATTCCTTGAGGTGCTGGATTAACGTGCCGCCGGCTCCGTGCACGATGCACTTGGGCACGCCGGTGGTGCCGGAGCTGTACATGATGTACACCGGGTGATCGAAAGGCAGTTGGGCGAATTCAATTTCTGTCGCGCCCGTCAGGTAATCAGCCCAATATGTCGCACGGGGTAATGCAGAGATATCAGGCCGGGTTTCTGTATACGGGACTACCACCACGCGCTGCACCGACGGCAGTTTCTCCAGCACGCCGCGGATGCGTTCCAGGGAATCCACAGTTTTACCGGCATAGAAATAGCCGTCGCAGGTGAACAGCACCTTGGGTTCGATCTGGCCGAAGCGGTCCAGCACGCCGTTGATTCCGAAATCCGGTGAACATGAGGACCAGATGGCGCCGAGACTGGCGGCCGCCAGCATCGCAATGACGGTTTCCGGGCGGTTCGGCATGAAGCCCGCCACCCGGTCGCCGCACTGTACGCCGGATTTCTTCAGCGCATCGGCCAAGGCCGCGACCCGCTGATAAAGCTCCCGGTAACTCAGCGTGACCCGGTGGCGATCATGCTCACTGCGGAATACGAGCGCCGCATGCTCGTCGCGGTAATGCAGCAAGTTTTCGGCGAAATTCAGCCGCGCGCCCTCGAACCATTTGGCGCCCGGCATTTTGTGGCCATCCACCAGCACCTGCTCCCAGGGTTGCGAAGCCTGGATGCCGCAGAAGGTCCACACTTGCGGCCAGAAGCGCTGTGGATGCTCGACCGACCAGCGGTACAGCTCCGGGTAATTTTTCACGCCCGGCCCGTACTGGCGACGCACCTGCTCCAGAAAGCGCATCAAGTTGGCGTGTTCGATGACTTGCTTACTTGGAGTCCAGAGCGGCTGGGTCATGGAGCGGTTCCGGGTCACGTGGGCCGAAAATAAATTATCTCAGGTTTCCTGGGGCCTGCGGCCGCGTTCAATTTACCGACGTTTCACGGCCGCTGCCGGCCGGGCTGCAAGCCGCCGCGCGCTCGCTGGCGCAAAGTTGATCCGCCTGGATCCCCAGGTATGGTATCAGCAGGGCAGCCTTTACCCGACGGGGCGAGACAGCCGCAGAAAGATGGGTTATCGTGCCCGCGCCATCCCCCCGCTAATCAATAATGATGGGATGGGGTCCGTCCGGCGGACGGCAACAGCGTGTTCAGGTAATCGGGAGAACCCACGTGAATACACCAGCGCCCACCAGCGGCATTTCGCTCAGTGAATTTACCATCCGTGGACTGCTCATCGGCGTCATCATCACCGTGATCTTCACGGCGGCGAATGTCTATTTCGGCCTCAAGGCCGGCCTGACCTTCTCCACCTCGATTCCGGCCGCGGTGATCTCGATGGCGATCCTGCGCGGCTTCCCCGGGGCGACCATGCAGGAGAACAACATCGTGCAGACGGTGGCCTCGGCGGCCGGCACCCTGTCCTCGATCATCTTCGTGCTGCCGGGCCTGATCATCGTCGGCTGGTGGACCGGATTTCCGTTCTGGATGTCGTTCGGCATCTGCGCCGCCGGCGGCATCCTCGGGGTCATGTATACCATTCCCCTGCGGCGTGCGCTGGTCACCGATTCCGATCTCCCGTATCCCGAAGGCGTGGCTTGCGCCGAAGTCCTAAAAGTCGGTTCAAACCCGGCCTCGGCGGAGGCTGCTGATTCCGTCGAAGCGGGCGGCACCGGATTGAAGGCCGTGGTGATGGGCTCGATCGTTTCCGCGGTGTTCTATGTGATCGTGCAGACCAAGATCTTCGCCAGCGACGTGGCGCAGTATTTCCACTTCGGCAACAAGGGTGCGGCCAGCGGCTTCGACTTCAGCCTGTCGTTCGCGTTGTTTGCCATCGGCCACCTGGTCGGGCTTTCGGTGGGTATTGCCATGCTGGTGGGTGCGCTCATCGGCTGGGGCTGGGCGGTGCCGCATTTTACATTGCTGCATCCGGCCGCGGGCGCGGCCGCGGATGTGGCCCAGGGCGCATGGAGTCATTACGTGCGCTTCGTCGGTGCCGGTGCCATCGGTGTGGCCGCCATCTGGACCCTGGGCACGCTGGTCAAGCCCGTCATCGGCGGGCTCTCCAGCGCCATGGCCGCTTCGCGGGTGCGCAAGGCCGGACAGGCGCACAGCTTGCCGCGCACCGAGCATGACATCCCCATCGGCATGGTGGGCCTGGTTTCGCTCGTGTGCCTGATTCCAGTCGCGTGGCTGCTGTGGCACTTCAGCGTCATCAGCGGCTTGGGTTCCCATGCCCTGCTGCTGACACTCGGCGGCGTGGTGTTCGTGGTCATCATGGGATTTCTGGTGTCGACGGTCTGCGGCTACATGGCCGGCCTCATCGGTTCCTCCAACAGTCCGTTATCGGGTATCGGCATTCTGGTGGTGGTGATCGCCGCGCTGCTGCTGGTATTGGGCGTGAAATCGCTAATGCCCGCCGATACCGGTAAGGCGCTGGTGGCGTTCGCACTGTTCGTGACCTCGATCGTGTTCGCGGTGGCCTCCATCGCCAACAACAACCTGCAGGATTTGAAAACCGGCCAACTGGTGGACGCCACGCCCTCGAAGCAGCAGTGGGCGCTGGTGATCGGTGTGATCGCGGGCGCGCTCATCATCCCGCCGGTGTTGGATCTGCTCAATCATGCCTACGGATTCGTGGGTGCGCCCGGTGTCAACCCGGCGCGTGCGCTGCCGGCACCACAGGCCGGCCTGATCTCGGCGCTGGCGCAAGGCGTCATCCAGAACAATATAGACTGGTGGCTGATCGGCATGGGTGGGGTGATCGGCGTCGCCAGCATCGTATTCGATGCCATCCTGAAACGCACAACGAAGTCGTCGCGATTGCCGCCGCTCGCGATCGGCTTGGGGATTTACCTGCCGACTTCCACCACGCTGATGGTGGTGGTGGGCGCCATCGTCGGCTGGTGGTTCAACCGCCGCGCCGACCGCACGCCGAAACCGGAAGCCGCCAAACAACTCGGCGTGCTGCTGGCCTCCGGCCTGATCGTGGGCGAAAGCCTGCTGGGCGTGGTGATCGCGGCGGTGGTGGCATTCTCCGGCAATGCCTCGCCGCTGGCACTGGTCGGGCCGGGTTTCGAAACCGCCTCCATCTGGATCGGCGGCATCGCGTTCGTGGCGGTGACCTTCATGCTGTACCGGTGGATCGAACGGTTGGCGCAGAAGTAAGAATTTAATCCGGTTGTAAAGCGATTAATTTAGAGCGCGGGGTTCCGCTCCCGTAGCGCAGGTTACTTTTCTTTGACGCAAACAAAAGTAGCCAAAAGAAACATTCAAGAGCGTCGTCTAGCTCATCTGGCTAAACCAGGTGCTTCACGCCGCACAAGTTTTCTTCCTGTGGCGGCTTTTCAGCCATAACAATTACATAGGTTTGGTGCGGGGCTGACTCTGCGACTTCGCGATACTGAAAAGTGTCGCTCTCTAAGGGCATGCTGTACAGTTTCGAGACCGCGCGATATCCAGCATTCCTTGTTCTTCAAACCCTGTGGATTCCGCCAAGCAGCGCAGTGCCCGCAGGGAAAAGCCTGCCGCAGGCAGGACGAAGCCAGGGATGGCGAGTCCGCGCGACCGGCACAGGGGCGAGAAGCGTCGCTTCGAGCGGGCGCACAGGATGTGCACCCTGGGTTTTCCCGCAGAGCAGGATGCGCAGCGGAAAGTGCCGTGAGCGCGGCCCCGAGGACGCGAGCAGCGAGGGCACGCGCCTGAAACCGAATTCTCCCGGATTCGATTTCAGGTGGGCGCGGAATCCCCGGGGCGTGTTTCTTTGGCTACTTTTTTTGCACGAGCAAAGAAAGTAACCTGCGCTACGGGGGCGGAACCCCGCTCTAGTTAAAGCAGCGGCGTAGCCGCCGTCTTATTAGAGTTTATCCAGCTCTTGCTCCAACTCCGGCAATATCTGAAACAGATCCCCCACCAACCCGATGTCGGCGATCTGGAAGATCGGCGCGTCCGGATCCTTGTTGATGGCCACGATGGTGCGCGCATCCTTGATGCCGGTGAGGTGCTGGATGGCGCCGGAGATGCCCACCGCCACATATAAATCCGGGGCGATGATCTTGCCGGTCTGGCCCACCTGCAGGTCATTGGGCACAAAGCCCGCGTCCACCGCGGCCCGTGAGGCGCCCACGGCGGCCCCTAGCTTGTCGGCGAACTTGTAGATGATGGCGAAATTTTCCTTGCTGCCGACGCCGCGGCCGCCGGATACGACGCGCGCGGCGGATTGCAGATCGGGCCGGTCGCTTTTCTCGGCCTTGAGTTCCACGAAGCGCGTGTGTGAAGGAACCGCTGTAGCGGTTTTGACGGCGATTATTTCTGCATTGCCATCCCCGGCGCAGGCCTGCCAGGAAGCAGTGCGCACCGTGGCGAGGATACAGGGCGAGGCGGGCACCTGCACGGTGACGATGGCGTTGCCGGCGTACATGGGTCGCTCGAACGTCGCAGGATCAATCACCTTCATCACGTCGCTCACCTGCTGCACGCCCAAGAGCGCCGCTGCCCGCGGCAGCAGGTCCTTGCCGAAGGTGGTGGAGGGCGCGAGTACGTGGGTGTAGTCTTTGGCCAGTTTTGCGATCTGCGGTGCCAGCACAGCCGCAAGTTGATGGGCGTTCTCGGTACGTTCCACTTTAAGCACGCGCCTCACGCCCTTGAGTTTCGCGGCGGCAGCTGCGACGGTGGCCGCATCGGTAGCGAACACCGCCACGTCAATCTCGCCGCCGATGGCCAGCGCACAGCTCACCGCCCGGGCGGTGGAGGCATTCAGTTTTGCGCCGTCGTGCTCGGCGATGACCAGAATCTTGCTCATCACAGCACCCCCCTTTCCTTCAGGGCCGCAACGAGGGCGGGAACGTCCGCCACCTTCTTGCCGCCCATCCGCTGGGGCGGCGGCGCGTAACTTGTGGTTTCCAACTTGGGTGCTTCTGTTACGCCCAGGTCCGCCAGTCTCAAGCTCTGCAAGGGTTTGCTCCTGGCCTTCATGATGTCCGGCATCTTCACAAAGCGCGGTGTGTTGAGCCGCAGGTCCGTGGTGACCACGGCCGGCAGGTCCACCTCGATAGTTTCAAGCCCGGCGTCCACTTCGCGCGTGACCGCGAGCGCTTTGTCCTTGAGTTCCACCTTGGAAGCAAAGGTAGCCTGGGGACGGTCCCAGAGAGCCGCCAACATCTGGCCGGTTTGGTTGAAGTCGTCGTCAATGGCCTGTTTACCGAGAATCACCAGATCGGCGTTTTCACGCTTCACCAGTTCGTGGAATATGCGCGCGGCCATGAGCGGCTGGATGGCATCAGTGCTCTCCACCAGGATCGCCCGGTCCGCGCCCATGGCGAGCGTGGTGCGCAACTGCTGCTGGCAGTCCGCCGGTCCGATACTTACCGCTACCACTTCCGCCGGCGTGCCGCGCTCGCGGATGCGCAGGGCTTCTTCCAGCGCAATCTCGTCGAAGGGATTGATGGACAGCTTCACGCCGTCAGTGTTGACGCCGCTGCCGTCCTTCTTGACCTGTACACGCACCGAGAAATCAATGACGCGCTTGATGCCGACCAGTATTTTCATTTTCTAAAATCCATTATTGCGTGACTGCGTCACGGTTTTTGAATGCGGGGTTCCGCCCCCGCGCGACAGGTGACTTTTGTTCCGGCAAAAGTCACCAAAACCATTCCCCCGGAGCGCGGGCCGCCGAAGCGGCGCCTACCCTGCGCGCTTCCTTCGCTGCGGAGTCGCGCTCACGGCACATCCTTGTGCCGGTCGCGCGAGCTCGCCATCCTTGGCTTCGCCCCCGTGGGCTAACCTTGCTCAGTCCAGTGCTCGGCTCGCGCTACGGGTATCCAGAGTCAAGAATTTACGGTTCGGTAATTGCCAGCAAACTCCAAATGATTACCGAGGCTGTTCCACAGTTTTTTGAATCATTTCAACTCTGTTTCCGAAAGGATCCCGGAATTCAAAACGGTCGTAGCCAGGTATCGGCTCACCGGAAAATATCTCGATACCTCGGGAAGTGATCGTCTTGCGCCAGCACTCTAAATCGCTGACTCCGTACGCAACGTGCGCTTTTGTCAAACTTCGTTCAATTCCATCTTCGACGCCGATATGCACTTGTCTATCTCCGACCCGCAACCAGAATCCACCGCGCCCTTGAAGGGACTGCGGTTTCGGGATTTCTTTCAATCCCAAAACACCGCAGTAAAAATTACGCGCTTCCGGCTCCTTTCCTTTGGGAATCGTGATCTGGGCATGATGAATGCTGATAATCATGTGTTAAAGGTTCTGGTAGTTCGGTCCGGAGCCGCCTTCCGGCGTGGTCCAGAGGATATTTTCGTAGGGATCTTTGATGTCGCAGGTCTTGCAGTGCACGCAGTTGGCGGCGTTGATCTGCAGGCGCTTGGTGCCGTTTTCCTCGACCATTTCGTAAACCTGCGCCGGGCAGAAGCGGGTGCAGGGATTGTCATATTCCGTGACGCAGCGACCCACGCATATATTGGTATCGGGCACTTTGAGGTGCGCCGGCTGGTGCTCGTCGTGACTGGTGGCGGCGAAAAACACCGAGGAAAGCCGATCCTTGGGTGGCAGCGTGCGCGTCGCGTAATCTTCCGGCGCGCGCAAATACGCGCCGAGTTTGTCCAGGCTTTTCCAATCAGCATTATTTTTTAGCGTCCAGGGCAGCTTGCCGAAGGTAATGGTTTCCAGTGCGCCATTCAGGAGGCCGAACCATAGCCCTTTATGGAAACCGGGGCGGATGTTGCGAACCTTGTGGAGTTCCTTTGCGGAAGCCGAACTCCGCCAGCGTGCATCAAAACCTTCACTGCTGTTGTGTTCAGCGAGGTGTTCCGCCGCCAGCATGCCTGAGCGCAACGCCACGTGCACGCCCTTGATCTTGGGCACGTTGAGCGTGCCGGCGGCGTCGCCTACCAGCAGCCCACCGGCCATCTCCAGCTTCGGCAGGGATTGCAAACCACCTTCAATCAGCGCGCGCGTACCCGCGGATACGATCTCGCCGCCTTCCAGCAGCGGTTTCACGCTGGGATGGTTCTTGAATTGCTGGAAAGCTTCAAAGGGCTTGAAGTTCGGGTCTTGGTAATCGAGTCCCGCGACGAATCCCACATACACCCGATCTTGATCCAGGTGATAGAGGAAGCTGCCGCCATAAGTTCTGGAATCCAGCGGCCAGCCAATGCTATGTTGGATGAACCCTGGTTTGACACGGCCTGCTGGCAATTGCCACAGTTCCTTGAAGCCGATACCGTAGGTTTGCGGCGAACAATCCGCATCCAGTTTGAATTGCTTTATAAGTTGCTTGCTCACGCTGCCGCGGCAGCCTTCCGCTAGCACCGTAACGCCGGCATGAATATCCACGCCCGCGGCGAAATTCGGGCCGGGCGTGCCGCCCTTGTTGAGGCCCATATCACCGCAGCGCACGCCGATGACCTTGCCGTTTTCGATGAGCGGCGCGGCCGCCGGGAATCCGGGGAATATCTCCACACCCAGCGCTTCAGCCTGCTGCGCCAGCCAGGCGCACAGGCTGCCAAGCGAAATAATGAAATTGCCGTGATTGTGCATCTGCGGCGGCGTGGGCAGTTTGATGCGCCGGGTTTTCGTGAGCAGCACGAACTCGTCTTTTGCCGCCGGCACGCAGATGGCCGGTGGCGTTTTGCGCCATTCAGGCAGAAGTTCATCCAGCGCAGTGGGCTCCATGACGCAGCCCGAGAGAATGTGCGCACCCACCTGTGAACCCTTTTCCAGCAAACATACGCGCATATCTGGCTTCAGTTGCTTGAGACGGATGGCAGCAGCAAGGCCGGCGGGTCCGGCGCCCACCACCACCACGTTGTAACTCATGATTTCGCGCTGGATTTCCACGGAGCCTAGCCCCCTCACCCGGCCTCTCCCCCGAAGGGGGCGAGGGGATTTGGTTGACGGATCACCACAGCGGCCTGACCATTTTTGGGGGGCTGTCGGCTGATTTCCATTTTAACGCCTCACTCCTTACCCCTCACGCCTCACTTCCTATTTCGGTTGCATCCTTATTGCGCCGTCCAGGCGGATGGTGGTGCCATTCAGCATCACACTTTCGCAGATCTGCTGCACCAGTTGCGCATATTCCTCCGGCTTGCCGAGACGCGAAGGGAAGGGCACCTGGGCGCCGAGGGATTTCTGCACCTCTTCAGACATGCCGGCCATCATCGGCGTCCAGAAAATGCCGGGGGCGATGGTCATGACGCGAATGCCGAAGCGCGCAAACTCGCGGGCGATGGGCAATGTCATGCCGACCACGCCGCCCTTGGAAGCGGAGTAGGCAGCTTGGCCGATCTGGCCCTCGAAAGCGGCCACCGAAGCGGTATTCACGATCACGCCACGTTCGCCTTCGGCGTTGGGCGCGTTGTGTTGCATGACATTGGCCGCGGCCTTGATGAGATTGAAGCTGCCGATGAGGTTTACCTGGATGACCTTGGCGAAGAAATCCGTGGCCATGGGGCCTTCGCGGCCCAGCGTGCGGCCGGCGCCCAGAATGCCGGCGCAATTAACAGCGAGCTGCAAGCTGTCGAAGGCCGACTTGGCTTTTTCCACCGCCGCGTTCACGTCTTTCTCGGATGACACATCGGTCTTGATGAACAGCGCGTTGGCGCCGAGTTTCTTCGTGGCTTCGGCGCCGTGTTGTTCGCTCACGTCCAACATGGCGACCTTGCCGCCGGCCTTGACGATGCGTTCACAGGTGGCCAGGCCGAGACCGGAAACCCCGCCTGAGACAATGGCGTTGATCTTTTCAAATTTCATTCATTTATTCCTCTGTCGGTATCAGAAATGTGAATGTCAGTCATGTGAGAGCGGCCGGCGGATCATTGGTCCGCGCCGCGATAATCGCGACGGGTACCGTCGCTATTACAAAATCATTCCGGTCTTCCCTGGTTAGCTACTGCCTTGGCCGCGGCCTCTGCCTTGGTGACGTCCCCAAGGTAGTAATGGCGTGTCGGTTTGAAGTCCCGGTCGAACTCGTACACCAGCGGAATACCCGTGGGAATATTGAGGTGTACGATATCTTTGTCGCTCAACCTGTCCAGGTGTTTCACCAATGCCCGGAGCGAATTGCCGTGGGCCACGATGATGATGCGCTCGCCACACTTCATGGCTGGCAGTATTTTGGTTTTGTAATAAGGCAGGAAGCGTGCCACGGTATCCTTAAGACTTTCGGTGGCGGGCAGTTCTTTTATTTTCAGGTTCGCGTAGCGTGGATCATGTCTTGGGTAGCGCGGGTCCTTCTTCGTCAGCGGCGGCGGCGCGATATCATAACTGCGTCGCCAGATTTTCACCTGTTCCTCGCCGAACTTCTGCGCGGTCTCCGCCTTGTTCAGTCCCTGCAATGCACCGTAATGGCGCTCGTTCAGCCGCCAGTGGTTGTGTGACGGTATCCACATGAGATCCATGTCGTCCAGCACGAGCCACTGGGTGCGGATGGCGCGCTTCAATACTGAGGTATAGGCGGTATCGAACACAAACCCCGCAATCTTTAACAGGCGCGCGGCTTCATGGGCTTCGCTCACGCCTTCCGGGGCCAGGTCCACGTCGGTCCAGCCGGTGAAACGGTTTTCCTTGTTCCATTGGCTCAGGCCGTGGCGCAGCAATACAAGTTTGGTCATTCGATTCCCATGCATACAGCGGATGATTCAGAGAATTATACGCATCTTCATCCCCGCATTCGCACATCGATGCAGCAGGGGGATTGATTATAATTCGTACGATGTCTTCAAATCCTGTTCGCGCTGGAAGCGCTGCATGGCAAGTTCTATGAGTTTGTCGATGAGTTGCGTGTAACTGACGCCGGATAAAGCCCAGAGCCGCGGATACATGCTGATCTTGGTGAAGCCGGGAATGGTATTGAGTTCGTTCACCAGCAGCGTGCCGTCCGCTTTCAGAAACATATCCACGCGTCCCATGCCTTCGCAGTTGAGCGTCTTGAAGGTGTGGATAGCCAGGTCCTGCACGCGTTTCACCATCTCCGGCGAGAGCTTGGCCGGCGCTTCCAGGCGCGCGCCGTTCTCGTCCACATATTTCGCCTCGTAATCGTAGAACTCATGGCTGGGGATGATCTCACCCGGCACGGAGGCGTTGGGCTGGTCGTTACCCAACACCGCACATTCGATTTCGCGTCCCAGGATGGCTTCCTCGATGAGGATCTTGGTGTCGTAGCGGTAGGCGACCTGCACAGCCTTGCGGAAGCTGGTCTCGTCCTTGGTTTTGGTGATGCCCACGGAGGAGCCGAGGTTGGCCGGTTTTACGAATACCGGCAGACCCAGCGTCTGGACCATACTGGTAAAATCAGGTTTTTCGCCATGACTGAAGACCATGAACTTCGGCACCGGTATGCCGGCATCCCGCAGCAGGCGCTTCATCACATCCTTGTCCATGCCGACGGCGGAACCCAGCACGCCGGCGCCCACGAACGGCACGTTGGCGAGTTTCAGCAGGCCCTGGATGGTGCCGTCCTCCCCTAAGGGCCCGTGCAGGACGGGAAATACCACATCCACTGCTTTGTCCAGAGGGCCACTGCCCAGGCAAGTGAGCCGGCCTTTGCTCTGGGGCACCAGTGCCACGAATTTGCTGTCGGCCTTGTTGATGGCGATGAGTTTCGGATCGCTGGTGTTCAGCAGAAACCGGGACGGTTCGCCCATGAGCCAGCGGCCGCTCTTGTCGATGCCGATCAGCACCGGTTCGTAATTGTTTCTGTCGAGCGTGTCGATGATGTTCTTGGCGGACAGCAATGAGATCTCATGCTCTGCGGATTTGCCGCCAAACAGTATGCCGACGCGGATCTTGTTCATTTGTGCCTGTCCAGTGTGCGTGCATCGCGGCGGGAATCCGCGTGGATGCGTCCCAGCTTGCTTTCGGGTTGCCGCGCCAGGGCTTGGTTGATGAATTGCCCAGCAGCGAGCAGTTTAGCCATGCCCACGCCGGTTTCAATGCCCATGCCGGTGAGCATGAACAGTACGTCCTCGGTAGCCACATTGCCGGTGGCGCCTTTCGCATAGGGACAGCCGCCGAGACCGGAGGTGGAACTGTCCACGACGGCGACGCCCAACTCCAGGCAGGCATGAATGTTGGCCAGGGCCTGGCCATAGGTGTCATGGAAATGCGCCGCCAGTTTCTGCATCGGCACCTGCGCGGCGACCGCCGCCAGCATGCGCTGCGCTTTGATCGGCGTGCCCACGCCGATGGTATCGCCCAGAGAGATTTCATAACAGCCGAGATCAGCGAGTTGTTTTGCCACCTGCGCTACGGCTTCCGGTTTGATGGCTCCTTCATAGGGGCAGCCGATCACGGTGGAGATGTAACCACGCACGCGGATTCCGTGTTTGGCGGCCATGACCATCACCGGCTTGAAACGCTCGATGGATTCAGCGATGGAACAGTTGATGTTCTTGTGGTTGAAGGTCTCCGAGGCGGCCGTGAAGATGGAGGCTTCCTTGGCTCCCGCATCCAGTGCCCGCTGCATGCCTTTTTCGTTGGGCACCAGCACTGGGTAGGCCACGCCGGGTTTCTTTTCGATGCTCCGGAAGACTTCCTCCGCGTCCGCCAGCTGCGGAATCCACTTGGGACTCACGAAACTGGTGGCCTCAATAGCCCTCAATCCGGTCTGCGACAGGCGGTTGATGAATGCGATCTTCACTGCTGCCGGTACGATAGTTTTTTCGTTTTGCAGACCGTCGCGCGGACCCACCTCGACGATTTTTACGAAACTAGGCAGCGACATTATCTTCTTCTTTTACAAAATCGCCTGGAGGTACTTTAAATACCTTTTTTATGCGAGTTCTCCAGCAAAGTAACGAATTTAAAAAGATGAGAATTGATCCTAACAAAGCCATGGCGGCCAGTATTGGGATAGTGAAAGCAAAAATGACCATTAATATAGTGGACTCTCCCATCTTAGCCGAAAAAAGGTAGGCGCCTATTATCCAGACAATTGCGAGTGCCGCGAACCATCTGAGTGCCCAAAACTCATATCTCAAAAGATAAGCGGGTTCAGTCTCGTTGACTTTAGGTATTGGCCCTTGCCGTGAAAGTAGAAATTTCGCGGTGAACGAACGTGGATACAATCTTATGTACAAAAAGATTGCGCCAACGCAAATCCAGAAAATTAGAAGCTTTAATGTAAACGGCATTTAAAAGTTCTTCATTCGTCCGGTTTAATATCCACCAGTGGCGCTTCTGCCTCCACCAGTTCGCCTTCCTGACCGAGGACTTCCGCAATGACGCCGGCGACTGTGGCCTTGACGGTGTATTCCATCTTCATGCCTTCCAGCACCAGCAGCGCCTGGCCGGGCTCCACTTTATCACCGGGCTTGACGTGTACCGCCACCACCCGTCCCGGCATAGGGCTGACGGGATGGGTGGCTTCGTCCGCCACGCGCGCGGACTTGGGGGCATAAGGGCTCGTAAACAAGAAGTTATAGGATTGTGTATCAAACGCAACCTGCCTATCAGCGCCATGGCGCAAGACTTCCGCCGCCTGGATTTCGCCTTCCAAGGCGACTGTCCATGCGCTGCCGCCGAGATGCTCGGCGCGCACTTCGTGGGTCATGCCGCCCAGAGTGAAAGTGAAGGCGCGGGTGTTGCCAGTGACATGCAGCATATGTTCGCTGCCATCGGGTTCTCTGGCAATGAAGTGCAGGCCATGTTGGCCATCGAGCCGCCAGCCGTCGGCGGTCCAGGGAGTGCCTGCGGTGGCGTGATCCAAAGCCGAGAGTTCATCCGCCACCGCCGCCGCGATGGCCAGTGCCGGCAAACTCGGAGTTATTAGAATATTCTTGAGCGCACGTTCGATGAAGCCCGTGTCGTAGCGACCCGTGGCGAAATCTGGATGCCTCGCGATGCCACGCAGCAACGGCAGATTGGTGGTGAGGCCGAATACCGCCGTCTCCGCCAGCGCCTGTTGCAAACGCCTCACGGCTTCGGCACGGTCTTTGCCGGACACGCTGAGCTTGGCGATCATGGGGTCGTAGTGGATGCTGATCTCGTCACCGCCGCGCACGCCGGTATCCACGCGCGTACCTTCGCCCTGCGGCAGATGGAATGCCTCAATGCGTCCAGTCACCGGCAGAAATCCTTTCTCCACATTCTCCGCATACAACCGCACTTCGATGGCGTGGCCGCGTTGCCTGATTTGATTCTGGCTGAGCGGCAGTTTTTCGCCGACGGCCACGCGTAATTGCCATTCCACCAAGTCCAGTCCGGTGGTTTCCTCGGTAATGGGATGTTCCACCTGCAAGCGCGTGTTCATTTCCATGAAGTGAAAGGACTTATCCGCACCCATGATGAACTCGATGGTACCGGCGTTGACGTAGTTCACGGCTTTTGCCGCCGCCACCGCGGCGTCGCCCATGTGCTTGCGGGTGCCCTCGTCCAGGAACGGGGAAGGGGTTTCCTCCACCACCTTCTGGAAGCGGCGCTGCAGCGAGCATTCGCGTTCGAACAGGTGCACGACGTTGCCGTGCGCGTCGCCGAACACCTGGAATTCGATATGCCGCGGCTGCAGGATATATTTTTCCAGCAGCACGCGGTCATCGCCGAAAGCGTTCTTGGCCTCGCGCTTGGCGCCTGCCAGCGCATCCTGAAATTCCTTGACCGCGCGCACCACGCGCATGCCCTTGCCACCGCCGCCCGCCGTGGCTTTGATCATGAGCGGGAAACCCATGCGCTTTGCTTCCGCTTCCAGTTTCTTCAGGCTCTGTTCTGCGCCGTGATAACCAAGCGTCACCGGCACGCCGGCCTTTTCCATCAATGATTTGGCGGCGCTCTTGGAGGCCATGGCATCCATGCTTTCTGGCGAAGGGCCGATGAAGATCAAGCCGGCCTGCTTGCAACGCCGCGCGAACTCGCTGTTCTCCGAAAGAAAACCATAGCCGGGATGGATGGCTTCCGCGCCGGCCTGCTTCGCGGCCGCAAGAATGCGATCCATGTTGAGATAGGATTCGGTGGCTTTGGCTGCACCGATATAAACAGCTTCATCTGCCGTTTGGACGTGCAGGGCATGACGGTCGGCATCGGAATACACCGCCACCGTGGCAATGCCGAGGCGCTTGCAGGTGTGGATCACGCGGCAGGCGATTTCGCCGCGGTTGGCGACCAGGATTTTTTTCAGCACTATTCGCCGTCCCAGTAATCCAGTGACTCGCCCGGGCGCGACAAGAATCTGAATCTCTGCGTCTTGTCATCCTTGTCCGGAGGGGGTTCCTGGTAGACGCCAAATTTCCCCGAATCCGGGTATTCGCAGATTTCCACCGCTGCCAAGGTGCTGACCGCCAGGTAGCGCATCTCGGCCGTGCCGGTGTTGATGATCTGGTGAGCGGTTTCCGGACCCCCGGTCGGGCAGGCGATGATGTCGCCGGGCTTTATGGGGTAATGCTTCGCTCCGAAGCGCAATTCACCCTCGCCCTCGAGAATCAAGAACATTTCCTCTTCGACATGGTGATTATGGAACGGGCAGTTGCGTTTACCCGGCGCCACTACGGTGAGGTTATAGCCTAGTTTGTGCGCCCCGATGCGGCTGGCGATCTCACCCCAGCGGATGTCGTAATTCCCGGCTGTCTTACCCTTGGGCGCCTGACTAGGTTCGGCTGTTTGCAATTGTACATCGGCGATATTGAGAATGGGACGATTCATAAGAAACCCTCAAGCTAACCGCATCTTTAGGGGCGGGAGATAGTCAAAGCATACATCAATTATTTTGATGGAGGGATGACGATGCGCGAGAAGCAGGCAACGTTTGCACAGGCGGGATTTTAGCAGTACCGTAAGACTCCGCGGCGTGAACAGTTTCTCGCAGAGATGCAACCGGTGCGAGCCAATATCGCGCATTCCGCATCGAGCATCGCGTTGCGGAAAGACGTGTGCGACGGCGGTACCAATGGACGAAAATAGGATAACCACTGTATGGGAGGTCAAGTCATGAGTGATATAGCCGTCGAGAATCCATTGACCCGCGTATTGAAAGTGCCCCGCCGTAACCGCGGGCAGCGGTTTGCAAGGCGTTCCATCATGAGCATCGCGCCGTTTCTCTTGCTGACGGCGATCGCGGCGCCATCGCAGGCGGCCCAACCGAAGACGGCGGGCACACCTGCGAAAGCGCCTGAGTGGGTGTATCCGCTGATACCTGGATTCGGCGGTGTGCATCCGCGCCCCGATCTGCCGGTGCGGCCCGATCCTTCCGTCAATTACAAGATATTTGTGGATGTGGTCAGTCACAACAGGGATCCCGCGGGACGATTCGAAGGCCTGCAGCGCCTCGCACGACTGGTCAATCTGATGGCTTACGCCAAGGTTCCGCCCCAGCACGTGCATATCGTCGCGTTACTCGACGGCAAGTCGGCAATGGCAGCCGTGAGCAACGACTTTTACAGAAAGAACTTCAAGGGAGACAATCCGAATCTGGCCCTGGTGCAGGCGCTGAAAAAAGCGGGAGTTGAATTGCTGATCTGCGGCCAGGGGCTGGCTGAAAATGGAATGCCCGACAGCGTGGTGAGCCCGGATGCGACGGTGACCCTGTCGGCTTTGACCGATATGGTGGTCTACGGTCAGCGCGGTTATATCTACATGCAATTGTAGCGCTGCCGTACCGATGAGTGCGGTTTTGGCGTCACCTATTCAAATTTACTGCCCGGCTCGCATGCATGCCTAACCGATTCAACGCGGGTATTATGTTTGCAGAGCTTGAAGAACGATAATGCAGGCAACGAGCGTGCGTGCGGTCTGGTGGGCAATCAAATCAGTGATGCTGATCCTGGTCCTGTCGATATTATGCTTCGGTATACTCGTTTGGAAGGCAAAGCCACTTGCTGCCGCCGTCTGCCCGCAATGTTATGGCTTTGAGCGAATTGGAAGCGGCATTTATGTGCAGCATGGGATGTCCATTGCACAACAATCGCTGGCAAAGCGCATGCTGGCACTCGCAGACAATCGCATTTTGGGTTTCTACGGCAGCATCGAATATCACCCGCGGGTGCTGATCTGCGCGACACAGGAGTGTCTCGGCAGAATCGGCGGAGGCGATGCCGCCAGCGGTTCAGTTGGAGCATTTGTGCTCCTGCTAGGCCCCAAAGGCATCAATGTGATTGAAATCTCGCATGAACTATCTCTCATCGAGCTTTCAGGGCGCATCGGCCTATATCATTCAATCATGAACACCGTTCCTGCTTGGTATGAAGAGGGTGTGGCTGTGCTGGTATCGGATGATCCGGAGTTTATCGCGCCGGTACGCGCTAACGTGGACCGCTGTCTGGCTGATCCATCCAGAATCTTACCTGCGGATATGACGAAATGGCTTGATGAAGCAGACGAGTACCCGTTCATTTATGCACAGGCTGGGTGTCGTGTGGACCAATGGATGCTGGCAAGAGGCGGCAGTGCCGCTGTAGCCAGATTGCTGGCGCGGGTCGCGAGGGGTGAAACATTTGAGAGTGCCTATAGCGAACATTAGGATCGGCGGGCGCCGAAGAGCAGGATGCATTTTCAGATAACACAGTCGGGTTAGGAGCGGGTAATGGCTGTAGCAGAGAATCTTACCTTCGAAGGCGGCTGCACCTGTCGCGCGGTGCGCTACCGCATGACCGGCACACCGCTGTTCGTGCATTGCTGTCATTGCCGTTGGTGTCAGCGGGAAACCGGGGCCTCGTTTGCCCTCAACGCCATGATCGAGGCGCAGCGTGTAACTTTGTTGCAGGGCGAGGTGGAAGTTGTCAACACGCCTTCCAACAGCGGCAAGGGCCAGAAGATCAGCCGCTGCCCGGTGTGCCATATCGCGCTGTGGAGCAATTACGCCGGCGCCGGCGATGCCATCCGCTTTGTGCGGGTCGGAACGCTGGATGAGCCGGACCGCCTGCCGCCGGACATCCATATCTTCACGTCCTCGAAGCAACCGTGGGTGGTGCTTCCGGAAAAGATACCCACGGTACCTGAGTATTACGACCGCAACGTTTATTGGCCGAAGGCCAGTCTCGAGCGCCGCGCGCTATTGCTGGCAGCGACGGCCAAACGCTGACGCACACATCATCAGGTATAGACTCAGTCCAGTATCCGTCCGCGCCACTCCCTGCCTATTGCGCTATGCTTTACTGAAGGCATAGGGAGGGCATGGTCATGAGACTCGCGGATGTGCTGGATTCAAAAGGTTGGGAGACGGTGGTCACCCACGAAAACGTGACCGCTACGGAAGCCGTCAAGCTCATGTGCGACAAGCATGTGGGCGCGGTGGTCATCACCAACGCCAAAGGACAGGTCGGTGGCATTCTGACGGAGCGTGACTTCCTGCGGCGCTATGCTGAACATGGCAACAAGCTTGGCGATTTGAAGATTTCCTGGTTAATGACACACGACGTGGAAACCGCCACTCCCGACGCCAGCGTGGACGAAGTGCTCAATATCATGACCAACAAGCGCTTCCGCCACATGCCGGTGGTGCGCGGAGGCAAACTCGTGGGCATCGTCTCCATCGGAGATCTGGTCAAGGCCATGCTGCAGGAAAAACTGCAGGAGGCGAAATCGCTGCGCGAGTACATCACCTCATGAGCCGCCGATTGCGGGTCATCCGCTGATGATGTCCGGGGCGGCGCGCTAGTGGACAATTTCTGGCTGCACCACGGTCTGTGGTTCATTGTGTTCATGTGTTTTTTCCCGCGGCTGACGCTGCTGTTTTCCAGCGTGCCGTTCGGCGGGCTGTTGTGGTGGCTGGGCTGGCTATTCGCGCCGCGCCTGCTGGTGGCGATCCTGGCCACGTACAATTATGGGCATACCAATATCATCCTGTGCGTGCTCGCCTGGATTTGGGCGCTGGCCGGCGAAGGCACCGAAAAGACGGTGGTGGTCCGAACCGCGCGCTGATTTGATTGACGGATAATGGCTAACATGAACCGCACCGAGGCTGTCGAGATCCGGTGTCCCTATTGTGGCGAGCGCATCGAGATCAGCGTGGATTGCTCGGTGGAAAATCAGAGCTATATCGAAGACTGTCAGGTGTGTTGCCGGCCTATTGAGATTGCGGTTGCCATGGACGAGGCCGGGATAGCAAGTGTCGAAGTCTCATCGGAAGACGACGTTTGATTCAGAAACGATCGGTTTAGTCTTGCGGGGATGGCTAAGGGGTTTCATCCTGCGGCATGTTTGGGCCGCTCTCGCCGGGCGTCGCCGCCGCTTTCTTGGCCAGTTTTTTCGCGCGCTTGTCTTCCTGCTTCTTTTGCCTGGCCATGTCGCGCTGACGCTTGTCGAACCGATAGTTAACCTTGGCCACGGGGACTCCTTCCTGTTGATGACGCAGTATAAGGCAAGTGCGGCAATAATGATGCGTTCAGCCCGGGAGCCCTACGCTGAAGGCCCCGCACTGGCCGCCTCCGAGAACCGGTTTTTTAGAGGTGGCAACCGGCGGCATTAGCCGCGCGGATTCTGGATTTCTTCAAAGTGCCTGCATGCTCGATTCTTGAGCTGGGTCTGTCTCCGCCCATTACCCGTGACATTTCGATAGCTCTTGTCGACAGGGAAGGGCGGCTTACACGTCACCAAGCCTGCCAGTAATGGCGTCTGAAAATGGCGAGCAATCTGGCGGATAAAATCTATATTCAAGCTGCGCAGTGATTCCTGTTGCTGGTAAAAAGCAGCAGGTTACATATTTTTCTAAAGCCCCGATCCCATGCTCTGGCCGTGGTGCCGAGTGTCCGATCGGTTACGCAGGAGGATGTCATGAGAACTTTTATCGCAGGCTTTGCCGTGCTCGCCACGCTGCTGCTGGCCGGCATCGCGGTTGGTGACACGGTCCAATATAACGTCATTGATCTTGGCAACCCGCTCGGTGGAACCGGGGTACCCTACGGCATAGGCAATCTCGGCAGTAGCATCAACAACCTGGACTGGGTCGCCGGGGAAGCTGACTTGCCGGGGAGCACGACCATGCACGCGGAACTCTGGCTGTACGGTGTTCCCATAGACTTGGGTACACTTGGCGGACCTGACAGCGCCGTGGCTTGGCCAAACCGCAACAATAATGGTGTGATCGTCGGCATATCTGAGACCGCCAGCCTGCAACCGCGAGGGGAGGAATGGAGTTGTGCGGTCGCGATATTCTATTCGGCTCCGCCTGATGGCCACGTCTGTCGCGGTTTTGTTTGGAACAACGGTGTGATGGCGGAGCTCCCAACTCTCGGAGGCGACAATGGTTTTGCCACCGGCGTCAACAACCGCGGCCACATCGTGGGCTGGGCGGAGAATACGGTACTTGACTCGACCTGCAACGCCAACAATCAGGTACTCCAGTTCGAGGCTGTCCTATGGAAACAGGAAAACGGCCAATACCAGCCCCAGGAGCTACCTCCCTATGCCGGCGATCTCGACGGAGCGGCCACCGCCATTAACCAGAAAGGGCAGGTGGTAGGCATTTCGGGTCTTTGCGGCGGTGCTGTTGGAGGCGAGACCGCCGAGCACATGGTGATGTGGCGCCATGACGTGGTGGTCCGCATCATGCCCACTCTGGGTGGGACCTACTGGAACACGCCCATGGATATCAATAACCGGGGCGATGTGGTGGGTTTCTCCGATTTGCCCGGTGATGCGGTTGGCAGCCCAAACTTCCATGCTTTCTTCTGGTCCCGGAAGCCATTCACATGTGACGGCGAAACAACCACCGGCACCTGTGATCTGGGCACGCTCCAGGGCGATGTCATCAGCGAAGCCCTGGGCGTTAATGACCAGGGTGAGGTGGTGGGTATATCCCTCGGCTCAAGCCCTTACGGGCAAGCTTTCATCTGGCAAAACGGCGTCATAACGAATCTCAACTCTCTGGTGGTGCCGGGCACATCCCTGATCCTCACCGATGCACAGGATATTAACGATAACGGCGTGATTACGGGGCAGGCATACGATCCAAGTTCTGGTGTGATGCAGGCTTTTATGGCGATCCCCACGCACGACAACGATCGTAACAACGCTGCCTATTCGAGTCGCAAACATCGGGGGCAATGAAGTTTCTTGGGCATCGTCCAGCATGTATGGACCCGAGAAGTTAAGCACTACCAAGCACCACTGAATGAGGGTGGGAGGAAGCTCCTACCCTTGTTTTTAATCGAACAAAATAAACAGGGGATTAGGCCAGGGTTTTGCGGCCGAGATGAGCTGGGCTTTGACACTTTGATTGCTCTGAACGCCGTATAGCCTGCCCATGCGTCGCGTTTTCCTGATATTTCGACTCCGGGTAAAATGCAAGTTTTGCAGGCGACCGCCCGATGAAAGCCGCTAAGCCATTATTATCCGGGACATCGCCTGCAGCCGGCGGCATCCAGGCGCCTCAGCCGAGCGAGCGCCTGTTCTTCGCGGTGTTCCCTGATGCGGATACCGCCGCGGACATCAGCCGCTTGGCACAGGCGCTGCGTCGCGAACACGCGCTGCGCGGCAATCCAGCGCGGAGCGAGCGCTTGCACGTGACGCTGCACTTTCTGGGTGAGCATGCCGGATTACCGCCGGCGCTGATTATTTCGGCAAAACAGGCCGCCGAACGCGTCGAAGCCTCCGCCTTTGAGGTCAGGTTCGACCGTGTATTGAGTTTCCCCGGCCGCGCACGCAAGCATCCGCTGGTATTGCGCGGTGGCACGGGCCTGCAGCGCTTGTTCGCGTTTCAACGGCAGATGGGCGAGCGCCTGGCGGCGGCTGGCTTGGGCCGGTTTCTCGACCACCCGTTCATACCGCACCTGACCTTGCTGTATGACGAGCAAGTGCTGACATCCCGGCCCACGGAGCCGGTCAAATGGATGGTGCGTGAATTCCTGCTGGTCCACAGCGTCCCGGCCCGCAGCGAGCAGCAGGTCCTGGGACACTGGCCATTGCGAGCCACAGCCTAATGTATCCGCTGAATCGGCCGCTGGGTATTGGGGCACTCTTGGCCCCAACGCCGACTCCGGGTAAAGTGCGGTTCCGCGCCGGGCCACCGGCCGGCCTGTTTAACCAAGACGAGGAGCTCCGTGATGATTCGCACCCTGATGCTCACGCTTGCCGGCGCGCTGGCCTTGGGCGCACTTCCGGTTTCTTCCGCGCTCGCCAATAAAGGCACCACCATGGCCTCGCACGCCACCGCGCCGCGGGCCAATCCGCTGTTGAGCGTCAGTACCCTGCCGTTCCACGCGCCGCCCTTCGACAGAATCAAGGACAGCGACTACCTGCCGGCCATCGAGGCGGGTATCCAGCGTCAGCTGGCGGAGGTCGGGAAGATCGCCGACAACCCGGCGCCACCCACGTTCGATAACACCCTGGTGGCGCTGGAGCAGAGCGGCCGCCTGTTGAACCGCGCGATGGGAGTCTTCAACGGCGTGAGTTCCGCCAACACCGACCCCACACTGCAGCAGGTGCAGGAGAAAATCGCGCCGCAACTGGCCGCCGCGAATGATGCGATCTTCCTCAATTCCAGATTGTTCAAGCGCGTGCAGGCTATATATAAGGAGCGTGACCGCCTCAAGCTCAGCCCCGAATCCCGGCGGCTCATCTGGTATTACCACCAGCAGTTCGTGCATGCGGGCGCCCAGCTCACCGGTGCTGACCGCGCCAAGCTCAAGAAACTCAACGAGGAACAAGCCACGCTCAGTGCAAAATTCATGAACCAGCTCCTGGCCGGCACCCAATCGGCCGCACTGGTGGTGAGCAACAAGGCGCAACTGGCCGGCCTTTCCCAGGCCGAACTGGAGGCGGCCGCCGCCGCCGCCAAAGCCCGCGGTCTCAAGGGCAAGTGGATGATCACGCTCCAGAACACCACCCAGCAGCCGCTGCTGTCGCAGCTCACCGACCGCGCCACCCGCCAGCAGCTGTTCGACGCGTCCTGGAACCGCACCGAGCGCGGCGGCCCGGACGACACCCGCACCACCATCGCGCGCATCGCGCAGATCCGCGCGCAGAAGGCGCAGCTCCTCGGCTATCCGGACTTCGCCGCCTGGCGGCTGACGGACCAGATGGCCAAGACCCCGGCGAACGTCGACGCTTTCCTAAACCAGCTGGCGCCCGCCGCCACCCACCGGGCGACCGAGGAAGCGGCCGAGCTCCAGCAGATCATTGACAAGGACGGCGGCAAGTTCAAGCTTGAACCCTGGGACTGGAATTTCTACGCCGAGCAGCTGCGCAAGCAGAAATATAATCTCGATGAAGCGGAGATCAAACCGTATTTCCAGGTCTATCGTGTGCTGGAGGACGGCGTGTTCTACGCTGCCCATGAACTCTACGGCGTGACTTTCAAGCGGCGCCACGACATCCCCGTTTACCAGAAAGACGTGCGCGTCTATGAGGTGTACGACTACAACGGCAAGCCGCTGGGCTTGTTCTACTGCGACTACTTCAAGCGCGACAACAAATCCGGCGGCGCCTGGATGGACAATTTCGTGGTGCAATCGAAGCTGCTGCACCAGATGCCGGTAATCTACAATGTGGGCAACTTCACCAAGCCGGCGCCGGGTCAGCCCGCGCTCATCAGCTTCGGCGACGTGGTGACCATGTTCCACGAGTTCGGCCACGCTCTCAACGGCTTTTTCGCGGATCAGGAATATCCGAGTCTGTCCGGCACCGCCACGGCGCGCGACTTCGTGGAATTTCCCTCGCAGTTCAACGAGCACTGGGCGCTCAATCCCAAGGTGCTGGCCCATTACGCCATCAACTACAAGACCGGCAAGCCCATGCCCAAGGAGCTGGTGGACAAGCTCATCAACGCCAGGCATTTCAACGCCGGTTACAAGATGACGGAGCTGGTCGAGGCCGCGGAACTGGATATGCAGTGGCACAGCCTGCCGGGCAGCGCGCCGCTGCAGAACGTGGATCAGTTCGAAACCGGTGCGCTGGAACGTACCCACGTCTATCTGCCATCGGTGCCGCCGCGCTACCGTTCCAGCTACTTCCTGCACATCTGGGCCAACGGTTATCAGGCCGGATACTACTCGTATCTGTGGACCGCGATGCTGGCGGACGACGGCTATGAATGGTGCGAGCAGCACGGCGGGCTGACCCGCGCCAACGGTCAGCGTTTCCGCGACCTGATTCTGTCGCGCGGCAACACCGAGGACTATGCCACCATGTTCCGCAGTTTCTACGGACACGATCCCGAGATCGGGCCGATGCTCAAGGACCGCGGTTTGAGCGGCGGCTAAGCAATAGCGTCGAGAGCCGGGCCGGTGTGGCCGCCCCGGCTCTCGACAAAATGCATGCGGGGCGAAAGCCATGACGTACCAAGGCAGCTGTCATTGCGGAAAAGTCCGCTACCAGGTGGAAGGCGAACTCGGCGAGGTCACGGAGTGCAATTGCTCCATCTGCCGCCGCCGCGGGCACCTGCTGTGGTTCGTGCCGCGGGAAAATTTGCATTTGAGCACGCCGGAATCGGCTCTCTCCAGCTACAGCTTCAACAAACACAGGATCAAACACCGCTTTTGTTCCACCTGCGGGAGTGCGACCTTCGGTGAAGGCAGCGATTCCAAGGGCCATAAAATGGCGGCCATCAATGTGCGTTGCCTCGAAGACGTGGAACTCTCTACTCTCAAGATCAAACAGTTCGACGGTCGGAAGCTTTAAGCCACCCCGACCGGCGGATGCATGCGGTTCAAACATGAGATGCGTGACGGGATTCCGGTGTCCTCCACCTGAATCGACTCCGCAGTGGCAGTCAAGAATCTATATTGGCCTGTTCCTGCTGGCTCTTTTGTCCCCAGCCGGCGTGTTGGCCGGCCAGGACACGAATTTACTCAATAAGCAATTAAAGCCGGACGAGGGGTTTCTGGTGGTTTCGGTGGATACGGGGGTCCCTTTCAGGTCCCTGAGGCTGCGGCGGCCGGATGAAATATTTGGTGACCTGGTGGCGCAGAATCAGCCGGCCGGCAGGGATGTGCGGATTATTGTCATGCCGGCGGGACATTATCAATGGGTCAATGTGAATCTTGGAACCGCCTCGTGGCAACGCACCTATTTATGGATTAATGCACGGCAGAAAAAACAGTATGCATTCAACCTGGTTGCCGGAAGGGTTAATTATCCCGGTGATTTTGTCATTCAGCCGATTGTCAGCTCTGGTCTCTACAAGGCGCTCATGGATGTTCCCAATGCGTTCGTGTTTTTCAGGGGATCGTATTATGTCTATATGATAGACCGGTTTGCCATGCTTCATGATGAGTTGTCGCCTGTACAAGAGCAATTAATTAGGAAATACGGACTGGTGTATGTCGGACCGGGGAACGATCCTTTTCCCGGGTTTTATGCGAATTTAACCGGTCACTAAGGGGGCAACTACATGTTCAGGGGATTAGTTTTCCTGCTGGCCCTCGGAACTATTCTGGCCGTACTGCCGCCGCCGGCTTCGGCGCAATCCCTGCTGCCGGTTTCAGATTATTTCCGGCAATATGCTTTTTTCAATGCACGGCTTAATCCATCCGGCACCCTGGTAGCCGCGCTTACGCGAAAAGACCAGGATCACCAATATGTGACCATTATCGACCTGCGGTCACAGACCAGCACGAACGTGATTGTGACCGCCGGACACGTCGAATATTTTTCCGGTCTGCAGTGGATATCGGACGACACCGTGATATTTACGGATCATGTCGGGGAATACGATACACGCATGATCGCGGTTCAATGGACCGGGATACATGACCATAAGTCACCGGCGCATGTTTCCATTTGGAAGCAGGGAACGGTATTCGTCGATCCGCTTTCCATGAATAATGATCAAGTGGTGGTGGCACGCTATAGTTATGGGGAAGAAGGAAAAGGTTATTACCTGTACAAGGTCAATATCAATAACGCCAAGAGCAAGATGAGTGAAGAAAATCAAATGCCCGCCTACCAGGTTTCATCGATTGCCATGTCGAAATACTTAATGGACGGAAACGGGCGCCTGATCTTGGAGGGTGGACAGGATTCTGGCGGACAGTGGCACTATTACTGGGCCGCGACAGGCAAAAAGGCGTGGATACAATTCAAACTAGTGCCACAGAATCAGGTGTTTAACCCCGCTGCAATCAGCAGTGACGGCAGGGACTTGTTTGTCTTTAGCAACCTGGGCCGCAACACCATCGGGTATTTTGAATACGATCTGGCAAAGGGCGATTTCACCAAGGCCCTGTTTGCTAGAAATGATGCAGATGTTACCGACTATATTTACGACTGGATTACAAGAAATGTTGCGGCTGTTAAATGGGATGTGGGGGGTGCACCTCATTACTATATCCTGGATCCGCATTTGCGCGCCTACATGCCTGCGCTGCAGGCCGCTTTCCCCCAGGATAGCGTAGCCCCCATTGATATCAGTCGAGACAATCACGAACTCCTGGTTTTTGTTTCATCCGATACAAATCCAGGATCGTATTATGCTGTGGATCTGAAAACCGGGCAGGCGGAGCTGCTTGGCAAACTTACACCCTGGTTCAATCCCGGCCTGATGGTGCATGTCCATTCCTCTTCCATACGCACCCCGGATGGGTTTTCTGTCACCTATATTCTGGCCTTGCCGCGCCAGAGCGTGAGACCCTATCCCATGGTTGTGATTCCGCACGGCGGCCCCATAGGTATTTTTGACACCACGGGGTTCGACAGTGAAACCCAACTGCTCGTAAGCCGGGGCTATGCGGTATTAAAGGTAAATTACCGTGGATCTGGCGGAAGCGGCAAAATTTTCGAAAATGCAGGCAAAAAACAGTGGGGACGAAAGATAGAAGACGATATTGAACAGGTCGTGCAGGCCGTGTTGAAGTCATCACCTGTGGATCCGGGCCGTATCTGCATATTCGGTGCTAGTTACGGCGGATATTCCGCCATTATGAGCGTGATCCGCTACCCCAATCTTTACAAATGCGCGGCCAGCTACGCCGGCGTTACCGATCTGCCTCTTCTGTATGATTCGAGTGTGGTTCAGTCTAACAAGCTTGTCCGTGATGACATGGCCGACATCATCGGCAATCCGACAACCGACATCACCCAGCTTGAGAACTATTCGCCGGTCTATTTGGCCAAAAAGATCACCCGTCCGGTTTTTATCGCCCAGGGTATGAAGGATACGCGCGTCGATCCGGAACAGGCTTACCGGCTAAAACTTGTGCTGGATGCACTGCATAAGCCGTACGTCTTTCACATATATAAGGATGAAGGCCATGGATTCTATAAAATTGACGATGAGACCGATTTTTACACACGCCTTTTGAGATTTCTCAAAAAAAATATAGGCACTGGGATTAATTCGGGTTAATGTTACCGGTACGGCCATACGGCCGGTCAACGCTAATCTATAGTTGGCGTTATTCCGCAGTATCAGGGCTGCAAAAGTCGAGGACAGGCCATGAAACGCATCACCACCGCACTGATTATTGCCACGGCGCTGGCCGGACCCCTGCTGGCGCTGCCCATCTCCGGTTCCGCCCAGGTCAGCGTCGGTATGACGGTTAATTTCGGGCCACCGCCGCTGCCCTATTATCCGCAGCCCTACGCCCCGGCGGCCGGTTATATCTGGACTCCCGGCTATTGGGCCTACGGCCCGTATGGTTATTACTGGGTGCCCGGGACCTGGGTGCTGGCGCCGGCCATCGGCCTGCTCTGGACCCCGGGCTGGTGGGGCTGGGAGGGTGGGTTCTATCAATGGCACCTGGGCTATTGGGGTCCGCAGGTCGGCTATTACGGGGACATTGACTACGGCTATGGGTATGGTGGTGAGGGCTACGAGGGCGGTTATTGGCGCGGACGGGACTTTTACTACAATCGCGCCGTCAGCCAGGTGAATGTCACTGACATTCACACGACCTACAACCAGACGGTGATCAATAACACCACGATCAACCGCGTCAGCTACAACGGCGGCGCCGGCGGCACCCGGATCCGGGCCACGCCGCAACAGGAGGCCTACGCTCGCGAGCATCATATTCCCGCCACGGCCGCGCAAAAGCGCCAAGAGCGCGTCGCTCTGAGCAATCCCGCGCAGCGGTTTGCCGTGAATCGCGGCAGACCCGAGATTGCCGCCACCACCCGGCCGGGAAAGTTCAGCGGCCCGGGCGTGGTGCGCATGAACAAGACACGGGACTCCTATGTTTATAAGCCGGTGGCGCACAATACGACACGCAACCGGGCTGGCAATCAGCATGGGAACCTGAGCCGACGGGTACCCCAGCGAGTACCTGTCACGCGGCCCGCCGGTCCCAACCCCCGGGAATATCGGCAGCCGGTGCGCACGGCACCACCGCCGCAGAATAACTTCCAGAATGACTATCGCGCCGTGGGCAGGCCTGCGCCGCACACGCCGCGCCCCGAATCCAAACCCCCGCCCGCACACCGCAAGAACGATGGCGGTCGGCCGCCGCCTCGCCGTTAATCGGGCAATCTGAAATCAGCCGATGCTTTCCCGGCATCGGCTGGTTTCATTGCCGCGCTGCTTCAGGTGGAGTGCGGCATCCGGCGGATTCAGATTCCAGGCGCGGCCACCCCAGTATCCCGTCGCGATTGGCATGCCGGTGATTTTGATTGCCGTGGCACATCCGTCTGTTTGCACATTGGACCATCCACTGTGATCTGCGATTTCAACTGATCGATGCAACACGCTAGATTCTGCGCGAGCAGAAGGAGGTGTTGCAAGTGAAGTACAGAACACGGATCTATTACACCGAAGGCCAGAAGGCGGTGATGTGGGAGCGCTGGCAGCAAGGGGATTCGCTCCACCAGATAGCGCGTCTGTTTGACCGGCCTCATGGCCCCATCCAACGCATCTTGGCCAGGAGTGGCGGTATTCGCCCGCCTGTGCGCCGACGTTCGAGATTGGCGCTAAGCTTGGCGGAGCGTGAAGAGATATCGCGGGCCGTGGCGAAGGGACATTCGCTGCGGTGGGTCGCAGGCACCCTGGGGCGCGCGCCCTCGACGGTCAGCCGTGAGCTGCGGCGTAATGGTGGCCTGGGGCGCTACCGAGCGAGTGAGGCCGATCACGCGGCGTGGGCACGCGCGCGCCGTCCTAAGCTCTGCAAGTTGGCCAGGAACCGCGTCTTGGCACGCCGCGTGGCGGACAAGCTGCAGGCGGCCTGGTCGCCGGAGCAGATCGCCGGGTGGCTGAAGCGTACCTATCCAGAGGACTGGAACTACCAGGTGTCACACGAGACCATCTATCGAAGCCTGTTCATCCAGGCCCGTGGGGCCTTGAAGAAGGAGCTCTTGCAGCACTTGCGGCGCACCCGCGGGATGCGGCGTTCGCGCCATCACACGCAGAAGACTGAGGACCACGGCCGGATCCTAGATGCCGTGTCGATCCGCGAGCGTCCGGCCACGGTCGAAGACCGAGCCGTGCCGGGGCACTGGGAAGGCGACCTCTTGTTCGGCAACCAGCGCACCCAGATTGCGACGCTCGTCGAGCGTCATACCCGCTACGTCATGTTGGTGAAGGTCGACAGCAAGGATACCGAGACCGTCATCAACGCGCTCATCCAGCACGCGCACAAGCTGCCGCGGGAGCTCTACAAGTCCCTGACCTGGGATCGGGGTAAAGAGATGGCCGACCACAAACGGTTCACCCTGGCGACGGACGTCCAGGTCTACTTCTGCGACCCGCAGAACCCTTGGCAGCGTGGATCAAACGAGAATACCAACGGGCTGCTAAGGCAGTACTTCCCCAAGGGTACCGATCTCTCGGTTCACTCACAGGCCAAACTGAACGCGGTCGCCAGGCAGTTGAACGAGCGGCCAAGGAAGACGCTAAACTACGAAACACCCGCAGAGCGATTCGGCCAATGTGTTGCGTCGATCCATTGAAATCGCATCCGAAACCGGCGTTTCAATAAAATCCCGGAATAAGCGCGGCGCGTGCTGATGACGTGGTAAGCGGCGATCATCCAGTAGGCAAACCACGCAAGCCATGCTATGGCAGTCACCAGGGCCGGTTTGATTTGCATGCTTTGGCAAACCTCTCAGGCTGGGCTTCCGGATTCCAACCGCTGCCGTTGCCGCAGTGCCGGGAACATCCACATCCACAGGCCCACCACCAGCAGGGTGCCGACACCGCCAAGCAGCACCGCCGGCACCGCCCCGAACCAGGCGGCGGTAATGCCGGATTCAAATTCACCTAACTGGTTCGAGGTATTGACGAAGATGGCATTGACGGCGCTGACGCGTCCGCGCATCTCATCCGGGGTTTCCAGTTGTACCAGTGCTGAGCGAATCACCATGCTGATCATGTCGAGGGCGCCCAGGGTGGCCAGGGCCAGCATCGAGAGCCACAAGGAGGTGGAGAGCGCGAACACGATGGTAGCGAGACCGAAACCCACCACGGAAACAAACATGGCCCGGCCGACACGGCGTTTGAGCTGACGATGCGCCAGCCATACGCCCATCGAAAGCGCACCCACGGCCGGGGCGGCGCGCAACAGCCCCAAACCCCAGGGGCCGGTATGCAGAATGTCGCGCGCGAAGATCGGCAGCAACGCAGTGGCGCCGCCCAGCAATACGGCAAATAAATCCAGGGAGATGGCGCCCAGCACCACCGGGCGATGGCGTATGAAGGTGATACCGGCGAATACGCTGCGCAGCGTCGGCGGTTCTCGCGGCACCGCCGGGCGTTCGGTTTTGAGGCGCCACATCATGACAGCCGCCGCCAGATACAGCAGAGCCGATACGGCATACACCACGCCCGCGCCCGCCACGTACAGGAAACCGCCGAGCGCCGGACCGATGATCATCGCCGACTGCATGGCCGAAGCGCTGGCGGCCATGGCGCGCGGATAAAGCATGGGCGGCACCAGAACCGGAAGCAGCGCTTGCAGCGTCGGGAACTCGAAAGTCCTGGTGACACCGATGAAAAAAATCAGGGTGAGGATGGCGGCTTCGTGGAACCAGTGCAAAAAGCTGCCGACGGCGAGCAGCCCCACGGCCAACCCGCCGACGATCTGGCAGATGAGCACCACACGCCGGCGCTCATAGCGGTCGGCCACATGTCCCGCCACCAGCGCCAGCGCAATCGAGGGGATGAACTGCACCAGGCCGATCATGCCGAGATCGAACGCCCGGTGGGTCATGGCATAGATTTGCCAAGCCACGGCCACCGACAGCATCTGGAACGCGAATCCGGAGGCCCCGCGGGCGAACCAGAATTGCAGGAACGCGGGATGCCGCAATAACGAATGCTCGGTGTTTTGGGTGACGGGGACGTATACAGGCATGGGGTCGGAGCGCGCACTTTTCGACGGACCGTGAGTGTAGCAGTCATGCTCTGCGGCCAGAATCCGGCGGCCGGGCGGCGAGCCGTCCACAGCGGGGGAGCTTGTTTCAACGCTGTTCCGAGTTTGTTAAGCCTGATCTCTTTTCGCCCAAGATACGGTGCTCTGCGCAAAATTCTCAGCCGCTCGCGTGTTTGATTGCACGCTCCTATTTTTAGTTTTCGGGATGCTGAGGCGCTGCGCGCTCATGGTCGGGTTCGCCGCAATGCATCAGAATGTTTGCACGCACCGCGTCGCGCAGCGCGCGCGCGTCATCGCCGCGTTTGCCGCCAGCCATAATCGGGGGCAGCAACGCCACCTCCACTCTGCCCGGACGGGGGCGTAAGGTTTCACCCGGCAAAATGGCGCGGGCGCCGCGGATTACCACCGGTACCACGGGAATACCCGCGCGGGTGGCGGCCAGGAATGTGCCCAGATGAAACGCGCGCAGCCCCGGCTCGTTCCGGAAGGTGCCTTCCGGAAATACACCCAGAGAGGCGCCGTCACGGGCCAGCTGGATTAAACGGGTAGCATCATTCAAGGCTGTCTTGGTGTCGAAGCGCTCCACGAATTCCGAACCGAGACGCCTCAACAACCAGCCCACCAGCGGTGTACCCATGGCCTCACGTTTTATGACAAATCCGAAACGGGGCGGCAGGGCGGCAGTGAGCAATGGCCCGTCCAGGTAAGTGGCGTGATTTGAGGCCAGGAAACAGGCGCCCGCCGGCAGATTTTCCAGTCCGGTAACCCTCAGGGGGATGCCGGCCAGCATGAACAATATCCGGCCAGCCCTCCGGGCTGCACGCCGGCGGCGCTTGCGGCCGGGTAGCACGATCACATAGAGGGTGGCTGGCACGCCAAATAACAAGAAAGTCGCCCAGACCCGCAGGGGAAATACTAGAGAATAGAGTGGCTTAGGAGATTGGCGCATGGACTGGGGCAGTATCCGGATTCAAGCCTTACCTGGCAAGCGGCGCGAAATATGCTAATATTTTACATAAAAGAATTTGACGATGTTGGAGCTTGTAGGCGTGCACACCTTGTAACTTATTGCTTTGGTAGGTCGTTCGTGTACGAAACAACATATTTCACCTGGCGAGGTGCTTCCCATGAGTGACTATGCCATCACTGAACACACTGCTTTCCATAATGTACATGACCTGACCGGTTCCAGTCAGACGGCTGGCCAGCAGGAAGTTGAACATTTTTTGGATACCATGTGGAGTGAGCGCGGCTTGGCGGAAAACACGCTCGCCGCTTACCGCGCGGATCTGGTGGGTTTGAGCCGCTGGCTTGAAAACCAGCAGCTGGGAATTTTGCGGGTGCAGCGTGATCAATTGCTGGCTTTTCTGGCTTGGCGTGTGCAACAAGGCGCGCGCCCGCGCTCCACGGCGCGGCAGTTGTCCAGCATTCGGCGCTTTTACCGCTATCTGCTGCGCGAGGGACGCATCGGCGAAGATCCCAGCACGCGCATCGATATGCCAAAACTCGGCCGTCCGCTGCCGAAATCATTGACTGAATCGGAAGTTATTGCCCTGCTCAAGGCGCCGGATGTGATGCAGGCGCTCGGCGTTCGCGACCGCGCCATGCTGGAATTGCTATATGCCACCGGCTTGCGCGTATCCGAACTGGTGACCCTGCGTATTGACCAGATAAATCTGCGTCAGGGCGTGGTACGCGTACTTGGCAAAGGCAAACGCGAACGCCTGGTGCCAATAGGCGAGGAAGCCCAGATCTGGATCGAGAAATATCTGAATACAGCACGCCTCGAGATTGTCGGCATGCAGCAGAGCGATTATCTGTTCACCACGCGCCGCAGCGATCACATGACCCGTCAGGCGTTCTGGCACATTATCAAGCGTTATGCACAGAAGGCTGGAATATCCATGGCCATGTCCCCCCACACACTGCGGCATGCGTTCGCTACGCACCTGCTGAATCATGGCGCCGATTTGCGCGTGGTGCAGATGCTGCTGGGTCACAGCGATGTGTCCACCACCCAGATCTATACCCACGTGGCCCGCGAGCGCCTAAAGGATCTGCATGCTGAGCATCATCCCAGGGGCTGAACCCCGGAGTGAAGTGGTTGACCTGAGCGCGAAAAATCCGGGAATGGGAACCCGCATGCCCGCGGCGGGTCTTAGTGAATAATCGCCGGATTCTATTTCCATGAAAATCATGCTGAAAGTTTTGTTTGTCGGCCTGTTGCTTGGCACCACAGCCGCACGCGCGGATGGCGGGACCAGTGTCGAACTGCGGCTCGCAAAAATGCTCGGTCTCAAAGTTGAAGATGTGACGCCGGCGCCCATTGCGGGCTTATATCGCATCACTGTTGGCCCGCAAGTCGCCTATGTCAGCGCCGACGGGCACTATCTTATTCGTGGCGACATCATTGATGTACGCAGCGGCGATAACCTCACTGTCGGGCGCCGCGACGCCGCACGGCTTGCCTATTTGCAACAGCTTGTCCCCGATATGCTGGTGTTCGCGCCACCACACCCGAAACGCACAATCACGGTATTCACCGACATTGACTGTGAATACTGCCGGGTGCTCGAACAGGACCGGCCGGCCCTGAATGCCATGGGGATTGCGGTGCAATACCTTTTTTTCCCGCGCGCTGGCATCGGCTCCGCGTCCTGGCGGAAAGCGGCGGATGTGTGGTGCGCGAGTGACCGTAAGGCGGCGTTCGAGAACGCCATGGGCGGCAAGCCGGTCAAGAATGCCGCATGCGATGCCGCCGCAGTGGCGGCGGGTTATCGTTTCGGTGAACTGCTGGGTCTTGAGGGCACACCGGCGATTATCACGGATGGTGGCCGGATGATTGACGGCTATTTACCGCCCGCCGAGCTGGTTTCCCTGCTGGATAGCGCCTCGCCGCCCGTTCAAAAAACGTCGCATTGAATCCGTTCGCTGCCGATTGAGCACCAGCAGCCGATAGCATAAAATGCTATTTGCCAGCATCTTAGCAAATGCCTGCTGAACGGTCCCCGGCGCGTGGCGGCTGGGAGCATCGGTATTTTTTCGGAAAATTACTGGAGGAAAGTATGCAGATCCTGAATAGGAAGCTTCTAATGTGCTTGCTTGTGAGCGTGGGTGTGCTTGGCGCCAATGCCTACGCCAAGGACTACACTGTCAAGGAACTGAATAGCGGTGCCGGCGGCAGCTTCGTATTCGAACCCGATTTCCTGCCTATCCAGCCCGGTGACTCGGTACACTTTGTGGCCGTCGATCCCGCACATGACAGCCAGTCCTACCTGGTGCCGCGGGGCGCCAAGAATTGGAAGAGCGAGATCGGCAAGGACATCACCGTGAAGTTCACCCAGGATGGCGTTTATCTTTATGAGTGCAATCCGCACCACCTGTTCGGCATGCTGGGCGTGATCCAGGTGGGCAAGCCTGTGAACAAGGCCGCCGCCGAGAAGGCCGCGCAGACCATGGAGAGCAAACAGTTGATGAATCAGGGCCGGCTTGAGAAGCTCATGAAGGAAGTGAAATAGGGTATTTTCGATGGGCCAATGAAAATAAAAACGCCCCTCCGTGAGGGGCGTTTTTTCGAGAGTCGGGGATTCAGCGATCCAGTAATTTCAGTTTTCCGGGCTTACCTTCCCAAGCCTTGGCATCCGCGGGCGCGGGTTTCTGCTGGGTGAGCACCGGCCAGGATTTGGCCAGTTCGGCGTTCAATTCGCGGAATTGCTGCTGGTCTTGCGGCAGATCGTCCTCGGCATAGATCGCGTTGATGGGACATTCCGGCTCACATAAGGTGCAGTCAATGCACTCGTCCGGGTCAATCACCAGAAAATTCGGACCCTCATGGAAGCAGTCCACGGGACAGACTTCCACGCAGTCGGTGTATTTGCACTTGATGCAGTTTTCCGTGACGACGAAGGCCATGGTTTATGCCTCTGTGGCTGGGTGCCGGTAACACAATTCTGCCATAAGCATCGGCGGGATTGCGGGCTTAGACTGCAACAGATTTGCGCCAGGTAGTGATATGGAACTGGTAGTGCCCGCGGCGCCGGTCCGCAAAAAAGCACTCCAGGGTATAACCCACGCTCGGGAAAGCGATGTCTTTCCAGGGGATAAGATCCTCGCTGAAGAGATTCACTTCCAAGGTTTCCGCACCGACGCCATAGTGTTCATGGCGCAGGCGGCCACGAAACATGAAATGCACCTGGTTGATGTCGGGCACGTTCACCGACGCCAGCGGCGCCAGCAGTTCGATCTCCGCGAGAGCTTCCTCCTGGGCCTCGCGCAGCGCCGCCTGTTCAAGGGTCTCGCCGTTTTCCATGAAACCCGCCGGCAAGGTCCAGAAGCCGGCGCGCGGCTCGATGGCGCGGCGGCACAGGAGCACACGGTCTTGCCATTCCGGCACGCAGCCCACCACCAGCTTGGGATTCTGGTAATGGATGGTTCCACAGTGTTCACAGATGTGGCGGGGCAGGTGATCGCCGGGCGGGGCTTTCACCACCACTTCATGACCGCATTGGCCGCAGTATTTCATGGTGTATCGGGGTCGGGGTGCTGCCGGAGTCGGAATCGAACCGACACTGCGCCATTTCGAGCGGATTCCAGAGCAAGCCAGAGTATATAAGAGGCTCATCTAAAAGGAAAAGCCAATACCCGATCCAACATTAGTGCGCTGATTTCCTCTGGAATCCTCTCTGGCCGGTCACAACCAGGTCACCAAGAGAGCCATTGGCAATCGGCCCGGTCTTTTGGGCTCGGGTACGCTCACCGCCGATGTGGCTACCGCCCTGAAGCTGGATGCGGCGGGCCTCGCGGCCGTGGTGGGCGCGCCGGCGGACCCCATGGCGATAAAGCTTATGGCCGGCGGCGGTCGGGGTTCAGGCCAAGGCCAGGAATTCCAAGCCGACGAAACCGGGCCAGGCCGAAAAGAAAACGGCGAGCTCCGCCAGGAACAGCACCCAGGTGGCCGGGAAAACCAAGTCCAAAGACTGAGCTACACCTCGAGTGGCATAAAAACGCCGGGCGGTACCCGGTTTTTTTATGCTCCGGTGTAGAATTCTGCGTGCTGTGCAATGTCCTCGATCCGCCGATGGTCCCTAGGATGTCGCCGCCAGCGTCGCGCTATTCCTACCTAGGGGATGATCAGTCCGATACTGCCACACAGGAGGTGGCGCGGTATTGCCATGCTAAAGTGGAACTAGAGTGACCAAAAGATGAATATCAATCCGTTATCGTTTGTAGGCCGCGCCATTCACGCAATTTTCAGAACCTGCGCTGTTGCCCTGTTCATTCTTACCAGCCAAACGCTGCATGCGGCGATTACCCAAGACCCAGTCTGGATCCCCGC
Source organism: Gammaproteobacteria bacterium (assembly GCA_027315405.1). Lineage (GTDB taxonomy): Bacteria > Pseudomonadota > Gammaproteobacteria > Natronospirales > REEB76 > REEB76. The sequence continues at coordinate 49,685 of DAHUYB010000040.1, read as the reverse complement.
CAATAATCTGCAGATGCGCCAGGACGTGGAAGTGCTGGCCGACACCGGCGTGCTGCACACACTCATTGATGCCTGGCCGCTGCCGTGGGCGGCGGTGAGCCCGGCACTCTATAAAGTTGATCCCAAGACACTCACGCCGCTCCAGTACGGCGCCTGGCAGCGTCTCATCACCGAGATGCCGGGCTCGCAAGCCTGTTTCGACACCCACGCGGAATTCGCGGTGAGCGTGCAGCGCGGCAAACCGCCACTGCGCTGGTTCGCGCCGGCGCCGCGCGGCAAGAATGACGTGGAAGCGTCCGTCTCCGGGAGGTGCGCTGCATTTTTCTACGCCCTGGATGTGAGTCACGACAACCAACCCTTTGACAACGGCAAGAACCCGAACCGCCTGGATGGCACTTATGCCGGTATCGTGGCGGGCAACTGGTTGTTGCTGGCGGGCGAGGAGGACCGCTGGTGGGGTTCCGGTTGGGGCGGCACCATGGTGCTCGACACCAACGCGCGGCCGGTGCCGGCACTGGAGATCACCCGCGCTTCACCCGTGCCGTTTCAGACGCCGTGGTTGTCCTGGATCGGACCCTGGAGCCTCACCACCTTCATGGGTGAGTTGAACGATGGTGGTTACATCCCGCGGACACGCCTGTGGGGACTGCGCATCGCCGCGCAACCCAGCGCGCATTTTCAGATCGGCCTGTATCGCACCGCGCTCTGGGGCGGCCAGGGCCAGGCCAATTCCGCCGCGCAATTCTGGCGCGTGCTCACCGGCGGCAACGCGCTCGACGATCCCCAGGATCCGGGCAGCGTAGCCGGCAGTCAGGTGGCCGGCGTGGATCTGCGCTGGCACTGGTTGTCGGGGGCACAGCCGTGGGCATTCTATGTGGACGGCGGTTTCCGCGACGAAACCCACCACATCCCCAAGAAGTTCTTTCCCCTGTTCGGCATCGAGACCGCGTGGGCGGGCCAAGACGGCGTGAGCCAGCGGCTGTTCATCGAGTATTCCGACACCACCGCCGGCTGGCCGTTTACCAACGGTATTCCGGTGAATACCGTTTACGAAAATTCCCAATACAAGAGCGGCTATCGTTACTACGGCCAGACGATGGGTTACCCCACCGACAACGATTCGCGTGTGCTCACCGTCGGCCTGATCCGCATATCCGCGGCGAACCAGTCGCTGAGTCTGTTGATGCGCGCGGGCGTGCTCAACTGGGACGGCACCAATGTGCCGCCACCCGGGGGCAACCCCGTGGCGCCGGTGCGCATCCCGCTGGCGTCGGCCGAGGTGCAATGGGTCTTGCCATTGGGTCCGGGCATGCTCACCGCCGATGTGGGTGCGGCCGCCGAACACCCCAGTGGCCAGAACGTGCAGTACCCGTTGTCGGCCTGGCTCGGTTGGCAGGTGGCGGTGCCTTAAGGACACGTGTAAAAATCGGGTATCCGGATTAACGTGTTGTCGGGGCCCGTAACACCCGCAGGGAAAGGAGTGGCAGAGGCTGAGTAATTGAGCTACAATGTAGCCCACTAAATGGAGGATATTGCCATGCCTGCGAATGCTGTTGTCCGGGCAAGAATTGATGCTGACACGAAGGCGGAAGCCGCCGCGGTCCTCGAAGCGATGGGCTTGACGGTATCGGATGCCTTCCGTCTCATGCTCACCCGCGTGGCGATGGAAAAGGTACTACCCTTTGAACCCCTGGTGCCCAATGCCAGGACGATCGCGGCCATGAAGGAAGCGCGCCGAGGGAAACTGCGTAGCGCCAAAAGCGTGAAATCCCTGGTGGCGGACCTGCATGCGGACGATTGAATACACCCGACAGTTCAAGCGTGATTACAGACGCGAGAGCAAAGGGGGGTATCGGAACACGCTGAGAATCGTGTTTCCTTCCGTTCTTGCTGCGCTCGTGGATGACCGGCCATTGTCGGCCAAGTATCGAGATCACCCCCTCACTGGCATCTGGAAGGATTTCCGTGACTGCCATATCCGCCCGGATTTGGTGTTGATTTACCGCAAACCCAACGACCGCGTTCTACAGTTGGTGCGTCTTGGCTCGCACAGCGAACTCGGCATGTAACGGTACCGCTGCCAACAGGCGGAGTTCGACTCCAAAACACACGATAATCCGGATACCCTAAAAATCAAACGGTATCTTAAGGATGGGCGGCCGGGATGTTTCGCGGCTTGCTGGCAAGCCGGCGCTGCTCGTCCAGCAGCAGACGTTCAATCACGGCGGTTTCGGTGGGCGCCAAGGTCAGGCGCCGGACGGTTTTGAGGGCGGCGTGGGCCTGCGGAGATAAACGCCAGGTCTTGCGTGCGCCACCCCGTTGCTTGAGTGCCCGCACCGAGGCATTCACCCGCTCCGTAGCGGTCATGCCTGTGTGGATTTTACGCGAGCCTGGCATGGCCGCTTAATGCCCGGCTGTCACGATGCGAACCGGCAACGGCGGCACTGGTCGCGCAAACATCAGATGCCAGTACCGCCAAGAACGTGCGTCGAACACACCGGGCGGGGCATGCAGAAGTGTTTCCAGGAACGCGGTCCGCCCGCAGCGTTCAAGAGCGACCTGTACGTCAGACAATGCCCCGTAGGTCATGACCTGCGCCAGCAGCCGGTGAGTATCGGTGAGGGCGTCTTCCGGCGTCTTCCACCACAGCAGGCGGCGCGCGACCTTGTGAAGTGTGTTCATGGTTTCAGATTCAATGCTGGCATAAGACTTCACGCCAGTGTGTGACTGTGCCCGGCTTTGGCGTCCAGCGGGATCCTCTCCAAAGAATAAGGGTGTAAGACCTGTGAGGTCCACGTGCGCGGCTTGAGTTTCCAGTAACCGGCGTTCACCGTCGCCGAGACCAGGCACATCGCCATCTTCAAAATAGACCAGCGCTTTCAGTGAGACCAGTGGATTGAAGGAATTTCCGAAGATCGTCATGGCGGCGCGCAGGGCATCGAAAAGACCGAGGCCGTGCCGCAGCAAGGCGGCCAGATCGAGATAATCCTTCAACTCCGCACGGTCCTGTACCGCCTTGACCTTGGTCCCCGCCAGATCGAGCAGTGAGGCCACACGCAGCCCGTTATCCGGGTTCTCGACCGGCGGCAGCACGCGCGCCAGATCGAGGCCGCCAAAAAATGAGAGTTTCACATCTCCTGATGCGCCGGGTTTCAGTACCACCAGCGTGTCGGGTGACGCCTGCAGGGTTTCTGTAGCGTGTAGGAGCGGAGCGCGCGCGCAATTCGCCCGGCTGGAAATGCCGCGTGCTGAAAAAATCGAAATCAACCGATTCACGGTGTGCCAGGCGCAGCGCGATCGCAGTACCCCCGTACAATACGAAATCAAGCTTGAATTCGGCGAGCGCCGGCCACAGGAAAAGCTGCGCTCGCGGCAGCGTGTTCAAATGGAACTGCGTATCCAGCCAGCCGTAGCGCGCATCTGCCATGCCTTGATTGTAGTCGCCTACGGATACGCGGTCAACATCGCGATACCGGCGGTGTACGCCGTTAACGACGCTCCTGCGCTTTGCGGGTCCGGTACAACACGGGCATAATTCAGCGGCTTGGTTGGCCCGCCACCGGCGATTGGGCGAGCGGGCCGCACGATTCTCAAGGAGCAGATGCAGTGACCGGAACAGGATGGGAACTATCCGTGCGCCCTCATCCGGCGGAGACCTGCGCATGCACACCTCCGGGAATGTGAGACTACTTTTCGATGTTCGACCGTGTCCTCATCCTGTGCGCCGGCAACATCTGTCGCAGCCCCATGGCCGAGGGATTGCTGCACCAGGCGGTGCACAGGGCCGGCCAGGGACCGCGGGTGAATTCGGCGGGCCTCACCGCCATGAGCGGCGAGCCGGCGGACCCCATGGCGGTCCAGCTGCTCGCGGAACGCGGCATTGATATCGGCGCGCACCGCGCCGTGCAGGCCACGGAAGAAATGCTGCGCGGCTATCCGCTGGTGCTGGTGATGGAGCGTGCGCAGCAGGATTACCTGGAAAGTATCTGGCCGGCGTTCCACGGCCGCGTGTTCCGCTGGGGACACTGGCAGGATGCTGAGGTGATGGATCCTTACGGCCGGGACGAAGCCGCGTTTCGCGCAACCCTCCAGACCATTGACCGGGGCTTGAATACATGGGTATCAAAACTGGGGATCGCCGCGGCATGAGAGCCTTGCTTGTCAGTTGCATCTGCGCCGGCTTGTTGCTGGCCGCTTGCACCGTGCCCGGCTACCGCGTGAGCACGTCGGATTATCACCAGACCGCGCCGGCGCCGCTGCCGATCAAATACGACCTCACGCCCGTCACACCGGGCCTGCTGGTGAAACTGCATGCGGCATCCGCGCACACCGACACCCCCCAGGCCAATCCCGCGCTGCAGCAGGCGCTGCGAGACTACCGTTACCGCGTCGGTCCCCAGGACGTGCTCAACATCATCGTCTGGAATCATCCGGAACTCACGCTCTCCCAGGCGCAGATCAGCGCCTTGAGCAACCTCACCGGCGGACTCATGGTGTCGGCGCCGGCCTCCCAGGGCAGCGGCTTCGTGGTGAGCGCCAAGGGCACGATCTTCTTCCCCTATGCCGGCACCGTGAAGGTGGCCGGCGAGACCGTGAACCAGATCCGCGCCCAGCTCAGCCAGGCGCTCGCTACCTACATAAAGGATCCGCAGATTGATGTGCAGGTGGTCGGGTTCCACAGCCAGACCTACCAGCTCGCCGGCGCGGTCATGAAACCGGGGCTCTATCCCCTGACCAATGTGCCGCTCACGGTATCCGAGGCCATCGCCAGCGCCGGCGGCGTGGTGAATTCCCTGCCGAGCAGCGGCAGCGGCAGCCTGAGCGATCTCATGTCGTTGCCGCTCGCGGATCTCGCGCATGTGATCCTCATCCATGACGATACGCGCGCGGTGCTGGATCTGCGCGACTTCTATCTCTACGGCGACCAGACCCAGGACCAGCTGATCCGCGCGGGCGACATCATCCAGGTGCCCAACAACAGCTTCGATCAGGTGCATCTCATCGGCGAGGTGCTGAAGCAGGGCAACTACCCCATGAGCAACGGCAGCTTGAATCTGGCCCAGGCGTTGGGTGAGGCGGGGGGCATCAACCTTACCACCTCGAACCCGACCCGCATCTTCGTGTTCCGCGGCGCTTATACCCAGCCCCAGGTATTCTGGCTCAATGCCCGTTCCCCCGAGGCCATGCTGCTGGCGACGCAATTTGAACTCCGGCCGCAGGACGTGGTGTACGTGGCCAGCACCGGTCTGGCGGACTGGAACCGGGTCATCAACCAGATCCTGCCAACGGTGCAGACCCTCTACGAAACCAAGGTACTGGGGAATCTGTGATGACGGAATCGAACCTCATATCCCCGAGTCCGGTTGATGACGGCGATTCCGACGAGATTTCGCTCTACGAACTGTTCGCGGTGTTGCTGGACAATCGCTGGCTGATCGCGGCCATCGCCGGCGGCATCTTTTTTATCGTGCTGTTGTATGCGGTGTTCGCCGCGCCGGTGTACACGCCCTCGGCGCTCTTGCAGGTCAACCAGAAGGCCGGCGGGCTCTCGGGCCTGGAGACGCTGTCCTCCATGCTGCAGGGTTCGGCCCTGCCGGTGCAGGCGGAAATCCAGTTGGCGCGATCCCGCAGCGTGCTCAGCGCCGCCATCAAGGCGCAGCATGCGGATATCCGCGTGCGGCCGCGGCATTTTCCGCTGCTGGGGGCCTTCATTGCGCGTCACTATCACGGCCTGGTCCCCGCCGGCGCGTGGCTGGGGCTTGAGAGTTTCTCCTGGGGCGGCGAGCGGGTGCTGGTGAACGCGTTCCAGGTCCCGGAGAGCTTCTACGGCAGGGACTTCCGCCTCACCGTCACCGGTGCCGACACCTACAGCCTGAGCGATCCGGACGGCACTGTGCTGTTGAGCGGTCAGACCGGAAAACCGGAGCGGACCGGAGGCCAGGGTGCGGTGCCGGTGTCCATCGAGGTTTCAAACATCGCCGCGCGCCCGGGCGTGACCTTCAATCTGCGCCGCGAGCCCCTGCAACGCATGCTGCGGAAGCTCGGTTCGAAACTGGATGTGCAAGAGCAGGGCACCCAGAGCGGCATCCTGCAGTTGACGCTTTCCGGCCATGATGCGCGGGATGCCACCGGCCTACTGACCGCCATCGTGCAGGCGGATGTGCATCTCAACCGCACGCTGCGCGCCGAGCAGGCGGCCATGCAGATCCAGTTCCTGGAAGACCAGATCCCCACCATGGAAAAGCAGGTGCAGGACGCGCGCGCGCAACTGGCGGCGTATCAGGCCCGGCACAAGGTACTGGGCCTGAGCGATGAATCCAAAGCCCTGCTCGATCAGATCGGTGTGCTGGATCAGGCCGTCACCAGCGTGGCGCTGCAGCGCGCGCAACTGGAACAGCAGTTCGCGCTGGCCAATCCCACCCTCAAAGGCATCCGCGCCCAGCAGCAGTCACTGCAACAGCAGCGCGCGGCGCTGGAAGCGAAGGTCGCGCAACTGCCGCTGGCCGCGCAGACCGTGCTGCAGCTGGAGGAAAACCTCAAGGTCGCCACCGGCCTTTACACCGGGCTGCTCACCAGCATCCAGCAACTGGAGGTGGTGAAGGCCGGCACCGTGGGGGACCTCAACGTGGTGGACCTGCCGGCGCTGCCCTACAAACCCAGCGGTCCGCGGCGTCCCCTGATTCTGGTGGTGGGGCTCTTGTTCGGACTCTTCGCCGGGGTAATTACTGCTTTCCTGCGGCGCGCATTCCTGCAAGGCGTGGAAGATCCGGGTGTGCTGGAAGCGCGCTTCAGCCTGCCGGTGCTGGCGGTGGTGCCCTTTAGCGCCGAGCAGTTGAAACGCGAAAAGGCGCTCGCCGACATGGCGCATCGCGAGCCGCTGCTGGCTGCGGAAGAGCCGAATGACATCGCCGTGGAAGCGCTGCGCAGCCTGCGCACCAGTTTGCAGTTTGTGCTGGCCGGCAACGACAAGCGCGTGGTGAGCATCAGCGGGCCGGTGAGCGGCGTGGGCAAGAGTTTTATCGCCGCGAACCTGGCGCGGCTGGTGGCGGATGCCGGCAAGCGCGTGCTGGTGGTGGACGCGGACCTGCGCCGCGGACATCTGTATAGATATTTCCGCGTTCCCAGTGAGCCGGGACTCTCGCAGTTGTTGAGCGGTGCCTGCGAATACACCCAGGCACTGCAAACCCCCAACGGCGAGAACCTCCGGGTGGTGGCGGCGGGCGCCTATCCGCCCAATCCCGCGGAACTGCTGCTGCTGCCGGCGTTCGCGGCGTTTCTGGAGCGCGCCGCCCGGGAATTCGATCTGGTGATCCTGGATGCGCCGCCGCTGCTGCCGGTGACCGACGGCATCATCGTCGCGCGCCAGGCCGGGGTAAACCTGCTGGTGACGCGCTCCGGCCAGCACACCCAGCGGGAACTACAAGCCACGCTCGGCCGCTACCGGCAGAACGGCATCCAGCCCGACGGCTTCGTGTTCAATTTCCTGCGGCCGCGGCGCAGCAGCTATGGATATCACTACGGGTACCGTTATGCGCACAAGAATACCAAGCATTGAGAATTACCGTGCTCTTTATTGCGATCGATAGTGACTGTGTAGTTGATTGCCGAGATTTCAATTTGGCGGTGCTGCGCGTTGGCATCCAGCTGCTGCGGGAGATCGAGTATGTACCGAGGTGCCCGCAGCCGAACATTTTTCTAATGGTTGATTTTTGTGTTTAGCGGGCTTATGCAGCGCTAGATGACTAATGGATATTCGTAGTACTGGTACGCTTGTTTCTGTTAGTTTACGCCGGGAATAGTTTGAATTATTTCCTATTTGGCAACCAACTAGTTGTAAGAAGCATTTGTATTTAAATATCGAGAATTACAATCGTAATCTTTGCTTAATCCGCATGATTATATTGAGCTTTAATTGTGAAACAACAAAACAGTTCGTTACGCAATGTGCTTTATAACCTAATCGGGCTTGGGTTACCTCTTCTTGTTGCAATATTTGCGATACCAATCTTACTCAATTTATTAGGCGTTGCTCGTTTTGGAATTCTCACACTGATTTGGACAGTAGTTAGCTATTTTGGTCTTTTTGATCTTGGTCTCGGAAGAGCAATGACCCAGCAACTTGCTGGAATGTTGGCGTTGGGAGAATCTGAAAAAGAAAAGTACTTAGTTTCTGCAGCGTTGAGTATTATGGCTAGTTTAGGTGTTGTGGCAGGTGCATTATTGTCTCTAGGTGCTGTATGGTTCGTTAATCACCTTAGCGGAGTAATCAATCGACAGGAAATAGTACATGCGATGTACGCAATGTCCGTTGCTATTCCATTTATTATTTTATCATCAGGTTTTCGTGGTGTATTGGAGGCTAAGAACGCATTCGGAATTGTTAATGCAATTCGATTGCCGATTAGTATTTATACATTTTTAGCGCCAATAGCGGTAATCCAATTTTTCGGTAATAACCTTGGTTTAATCGCAATTAGCCTTGCCATCGGTCGCATAATCGGGTGCGTATTGTATGCTTGGTATTGTCGCTATTCATTTCCTAAGTTACAAAAATGGTTTGATGTAGACAAATATCTACTTAAGAATTTGCTCCTATCTGGTGGTTGGATGACTGTTAGTAATGTCATCAGTCCATTAATTGGATATCTAGATAGATTTCTAATTGGCCTTGTTATTTCCATTTCAGCAGTTGCCTATTATGCAACACCAAATGAGATGATTTATAAATTATGGATTATTCCAGGGTCATTAATGGCGGTTCTATTCCCACATTTTGCCAAGTTAATTATTCTAGATCGTAACCACCTCGTGGATCTATTTAGACGATCAATCATGGTTATATTTCTGACAATATACCCGATTAGTCTTGGAATCGTACTATTCTCACGAGACATACTTTCGCTGTGGCTTGGTAATAGCTTCGCCGATCATAGTTATCATATCTTGCAAATATTAGCCTTTGGAATCTTAATTAACTGCTTAGCGCAAGCCCCATTCACGCTACTGCAGTCTGTTGGTCGTGCAAACACAACAGCAAAGATTCATGCAGGCGTATTCCCATTTTATGCAGTAATACTTTGGATGTGGTTACATTCATCGGGCCTAATTGGAGCAGCGTTTGCATGGCTATTACGAGTCCTGATAGATACTATTTTAATGTTTATTTGTGCCATACGTGAAATTAGAAATATCATTGAACACATCTTTAGTTGGAAATATTTATTTACAACTATTTATACACTATTAACTTTCTCGGCATTATTTATTAATCCGCGCGAACTGCGCCTATTAGCATGGCTATTTTCGGTAATTTGTGTGTATGCAATATTTTGGAATGTCTTATTTAGACCAAGTGATAAAGCTAGTTTAGCTATGAGTCTAGGTCGTGTCATCAAATAATCTATATACGATGAGTGATGATTCTCCACTCGTTACTATCGTTACGCCAACATACAATCAGGCCCTTTATTTGACTGACACAATCGAAAGTGTATTAGCGCAAGATTATAAAAATATTGAATATATAGTTATAAATGATGGTTCTACAGATAACACCCAAGCAATATTATCCCGGTATAACGGCCGTATTCGTTGGCAAAACCAAAATAATCTTGGCCAAGCAAATGCTTTAAATAATGGGTGGTCAATAGCTAAAGGCAAATACCTATCTTATTTAAGTTCTGACGATATTCTATATCCTGAGGCAATAAGAAAACTCGTACATTTTATAAAAGATGCGCCAAATAGAATTGCTGTATATCCTAACTGTGATCTTATAGACCCGTATTCTAAGATTATGAAAAGAAACGTAGCTAAAATATTTAATTATGACGAATTAGTTATCAAACAAGAATGTGGTATTGGACCTAGTGCAATATTTCAACGTGATGCATATATAAAATATGGAGGTTGGCTTCCTTGGTTGAAATTAGCTCCTGATAGGGAATTTTGGATGCGCATCGGACTATATGGATCCATTGATATCCTGAATGAACCTCTTGCTGGCTATCGCATGCATGCACATTCAATCTCATATTCTGAAACTAGATTAGATGTTTCAGATGAATATCTAAAAGTATTAGACATGTATTACAGCAGAACGGATATTCCACAACGTTTGATAGTAAGAAAACGAGAAGCATATGCCTATGCCAGACTTATACTGGCGAGAAATATGTTAAGAAATGGCGATATCTCTGGCGCATTAAATGAATACCGAACAGCAATCCGTTTATTCCCAGACTTAAATAACAATGCTATACGGATGATGTTAATACGCACGGCTGTTAGCAAGCCATTGCGAAAATTGCAATGGAAGATAAGAAAATTATGTGGGATGTAATCTCATGTATTCATATGAACTAGGAACACACAAGAAATGGGCTGATATCCCGCTTTCTATAAAACTATTACCAATTGTTATATTTGAAACATATCTGTGTCTAACGGTTTTGCTTTTTGCATTCGGGCCATGGCCATGGCCGGTAAGCAATACGTTACAGTTGTATACATTTATATTAGCTGCACATATAGCATTAGCTGTTGGATATCTAACCGGTATGAATGGTAAATGCTCGAAAGCAGGTTCTGATAAAACAAACTTAAAAATCCTGGTACGTTACTCAATTATCATATCAATTATTCTCTACTTCCCAACTGTATATTCAAGAACAGGATCTATTTATCCTGAAGTATTTAATGGCATAAAAGCAATTGGTGAAGCATATCGTCATGCAGTCGAGATTAGTTTTTCAGGCGGAAAATTTATATACGTTGAGTACACAAGAGTATTGGTGGCGCCAATTACGGCACTTGCTATTCCTATAATAATAATTAATTGGCATCTATGGCCAAAAATATACAGAATATCAGCGCTACTGCTTGTATTAGCTAATGTGGCAATGTATCTAGCAATGGGCACAAATTTGGGGGTTGCTGATACGGCCTTGACTTTACCATGGTTGATTATGCTTGGTTATTTTTCCCGTGGCATTCGTATAACAAAAATAGGATGGATTTGGATTATTTCTATAGTTACTGTCGCATTTATTGGAGCGACACTATTTTTTGTTATTGGGCTGACCCAGCGCTACGGAGCAGGTACTATTTCTGGATCATTCGGATATCCACTTAATATACATACAGACCGTAATCAACCATATTATGCATTGCTCCCTAAGCAATTAGCGTTACTTTATGAATCAATCTCAAGATACGTATGCCAAGGTTATTATGCGCTTTCGCTAGCACTAAAGATGTCATTCCATTCAACATACGGACTCGGTAATTCAATGTTTCTATATAGAGAAGCAACTAATTGGTTTGGATTAGGAAGCATAGTAAATCAATCATATCCCTCACGACTAGGTAGTCAATATGGTTGGGGAATGTATCGCTTATGGGACACTGCTTATGTATGGATCGCATCAGATGTTGGTTTTATCGGCTGTCTTTTTGTTATATTTTTTATCGGTAGGTGGTTGTGTTCGAGTTGGAAAGATACGTTAACAGTACGGGATCCACGTGCAGCGGTGGTGTTTTATTTCTTGTTAATTATCATATTTTATTTACCTGCAAATAATCAAATAGCCCAAGATGGTGAAACTTTTGTTGCATTCTACGTAGTGTTAATTTGGTGGCTTGTATGTAGGAATGGTCTCGTGTTTAAAAAGTATTAGTTTTAAAGCAAATATAATTCTTACTTTTGGAGATAAATAGATGCAGAATGATAGTGCATCAAAAAACAAACCGAAGATACTTATCCTTGTGAGATATTATATTCCTGGTTATAAATCTGGCGGACAGCTACGAAGTGTTGCAAATATAGTGAACCAATTCAGCAATGAATATGATTTCAGAATAATATGCTTAGACCGTGATTTAGGCGATACAAGCCCATACAAAAATATAATTATAAATGGTTGGAATCATATTGGTAATGCTGATGTCATATATATAAAAAAGGAAATATTTTCCTGTTGGAGCATCATAAAGATTATCCGCAAGACGCCGCACGATATTATTTATTTAAATAGTTTTTTCGATGGCTTGTTTACAGTCTGTCCATTAATAGCTCACTTATTATTTATGATATCTCGCACGCCTATAATTATGGCTGTGCGCGGCGAACTCGCGCCAGAAGCACTTCATTTCAAGTTCTGGAAAAAACATGCATATATAGCGATATTTAAAAAGCTACGAATTATTAATGACATTCTTTGGCAAGCGTCATCTCATCATGAAGCAGAAGACATATGGAAAAACTTTGGGAGATCTATACGTGTCCGCATAGCCCAAGATATACCATCTTCAATGAATATTAAGTTTATCAAGTCAGCAGTAAAAAATAATGTTTTAGGTGTTATAAAAATAATTTACCTTTCTCGTATTAATAGAATAAAAAATTTGAAATATGCACTGAACATTCTCTCAAAATTAGAAGTACCTGCGATATTTAATCTATATGGCGAAGTGGATGATAAAAAATATTGGAATGAGTGTTTAATCTGTATTAAAAGATTACCAAAGAATATTCAAGTTAATTATCACGGTCATATACCACACGATCTTGTAGGCGAAGAGATGGCCAAACATGATTTATTCTTTTTGCCAACACTTGGTGAAAACTATGGTCATGTAATATATGAGGCACTCGCATCAGGAGTTCCAGTTTTAATCAGCGATAAGACTCCATGGCGTAATCTTGCAAGAATTGGTGTCGGGTATGATATTCCACTGACTGATTCAAGTCGCTTTATAGAAATCATAAAACTGCACGCATTTATGTCCGAAACAGATCGTACTAAGATGCGATCGCGTATCCATAAATATGCTAAAGCCGTGTTTAATTCTGAAAATATAATCAGCGCTAATCGAAATTTATTTGAGGAGGCTATCCGTGATGGGGCGTAGCCAAAGATTATATGGATAATATTCGAATATTATCGCTAATGTAATTGCGTACTTTATGAAGATAAATTCGCAGAATACTACTATATTAGTACTTGGTGGCGATGGCATGCTGGGCCATCAATTGGTTCGTGCGCTAACAAAGTGCTGCGACGTTACATATACCATCCGTGGTTTGGAGTCTCGCTTACCACAATCGAAAAAGCCAGGTAATGCCACAGTAGTTCACAGTATGGACCTGAATCGCGTTGGTTCTTTAAGCAAATTGCTACTTGAAGTACGCCCAAGTTACGTGCTTAATGCCATTGGACTTGTCAAACAGTGTAAGGAGGCATCGAATTGGCCAGAAGCAATTGCCATCAATGCGCTTATGCCGCGGCGTTTGGCATATGTGGCACATTCAATAGGAGCAAGACTTATCCACTTCAGCACTGATTGTGTTTTTTCCGGAACCCGCGGAAATTATTCAGAAGATGACATTCCTGATGCAAATGATGTCTATGGGATTTCAAAGTTATTGGGGGAAGTTCGGGAGTCAGGGTGCCTGACCATCCGTACATCCATTGTGGGCCCGGAATTGGTACGTACTCAAGGGCTTTTTGAGTGGTTTAGGTCCCAAAGCGGCTCCATAAAAGGGTTCACCAACGCTTATTTCAGTGGATTGACCACCACGGAGCTTGCCAGAATTGTTGCTGACTGCATTATAAGTCGCGGTGATTTGGAGGGACTATTTAACGTTGCCGGGCCCCGGATATCAAAATTCGACCTGCTACGGGTATTTCGAGAAGTTACCGGCAAAAATATCGAGATACAGCAGGATGCCGAGTTGAAAATAGACCGTTCTCTTGATGGGTCACGCTTCCGGTTTGTGACCGGCTATAAGTCAAAAGACTGGTCAACTATGGTACGGGAGATGCTGGAAAATGAATAAGAACCTATTCGACGGAAAAGTGATTCTCATAACTGGCGGCACTGGTTCCTTGGGAAAGACGATAGTGCATCACATAATGTCTGGGCATTATGGCATACCTAAACAGGTGATCGTGTTTTCCCGCGATGAAGCCAAGCAACATCATATGCGGCTATCGTATCTTCATAAAAAGCATGCAACCGATGAGGTCATCTATAATCAGTTACGCGAGCGCCTGGTATTCAGAATCGGTGATGTGCGATCTTATGATGACATCAAACGAGTGCTGCCCGGTGCCGATATCGTCATAAATGCCGCTGCGCTCAAGCAAGTTCCAACTTGCGAATACTTTCCAGAGCAGGCTATACAAACGAACTGCATCGGCGCCATAAACCTGGCGCAAGCGATTATTGAAGGATTCGGCAGCCCAGAAGCGGTCGTCGCAATCAGCACGGACAAGGCCTGTAAGCCGGTTAATGTCATGGGGATGACCAAGGCAATTCAGGAACGCATCATCGCAACCGCCAATGTGTATAGCGCCAAAACAAGGTTTCTATGTGTACGCTATGGAAACGTACTGGCTTCCAGAGGTTCGGTAACCCTCTATTTCATTGATCAAATCAGAAAAGGGGAAGCAGTTACGATCACGGATAAAAGAATGACGCGTTTCCTGTTGTCACTTGATGATGCAGTTAATACGGTATTCGCTGTACTTGAGCATGGAAATGCGGGCGAAACATTCGTGCCGCGTATCAGAAGCGCGAAAATAACGGATGTCGCCGAGGTATTGATCGATGATCGTGATATAAAGGTGCAGTTTACCGAGATACGGCCAGGCGAAAAGATTCATGAAATTATGATCTCCGAAGAAGAGACCGCGCGGGTAGGCAGGCGGGGAGGCTACTACGTGATTCGTTGTATTCTTCCGGAGGTGGCCGATAGGGTCTCCGTCGGTGATGAGCCTTACGACTTGAAGGGGGAATACAGTTCGTCGGATCACACCATGGATCGCTCTGAAATACATACGTTACTTGAACGCAACAACCTGAGAGTCTCGAGTGCTCGGGGTGCCTCCGAAGATCTGACACTGGACAGTTGACTATGCGCTTACTAACCGTCATCGGTACCAGGCCGGAAATAATCCGCCTGTCCCGTATTATCCCGGAACTGGATAAACATTATGACCATGTGGTAGCGCATACAGGCCAGAACTATTCGCATGAATTGCATGACATCTTTTACGAAGATCTCGACTTGCGAAAACCCGATATTTTTATGAAAGCCGCTAGGGAAACTGCAAGTGCGACGATTGCCTCGGTGATTGAGGAAACCGACAAGATAATCCGCAAAACTAAGCCAGATGCGTTTTTCGTGCTTGGCGATACCAATAGTGCCTTGTCGGTGATCGCGGCTAAGAAAAACCGGGTGCCTGTGTTCCACATGGAGGCTGGGAACAGATGCTTCGACATGCGAGTTCCAGAGGAGTGCAATCGCATACTTGTGGATCACGCAAGCGATGTGAACCTAACATATTCTGAGCGTGCAAGGACTTATCTGCTTGCAGAGGGCCTCAGGCCTGAGCGCGTCATTTGCACTGGGTCGCCGCTGTTGGAGGTAATCGAGTACAACGCCGAAAGAATTAGTCAATCCGCAGCATTAAAGCGCTTTGGTGTCGAACCTGGGAAGTATCTTGTTGCCAGCATGCACCGGGAAGAGAACGTGGATGACCCCGAACGTTTGCAAGCACTGATTAATGCCCTGCGGGCACTTGCAGAAGACAGCGGTAAACCAATCATCATTTCGGTTCACCCTAGGACCAGGAAAAGACTGGACAAATTTGGGTTAGGCCATCTGGATGAAACGGCACTAGTGTTCAGTGAGCCGCTCAAGTTTTCAGATTATATGGCACTACAGAGGAACTCCTTTTGTGTCGTGTCTGACAGCGGAACCATCACTGAAGAAGCAGCCATTCTGGGCTTCCCGGCAGTGACCATCCGTGACACCCATGAACGGCCAGAAGGGACTGATTTCGGTGTTCTCGTGATGACGGGGATCAGCTCGCAGGAAGTCCTACATGGTGTACACATGGTTACCGTAGATAATGCAAATACTTCCAAGAATCGCCAATACCCCGGGGAATATATGCGAAGTGGTGTAGCAAGAACAGTAGCAAGGACCATCGCGAGCTATACCCATTACGTGAATAGAGTCGTGTGGAACAAGGCAACATGATTTGAAGCTGCTGTTTCTCACAGATACTTACATTCCTGACAGGTTGTCAGGGGCTGCATTGGTCCATGACCTGGTCGTTGGTTTTATCGCAGAAGGACATTCTGTAACGGTGCTTACACCGGCAAGGCAAAAGCAACCAAATATCGAGGTTAAAGAACAAGACGGCGCAACCATTATTCGGTTTTGGGCAGGACGGCTGAAAGGGGTCAATTTCATTCAGCGTGCATGGAATGAATTTAATCTTTCAAGGCGAGCTGCATCGGCACTAAAATCAAGCCGAACCCCCAATGTATGGGATGGGATTATCTTCTATTCGCCCAGTATATTCTGGGCACCGCTTGTTTTGTGGCTTAAGCGGGGTGGCAGCGGAAGGACATTTTTGATTCTCAGGGACATATTCCCTCAATGGGCAATCGACGCACATGTCATGCGAGAAGGGATCATTTCTGCATTCTTCAGGTATTACGAGCGGCAGCAATACCGGGCCGCGGATGTAATTGGTGTGCAAATGGAGCGTGATATCCGTTATTTCGACAGCCGAGCGCGGATATATAGAGATAAAGTCATTCTATTACAAAATTGGAGTGATACGGCTTTAGTGCAGCCGAAAGATACTTATCGAAAGAAATGGGGTATAGGTGAAAAAATACTATGCATCTATGGCGGGAATGTCGGCCGGGCACAGGGCCTGAAAAATCTTGTCGAAATTGCCGTATTATTGGTTGAAAATGAAACGTTGCATATCGCGATCGTCGGTGATGGAACTGAGGTCAACCGGGTAAGGGATGAAATCAATATTCGGAAATTGGACAATATTCGCTATTATGGCAGCTTGCCTCAAGACGAATTCCAGATGGCGATTGCGGAAGCCGACATCGGCCTGGTGTTCCTTGATCCGCGGCTCACGACCAACAACTTTCCTGGCAAGTTATTGTCCTATATGCGCGCCGGCATTCCGATCGTTGCTGGCGTTAATGAAGGGGCTGAAATTGCAGCACTCATAAATACAGAAGGAATCGGGATAGCCGAGTTCGCAGGTGATCATGAAAAAATAGCCGCTAGCTTGAGCAAGTTGGCGGGTAATGCTGCATTGAGAACAAGCATGGGGAAACGAGCGCGGCGTTTGCTCATGAAGCGGTTTTCCACTGAAAATGCTACGCGGCTCATTATCCATGGTCTAACAAGATCGTTACCAATGGAGGTGCAGAAAAGCTAATTTCGGTTGTTTGTATTATGTATAATTAACTGCTGTTGGATGAAATGCATGCTTGCGGTCGCCATTAATTAAACAACGTTTCATTGGCTGAATCTTTCTTGGGGTATCAATTTGGAAGCAACAATAAAAATTTTGGCGCTCTTTATTTTGGCATTGTTCAGTTCTGTGGCTCTGATCTACATACTCAGGCCGATAGCAATCAGGCTTGGTCTGGTCGATATTCCAGATCAACGCAAATCTCATCAGGCAACAGTTCCACTGGTGGGCGGAGTTTCCATCTGGATTGGGTTGATCATCGCATTTTTCATCACCCACGTTATTTTGCATGTGCAGCTTGCCGGTTATAGCGGCTATTTTATGGGTGCTTCGATGCTAGTGGGCGTTGGTTTGCTGGATGATCTTTTTGAATTGTCGGCTTGGACAAGGTTAGTAGCACAGGCTGGTGTTGTGTTGGTGACTGTGTACCTAGGCAATGCAATGCTAGTTGATCTCGGCAACATCTGGGGAACTGGCGTTGTGCACACCGGCAATTGGGCGGTGCCATTTACGGTAATTTGTATGGTCGGTGTCATCAACGCCTTTAACATGTTGGATGGCGCAACGGGTTTGGCAGGAGGGGTAGCGCTCGCGGCGTTATTCTATTTTTTGATGTTTGCGTTTGATACAGGTCGTCATGATCTCAGCATCGCCATCATGCTGTTTGCCGCCGTGCTGACTGGGTTCCTGATCTGCAATATCCGCAATCCGTGGCGTCGGGAACTGACCTTTCTTGGCGATGCCGGCAGTATGCTCCTGGGCTTTACGCTAGCCTGGTGTGCCATACGTTCGAGCCAGGCTCCGGCGAAGGCGATCATACCTGCGTCCACGCTTTGGTTTCTGGGTTTGCCTTTGTTGGAGACCATGAGCATTATATTGCGGCGAATCATGCACAGGCGCAGTCCGATTCGAGGCGGGCGGGATCATCTGCATCATCTACTGCAGGCTTATGGTTGGTCTGAGAAGATGACCGTGCTGGGGGAGGTGATTATTGCACTGATTTTCGGCGGGATTGGGTATTTCGGCTGGTATTACCACGTCGAATCCCAGATTCTCAGCGTCGGGTTTATTGTCATTGGATTTATTTATCTTATCGCAGTTGATTTTGCCTGGCGCTGGCTTATTCAATCAGATGAAAAGCCAAAACCCCATGAGCCCGTCTAACCATAAGTTTAGCATCCATGTGGATTATGATCCGGGAATCGTGTATATGGTCCAGTGCATGCAATAATTGTTTATAATTATCATTGTTAATACAGTGCAACTAAGCCATGTGTGCTGTGTGCAGTAGGATTTTTGGTGCTCTCAGTTAAGCGACAGGCCCATCAATTAGACCATATCTTTGCAGATCGGTTGTATCCTATTCTGGCAATGTGGTGTTGGATGCTGCGTGTAGCTGTCATACGTGGCGCTTTACCAATTGCTAGCTAATGCGTGCGTGTAGCGGTACTGTGCTACTGGGTAACGGGCTACGCGGCATGACCGAAACCCCGGATAAAATGCAAAGGCGGGTGGAATTCGACTTCTACTACATCGAACACTGGTCTTTGTGGTTCGACCTCAAGATCACCCTGCTCACCCTGTTCATCGGATTCGTCAACAAGAATGCCTACTGAGAGCATGGCGTGGATCTGCTGATATTCTGTTTAACGCTGTCGAAACCGCGGAATCTCTTTCATCCTATTTTGCTTGCTTAATTGGATTGATGGTGATGTGGGTGACGTAATGACATGGGATACCACAATATGAGGGTCTTGATTACCGGCGGCAATGGCTATATCGGATCCCACACCTGCATCGAACTGCTGGCTGCGGGTCACGCCGTGACGATCGTGGACAATCTTTCCAACAGCTCGCCCGCGGTGGTCGAGAGGATCGCGCGCATTGCCGGCCGCCAGCCCGAATTCCATCAACTGGACGTGCGCGATGCCGCCGGCCTTGAGCGGCTGTTCGCACGGCAGGCGTTCGATGCGCTCATCCATTTCGCCGGGGTCAAGGCGGTGGCGGAATCGGTGGCTGACCCGCTCAAGTACTACAGCAACAATGTGTGCGGCAGCGCGCTGCTGTTCGATGCCGCCTTGCGCCACGGCGTCACGCGCCTGGTGTTCAGCTCTTCGGCGACCGTGTACGGCGAGGCGGCGCGCTCGCCCATCGGCGAGGATGCGCCCCTGGCACCCGCCAACCCTTACGGTCGCAGCAAGCGCATGGTGGAGGAATTGCTCGCCGATCTGTGCCGGGCAAATCCCGGGTTGCGCGCCGTGGCGCTGCGCTATTTCAATCCCGTGGGCGCCCACCCGAGCGGACGGGTGGGCGAGGCACCGGGCGGCATCCCCGACAATCTGATGCCCTACCTCTGCCAGGTGGCGGTCGGCAGGCTGCCGGAACTGACGGTGTTCGGCAATGACTATCCGACACCCGACGGCACCGCCATCCGCGATTACATCCATGTGGTGGATCTGGCGCAAGGGCATCTCAAGGCGTTCGACTATCTGGAGCGCGAGGGCGGCATGCATTTCATCAACCTCGGCACCGGACGCGGCACCAGCGTGCTCGAGTTGCTGGCCGCTTTCGAGCGGGTCAACGGCGTGCGCATTCCGCACCGCATGGGCGCGCGCCGCCCGGGCGACACCACCGAGACCTATGCAGACGCGGCGCGCGCCGCGCAACAGCTTGGCTGGTCCACACGTTTATCCCTGGAGGATATGTGCCGCGATGCCTGGTGCTGGCAGAAATTGAATCCTGCCGGTTATGCGTGAACGCCTGCTTGGCGCCAGGTAGGCGCGCTGGTTTGGCGAAAACGCGGCCCCAGCCGCCGCCGATTGGCTCAAGGAAAGAGCTGGTGCCCGGAGTCGGAATCGAACCGACACTCCTTTGAGGGGAACGGGATTTTGAGTCCCGCGCGTCTACCAGTTCCGCCATCCGGGCAGGGAAGCTGAGCCTGGAAAAGGCGTAAATTATATCAGGTGAGCACGCGCTCGAAGCCTTAAGATTACTTGATCTGCATCATGGCCGGTTGACCCTTGGCGGAGCAGCCTACTGACTCATTCCCAGTCATTGGCGGCTTTGCTATGCACGATGAAACCCCGGCTTGCGAGCAAGACGACGAGCTCTCCGTTCTTAACCCCTGCTTCCTCGGCTCCAGCGGCGAGAACAGCGAGCTGTTCGAGCGGGTGCTGTTGGATCTGGTGCGTGACCACGTCTACTGGCGGCGCAACTTCCACCCCGAGGATCCGCCGCCCATCCCCATGCTGGCGGTGCACCAGCCGGAGTATGTGGATTTCGTGGACCGTATGCGCACCGAGCTCAACGCGCTCACGGCGGCGCTCAAACGCTCGGTACCGTTCTTCAACCCGCGCTACCTCGGTCATATGGTGTCGGATACGCTGCTGCCCGGTCTGCTGGCCCAGCTGGTCACCACGCTTTACAACCCCAACAATGTTTCTCCGGAGGCGGCTCCCGTCACGCTCGATCTGGAACTCAGGGTGGCTGAGCAGCTCGCATGCATGCTCGGCTTTGCCATTGATCCTGAGCGTGTCCCCTGTGCCTGGGGGCACCTGGCCTCCGGTGGCACGCTCGCCAACTTCGAAAGTCTCGTCAATCTGCGTGCCGTGCGCTGCTATCCATTGGCCGTGAAGGACGCGCTGCTGGCCACGCGCCTGGCGTTGCCATTGAGCGTCGCGGCCGGCCGGCCGCTGCGGGAACTGGATGACTGGACCTTGTTCAATCTGCCGCTGGACGAGGTCATGGAACTGCCGCAGCGGCTCGCGGCACAACTGCGTGAGCACGCGACCCCTCTCGAAGCCCGCCGCCTGCGGCAGGCGCTCACCCAGGCGCGTGCCGAGTGCACCGGGCTGGTGAATTTTGCCGAGCGCCACCCGGTGTGTGCGCAGATGAGTGTGCTGGTACCGGTGACCGCACATTATTCCTGGCGTAAGGCCGCGAAAGTGCTGGGGTTCGGCAGCGCTCAATTGCTGGAGGTGCCGGTGGACCACCATATGCGCATGTCCATGGCGGCCTTGAAGCAGCAACTGGCGGAATGCGCGCGCCAGAAGATCCCGGTGCTGGCGGTGGTGGCGGTCCTTGGTACCACCGAATTCGGCACCCTCGACCCCCTGCAGGAAATCGCGGAGTTGCGCGACCATTCCCGGGCGCACGGCCTGGAATTCGCACTGCACGTGGATGCCGCCTGGGGTGGTTATCTCGCCAGCATTTTCCGCGAACCCGATGGCAGCCTGGCCGCGTACGACTCGGTGCGCAAGGGTTTCAGGTATTTCCCGTCCGCGCCGGTTTACGCCAGTTTCGCCGCCCTCAAGCGCGCGGATTCAGTCACCGTGGACCCCCACAAGCTGGGCTACCTGCCCTACGGCATTGGCGGCATCATCTGGCGTGACCGGCGGGTCAGGGACTTTTTGGGTGAAACCGCGCCCTATGCGTTTGATCACAACGGCTCGTCCGACGCGGACGATCGCCCGGCGCAACTGGGCCAGTACATCCTGGAAGGTTCAAAGCCGGGTGCCGCCGCCGCCGCCGCCTGGGTGACCCATCGCGTCCTGCCGCTCGACCGGGCCCATCTCGGCCGGCTGCAACGCCACACCATCCTCGCCAGCGAATATTTTTATGAGCGCCTGCCGGCGGTGGCGCAGCGTCTCGCGGGGCGCGCGCGGTTGGTGGTGCCGTTTGAGCCCGATACCAATTTGCTGTGCCTGGCGGTCAATCCCGAGGGCAATCGCTCCCTGGCCGCGATGAACCGCTTCGGCGAGCGTCTGTATACGCATCTCAGCATCGATCCCGGGCAGCCGGTGCAACTGCGCGACTTCTTTAGTTCGCATACCCGCGTGGCCCGCGACATGCTCGGGTCGGAGGATCTTTCGCGGGTGCTCAGCGCCCTCGGGATTGCTGCGGACACCTTCACCGTTGTGGTCGAGGATCAGCAGACCCAGGCCGACAGTCTGTTCCTGCTGCGGCATACGCTTATGAACCCGTGGCTGCTGAAAAGCAGGGGCGGCCAGAACCCGCTCGACCGGTATCTGGAATACCTGGAGGAACTGATTCTCGCGGAGCTGGAACTCGGCGCCTGGCGCGGTGCCGGCGGTGCGCGCAAGCATTCCGCCGCGCGCAAGCAGCGCGCGTAAAAACAGCGGGTGCGCAGCCCGTCTGCCCGCATCGCTGGCCCGGATGGACCGAGTCCAATTCGCAGAGGGAAGATCGGGTGCGGTGAGCTCCCTGCTACAATGACATGCATCAATTACACGCGCGACTGCGCTGCCTGGAATCGGAGTGACTCAAGGGTAAAAAGCCAGGAGCTGACGCCGGTGGAACTGGCCGCGTCTGCCGGCGGCGGCTGTCATCCAAGGCATTGCCGCAAGCGCCGCAGGCGGTAATATTCCGGGTTGTGCAGCCGGCACTTATCAGGAAACTCAATGAATCAATCCTCATACACACGCGCTGAGCTGCTCGCCTGCGGTCGCGGCGAGATCTTCGGTCCCGACAACGGGCGCCTGCCGTTGCCCAACATGCTGCAACTGGACCGCATTACGCACATCGCCGCCAGCGGCGGTGCTTACGGCAAGGGTATTGTGGAGGCGGAGTTCGATATCCATCCGGGATTATGGTTCTTCGCCTGTCATTTCCAGGGGGATCCGGTGATGCCCGGCTGTTTGGGCCTCGACGCCTTGTGGCAGCTGGTGGGCTTCTTTCTTACCTGGAAAGATCTTCCCGGCCGGGGCCGGGCTCTGGGCGTGGGGGAAGTGAAATTCTTCGGCCAAGTGCTGCCGAGCGCCAGCCAGGTGCGCTATGAGATAAACATCAAGCGCGTCATCGAACGCAAGCTGGTATTGGCTATTGGTGACGGCCGGGTATTGGTGGATGACCGCGAGATTTACACCGCGAGTGATCTACGTGTCGGTTTGTTCACCTCCACGGAGGCTTTCTAAGGTGCGGACGGATATGACGCGCGTGGTGGTGACCGGGATTGGCATCGTATCGTGTCTCGGCAACGACAAGGCGAGCGTCGCGGCCTGCCTGCGCGCGGGACGTTCCGGTATCCGGCATGTGCAGGAATACGCGGATCTCGGTTTACGCAGCCAGGTCGCAGGTACCCCGGACATTGATCTCGAGGCGCTGATTGACCGCAAGATCAAGCGTTTCATGGGCGATGCCGCGGGGTATGCTTATGTCGCCATGCGCAACGCCATCGAGGATGCGGGACTCGCGGCCGAAGAGGTATCCGATCCGCGCGTCGGCCTGATTGCCGGCTCGGGCGGCGGCTCGGTTGCCAATCAGATAGACACGGCCGATATCTTGCGCAGCAAAGGCGTGCGTCGGGTAGGGCCTTATATGGTTCCGAGAACCATGTGCTCGACGGTTTCCGCCGGACTTGCAACCCCGTTTCAGATCAAGGGTATCAACTATTCCATTTCCTCCGCATGCGCCACCTCTGCCCATTGCATCGGCGCCGCCATGGAGCAGATTGAATTGGGCAAACAGGATGTGGTGTTCGCCGGTGGTGCCGAGGAACTGCATTGGGGCATGACCGGCATGTTTGACGCCATGGGTGCGCTATCCACCAAGCGCAACGACACGCCGGCACAGGCGTCCCGGCCCTTCGACACCGGCCGTGACGGTTTCGTCATCGCCGGGGGAGCAGGCATCCTGGTGCTGGAAAGCCTGGAGCACGCTCGCCGGCGTGGCGCCAGAATTTATGCCGAGTTGGTGGGCTACGGCGCCAGTTCTGACGGCCACGACATGGTGACGCCCTCTGGCGAGGGCGCGAGGCGATGCATGCAGATGGCGCTCGGCAGCGCACCGGGGCCGGTTGATTACATCAACGCTCACGGCACCTCCACGCCGGCCGGCGACATCGCCGAACTCATCGCCATTCGTGAAGTGTTCGGGCGCGCCGCGCCTCCGCTATCATCCACCAAATCCATGTCCGGCCATTCCCTTGGCGCCGCCGGCGTGCACGAGGCGATTTACTGCCTGTTGATGATGGAAAACGGCTTCCTCGCCCCCTCAATCAATATCGAGACACTGGATGCACAGGCCGAGGGACTGGATATCGTACGGCAGACGCGGACCGCGGATATTGAGCAGGTGTTGTCTAACAGCTTTGGCTTTGGCGGTACCAACGCGTCTCTGGTATTCAAGCGCTACCGGCATTGATCATGGGAATGCGTTGCAGTGCGGTTTTTGCCACCGATTAAAGCTGCTGCCCTACGTTGCCTATGCGGCGCCAGGATTTCCACTACGTACTGCCCCAAGAACTGATTGCCCAGCATCCGCTGCCGCAGCGCACCGCCAGCCGCCTGCTCTGTCTTGATGGCGCAAGCGGCGCGCTTGCCGACCGGCGCTTCCGTGAGCTGCCCTCGCTGTTTAATCCCGATGATCTACTGGTGTTTAACGACACGCGCGTAATTCCCGCGCGCTTGTTCGGCCACAAAACCAGCGGCGGGGCGGTGGAATTTCTGGTGGAACGCCTATTGGATGAACACCATGCGCTGGTACTGGCGCGTGCCAGCAAGCCGCTGCGTGCCGGCATGCATATCCGCGTGGCGGAATCCGTGGACGCCGTTGTGCTGAATCACGAAGGTGAATTCCTCAGGGTGGAATTTACCAACGCGGTCCTGCCGGAATTTCTATACCAACACGGCCATGTGCCATTGCCGCCCTACGTGCGCCACGCCGATAGCCCGGAGGACCGGGAGCGCTATCAGACGGTGTATGCGCGGGTGCCGGGAGCGGTGGCGGCGCCCACCGCCGGTTTGCATTTCGATGACAGCCTGTTGCAGGAGTTGGAGCGTTCGGGCGTGCGGCGCGAGTTTGTGACGCTGCACGTTGGGGCCGGCACCTTCCAGCCGGTGCGCGAGGACGACATTCTCAAACACCACATGCACAGCGAACAGGCGTTTGTGTCGCAGGCCGTGTGCGACGCGGTGGCCGATACCCGCAGGCGGGGCGGGCGGGTGGTGGCGGTCGGCACCACCGCAGTGCGCAGCCTGGAAGCGGCAGCGGCGGGCGGTGTATTAAGGGCTTTTGCCGGCGACACCTCACTCTATATATATCCGGGTTACCGGTTCCGCGTGGTGGACGCCCTGATTACCAATTTCCACCTGCCGGAATCCACCCTACTGATGCTGGTGGCGGCCTTCGCCGGCCAGGAAAACGTGTTGGCCGCCTACCGCCATGCGGTGCAACAGCGCTATCGGTTCTTCAGTTATGGGGATGCCATGTTCATAACACCGGCGCAGGCAGCGCGGGGTCGCTGATCTTTTCCTGGACACGCAAACAAAAAGGGGCTGGTCGTGCGGGGGCGAATCACAGCGCGACGGGCGCCCGGCCGGAATGGTCGGGCTGGAACGAAACCCCGCAATAAATTTTTCGATTGCCGAATCCGGTAAACTTCGATACATGCAATTTGAACTACTGAACACAGACGGCGGCGCACGCCGCGGCCGCATGCAATTCAGCCGCGGCACGGTAGAGACGCCGGCCTTCATGCCGGTGGGCACGTACGGCACGGTCAAGGCCATGACGCCGGAGGAACTGCGCGAGGTGGGCGCGCAGATCATTCTCGGCAATACCTTCCATCTCCTGTTACGCCCCGGTACCGAGGTCATCCGTGCCCACGGCGGCTTGCACGGTTTCATGCACTGGGACGGTCCTATCCTCACCGATTCCGGCGGTTTCCAGGTCTTCAGTCTGGCGGAGCTGAGGAAGATCACGGAAGCGGGCGTGACTTTCCAGTCGCCGGTGAACGGTGATCCGGTGTTTCTCAGTCCGGAGGATTCCATTCGGGTGCAGCAGGCGCTGGGGGCCGACATCCTCATGGTGTTTGACGAATGCACGCCCTACCCGGCGGACGAAACCACGGCCCGGGATTCCATGCAACTGTCACTGCGCTGGGCGCAGCGCTGCAAACAGGCGCACGCTGATAACCCGGCGGCGCTCTTCGGCATCGTGCAGGGCGGTATGTACGCACACTTGCGCGCCGCCTCGCTCGCGGGACTTGTGGGCATCGGCTTTGATGGCTATGCCTTGGGGGGTCTGTCGGTGGGCGAGGGGGAAGAGCAACGCTTGCGGGTGTTGGAGGCGATTGGCCCGCAGCTGCCGGCGGACAAGCCGCGCTACCTTATGGGCGTGGGCACGCCCGAGGACATGGTCGAGGCGGTGCACCGCGGCATGGACATGTTCGATTGCGCGCTGCCCACCCGCAACGCCCGCAACGGCCACCTGTTCACCTCGCAGGGCGTGGTGCGCATCCGCAACAGCAAATACCAGGCTGACACCCGGCCAGTTGATGTGGATTGCGGCTGTTATACCTGCCGGCATTACAGCCGAGCGTATCTGCGGCATTTGGACAAGTGCGGCGAGATTCTGGCGCCGCGGCTTATGACCCTGCACAACCTTTACTACTACCAGCGGCTGATGGCTGAAATCCGGGCGGCGGTGGAGACCGGCCGGTTCGAGGCCTTGAGGGCCGAATTCCATGCCCGGCGGCGGAAAATCCCGCCGCCTGTGCAATAATGCGCCGCCGCGACGGCCAAAAGCCGCGCCGGGCGTTGTAAAATCCGCGCTCGCGCGCCGGGCTGCAAGGCCCCGTGTCGTTATCCAACCTTAAATACTGGATCGGGATTGCCATGAGCTTTTTCATTCAAGACGCCTATGCCGCCGGCGGGCAGGTCCCGCAAGGGGGAAATCAGTTCATCACCATCATCATTTTCGTGGTGCTGATCGCGTTTTTCTGGTTGTTTCTCATCCGGCCGCAGCAGAAGCGCCAGAAGGAGCATCAGAAGATGCTGGCGGCCATCAGCAAAGGCGACGAAGTGGTGACCGGCGGCGGGGTGCTGGGGCGGGTCACGGAGTTGGGTGACCAGTTCATCACTCTGGAAGTGGCCAAAGGCGTCGAGTTGCGCGTGCAGCGGCAGTCCATCGGCGCGGTCATGCCCAAAGGCACCCTCAAGAACCTCTAAACACAATTTCGGCTTTTTGCATGTTGAACCGCTATCCGGCCTGGAAAAATATTACCGTCATTCTGGTGACGGTGCTGGGTATCCTGTTGGCGTTGCCGAATTTGTACGGCGATGATCCGGCGGTGCAGATTTCCGAGAACAACGCCACCCTCACCGATACCACCACCACCCAGGTGGAGCAGGCCTTGAACACCGCCAAGCTGCCGTACAAGTCCGCGGTCCTCAACGACAACCGCATCCTGGTGCGCTTCAACGATACCGATACCCAGTTGCGCGCCCTGGACGCGGTCAAGAAAACCCTGGGCAACAATTACTCCGTGGCCCTGAATCTGGCGCCGCGCACTCCCAAGTGGATGCGCGCCATCGGCCTCAAACCCATGTCCAAAGGCCTGGATCTCCAGGGCGGCGTGCACTTCCAGTTGCTGGTGGACCTGAATGCCGCGGTGCAGACCAAACTGCAGCGCGACGCCACCGACATCCGCGGCAGCCTGCGCGAAAGGCTCATTCGCTACGAGGATGTGTCCCTGTCGGGCGACGCCATCAATGTAACGCTGCGCACCCCGGAGGATGTTGCCAAGGCCAAGACATTCATCAGCACCGAATATCCGGAGCTGACCGTGACCCCGGGCAGCCAGCCCAATACGCTCACGGCGCGCATGAGCCCACAGAACATCCAGCAACTGCGCCAACTCGCGGTCGAGCAGAACATCACTACCTTGCGCAACCGCGTGAATGAATTGGGCGTGGCCGAGCCGGTGGTACAGCAACAGGGTGGCAACAGCATCGTGGTGGAATTGCCGGGCGTGCAGGATACCGCCCGCGCCAGGGAAATCCTCGGCGCCACCGCCACCCTGGAATTCCGGCTGGTGGATTACACTGGCAATGCCGTGCTGGCCAAACAGACCGGCCATATTCCCCTGGATGACCAGCTGTTTCCGGACAAGGCCGGCAATCCGGTGCTGCTCAAGCGCGACGTCATCGTCAGCGGCGACCAGCTGGTGGATGCGGTCTCCGGTTATGACCAGGAAAGCGGCACCCCGGATGTGAGCGTGACGCTGAATTCCGCGGGCGCCGCCAAGATGGGTGAAGTGACCCGCGAGAATCTCGACAAGCCCATGGCGGTGCTGTACATCGAGACCAAGACTGAACACACCACGGTCAACGGCCAACCCGTGTTGGTGCACAAGAAAGTCTATACCGTCATCAACGTCGCCACCATCCGCGGGATTTTCAGCAACCGCTTCCAGATCACGGGACTCGCCCAGGATGAAGCCCAGAATCTGGCGCTGCTGCTGCGCGCTGGGTCCCTGGCGGCGCCCATGGATATCGTCGAAGAACGCACCGTCGGTCCGAGCCTCGGTCAGGAGAATATCAAACAGGGTTTCTATGCGGCGCTGCTGGGCTTCGTGCTGGTGGTGGTGTTCATCGCCCTGTACTACAAGATTTTCGGCGTGATCGCCGACTTGGCGGTGTTCATGAACCTGGTGCTGACGGTGGCGCTGTTGTCACTGATCCAGGCGACGCTTACCCTGCCAGGCATCGCCGGCATCGTGCTGACGCTGGGCATGGGCGTGGACGCCAACGTACTGATCAACGAGCATATCCGTGAGGAAGTGCGCTCCGGCAATTCGCCGCAGGCCAGCATCCATGCCGGCTATCGCCGCGCGTTTGCCACCATCGTGGACGCCCACGTGACCACGCTCACCGCCGCCGTCATGCTGTTCCTGTTCGGCGCCGGTCCGGTGAAGGGTTTCGCCGTAACTCTGTCCCTCGGCATTCTCACTTCGCTGTTCACCGCCATCATGGGAACGCGCTCCCTGGTCAACTGGTTTTACGGCGGGCGCAATCTCAAGAAGCTGCCGGTGTAAGGGGAAGCCGTCATGGAATTTTTCCACAAAGTCCCGCACATCAATTTCCTGGCAGCCCGCAAGCTGGCCATGGGCATGTCGGTGGTGGTGCTCCTCATCGCCGTCGTCTCCCTGGCTATTCACGGCCTCAATTTCGGCGTGGATTTCACCGGCGGCGTCACCGTACAGGTTGCCTATCCGCAACCGGCCGATCTGCGTCAGATACGCGAGACCCTGGGAACAGCTGGGTACCAGGATGCCATCGTCCAGAATTTCGGCACGCCGGAAGAAGTGCTGATCCGTTTGCAGCCCAAGAAGGGCGTGTCCGGCAAGGATACCGGCAGCGCGGTGCTGGCGGCGCTGCAGAAAGCTTCGCCTCAGGTGAAACTGGAACAGGTGAATTTCGTGGGTCCGGAAGTGGGCAAGGACCTGGCCACCAAAGGCGCGCTGGCATTTTTCCTGACGCTCACCGGCATTCTGCTGTACATCTGGTTCCGCTTCGAGTGGCGGCTGGCGTTGGGCGGCGTGGCCGCGACCTTGCACGACGTGGTGTTCACGGTGGGGTTTTTCTCCATTTTCCATCTGGAATTCGATCTCAATGTGCTGGCCGCGGTGCTGGCGGTCATGGGTTACTCGGTGAACGACACGGTGGTGGTGTTCGATCGAATCCGCGAGGATTTCCGCATCACCCGCAAGGGTACGCCCTTCGAGATCATCAACCTGGCCGTCAACCAGACCCTGTCGCGTACCATCATCACTTCCGGCGTGACCTTGCTGGTGGTCATCGCGCTCTTGATTCTCGGCGGCCCGGTGCTGCATGGATTTTCCGTGGCGCTGTTCGTGGGCATCATCGTCGGCACCTATTCCTCCATCTATATCGCCAGCGCCACCGCCCTGATACTGGGGGTCAGCAAGAAGGATCTCATGGTGCGGGTGAAAGAAGACAAGAAAGTGGATGACATGCCCTAAGCAGGACAGTTCCAAAATAATCAAGGGCGCCGATGGCGCCCTTTTTGTTTGGGAACTCATTGCCCCTTCTCCCCCGGCGGGAGACGACGACAGGGATGCGAGATGTAGGGCAACGCAGGGAGCAGTTGCCGAGGGTAGGGTGAGGGGCTTTCATTTACCTTCTCCCCTGGAGGGAGAAGGTAGGAAGGGGGATTGTAGGTCGGCTACGCCACAGCCATCTCTTAATCTCCCTCTCCCCTTGTGGGAGAGGGTAGGGTGAGGGGTGATGTGCGGCCTTCAATCGCTGCCATTCAAGGAAAGCTTTGTAGGCCGGCAAACCCTTGCCGACGTTTCCAATGAGCGGCCTGCGGCCACATGCTATTCAAGAGAGCAGGTTCCGCTCCTGCAGTGCAGGTTACTTTCTTTGTCTCGCCATAAAGAAAGTAACCAAAGAAAGGGCGTAAGAGCGTCTCCGAGCATCCGTGAATTTCTTGGCCCTTCACGTTGCATTGGTCAGCGCTCTTCATGACGTCTTTGCAGCCCTGCCAGTCAAATAAGCCGGTGGCAGGTGTGCATTTCTTATGTTCTGAAACGTTGTGAATTACAATGGTTTAAATTCCTCCGCCAGCGCCTGAAAAATTTTCTCGCCGCCCGCAAGGATGTCGCCGCTCTCGGGAAAACCCGGACTGCCGTCGAAGTGGCCGACGAGGCCGCCGCACTCCTGGATCATGAGTACCCCGGCGGCCATGTCCCAGGGTTTCAGGCCCATTTCCCAGAAGCCATCCAGGCGGCCGGCGGCCAGGTACGCCAGATCCAGAGCCGCGGAACCGGCGCGCCGCACACCGGCGGCTTTGCGCATCACCGCTTCGAACATCTTCATATAGAGATCAAGGTTGTGTTTCTCGCGGAACGGGAAGCCGGTGCCGATGAGCGCGCCGTCCAGGGTTTTGAGCGCGGTGACGCGCATGCGTTTGCCGTCCACCTGCGCGCCTTCGCCGCGGCTGGCGGTGAACAATTCCTGGCGCATGGGATCGTAGATCACGCCGTGTTCCAGGCGGCCGCGATGCTTGAGGGCGATGGAGACGCAGAATACCGGAAAGCCATGCAAAAAATTGGTGGTGCCGTCCAGCGGGTCAATGATCCACTGGAATTCATCATTGCTTCCCTGGGCACCGCTCTCCTCGGCGAGGATGGCGTGGTCCGGATGGGCCTTGCGGATGGTGTAGATGATATCGTCTTCGGCCAAGCGGTCCACCTGGCTCACGAAATCGTTGTGTTCCTTGGCCTTGATGGTCAGCCGGTCAATCCGGCCCACGTGACGGATGATGATGTCACCGGCGCGGCGCGCGGCGCTGATGGCGATATTCAGTAATGGCTGCATAAAAAAGTCTCTTCGCGGGCGCGGGCGGAAATGTGGATTGCGGTTAAAGAGCGGGCCGCGCCGCTGTCAAGCAGCGCGGCAGGGCGCGTAGAATAGCAGAAGCCGCAAACTGCCTCCAATCAAATGCCACGCCACATCCGCATCGTACTGGTGGAAACCAGCCACCCCGGCAATATCGGCGCCGCCGCCCGCGCCATGAAGACCATGTGCCTGGAGCAACTGCTGCTGGTGAATCCCGTGGAATTTCCCCATGCTGAGGCCAGCGCCCGCGCCTCGGGTGCCGCCGACCTGTTGGAGCGGGCGCGGGTGGTAACGAGTCTGGATGCAGCGCTTGCCGGCTGCACCCTGGTGGCCGGTAGCAGCGCACGTCGGCGCGCGCTCGGTCCGTCCGTGTTGACACCGCAGGAATGTGCGCGGAAGTTAATGGCGGTATCAACGGATCAGGACGTTGCGGTGGTGTTCGGCCGCGAGCGCACCGGTCTCACCAATGAAGAAACTGATCGCTGCCATTACCTCATCCACATTCCCGCCAACCCGGACTACGCCTCGCTGAATCTCGCCGCCGCCGTGCAGGTCATCGCCTATGAGTTCATGCGGGCGCGGGAGCTATCCGACATGGCCTCGGCAAACGCATCCTCACTCGCTACTGCCGAGGAGATGGAGGGCCTGTATGCGCACTTGGAGACAGCCGCGCGTGACAGTGGTTTTCTGGATCCCGCCAATCCCAAGCATCTGATGCGGCGTCTGCGGCATCTGTTTAACCGCGCCCGGCCCGACCCGAGTGAGGTGAATATCCTGCGTGGCTTGTTGAATGCACTGCAGCACGCCAAGCACGGCAATGGGCCGGGAAAAGATTGATTTCGCACCTTGGTATAATGCCGTTCTAAACCCTGGCATTACGGCTTCTTCATAGATATGGCCATTTACCTGGATCACAACGCCACCACCCCGCTGGATCCACGGGTGTTGGACGCCATGCTGCCGTGGATGCAAGGCGCGCACGGGAATCCGTCCAGTGTCCATCGCCCGGGGCGCGAAGCCCGTGCAGCGCTGGATAGGGCGCGCATGCAGGTGGCGGCATTGGTGAATGCGCAGCCCACCCAAGTAATTTTCACCGGCGGCGGTACCGAAGCGGATAACCTGGCGCTCAAAGGCGTATGTGGCGGGACACCGCGCGGGCGGATATTGGTGAGCGCCATCGAGCACGCGGCAGTGCTGGGGCCGGCGGAAGACCTGACCCGGCAGGGTTGGCAAGTGCAGCGGCTTCCCGTGGATGCCGACGGCCTGCTTGATTTCAGTGGACTGCAGAAAATGCTGGCTGACGATGTGCGCCTGGTGTCGGTGATGCTGGCGAATAATGAGACCGGTGTTATCCAGGATGTGAAAGCAGTGTGCGAATGCATTCGGCGTTACGGTGTGTTGTTGCATACCGATGCCATCCAGGCGGCCGGCAAACTGCCGGTGGATTTTGTCGCGCTGGGCGCCGATCTCATGAGTCTGTCGGCCCACAAGCTCAGCGGTCCGCGCGGCGTGGGCGCGCTCATCGTGGATCGGCGCGTGGACTTGGCGCCGCAGATAACCGGCGGCGGTCAAGAACACGGACTGCGCGGCGGCACGGAAAATCTTGCGGGTATCATTGGCTTCGGCAAGGCGGCGGAATTGGCGCACCTGGAACTGGATAGGCGCAGCCGGCATTTGCGTGGGCTGCGGGATCAATTGGAAGCGCGGCTTAAGTCCATGCCTGGCATCCGTATTTTCGCCGCGCGGGCGGAACGCCTGCCCAACACCGTACAGATTGGTGTCGCGGGCTTCGACGGAGAAATGGCGGTGATGGAACTGGACAAGCGTGGCATTGCGGTGTCCAGTGGATCCGCCTGTCATAGCGGCAGCGGTCAACCCAGCCATGTGCTGCTGGCCATGGGCATGGATGCGGTACAGGCACGCACTGCGGTGCGCATCAGTTTTGGGATGGATAACAGCGCGCATGATGTGGAAGCGCTGTTGGCGGCGCTGGCCGCGGTTACTGCAAAACGTGCCGGTGCGCTGGCGCTCGCATGAAAAGTACGGGGACCGCATGAATCACAAAGTCATCTATCTGGATTATGCCGCCACCACACCGGTAGATCCGCGGGTGGCGGAGAAAATGGCGGGTTGTTTGACTTGCGAGGGCATGTTCGCAAATCCCGCTTCCGCGCATGCGCCGGGGCGGGCAGCGCGTGGCGCGGTGGAACAGGCCCGCAACCAGGTGGCGGCCTTGGTAGGCGCCGAACCCGGCGAGATCATTTTTACATCCGGCGCCACGGAATCCGACAATCTGGCCATCAAGGGCGCGATGCATTTCTATCAGGGTAAGGGCCGGCATCTCGTCACCTCACGCATCGAGCACAAGGCAGTGTTGGATACCTGCAAACAGCTGGAGCGCGATGGCTTCGAGGTTACCTGGCTCAAGCCGGACCCGGATGGTTTGATTCAACCGTCCATGATCGAGCAAGCCTTGCGTCCCGACACCGTGCTGGTTTCCATCATGCATGTGAACAACGAAATCGGGACCCTCAACGATATCGCCGCCATCGGTCGCATCACCCGTGAGCGCGGCGTTTTATTCCACGTGGATGCGGCCCAGAGTGCCGGCAAGCTGCCGATAGATCTGAAAACCTTGCGCGTGGATCTCATGTCCTTTTCCGGTCACAAAGTCTACGGTCCTAAGGGCATCGGCGCGCTCTATGTACGCCGCGAACCGCGCGTGCAGCTCGATCCGCTGATCCACGGCGGCGGGCACGAACACGGGTTGCGTTCCGGGACCCTCGCCACCCATCAAATCGTCGGTATGGGCGCAGCTTTCGACCTCGCGCGCCAGGAACTCGCGCAGGAAGCTCCGCGGCTGCGGGCGCTGCGTGAACGCTTGTGGCAAGCGTTACATGCTGCGATACCCCAGGCGCTGTTGAACGGTCACCCGAGCCAGCGCGTTTGCGGGATACTCAATGTGGCCTTCCCCGGCATCGAGGGCGAGAGTCTGCTGTTTGCCTGCGAGGCACTCGCGGTTTCCAGCGGTTCCGCCTGCACCTCGGCGGATCGGCAACCTTCGTTTGTGTTGCGTGCGCTGGGACGGGACGATCAATTGGCTGGCAGCAGCATCCGCTTCAGTGTTGGGCGATTCTCCATTGCTGCGGAGGTGGACACGGCGGCGTCCATCGTGAGTGAGGAGTATCGCCGGCTGCTGGATTTGGCGCCGACGGGTTAGATGCATGCCGGCCTCCGCAACCGAATACAGCGCCACGGTCTGGACACATTTCCGCAGCCCCTGCAACGCCGGTGAATTCCCGGCGGGTACGGCCGGGGTGCTGGGCGGCGAGGCGGGTGCGCGCCAACGCGGCCGCGCCGTGGCGTTCCAGCTACAGGTCAACGCCGATGGCCGGGTAGCCGATTGCCGTTATCGGGTCTATGGCTGCCCGGCCACCATCGCCTTGTGTTCCCTGACCAGTGAAGCGCTCAAGGGCCGACCGCTGGCCGCAGCCAGCGCGTTCAGCGTGGTGGCACTGGCGGAGCAGCTGGGCTTGCCGGCCGCAAAGCGGAGCGCGGCACTGACGGTGGAAGATGCCATCCGCAGCGCCGCCGGGAGGTACAATAGCCCCGGCTGGCTGCCGCTGGCGGCCGCGGAATTGACACACAGAGCTTAACGATGGCCATTACCTTAACGGATGCCGCCGCCCGGC
Source organism: Gammaproteobacteria bacterium (assembly GCA_027315405.1). Classification (GTDB taxonomy): domain Bacteria; phylum Pseudomonadota; class Gammaproteobacteria; order Natronospirales; family REEB76; genus REEB76. Next base: position 14,525 of record DAHUYB010000040.1, on the reverse strand, counting down.
GGGTTAATAGCTACCTGGAGAAGCGCGGGGGTGGCTTGGGTTTGCGCTTGGGCGTCAAGAAAACCGGCTGTTCCGGTTTCGCCTATGTCGTGGATTATGCGGATGCCGCCAATCCTGAAGACGTGATTTTCGAGCAACACGGCGTCAAAGTGCTGGTGAGCCGCGACCATCTGGCTTTCCTGGACGGTACCCGGGTGGATTTCGTGCGCCAAGGCATCAATGAGTCCTTCCAGTTCCATAATCCAAATGTGAAAGATGAGTGTGGCTGCGGAGAAAGTTTCAACATCTAAAAAGCCTTGATTTTCCGGGGTTTCCACCTGATTTTCATTGCCTATACCCGCCCCCTGCCAGTACACTTAACCCTTTGAACGCGCTGAAAATCCGTGGTCCAATGTCACGCACGGCCGCGCCCTGCGGGCGCCCGGCATTTCACACACCCTCAACGCATCTGGAGTTGTATTCGTGGCCAATGAGCGCACCCTGTCCATCGTCAAGCCCGATGGCGTGGCGAAGAATATCATCGGCGAGGTTTATACCCGCTTTGAGAAGGCGGGACTGAAAATCGTGGCGGCGCGTATGTTGCATCTGACCCGTTCCCAGGCGGAAGCTTTCTATAGCGTGCATCGGGAGCGGCCGTTCTTCAAGCCGCTGGTGGATTTCATGATTTCCGGACCGGTGATGGTGCAGGTGCTGGAGGGCGAGAACGCCATCGCCCGCAATCGCGAGCTGATGGGCGCCACCAATCCCAGGGACGCCAAACCCGGGACCATCCGCGCCGATTTCGCCAAGACCGTGGATGAGAACGTGGTGCATGGTTCCGATGCCTTGGAAACCGCAGATAACGAAATTGCCTTTTTCTTTTCACAGAATGACCTCTGTCCGCGTACCCGCTGAGTACCCATGACCGAAAAAGGCATCAAGGTGAATTTGCTGGGCCTGGATCGCCAGGCGCTGGAAGTGTTCTTCGCGGCACTCGGCGAGAAACCTTTCCGCGCGCGCCAGCTCATGCAATGGATATATCACCGCAGTGTGACTGATTTCGACGCCATGACTGATCTTGGGAAGTCCTTGCGCGCCAAACTCCAGGAATGCGCTGAAATCGGCGTACCGGAAGTCGTGAGCGAACAGGTTTCCGAGGACGGTACGCGCAAATGGCTGTTGGGAATGGATTCTTTAAACGGCATCGAGACGGTGTTCATCCCGGATCATGAGCGCGGCACTTTGTGCATCTCCTCGCAGGTGGGGTGCGCCATGGATTGCAGCTTCTGCGCCACCGGCAAGCAGGGTTTCAACCGCAATCTCAATGCTGCCGAGATCATTGCTCAGGTATGGGTAGCGAACCAGCGCCTGGGCGCTATCCACGGACTGGAGCGCGCCATCACCAATATCGTGTTCATGGGCATGGGTGAGCCGTTGGCCAATTACAAGCATGTGCTGACGGCATTGCACGTCTTCCTGGATGATTTCGGCTATGGTTTGTCGAAGCGCCGCGTGACCGTGAGTACCTCAGGGTTGGTGCCGAATCTCAACAAACTTGCCGAAGAATGCGATGTGGCGCTGGCGGTTTCGTTGCACGCACCCAATGATGCCTTGCGCGACGTGCTGGTGCCCATCAACAAGGTCCATCCCCTCGCCGAACTTATGGATGCCTGCCGCCATTACGTGCGCAATCAGGACCGTAGCCATGTACATATCACGTTCGAGTACGTCATGCTCGCGGGCGTGAATGACAGCCTGGATCAGGCACGCGAGCTGGCGGTCCTGGTCGCGGACATTCCCTGCAAGGTAAACCTGATCCCCTTCAATTCTTTTCCGGGTACTCAGTATCTGCGCTCGCCTGACGAGGTTATTGGGCGTTTCGCAGAGTACCTATGGGGCAAAGGCATAGTCACCATCACGCGCCGCACCCGCGGCGACGACATTGATGCCGCCTGCGGCCAACTGGCGGGTAAAGTTCAGGACCGGATTCACCGCGAGCAACGCATGCGCGACCAATTGGAGGTGCGGGTATGAGAATACTGGAAGCGGCGAGTTTTATGGTTATGGCGACGGTGTTCACGCTCGCGGGTTGTGTCAGCAGCTCGACAATACCGGGCGACAAGGTTTCATTGAAACATGCCTCTGAGTACAACGTCGAACTGGGCGTAGCCTACATGCGCCAGGGTCAGCGCGATCTGGCCATGCAGAAACTGCAATTGGCATTGCAACAGAATCCCGACAATGCGAGTGCCTATTCGGCGCTCGGGCTGCTCTACAACAGCACCGGCGACATCGAGCGTGCTGATGAGAACTATCGCAAGGCCCTACGTGAAGCGCCGCGTGATCCGCAGATTCAGAACAACTATGCGGTGTTCCTGTGCCAGCAGGGAAAGCCCAAAGAGTCGGATAAATACTTCGTTGAGGCGGCGGAAAATCCGTTGTATCCGACGCCAGAGGCAGCCTATACCAATGCCGGCGTGTGCGCCAACCTTATTCCTGATACGACGGCCGCGGAACAATATTTCCGCAAGGCCCTCGCCATCAATCCCAGATTTCCCGAGGCCCTCTATCAGATGGCGCGGCTGAGCTTTAAACAGAAGCAATATCTCGAGGCACGCGCTTTCATCGAGCGGTTCAATGCCGTGGCGCCACAGCCGCGTCCGGAAGTGCTGTTACTGGGCGTGCGTACCGAAAAAGCACTCAAGAATAACCGTGCGGCCGCCGATTACGCCAAGAAATTGCGCACCCTGTTTCCCAATTCGGCCGAAACACAGCAGTTAGATCAGAGTTATAACGATGCGGGAAATACCGGCTGAAAAGCCGTTGCTAGACGCCAGTGACGGCCTGGGTGCGGCGTTGCGCACCGCCCGGGAGGCGCGTGGTTTATCCGTGCACAAAGTCGCCCAGGACATGCACGTGAGCGATGACATCATCCAGGCCCTGGAACACGACGATTTTGCCCATTTGGGCGCACCCATTTTCGTGCGCGGTCATTTGCGCAATTATGCACATCTCCTGGGTTTGCCCGAGGCCGAGGTGCTGGCGGTCGAACATAACGCCGACAAACTGGCACCGCCCTCGCTTATTACCCTGCATCCGGACGGCGGCCGCGCCTTCGGGCGGCGCTTTGGTATGCCGATATTCTCCGCAACAATAATCCTTGTACTGATGGCCTTGGCTATGGTGTGGTGGCAGCGCCGCACCGCCGAACAGCCTGTCGCTGTGGGGGCTGAATACGGGACGACCGTTACCCCACAACCGGTGGCCATGGCGGCACCGGCGACCACAATCAGCACCACATCAGCGGGAAGCACGGACGCAGCCATGCTGGAAGCTGCGACCACGCAATCGAAAACAATCCTGCCACACAGACCGGCATCGGCTCCGGCTGAGATCAAGCCAACACCTAGGATAAAGTCAGCGGCGCTACCAACGGCGCGCGTGAATAACGCGGTGACTTCGGTTGCGGGGGCCGGCGCTGCGCAGTCATCCCAATTCACGCATGCGCAATTCACCCTGAGCCAGCCTTCCTGGATCGAGGTCTATGACGTGAGCGGCAAGCGGCTGTATTACAATCTTGCGCCTGCCGGCGCCACGCTGAAGGTATCGGGTGCCGGTCCGCTGCAGGTTTTCCTCGGTAATTCACCGGGTGTGAGTATTGAATTGAATGGCATGCCCTTCAATCTGGCTCCGTTTACGCATCCTGACAACACGGCACGCTTCCGCCTGGGTGAAACCGCCGGCAATGGCGGCCAAGCCGGTTGATATTGCGGTCCATCACTGACTCTTTCGGGGTAGCTGCGTGACTAATCTGATCCAGCCCATCCGCGGCATGAACGACATAGTGCCGGACGTGACTCCGCGGTGGCAGTATTTGGAAGCGGTGACGCGCACCGTGCTCGCGGCGTATGGCTACCGGGAAATCCGTGTGCCCATCCTGGAGAAGACCGAGCTTTTTGCGCGCTCCATCGGCGAAATTACCGATATCGTTGAAAAAGAGATGTACACTTTCGAGGACCGCAACGGCGACAGCTTGACGCTGCGTCCCGAAGCCACCGCCGGCATGGTGCGCGCAGGCCTGACAAACGGACTCTTATATAATCAGGTGCAGCGCTGGTGGTCTGCAGGTCCCATGTTCCGCCACGAGCGTCCGCAGAAAGGCCGTTACCGTCAGTTTCACCAGATTGACGCAGAAGCCTATGGTCTGCCGGGGCCGGATATTGATGCCGAGCTGATCGTGATGTCGGCGCGGCTGTGGAAGCGTCTTGGCATCCGGCAAGTGGAGCTGCGCATCAATACCCTCGGCTCTGCAGAGGCACGCGCCCGCTATCGTGACAAGCTGGCGGCATTCCTGCGTGGTCATGCCCAGCAGCTCGATGAAGACAGCCGCCGCCGGCTCGATAGCAATCCGCTGCGGGTGCTGGACAGCAAGCATCCGCAAACCCGCAAGCTGGTGGAACAGGCACCCAAGCTGCTGGATCACCTGGATGATGAGTCGCGTGAGCACTTCGCCGAACTCCGGGTTTTGCTTGATAATGCGGGCGTGAGTTATGTGGTCAGTCCGCGGCTGGTGCGCGGATTGGATTACTATTCGCGCACCGTGTTCGAGTGGGTAACGACACGGCTCGGCGCCCAGGACGCGGTTTGTTCCGGCGGCCGTTACGACGGGCTGGTGGCGCAATTGGGCGGCAAGCCCATGCCGGCCATCGGTTTTGCCATGGGGGTGGAGCGTCTGGTGGCGCTCATGGAGGAGGAAGGCGTACCGGTTCCGGATACGGCGCCGCACGCCTACCTGGTGAGGGTCGGCGCACTGGCCGAACGCGCAGGATTGCAACTGGCGGAGCAGCTGCGCGAGGCGTTGCCGCAGCTCAGATTGATCATGGATTGCAGCGGCGGTGGCTTTGCCAACCAGCTGAAACGTGCCGATAAAAGCGGTGCGCGCGTGGCGCTGGTGCTGGGTGAGGACGAGGCCAAGATTCGGCAGGTGGGTTTCAAACCGCTGCGCAATACCACTGAACAGGTGAAGGTGCCGTGGGATACGGCCGCTGTGCGGCTGGCGCCATGGTTGGAATGATTACTATACAAAGGCACGCGGGTGCCTGGCATTATCCAGGAGTGCAATGTGGACGAGTTTCTTAGCGATAAAGAACAGGCGGAACGCCTAAAGAAGTGGTGGCTGGATAACTACAAGTCCATTGCGGCCGGCATTATCATCGCCATCGTCATTATTTTTGGTTGGCGCTGGTGGCAACACCGTACACAGGTACGCAGCCTTACGGCCTCGGCGATGTATAACCAGCTGGGCTCGATGCTGTCCACCAACAATGGCCCGCCGGCTTTGAAAGTCGCCAATGACTTGATCAACAACTACGCTGACACGCCGTATGCGTCTCAAGCGGCATTGGCCATGGCCCTATATGATGTCAGTACCCAAAAACCGGATGCTGCCATGCAGATGCTCGATTGGGTCATCAAGAACAGCAAGGATGGCGGTCTCAAGCTGCTGGCGCGGTTACGGCTGGCGCGAGTCAAACTGATGGTGGGTGATCCACAGGCGGCCTTGAGCGCGCTGGCGAACGTGCAGCCGGGCGGCTTTGCGGCACTCTATGATGAGGTACGCGGCGATGCTTATATAACGCTGGGCCAGACTGCCAAGGCCCGCGCTGCATATCAACAGGCCTTGAATGCATGGACCCCGGACATGGGGGACAAATCTCTGGTGCAGATGAAGCTCAATGATCTGGTGGAAGCACCGGTCACCGCGACCAGCAAACCGCCGGTGGCAGGCACTCAATCAGGAGCAATCAAACCATGAAGCAGCTGATTGCTCTTACATCCTTGGCGTTGCTGCTCGCGGCTTGCGCAAGTAGCAACGTGGAGCCGCCCGCGCCCCTGGTGAAGTTCACGCCAAAGGTGAAAGTGGAAAAGGTATGGAGCGCATCCGTAGGATCCGCGGATGCTATCCTGCGTCTTGGAATAGTGGCCGCCAGCGACGGTACGAATATCTATACAGCCGCTCATGATGGCGATGTCTATGCGTTCGCGCTTCAGGATGGACGTAAGCGCTGGACGGTAAGTACAAAACTATCCATCTCTGCGGGCCCCGGGGTAGGGCAGGGCATGGTGGTGGTGGGTTCCAGTGACGGCACGCTGCTGGCACTCAATGCTGTCAATGGCAAGCAATTGTGGAAGACTAACGTCAACGGAAGCATTCTCGCCAGTCCGGCGGTGGGTCAGACCGCGGTAGTGGTAGATACCACCGATGGCCACATTATCGCATTGTCACCTGCCAGCGGAGTGAAACTTTGGAGCGTATCCCATGAAGCGCCAAATTTGTCCTTGCGTGGGGCCTCACCGACGGTGATTAACGGCAATATGGTGTTGCAAGGACTGGACAGCGGCAAGCTACTGGCGCTCAATCTTGCCGATGGCAGCCAGCGCTGGCTCGCCACCGTTTCCGCAGCCACCGGCAATAACGATCTGTCGCGGCTTGTGGACCTGGATGGCGTACTGGCGGTAGGCAATGACGATATTTATGCGGTGAATTACCAGGGACGGGTCGTGGAGCTGGCGCGGGATAGCGGCCAAATCCTGTGGACGCGGGAAATGTCGAGTTACACCGGTGTGAGCGAGGGTGCCACGCATATCTACGTCGCCGACATGCATGGTGCTGTCTGGTCATTGGATAAGAGCACCGGCGTACCGGTTTGGACGCAACCCGCCATGCGCGCACGCGATCTGACCTTGCCGGTACCGTATCGCGACACGGTGGTGGCCGGTGATCTGGAGGGTTACCTGCACTTCCTCTCCAAGAGCGATGGCAGTATCGTGGCACGTGTGCGTCTGGGCAGCGATCCGATCCTGGCTCCTCCCATCGTGGTGAAGGGCCTGCTGGTAGTGCTGACTACCAGCGGCGACCTGGCTGCGTATAAAATTATGCCTCTCAGCCGATAACCGCTGCATAAGTAGTCCCGCCAAGGAGCCGCGCTCTGGTTTGTGGATAGAGCAAAACCACCACGCCGCACATGGGTTATTGACGATGGATCAGCTGTTGCCGCAGGGCCTGTAACTGTTCAAGCGGAGTAGCGTGGGTCGAGATGCGAACTGCATGAGCACCGCGCGCCGCCACAAAATTAGACGCGGGCAGGGGTGAAGGCATCGGCACAAAGGGCAGCCCCGAGGCAACGGTGCCCGCGCCCGGTTCTGTCATCTGCGCCGAATCCACCTCCGGGGTGCTCAAGCCCGTGCCATGCAGTAAGGCCGCATAGGCGGCCGGGCCTTCCGAACGCGGACCCCCATAAGTGTGCGAGCGTGAGGCGACGGCTGGCGCCGTTGTCAGTGAGCTGAACGTCCGCCGGTCCGATGGTGGCGATCTTTTCACCATCGGGTAGTTTCTCACCTTCTTTATATATGTTGGTTTTGCCGTTGATCGTAAGCACGGCTTCCGAGTCCTCCGTTCCAGCATACACAATCCCGCCCACCGTAATGGATTGGGACGCAGGTGCGGTGGCCGGCGTCTGCGCGGGGACTTGTCCGAACAGGTGCGCGGCCACAATTGTGTCCGTCATGGCGGCGGGAGTGGGAACCGGACTGGATGCGGAACGGGAAATGGGCGTGCGGGAAGCAATCCGGGTGTGCGGCATCCAGAAGGAAGCGAGCAGCACGACGCTAAACATTCCGAGCATGCCTTCAACAGCATGCCGCAGCCACCCATCGGCCCGGCTGTTTGTCCACCGGCCGGAAGGGCTCCAGGTCTACAGGAACCACTGAATCTGGAAGTTCTTATGCCGTGTTCGTACAGAAAGTATCGGTAATCGCATGATTTTGAATCCCTGTTCACAGGCGGTGCCTTCAAAACCCACTCTTGCGCTTCGGAAAAAGTGCGCTGGTAATTTTCCGTTCTTAAGCTATACCTCTTAACGTCGGCTGCTTCAAGAGTAATTTCCAAGGCCGCGGGGAAGAGGGGCAGAATCATGAAGTTATACTTTTTCGGAGTCCCGGAGTCCCGGAGTCCCGGAGTCCCGGAGTCCCGGAGTCCTGTGATGTGGCGGTTCTTCGCGCATCGAGCCAGGCAGCGCGGGTTGAGTTTTGCGGCCGCGCTGCTCGTAACTCTCGCCGGCCTCGCCGCCGCGTTTCCGGCACAGGCCAGCACTAGCGTCGGGACGATTCCCGCAAGTTTTGGTGTCACGCCGACCGGCGCCGCCACCTATGCCATTCCCATCAACGTCCCACGCGGCTCTGGAGGACTGACGCCCACCATCGGTCTTGTCTATAACAGCCAGTCGGGTGAGGGTGCGGCCGGGTGGGGCTGGACGTTGTCGGGTCTGTCGGCCATCACCCGCTGTGCCAAGACTATCGATGACGATGGCGTGACGCAGGCGGTGCAGCTGACCGGGAGCGATGACTATTGTCTGGACGGCCAGCGGTTGCGCACCACTGGTACCGATACCTACGACACCGAGCTGCAGCAGTTCGATCAGATCACCGCCACCAGCGGCACCAACGGGCCGGATCATTTCGAGGTACAGACCAAGGACGGCAGCACCTACGAATACGGCAACACCGCGGACTCCAAGATCCTGGCAACCGGCACCTCTACGGTACGTGTCTGGGCGCTCGACAAGGTGAGCGATGCCAACGGCAACTATTACACCATCACCTATCAGAACAATGACACCACCACGGGGGATTATTGGCCGTTGACCATTGCCTACACAGGTAACACGTCTGCGGGCACGTCACCCGATCACACCATCGCGTTCGGCTGGACACCCCGGTCGGACAGCACCGTGCAGACGAGTTTTCTGCAGGGCTCGCTGATCAGCCAGACTCAGCTCTTGGGTAGCATTACCGTCAGTTACAACGGCACGACCGCGTTTACCTACACGCTCGGCTACAATACCGAAACGCCGCAATCGGGCACGGGACGCAATCAGCTCGATTCCGTGACCGAATGTGCCGCGGACGACAGTTGTTTTCACCCGACCACCATCGCTTGGAATAACGGCGCAGCCGGAAGCCAAACCGGCGGCCAACCTGGCTGGCAGGGCGATACATCCGCAGGTGCGGGTGTGGCCAACGCCACTGAGGCGGGATCCGGTCACCTCATGGACGTGAACGGCGATGGCATCATGGATCTGGTGTATCCGAACACCGTCGGCAGCACCACCCACTGGTGGGTCATGTTCGGCCAGCCGGGCGGCGGGTTCGGCACGCCGGTGGACACCGGCATCGTGGCCAATCCCACCTATTATCCGTATGCACTCGCCATGGATTATAACGGCGATGGCCGTTCCGACCTGCTGGTGCCGGAGGCCAGTGGTGCATGGGAGGCGCTCGTGGCGACTGGAAGTGAAGCCACAGACAACATATTCACATCGACGTCCACCACCCTTTCGACCCCCGGCACCAATTCCACCAACAACCTGCCTATCTACGAGGGGAGTGCTTGGGTGGTGGATTTCTTCGGCCACGGGCTTTCGGATTTTGTTTATACCAACGGCACCTACGTGTATTTGGCGGCGAACAGCGGCGCGGGCAGCTTTGGCACGGCCCAGCAGGTGTATTCGGTGGCAGCCAGCGGCTCGGGCAACGCGCTCTTCACCCGCAGCACCACCAGTTCGTTCGTGGACACGCCGCTCGACTTTGACGGCTCGGGCCGCGGCGGGGCGCTCACCTCCTGGGAGACCACCAAGACCTGCATTATTGACGGCTGCACGCCCCCGCCGCCGCTGTTCGGTTACAGTGGGCTCGTCGCGACCGGCAACAACGCCTCAAACGCCGCCTACCAGACCATGAGTTCGGTGAGCGGGGTCCAGGTCACACCCGATCCGATGAACGCCAACGGTGATGGGTTGACCGATCTCCTGTATGCCTGCTGCACGATTCCCAATCAGGTCAGCACCTATGCCTATTATGTGGAGCTCAGCACGGGTACGGGCTTTATCTCGGTCTCCACCACGGCGGTCGACAACTTCCTGACGGATCCGGTGATTGCGGATTACTACGGCGATGGCCGGCAGGAAGCGATCGTGGAGCCGACCACCGGCGCCTGGGACATGATCCGCGTCAACTACGATCCGAGTTCGCAGACCTTCGTTTCGGCGGTCACGAGCACCTCCGCCCCCTATCCCAGCAGCTATGTACCCGGAACCCTGCGGATTGGGAACATCGAAGCCAACGGCCTCGATGACCTGGTGTACGCGGTGCAGAGCGGCAGCACGTACACGTGGCATTACAAGCTGCATGCCGGCGGCGCCGCCGATCTGGTCACGACCATCACCGACGGGTTGGGCACCGTGTTTGAACCGGCGTATGCCTCGCTCGCCGACACCACCAGCAACGTCTACTCGGAAGGCACGGGAGCCACTTGGCCGTATCAGGATGTGCAGTATCCGCTGCAAGTGGTGGCGAGCTATCAGGCGAGCGACGGGGTGGGTGGGTTATACACCGAGACCTATCACTACTCCGGCGCGGAGTTCGAGACCCAGGGCCACGGGTTCCTGGGGTTCGCGAGCCGCACCGCCACCGACAGCCGCAACGGTGTCGAGGTCACCGACACCTACGACCAGGCCTGGCCGTGGATTGGAAATCTCGCCGGTGAATCCATCACGCAGTCGAACGGCAATCCGCTGAGCAGCACAGCCAATACCCTTGCCTCATCGCCATCGTCCTGTACGACGGGCGCTCTTTGTTTCGCCTATGTGAATCAGAGCATAGGACGGGCGTATGACGTCACCAGCGGTAACCTGATCAAGAAAGTCGTGACGCAGAATACTTTTGACGGTTACGGTGACCTGACCAGCCAGACGGTGACGGTCACGGACAAGACCAGCGGCGCGCAGTTCACCACCACCAAGGCCACGGGCTACGCCAATGATACGTCCAACTACTGCATTGACCTGCCGATATCGGTGACTATCACCAAGACCAATCCGAATTTTCCAAGTGGGATGTCGCGCAGTGCTTCCTCACCGCAGGACACCAGTGCCTGCCGGCCCAGTTCGGTAACCTTGAACCCCAATTCCACGCCCACACTGACCACGGCCTACGGCTATGACGCTTGGGGCAATCCCCAGACCGTGACAGTGTCGGGTACCGGTCTACCGACCAATCGTGAGACCACGACCGACTACACCACGTACAACGGCGAGTACCCCGACGAAATCAAAAACGCGCTCAACCAGATTGCGTACGAGACTTGGAACCCGGCGCTCGGCACGCGAACCTCGGTGACCGACGTCAACGGCCACACCACCTCCTTCGGCTACGATGATTTCGGCCGCAAGTCCAGCGAGACGCACGCCGACGGCACGGTCATGAACTGGACCGCGCCCCAGAGCACCAGCGGTGGCGGGTGTCTTGCCGGAGTCGAGTGCTATTCCATCAGTGCGAGCGAGAGCGCCGGCAGTGCGACGATTCCATTGGGGGCGGCCATCTACGATGCCGAGGGGCGAGTCATTGCGCAGCAGAAGGCGCTCCTCGGCGGGGCGATCACCACGGTAGAGACGACCTATAACGGACTCGGCGAAGTCACCGCGGTGACGCAGCCGTTTTTGCCTTCCCAGACAGTATTTTCGACGACTTATAATACCTATGATGTACTCGGCCGTCCGACCCAGATCACGGCGCCCGCGAAAGCCAGTTTGCCAACCGGTGACTCGACGACCATCGGCTATGTCGGGTTTACGACCACGGCGACCAAAACCCAGACGCCGACACCCGCCACCGGCATCGATAGTGAGCAGACCATCACCACCACCGATGCGTTGGGCGAGGTCATCAGCAAGACGGACACCGGAAATACCATCAACGGCACGGCCAGCGGAAACACCACGTACGTGTATGACCCCTTCGGAGATCTTTACACCACCACGGATGCGGACGGCAAGATAACTACCCTCTACTACGATGGTCTGGGGCATAAGACTAAAATGGTCGACCCGAATATGGGCACCTGGAGCTATGGGCCGGACGCCCTCGGCGAAGTGCTCACTCAGACGGACGCCGATGGCCAGGAGATCAAGCAGGTTTATGATCCGCTTGGCCGGCTGACCTCGCGTACCGAATACGATGCGGGCGGCAGCGTGTCGGTGAGCGATGCCTGGAGCTGGGATACCGCGACGAACGGCATTGGCCTACTGGCCTCCGAGAGCGACAGCAACGGGTTCAGCAAGGCCTACAGCTACGATAGCTTGAGCCGGCCCAGCGAGGTGGACACCACGGTACCTGGGACCACCGCGCCCTATGCGGTCAACACCAGCTACGACAGCTTCGGCCGGGTAGCGACCGTGACCTATCCCGCCTCGGTGACCCCGCTGGTGCCGGTGGCGAAGGCCACGGCCTCACCGACCACGGCGCAGATTGGCAGCAACATTACCCTGGACGGCAGCGGTTCGACGGGGCCGAGCGGCCTCACCCTGAGCTATCAGTGGAGTCAGACGGCCGGGCCGGCCACGGCCACGATCAACAATCCCACCGGTGAAACCACGACCGTCACGTCATCAACGGCGGGCGCCTACACGTTCCAACTGGTGGTGAACGACTCGGCGGCCTCCAGCCTTCCGGCCTCGGTCTCGGTAAGTTTTACATTACCGGCTCCCGGGGCACCGACCATCAATCAATCGCCACAATACTCGGGCAGTTTTACCGTGAGCTGGAGCACGGTGAGCGGCGCGAGTTCCTACGCGGTCTATCAATCCACCAACGGCACCACCTTCAATACCCTCGGCAATGTGTCCGGGACCAGCGATCCCTTGACCGGTCGGACCACGGGTACGTATTACTACGAGGTCGCGGCCTGCGCGAACAGTGTGTGCGGCAATCTGAGCGCCCGCTCCACGGGTGTGCAGGTCATTCTGGCTCCGGCGAGCGCACCCACGGGACTGACCGTGAACCCGACCACCAGCACCGGCAGCTTCACGCTCTCCTGGACCGGCGTGAGCGGAGCGACCTATTACGATGTCTACCGCACCGGCGATGGCACGCCGGTGGCGACACCCGCCGGTACCACGGCGAACTTAACCCAGGGCAATGGCACCGACAGTTATTACGTGACGGCGTGCGATCAAGGCGGCTGCGGACCCGCGAGCGGCACGGTGAGCGAGACGGTGATGCCGTTGCCGGGGGCACCAAGCTCCATCAGTCTCAATCCCACCACCACCCCGGTACTGACTTCCTACACGCTCTCCTGGGGATCGGCGTCGGGGACCGTGAGCTACTTTATAATCAACGGCAATAACGGGACCCACTACAGTGCCTCCACGTTCTCGGCCTCGTTTTCCAAGCTCAATGCCGGCAGCTACCCATATTATGTGCAGGCCTGCAACGCGGCTGGCTGCGGGCCGGCCACGGCCACCGTGACGGAAACGGTGACCAGCGGTGGGGGTTGCAAGACCTGCGCACCGACCCAGGCACCCCCGACCTCCACCAACACGGGAACCACCTCGGCGCCAGCGGCGGCGACGTCCACGTCAGGTTCCGTGCCGCCCCCGAGCACTTCGGGGAGCGATGCAGGCGGCTTCGTGAGTACCGGAGCGATACCCAGGAGGGTGGCAAGCCGTGAGCAAAATCCCGTGCTCATGGCCCTGGTTCAGGAGCGGCAGCGGTTGACCACCGGCCTGCCCCGGCAACCAGCGGAAGCCGTCCTGCAAGCCGACGCGGCGCAGCGCACACGGGCATTGCTGCCCTCGCTACTGCCACCCGCTCCGGCCGAAGACGTGGCGGCCTGGAACGCGTGGGACGCGGCGTACACGCGCGCCCACCCCAACGGTCCCCACTACGCGCCGCCGGAATACATTGCCTGGGGCAACGCCAAGCTGGAGCCGGCGACCGGCACGCCGTACCGGTTTGAGGTGGCCTACCAATACGACCCGGCGAGCGGGGCGCTGACCACCGTTGAGGATGCCCAGACCGGGTTCATATACTGGCAGGCAGCCACGGGCGGCAGCGCGGCGCCGGTGGATGCGTTCGGACATCTCCTGGGCTGGACCGACGGCAACAACGTCAGCACGGTCATGGCCTATGACCCGGCGACCGGCGCGCCGGTGGGGATTAGCTCGGGCATCGGTCCGTCATCGAGTGCCATTCAGAGCTTGATCTACAATTGGGACGGCTACGGAAACCTGGAGCAGCGCTGCGATACCAACCGCAGTTTGGCGGAGAATATCAGCTACGATGATCTGAACCGGCTGACCGGTTCCACGGTTTACAGCGGCGTCAGCGTTTCCGGCGACAGCTGTGCCGGCGGGAGCGCGACCAACAGCCCGGCGCTCGGGTTCAAGTACGATGCGGTAGGCAACATCCAGCAGAAAACGGTCTCCAGCGTCACCAGCCAATACAGCTATGCGGACACCACCACCCACCCGTATGCCGTGACCTCGGTGACGAATGTAAACGGCGGCACCTACAGCGCGAGCTACGATGCCGACGGCAACATGGTGACGCGTAACGGTTCGCCGATTACCTGGACCGTGGATAATCTCCCCGCCAGCCTGGGTGCGGCTGATGGCAGCAGCACGTTCAGCTACGGTCCGGGCGGTCAGCGC
>DAHUYB010000026.1 GCA_027315405.1 Gammaproteobacteria bacterium | reverse complement strand
GGCCTTGGCCTCACCACCAAATTTCTTGGCCTCAATCACCGTCAGCGCCGCCGTCAGCGTGGTCTTGCCATGATCCACATGCCCGATGGTCCCCACATTTACGTGCGGCTTCTTACGCTCAAATTTTGCCTTGGACACGGTGCTTACTCCGATTGCTACCTATGACTGATGACTGAACTTACTCAAACCCGACTCATCAATTAATCTCAATTAATCCAAATGCCTGGAGCCCATGACCGGAATCGAACCGGTGACCTCGTCCTTACCAAGGACGTGCTCTACCGACTGAGCTACATGGGCGATCTGAACTGCCACCTCATCCACCCGCTTGATCCTGGAGCGGGTGATGGGAATCGAACCCACGTCATCAGCTTGGAAGGCTGAGGTTCTACCATTGAACTACACCCGCTGCGTCCGGCACTGGGTACCTGAACCTGTCAACCAGGGGCTCTCGAAACTCAACTTTCTGGTGGAGGGGGAAGGATTCGAACCTTCGTAGGCGTAAAGCCAGCAGATTTACAGTCTGCCCTCGTTGGCCGCTTGAGTACCCCTCCACGGACGAAGCCGGGAATTGTCTGATATTTCACGGATTTGTGTCAACCGGCAAGAGCAAAAAAGGGGGGCATTTACTCAATTTCTCTGACTGAACCCGTCAGCGGCCTGCCAGTTGCCGTCAAACGCCCTCCTTCCTATCGCCAGCCTCAGGCCTGAAAGGCCAGATATAAGCACGCGGCGGCGGGCATTCCTTCCAACAGGCTCCATGTTGTACGATCACAGATACATCGTGATGATGCAGGGCTGCGGGACCGGAAGGCCACCCGGGAATGGCACACCAATAGACCCTCAACCACCGCCAAACCCGGTCCCAGTCCCGATCTATTCGAAATAACGACGCCGTTTGACAAGCAACCGTGCACCAACATTGATCAGCAAGACCGTGAATACCACTAGGAAAGCGGCAGCAAATGCCAGCGCGTGCGCAGAAGCAAACGGTTGGTTGATGAAGCTCCAAATCACATACGTCAAGTACCCAATCGGCTCTTTCGTCAAATGGCCATTCCACATGTAATTTGACCAGCCGGCAGTATATATAAGGGGGGCCGTCTCGCCCACGGAAATTGCCAGAGCCAGCAGGATTCCTGTCAATATCCCCGGCCATGCGATAGGGAACAGAATGTGCGCGATCACGGTGCGTTCCTTCATGCCGAGTGCGTAACCTGCCTCGCGCAGCGAATAGGGGATTTGCGAGAGCTCAAGTTCGGAGAAGCGGGCAATGTACGGGACGATCATGATCGCGAGCGTGATGGCGCCAGCAAGCGCCGAGAACTGCCAACCTAATTCCACCACCATGGTCACATACGCGAAATAGCCCAGTACGATAGAGGGCACGCCTGTCAACACGTCGCATAGAAAGCGCACAACCTTACCAAACATGCCATGGCCGTACTCGGAGAGGTAAATACCGGCGATGACACCGATTGGTACGGCAAACAGCAGCGAACCGCCGCTCAGTACCAGGGTACCCTCGATGGCATTGAGCAAACCACCGCTGATACCGTTTGTGACTTGCGTAAAGAGCCCCGGTGAAATAGCCGAGGCACCGCGCCGAAAGACGATCGCCAGAATATCAAACAGTGGGAAGGCGACGAGTGCAAAAGCAAAGGTACACAATACCCAACTGACAGCTGAATAGACCCTGCGCTGCAGTGCCCGACTTGTGAGACTAGCCATAAGCGATATGACCTTGTCCGCCGGTGAGTGCGCGCGCCACGATATTCACCAGTACTGCGATCATGAGCAGAACCAATGCAATTTCAGCGAGCGAATGCACCGCCATCCCGGTTGGGTCCTGCAGAGCGCTGTCAAGTTGGGAGACGATGAACGCAGCCATCGTAGTGATTGGGCTGTAAATGGTTCCCGGCAGGTAGTTCAAAGCACCGCCGCTTACCATCAGCACGGCCATGGTCTCCCCCAAGGCCCGTCCGAGTCCGAGTATCACTGCACCGATGACATTTTTGCGAACCGACGGAAGCATCACTTTGCGTACTACTTCGAAGCGTGTCGCGCCCAATGCAAAGGTGGCCTCTTTAATCTCGCGCGGTACGCGGATAAGTCCCGAGTATACCGTCGAGGTTATGATCGGCACGGTCATGATTGCGAGTACCAGCGAGGCCGTCAACAGTCCGTAACCGCTGCCCACCGGACCGGAGAAGAACGGAATAAATCCTGCCACACTGGCGAGCGCAGGCCCGAGAAAATTCGCCACAAATGGTATCAACACCGCGTATCCCCATAGCCCGTACACCACGCTCGGCACACTCGCCAGCAGTTCAACCACCAGTGACAAAGCCGGGCGGAATTGTTCCGGGACGCCCTCGGCGAGAAACATGGCGACTAACAGACTGATCGGCAGAGACAGCAGCAATGCAATAAATGAAGTGGCTAACGTTCCTACGATAAAAACCAATATCCCGTAATTTGCGCCCCGCGGCACGCTAGTACCGTGGACCATGACCGGATTGCGATACAGATTCCCGAGATCCCATATCCGCCCAAAAAGGAAATGTACACCATTGAATTGTATGGCCGGCCACGAATAGAGTGTGAGAAAAATGAAAATCGCTGCCAAAGTAATCGGGATCAGGCTTGCCACCAGAATCACGAAAATCCGGATAGGGCGTACGCGCATGTACTGCTCTCAGCAAATAACGCCGCCCCGAAGAAACGGGGCGGCGTAAAGACTTTTTTCGATCTTCTTATTATTGTATCTGAACGATCTGCTTCCTGCTCAGTTCGGACACGCTAGAAGGGAGCGGAATGAATCTTACCTCATTAAGATAATGCGCGGAATTACCACCTTTCAGATCAATGGCCCACAACATGAACTTGCGCATCGCCGCCGCGACTTCCGGGCTCGCCTGCCGCTTGCTAACGATGGCATATTCATAGTTGATGATCGGATATGATTCAGCGCCGGGGGCAAAAATCAGGCTTAGGCGCTCATCCGTCGGGGTTTTGCTGAGCAGCTCGTGGGCGGCTGCAGTCACGGTACGCGGAGTGGGCAGCACGAACCGCCCTGCCCGGTTTTCCAGCACAGCGGTGCCCAAGCCCGCGCTCTCAATCTGCGCATGGAAGCTCACGCCGATGTAGGCGATCGAGTAGAGGTTCGTCTGCGACGCCTGCACCATGCCGGGATTGCCGAGAGCACCGATGCCACCCTGCACCGCGGGCCAGCTGATGGTTGTACCATAACCTGTGGAATCATTCCAGCTGGGCGTGGAGAACGACAGATATTGGCTGAAGATAAACGTGTCGCCGCTGCCGTCGGTGCGGTGGACCGGGATGATCTTTTTGTGCGGCAGCTTGAGATGCTCATTGAGCGCCTTGATCTTGGCATTATCCCAGTACTGGATTGCACCGCTGTAAATCCCCGCCAGCACCGGGCCGTTCAGCCTGAGATGCACTCGATTGAGACCGGGAATGTTGTAGTTGATGGTCTGTGCGGAAATGGCCAGCGGAATGTTCATGATGTCAGGGTTCTGCTTCATCTGCTCGTCACTCATGTAGGCGTCGGACGCACCGATCTGTGCCACGCCGGATACGGCCTGTGCGATGCCAGTGCCGCTGCCGGTGCCTTGGGTGGTGATCCGCACGCCTGGATTCGCGCGCGTGTAGTCAGGTACCCAGAGATTGAACAGCGGATAAAGCAATGTGGAACCGGTTTCGAGCAGTGTTACTTGATCAGCGGCTTGAGCTGGGTTCGCCGAACCCGCCCATGCCACCAAACCGACGACCATGCTCAGCAATAACGCGGCTGATTTGCTTGCAAGATTACTAGAGTGCTTCTTCATGACTTTATCCTCTCTATAATTATTACGATTAAATGTTGTCAGACTCGTCTGGCTTATTCGTATTGGTCACTTAAGGCCGTTTAGTGATACTAAAGCTGCACTGTTACAGGAATGTGACATTCTATAATTCTCCCCCACCCGCGAGCTGAGACATGGAGAGACTACCTCATCAAAAAGAGGCGGACCGAAGTCCGCCCAGTTGCGCGTACGGAGCGCGGATGAACGTCAGCAAAAACTAGAAATCGTACTCGAGCATCACGCGGTTGAAGTAAAAAGTTCCAAAGTTCGGCGCGCCGAACGTGCCGTTCAGGCCATGTACGATGCCAAGGCGGTTGCGCACCGAAAAGCCCTTGAGACTTCCGGAAAAGAACCAGGTCAGGTCCACGTCGGTCTCATTGGTGTTGGCGAAATTCGGCTCGGTGTTGTAGCGCGCATAGCTGGTGATGAGACGCAGCTGCTTGCCCACGAAAAAGAAAGTACCGGCCAGCTTCCAAGCGCTGCCCACGCCCTTCTCCACCAAGCCAGCGGTCATGGAAGTCGTGTACAGCGGATCGGTGGCATAACCGGCGGAGTACGGCGAGACGATGCCGCCATTCTTGAAGTCACCGGTGCTGGTGGAAATCTTGTTGTAGGAAGCCACCAGGCTGTCGCCGCTGAAATTGATGCCGGCCATGACGCCGTAGGTGCTGTTGTTGACGCTCGATGCCAACAGGTTGTTGGCGCTGTTGGATTCATGCAGGTACTGTGCACCGATCACCGGGCTCACGCCGGATCCGGTGTTGAACACATAAGATCCATCGGCGTAAGCGGCACCCGTAAGGCCGTAGAACTTGTAGTACCACGCCTGGGCACTGAGGCCGCCGGCCTTGTAAGTCAGGCCAGCAGTCGAGGTGCCGTCGCTGGTCTGGGTACCCACGTTGGCATTGGCCGCACCGCCGTAGATATTGGCAAAGCCATTAGCGTTATAGAGATTGGTGGCGGAGAAGGCGCTCGAGGTACGGCTCTTCCAGCGAAATTCCCGCGCCACGATCAAATCAAGACCTTGAGTCAGGGTGAAATCCGCCAGCACGCCCTGATAGGTGGCCGGCACCATGCGCGAGTCGGAGGCTCCCATCCACGGGGTATTCATCAACTGGTTGCCACCGCGCACCAGCATATTATCGCCCTTCCACTGCACGAAAGCCTGGCCCAGGGTGTAGATCGGCTGGGTGCCGGCGAGCGTGGGCTCCAGGTGAGAGTAGTTACCGGTCTCGTTGTTCAGACCGAAGAGATCCTGAGCGCTCCAGAATGTACCGCCCACGCTGAAGCCGTTGCCGAAAGTCGGCGTCAGATAGTTAAACATGCCGCCGAAAGAATTGGCCTTGAGGTTATTCGGCGCACCGGTGGCGGTGAAGTTGCGGGTGAAATAATAATCCCGCAGGTATCCGTTCCAAGTACCCTGCTGCAGGAAGTTGGTCAGCGAATCAGCATAGGACTGGGAGGCGAATAACACCGCACCCGCTAGCAATATCATGGCCCAGTGGGTCTTGCGCATGGATCAATTCTCCTGATTGATGACTGATTATCTGGTGGCTGCCATCGGCAACCTTATGGCGCAAGAGCCTAGGCAATCAATATGACGGATTCATGACGGAATTTTGTAATTTTGATGACAACCGGGATAAGCGAATGCCCGATCCAAGGTCAGGGAGATCGTTTTTGCGGCCAACTACGCGGCCGTATGCTTCATATAACCTTGATTCACATCAGATAGCGATCTATGGAATAGTTGTAAGGCGAGGTCCACCAAACCCAACCATATGCTTACTTACAGAATAGTTTGACGTCGCTCATCGAGCATTCTTGGGATGATGCATCCCTATCCGTTAGCATGCCAATTGGGCTTCGTACGCACGGCATTACGGCAGTGACGTTCTGGCGCCATGAGTTTCGTACCACGGACGGGTACGGGACACGAGCCAGACCACCGACAACATCACCGGCACTTCCACCAGAACCCCCACCACCGTCGCGAGCGCTGCCCCGGATTGGAACCCAAACAAGCTAATGGCGGTAGCAACCGCCAATTCGAAGAAGTTGCTCGCGCCAATCAATGCAGATGGCCCTGCGATGCAGTGGGCTACGCCAAAGTGACGGTTCAAAATATAGGCGAATCCGGCGTTGAAATACACCTGGATCAGTATGGGTACCGCTAACAGAATGATTACCAGTGGCTGCGCCAATATCTGGTCGCCTTGGAAACCGAACAGCAACACCAGCGTGGCGAGCAAGGCCAGCAGCGACACAGGATTCAATATCCTGAGAGTATGCCGCAAAGCCGATTCGCCACCGCGGGTGAGCAGTCGCCGGCGCCATAGCTGGGCGAACACTACCGGGATGACAATGTAGAGCCCGACCGACAGCAGCAGTGTTGCCCACGGTACGCTGATGGAGGCAAGACCCAGCAACAAACCCACAATGGGCGCAAAGGCGAAAATCATAATGAGATCGTTGAGGGCCACCTGACTCAAGGTGAAATGTGGTTCGCCCCCCGAGAGGTTGCTCCACACGAATACCATGGCGGTACAGGGCGCGGCGGCGAGTAATATGAGACCGGCGATGTAACTGGTAATCTGCGCAGACGGCAACCACGCCGAAAACAGATGAGCGATGAACAACCATCCAAGCAGTGACATGGAAAATGGCTTTACCGCCCAGTTGATGAACAACGTTATCGTAATGCCGCGCCAGTGCTCACGAACTTGGTGCAGCGCGCCCAGATCCACTTTGAGGAGCATGGGGACGATCATCAACCAAATCAGGACAGCCACCGGCATGTTTACCTGTGCAAGCTCCAGAGTGCCCAGCTTCTGAAAGACAACTGGCAATAGCTTGCCGAGAATGATTCCGGCAACGATGCACAATGCTACCCACAGACTCAAGTAGCGGTTAAATCCGTTTAAACGAACCGGTGCACGCCGCCCATCTTCACAAGCGCTCACAATGGTTTCTTCGGTTGACTTTTGCCAATGGCCTCAAGCTCATGTTTGAGCTTGAGCCTATCCAGAACCTCAAGACGCAAGGCAAGCAGCAGACGGATACGAGTTTCAAGGACGTGCAGGGTATCGGTGAAGGCACGCCGCTGGTGTTCCAGCGTGCCTTCCACTGCGGCAGGATCCGGGATGCCCCAATGAGCCGTGGCCGGTTGACCGGGCCATATTGGGCAGGGCTCGGCGGCGGCGCGATCGCATACGGTAAACACAAAATCCATCTGCGGCGCACCGGGTTGTGCAAATTCCTCCCAGCCTTTGCTGCACAATCCGTCTGTCGGAATATCCAGGGCGCGCAGCAACTCCAGCGCGAACGGATGCACTTGGCCTTTCGGATGACTGCCGGCACTGTAGGCCTTGAAGCGTTGGCGGCCAAGCGTGTTCATCAGCGCTTCACCGAGAATACTGCGCGCGGAGTTGCCGGTACATAGGAATAAAACATTGTAAGGTTTGTTACTCATCGACCATAACGTTGTAATTTTTCAGCCGTTGCAACCGGAAGCGGCTTTTATGGGTGATGTATTGCAGCCGCCACTCTGCCGGTGTTGATCGGGTGCCGTATCCAAGCCGTCGGTGGTAATATCGCCGTGGGTATGGAAGCTTTCCCAGCGAATGCCGGAGGGGACGGTACTCCAGGTCTTGTCAGAACGCGCATAGCAGCAGTGCGCATCCGTTTCTTCGTGGGTGGCAACTTCCGAGGCATGCAGCCGCGCGGTGATTTCTGCGAGTGCCGCGGGCTCTTCCCCCTGGATGCCCGAGTGGTCCACGCCCGGCAGGCGACCGCAGGCGGAAATCGCGAAATTCACGCCCGGATCTTCCAGCATCCATTTTGCGTAGTCGTCCTTGCGCACCGTCGGTTCTATACCGAGCAAAGTAGTGTAGTAGCGGACGGATTGACCGAGGTCAGCGACGTCGGCGTGTCCGTGCGATCTTGTCATAGCGGGACTCCTTCTTGACAGAGTGCGTAGTGTCGACAACTTTGGCCGGCGCACAGGCAGTGACCCCGTAGCCTGCCCCCTTGCAGCAGTTTTCCGAGAGATAGCCAATCAAGGTTTTCATAGCCGGGTAGTCGGCGGTCTGGTATAGGGTTCGGCCGTCGCGTCGGTTTATGATCAGGCCTGCATGGCGTAGACCGGCGAGATGAAACGAGAGGGTCGCCGGAGCGAGAGCGAGCGTCTCGCCAATAGTGCCTACCGGCAGGCCGGCCTTTCCGGCCTGCACCAGCAGCCGGTAGATGGCTAACCGGGTGTCGTGGGCCAGTGCGCCGAGGGCGCGTACGGCGGTTTTTGAATCCATGCTTCTAGCTTTATCGAATTATTATTTGCTGTCAAGCCCCGCAATTCAGATCAGGAAGTGCTCCACAGACGAACCGACACGCCTATCGATGGTCTATTACTGAACCAGTCTGATCGGTATTGGCCGTTGATAATAATGGGTATTCCTGCGGATTGTGCAGGTCAGTACCAATGAAAATAGTGAGTCAAGGTGTGATGAAAATCAACAGCCATCCGGATTCCGTTGTTGCCAACGCCAGGCATCACGGCACATGTCTCCTAGCGTAAATTGCGTACGCCAATCGAGTCGTTCGGCCGCAAGTGTTGGATCCGCATATGTCATCGTGGCGTCACCGGCACGGCGCGCCGCAAACTGGTGCGGGATAGGCACGCCGTTCATCTGCTCAAACGTTTTAAGCAATTCGAGCACACTGGTCCCCCGACCGGATGCGCGCGTTGCTGCATACTCTGTGGCAGCCGTTGCTCGATCTCGACGCGAAAGTGAAAGCACTCACACTCGAGATCGATACCCTCGCCCAACACGACCCGACCTGCCGCCGCCTGCCCACGGTCCCCGGTGTTGGCCCTCTCACGGCCACGGCCCTCGTGGCCACTATCGGAGACGGCCGGCAGTTCCGCCGTGGCCGGGACTTGGCCGCTTGGCTCGGGCGGGTGCCACGACCACACTCCACCGGAGGCAAGCCCAAGCTGCTTGGCATCTCCAAGCGCGGCAACACCTATGTGCGCACCCTGTTCATTCATGGGGCACGCGCCGTGTTACCGCGAGGTGCCCAACGCACCGACCGGCTCGGTCCCTGGTTGCGGGGGTTACGCCGCCACACTCATCACAAGGTGGCGGCCGTGGCGCTCGCCAATAAATTAGCCCGCATCGCCTGGGCGGTGCGGGTACAAGGAACACCGTACCAACCTCAGCTCCCGGCGGCTTGAGCAGTCCACAGCGGGTACTGGACCTTCCCCCTCCTTGAGTTTGCGAGCGTGAACGAGAGGATGGCGATATCGGATCACCGACAGACCCGAAACCTGGGCAGCGAAACGGCCTCGGTAAGGTCGATTTCCTTATTAAGGACGGGTCTGGGCGAATTCCCATCATGGCTCGAAGGCTTTCAGCCTTCACTCAAAAGCCGGATAGATTTGTGCAACTCGCTTTATCGCTACGGATCAGAAACGCTTGCTTACAGGGGACGGACCATAAGATTTCGCTGCGACACGCCCGGCGTTCGGAAACCGTTACTGCGCACGGTTTCCTCCACCCTGGCTTTACGCCCCGGCGCGGCCTGCGCACCACGTGGACGCGGGGCTACGGCTGCTGGGGCTACCACAGGCTCTTCGCCTCGGCGCTTCGCGCCTTCCATGGCTCGTCATTTGAAGTTCTACACACGTATGAGAACCGATATACCCGGTACCGCCCGTGACGAGAACTTTCATGAGGAGTTCATGCCATGAGTGTTAATTCGTATCACGCAGATTGTCAATAAGGTCCTTACGAGATATGTACCGCTTAGGTAGAGGGATGTATCCAAGAATTTACCGTCAAACCGCAGATACATCTGATTGCATCTGCTCTGCTGGTTCACGATTCACCATCAGCTGCTGATCTGTCCAGTACAGGATTTCAAGGTTGCCATCATGTTTCTCTACCAACGCGGTGCACGATTCGACCCAGTCACCATCGTTGCAATACAGTACCTTGTCATGCAAAGCGATTTCGGCGCGGTGGATATGGCCGCAGACCACGCCGTGCACGTTGCGTTTCAGGGTCTCACGGGCGACCGCCTCCTCGTAGTCACTGATGAACTTGGTCGCATTCTTTACCTTGTGCTTCATGTACGCGGCCAACGACCAGTACGGAAAACCGAGTTTGCGGCGAAACACATTCAGCCAGCGATTGAAATACAGCAGCCAGTCATAGGCCCGATTACCGAGCATTGCCAACAAGCGACTGCACTGCACTACCCTGTCAAATTCATCCCCGTGCAACAGTAGCAGGCGCTTGCCGGCCGCAGTAACGTGAATGGCATCGCGGCGGATGGCCACATTGCCAAAATCCATGTCCACATAATCGCGGAATACTTCGTCATGATTTCCGGGTATATAGACTACCTGTGTGCCACGCTTAGCTTTTCCGAGAATGGTGCGGATTACATTGTTATGCGCCTGTGGCCAGAATAGACGGTTGCGCATTTCCCAGACGTCAATGATATCGCCGATAAGATAAAGATATTCTGATTCAGTATTGTGCAGAAAATCCAGCAGGCAGTCGGCCCGGCAACCTCTGAAACCAAGATGCACATCAGAGATAAAAATGCTCCGGTAGCACAGTGGTGTTAGTTGAAGAACTGTCACGATTACCCTCAATACTGGTGAATTGAGAGTGGAACTTAACTTGGCGGTATGACAAATGTGGGTCAATTGAATGACTACGCCATGAATACTGTTTTTTATAAAATCGCTTTGGAAATTTGTTGTTAGGATGCACACTTAAGAATATGGTTTATAACCACGGACATGACGGTGACATAAATCCATAACGATTACGTCACTAATCTGCAATCATGTTCTTCTACTGTTGAAGCAACATCTTTGTACACTTGACGCCGTACCCAATTACCTACACTTAACAAGTACTCTCCGTGAAAGGAAGCTGCAAGCAATGCTCAATTTCCACACTTGGCCCTATTACATTTCTGTGTACGGCTACCTTGCGGTCTTCCTATTATCGATTGTGGAGGGACCACTTATGACGGTATTCGCTGCCTTTCTCGCGGCGCAAGGCATGCTTAATGTTTTCGCTGTTTATGTAACGGTTGTTGCCGGTGATCTGGTAGGCGACGTGCTCACCTACGGAATTGGACGTTGGTTTGTCGGACGCCTGCCTTGGCGTTGGGGCATACGCAGCCGCGCGTTCAGACAACGCATCGAGACTCTGCGCACACATATCCATGCACGCACCATACACATCCTTTTATTCGGGAAACTCACGCATTCAGTTGGATTTGCCGTTTTGCTGGCAGCCGGTGCCGCCCGAGTTCGTCTGGGTGCCTTCATTCTTTACAATTTTCTGGGAACTTTATTGAAATCATTTGTGTTTATAGTCATCGGGTATTTCTTTGGCTGCCTCTATAAAGACTTTAGCGTCCAGTTACAGACGGTCAGCTTGGTAGGTTTGGGATTGGTCATCCTCATGATGATGTATCTGATGCGTCGGCTGTGGGGCTCGGATAGCGGCCGGCAGCGGTTAGAGTAACTGTGCGGATTGCGGTTTTTACAGACAATTTTCATCCCGAAATCGGCGGGATTCAGGACTCGATTCGCACAAACGTCCGCGAACTCGGTAAACGCGGGCACAAAATCATAGTGTTCGCGCCCGCGGCCGCGGCCCGCGACTATCGGCGCGTGAACCTGCCCGTCGCTGAGCCCGATCTTGGCCCGAATGTGACGATCTGCCGACTGTTCTCAGTACCGATGCATAGTTCGAGCCAGCAGTCGCGGGTCGTGATACCGACCGGACGGTGCTGGCGCGAGGCTGCGGCATTCCAACCTGATATTGTTCATTCGCATAGTTTCTTGGGCGTTGGTTTGGAAGGCTTATGGGCTGCACGGCGCCTTGGGGTGCCGCTGGTGGGCACCAATCATTGGGCCGTGGGTGCGTTCGACATGTATGCGCCGATAGCACGCGGTGCACTCCGTCGCGTGAGCTCACGCGCCGTGGTCCGCTACTATCAGTACTGTGACTATGTTACCGGACCCTCTCGCTTCACGATTGGGGATATGCGGGCCACCGGTCTCGACCGACCTTGCTCGGTGATTTCCAATCCGATTGATACGACCTTTTTCCATGCGATCTCGGAAACCAAAAGACAAAGACTGAAAGCGCGCCTGGGTTTCGGCACCGCTACCATCATCTATGCCGGGCGCCTTGCGCGCGAGAAGCGTATCGATGTACTCATTCGTGCCGTGGCCACTGTGCAGAAGAAATTGCCTGCAGTCACATTGGTGCTGGCGGGGCATGGAAGCTCAAGAGATAAATTGAAAGCGTTGACGCACGAACTTGGAATCAACCGTCAAGTGTACTTTGTCGGTACGCTCGCTCATGACGAGCTAGCCGATCTCTTTTCCGCCGCCGATCTATTTGCAATCGCCAGCACCTCGGAAACCCAGAGTATGGTACTCATGCAGGCGATGGCCTGCGGACTGCCGGTTGTAGGCGCCCGCTGTGGCGGGCTGATTGAATATATTCCGGCAGCAGTTGGGCTGCTGGCGGATCCAGGATGTTCGTCAGACTTAAGCGATAAATTAGTGCGAATCCTTGCCTCGCAACCAATGCGTCAAAAAATGAGGAGGCATGCTCATAGGTTTGCCGGGAAGTTTTCTGTATCTTCAATCGCGGATGCCTGGGAGGATGTCTACACGCGGCTTGTGTACGATCGTTCCTCTGACAGCTTGCCATCGGATACCCCCCTACAATTTACACAAGGAATTAGTCATGCGCTTGAGCATCATCATTCCGGCTTATAATGAAGAAAAGTTCATATCTGACTGTCTGGAGTATGTGCGGACAGATATTCTTCGCTGTTCCTCCCCCGATTTGATTGAAGTGCTGGTGATCGATAATGCGAGTACGGACAATACTGCAGAAATCGCCAGATCATTTCCGGGTGTGCGTGTCGTGCATGAACCATTAAAGGGATTGACCCGGGCGCGCCAGAGGGCCTTAAGCGAGGCCGACGGTGACATTCTGGCGTTTGTCGACGCCGATACGCGCATGCCGCCGTGGTGGATCATGCGCGTGCTAAAGTCGTTGGATGCGGATCGCCGTATCGTGTGCGTCAGCGGTCCGTATATTTATTATGACGCCACAATATTAAACCGCGTTTTAATCCGTCTCTACTGGATACTTCTGGCAATGCCCACGTACTGGATAACGCGCTATATGGTCGTGGGCGGCAATTTTGCGGCGAGAAAGACCGCACTGACCGAGATCGGTGGCTTTGACACAAAAATTGAATTCTATGGCGAGGATACCAACATCGCACGGCGGTTGTCCGCGGTGGGCAAAGTGAAATTCAGTATGCGGCTACCGATGCCTACCTCATCGCGGCGCCTGCACGCCGAGGGGTTATGGGCCACAGCCCTGAAATACGTGGCCAATTTTCTGTCGGAAGTGGTCTTGAAGCGGCCGGTTACGCGCTCCTACCGGGACATCCGCTAACCGGATTTTGGCTGTCTCAGGGTTGAATTCAATATGCTTAAATCGCCCCACGCTGCGGTTAAACAAATGACCGCTTCTCCTTTGCGACTGGTGTCGGCGTTGGCGCCGCGGGCGCGGGCTTGCGCATACGCTTTGCTGATGATTTATGGTTCTTTACTTTGATAGCTGCCTTATGCATTTTACCCAGGGCTATCTCGAAGGCACTTATCGCCTGAGCTATTTCTTTTACAGCCTTTTTGACATCTTGCGTTGTGAGATCGATCTTCTTGTCACACTTCTTGCATTTTAATGTCTTATTTTTCTTCATCCATTTCATCTTCTTCTCATGTGCCTTACCACATGCGTGGCAGGTAATGCGTACCGGTGAGTCCTCTAAAAATTTATACATGTCGCTGTTCTCCCAGTATCAGGATATAAATTCAACTTAAATTGTAAACGGTCAGCATCATGCTAATACTGCCTGTGCCTATAGAATAGCCCAATATCGATGGGCGATTGTTACAGTGTTGGCGCTAGTCTTGGAAAGATCCCTTTGGCACCGTGATACTCAACATAACTCCGGGAAAGCCCGTGAACGAATGGGGGTATTGCTAATCCGGTTGCAACGCTCAAGATATTGGCTGGTCAGATTGTAAGGCGACTTTATGTATCAACTGCGTCCATAGCGGCTTGCGAGATAGCCAGCGCCCAGCACCAGCAGCACCGGCCGTATTCTAGATGGGGAGTGGAAATCTAGTGCCCGAGAGCACGCGGCTTACCACGCACATTCCCGATATGTTCCAAGTTATAAAAAACCGGCGAACGGCAGGTTGCCCATGCCGCGCGTCGGTTGAGTTTCAATTTCAATATATTTTAAGTAGAGATGAACATCATCCCTTCGCCATTTTTCCGCCCATAAACATGCGCATGATGCTGACGACAAACCCAGCTCCCACCACAACGCCAATCACCGATTCGGCGGGACCAGGCCAAGCCATATTGAACAGATAGCCTCCCGCTACACCGCCAACGATCCCGATGATGCGCGTCATCCAGTCTGGAGGCGGATCAGGTAACCAGTGAATGATCAGGACCCAGCTTGCTAAAATCCACAAAAGAATCAATGGCCAATTCATGGTCTGAGCTCCCCAAAATACAGCCCGTCAGTGGGCCGATTTGAGTATAGGTCAGGGAGACTGTTTTTTTGGCATCTACATGATTGTATGTTTTACATAACCTTGACTCGTCAAGAATCAGATTCAAAAGTATCCTCTAAATATATTTAGGTAATTAGGGCGAAACGTAACCAAAATAGACCTTGAGAAACCGCTTGAAGAGGTTCTCGCGGCGGTGGTTAAAACGGTACTCGATCTCTTTGAGGTACATCGGGAAATGATACTTGGAGACACCCCGGTAGTTATACAGGATGTGCTTGGCATAACTCCAGAAGCCCTCGATGCCATTGATGTGGTTGCGGGTGCGGCGGTTCACGAAGGTGTGCTGATGACTGACGACGTGGTGTTTGCCGAAGCGCCTGAGGGATTGGTAACCACGGAAGGCATCGGTGTAGTACACCGAGCCCTTGCGGGTCCGCGCCTGGATATGGCGCATGAGCTCCTGGGCGGTGAGGTGTTCGACGACCTTGGTATAGACGCGTCCCTCCCTTTCCAGCAGGCCAAACACGATACTTTTGCCTGCGGCTCCGCGACCACGGCGGCCTTTGCGGCGTCCGCCGAAGTAGGCCTCGTCCAGTTCGATCTCGCCCTTGAGCTTGCCACCTTCGAGCTCGGTGACATGGAACAGCGCTTCGCGCAGACGCTGGTACACCCGCGTGACCACCTTGGCATCGACGCTCAAATCCTGCGCCAACCGGTAGGCCGGCTGCAATTGGTAGAAGCCTTTCAGGATTTCAATCTCGCGTTGCAGCTTGGCAAGGCTTTTACTCTTGCTGCAATGCCGACATTTGACATAGCCGCGTGCGGTGCGCAGCACGCGGAAGGAACCGCAGAAAATGCACTTGCGACCCCTCAAAAAGTTGGCCGCACAGGCAAAATGACTGATTTTCCCTGTAACCATAAGCACTTATCCTATGCCTGTGGTTACGAAACGCCCTAATTACCTATATTTAAGGAGAGCTTCCTTAAGTCAGCCGTGCTGTTCGGAATTAACCCGAAAGAGTGGATGCTTAATTGTAGGGACGGTGATCTCCACTGCGATTCCTGACTCCATACTCTGCTAATGTGTGCGGATTGACATATATGCCTTATTTGTTGATTGCATGGTGCCGGCAGAGAGAGTCGAACTCCCGACCTTTGGTTTACAAAACCACTGCTCTACCAGCTGAGCTATGCCGGCTTTCTTTAAGAAGATGTGCAGGAAGATTCTAGCAGGACCGGGCTTCGGAATCAGGGACCGGCAGAATCGCAAGCCGCGCGCCCGATGATCACGTCCCCTTCGTCCAGATCGGAGAAGGCGTTGGCCGCCGGCAGCTGGTTTTCCGCGCCCTGAGCATCCAGCCAATAGCGCGGCACATCGCGGAAACGCTCGGTCAAAAGTGGGCGGTAACCCATGTCCCGGATCTTCTTCTGGTGCGCCAGCGCGCCAAAACGATCACTGAACACGCCTAAGGAGATGGCATTGCGATTTGCCTCGTCAGTCACCACATAGATATCCTTCACGCCGCGTACTTTGAGCAGTTTGGCGGCGGCATCCGCTTCCCGGCGCGAACCGAAGGGCGGCAGATAGACCCAGTAACCCAGGCGTACTTTCCCGGGAACCGTGCGCTGCACGACGCTGGCGCCGGCTTCCTGAAGACGCGCGAGGCCCGTGTGCTCGGCTTTGGTGCTGGGGAACGGCCCATAACTCACACACACCTGGGGAACGTTTGTGGTTACAGGCATTGGAATCTCTGGGGTCGCCGGTGCCGGCGCGGGCGCGGATGCTTTGACAAGCGCTTGCCGTTCCGCCGGTGTCAGTTCCGAGATCAGCTTCAGCGGTTGTACGTGGGGCAGCGGCGTCATTTGAGGCGATGTTTGCACCGGTGGTCTCAGCCATCCATACCAGATGAAGGCCACCACGTTGGCAAGTACCAACACCAGAAACAATATCCGCATCACGTTTGCCCTCCTGCCAGCACCGCAAGCCCCTCCAGCACCAAATGGGGTACCAGTGTAAACCGTCCCTGCGCTACCGATATCACCCGTTCGGCATCGCCCCCGGTCAAGAGAAATTTAGTACGCGCGCCTTGCTGCACCCGAATTTCCGCGCTTGCCCGCTCCACCAGCCCAGCGGCGGCATACAGGATGCCGCTGCTCACGGCAGTGCGCGTGTCACGGGCGTAAAGCGTAACCGTACCGTCCGGTTCTTGCGGAATCGCCGGAGCGGCGGCCGCGAGCGCGCGCTGCATGACGCCGATGCCCGGCGCAATCAGTCCACCCAGATGCCGGCCTTCGCCCGTAACCGTATCCACAGTGATTGCCGTGCCGCAACCGATGATGCACACCGGTCCAGCATATAAATGATAAGCGCCGATGACCGCGGCCCAGCGATCCGCGCCCAATTGTGTCGGTTGGCTGTAACCGTTGGTGACGCCGCAAGCCTGCGGCATCGGTTGCACGAATTCGGGCGCCCGATTAAAACGCTCTCGGCAATAACGCTCAAGGTTCTCGGCGAATTGCGTGCCCGCCACGTTCGCCACGACGATACCTGCGGGTGATGCTAGCTTGGCCCAAGCCGCCGTTAATACTTCCATAATCGGCTTGCCTGCGTACACCAGCGCGCCATGAGCGGAAATCACCCCGCCGTTAAACAGGCCCCACTTGATGCGCGTGTTGCCCACATCCACCAACAGCATCATGGCTGAATCCTCAGACTGAGATCACCGGACACGAAGCGGCGCGTGCCGGTCTCGGTGCGCAGCAGCAGCGCGCCATCCTGATCGACGCCCAAAGACGTACCGTTGATGACTTGCTGCTGGTGTTGTAGATGTACCGGCCGGCCGGCAGCCAGATCCAGCGCGCGCCACTCCACAGCAAAGGCGCCAAACCCCTGCACGGCAAATACTTGCAGCACCGCCATCAGTTCGGCGATCATCATGGCCGCCAGACGATTGCGATCCGGCTTGTCACTTGGCGCCAGCGTCGTGAGATCCGTCCACGGCTGGTCTATCTGCTCCGCGGCTTCCTTGGGCATGCGCACGTTGATGCCGATGCCGACCACTGCACGCACACGGCCCGGCGGTTCGCCCTGCATTTCCACCAGAATGCCACCCAATTTACTACCGGAAACCAGTAAGTCATTGGGCCATTTGATGGCCACACCGGAAATATTGAGTGCCCGCAAAGCTCGCACCGCGGCGATGGCCGCCACCATGCCGAGCGCCGTGAAACCGGGAGGCACGTCATCGAACTGCCAGCCCAGGGACAGATACAGATTGGCGGCAAACGGTGATACCCATTGACGTCCGCGACGTCCGCGACCGCTGGTCTGCCATTCCGCGAGACACACGGCGGGAAAGCCGGTTGCCAGTGACATGAGCCAGGTATTGGTGGAGTCCACTTTATCCAGCACGTTGAGCGCTTGCAGCTGTTCACGGCATGCCGGTGTAAGCAGGTTGTGAATCCGTACCCCCTCCAGCAACTCCACCGGTTGCGTCAGCCGGTAACCACGCCCCGGCACGGAGAATACTTCCAAGCCGAGGGATTCAAGCTGGCGGACATGCTTCCAGACTGCACTGCGGCTGATACCCAACTGCTGTGCGATTTGTTCGCCGGAGTGGAAGCAGCCGTCAGCCAGCGTCCGGGCAATGGTATGCGTGCTGTGGGATATGGGCTGCATGCAAAACCGCCGGCGCTTACGATCAGCGCTGCCGGTGCAACAGCATGGCACGCTTGAAACGATTCTCGGTACCCGTCACGAGGCGCCGGATATTACTGCGATGGGTAAAGAGAATGAACAGTGCCATTGCGAGTCCAAACCAGAAAAGTGACGAGGCAAAACCATCTCCCGGCGCCAGCAATGCGTACACCGGCACCGAACAAGCTGCGAGGAGGGTGGACAGGCTGACGTAACCGCTAAGCATGAGCGCCAACGCCCACACCGCCAAGGCCAAAATCAAAGCCGGCCAGGCGAGCAGCAACAAGACGCCGAGAAACGTGGCTGCGCCCTTGCCGCCATGAAACCGGAAAAACACCGGAAACACATGTCCGACAATGGCCGCAGCGCCGCAGACGACAGCGGTCCAGCCCGAATTCAATATAAAGGCGTGCGACAGCGGCAAGTACGGCACCACACCGGCCGCCAACATGCCCTTACCCACGTCAATGATAATGACCCATAGAGCAAACACCTTGCCCTGCGTGCGCAGTGCGTTGGTGCTGCCGGCATTGCCGCTGCCGGACTTGCGGATATCCACTCCGCCGTAGAACTTACCCACGATCAGACTGCCGATGAGAGATCCCAGCAGGTAGGCCACCAGAATTCGGATCACCAGCGCCAGCATCGTCCCAGAACCTCCTCGTGAGCAAGATTGCCATTTTAGCAGGGCTGGGAGCACTTAAGGCTTGCAGCCCGGCCGCAGGTGTTCAACAATCAGCCAATTCAAAGGAGAAAAAGCAGCCCCATGAGCATGAACCCGGATCATGTGGCGGAAGACATCCTTCTGGCCCTGCGGCGCATCATGCGTAGCATGGATATCGCAAGCCGTCAGCTCATCAGCGAATACGGTCTCACCATCCCGCAGCTTCTCTGTTTGCAGCATTTGCAGGAGCAGGGCCCCATGACCACGGGCATGCTCGCCCAGGCAGTCTCCCTGAGTCCCGCCACCGTAACCGGTATTCTTGATCGGATGGAGCGGCGCGGTTTGGTGACACGCGAGCGCCGGCCGGAGGATAAGCGCCGGGTGCTGGTGGCGGTCACAGCCACCGGTCGAACGGCCTCGGAAGCAGCACCTTCGTATCTGGCGAAGCGCTTGACACGAGCCCTGGAACGCTTACCTGAGGATGATCGCGTGGAAATTCAACGGGTGATCCTGTATCTGGCGGATCTGGCTGATATGCGCAATGACACAAAATGACCTCTTGCCTGAGTCGGCGCGGCACTTCCAGCTGAAATCTGCCGTTGATCACGGGCTGCGCGCCTGAAACCACGCGCCCAATGCGTGCTTCCCTCATCATCAATCCGGCCGCCGGCCGTGGCGCGGGACAAACGCTCGGCCCCGCCATTATTGAATATCTCGCGGGGCTCGGCATCGTTGCCCAACCGTACTATAGCCGCGCAGCGGATGATGTGGGCTTGCAGGTCAAGCAAGCATTGGCCACCCACGCAGATGTAATCATCGTCGCTGGCGGCGACGGCACGGTGCATGCAGCAGTGAACGGCTGGATGCAGGCGGACGGCGGATCGCCGCTGGCCATCGTGCCGATAGGTACCGGCAACGATTTCATGAAGATGTTCAGTAGCAAAGACAACTGGCGCGCGGCTTGCGCATGCATCACCCAAGGCAAACCATGCCGTGTCGACGTTGGCCGTTGTAATGATTTTTATTTTGCCAACAGTTTGGGGGTGGGCTTCGATGCCCAGGTGGCGATGGCGGCCAATCGTATGCAATGGTTGGGCGGTAATCTGGTGTATGGCTTGGCGCTGGCGAAGATACTGTTTTTTCAACACCAGCTTCCGAAGGTGCGCGTGCGCCATGATGGGGAAACACTGCATACCACAATCACGCTCATCTCCGTGAGCAATGGGCGCTCTGAAGGCGGCGCCTTCCTGTTGGCACCCGACGCGAAAATCAACGACGGACTGTTCAACGTGGTTGTGGCCCAGGGCCTGAGCCGCCTGGGAATCCTGGCGCTGGTGCCGCGGGTACTGCGTGGCAGCCATCTTGGACGTCCCGGTATCATTGACTTCAAGACTGATAGGCTGCTGATTGAATCCGAGGCAGGTCTGCCGGTGCACGCCGACGGTGAGATCCGCTACACCGATGCCAAGCGTCTCGATATTGAGATCCTGCCGCAACGGCTTACGGTTCTTGCCTGACTCAAACCGGACGTGTGCGTTTCACCGAGCCGAGATAAATTGCCGCCAGTGCCAAGGCGGCGCCGATGATCTCCACCGTCGTAAAACGGCGGCCGAAAAACAACACGTCCCACAAAAACGCGCAGACCGGTTGCAACAACAGAACCAAACCCACCTGCGAAGCCCGCACCTTGGAGATGCTGTTGGAAATCAACACCCAGCCCAGCACCTGGCCGAAAACCCCATAGGCGATGAGCCAGCCCATATCCTTCCAGGTGGGGACCACGAAAGAAGCGTGCTCCGGCCACATGGCCAGAGCCAGCAGGCCGGCGCATAACAACGATACCACCATCAGCGTGACAAAGGAGGAACCGGCGGTTTCGGCGACACGGGCGCGACGCAGCGCCAGGAGATACCCCGTATAGCAGCAGGCGGTCAAGAGCCCGAGGATAACGCCCGAGCGATAACTGGGTGAAAACGACGACCAATCCACACCCACCAGTAGCACAAGCCCCAGAATCGCCAGCGGTATGGAAAACACCTGGAACCAGGTCAGCGGTTCCCGGAAAACCAGCACGCCCACGGCCGCCAGCACGAACACCTGAAAATTGGCCAGCAATGTGGCAAGACCCGGACCCACATACAGAATACTGCGATGCCAAAACGTCAGATCCAGCGCAAAAAATACCGCCACCAGGCACAACATTGCCATGGCTGCGGATCCGAAGTTCACGCGCTCCCCTCGCCACCACACGATACCCAGCAGAATCAGGCCTCCGAACAGCATGCGATAAAATGCGCTGGTGGCCGGCGGCACACTCACCAGTTTCACAAACACCGCCGAGAAACTGATCATCACCGCGCCAAGAATAAGGTTGAGCATAAGCTTGCGGCCGGGATTCAGGAGGTGCTCATTCTAGCCGACGAATCCCTATGTTTGGGTCAGCGGCTATTGACTTATTTAAATAATTGTTTAAGTATTTAAACTTGCATCGGACACGGTCATGCCTGTTTCCGGAGGGAACCCACCATCGGAAACAGTGCAAATCAAGTGGATGCTTATTTGAGGATACAAGAACATCATGAAACAGGACGCGGTATTCAAGGCGCTCGCCGACCCCACCCGCCGGCAGCTTATCCGCCTACTCAACCGTGGCTCGCGCAGCGCCGGCGAACTGGCGCAAACCGTCGACATGAGCCCGGCAGCGCTGTCCCACCATCTTTCCCAACTCAAGGCCGCGGACCTGGTACGCACCGAGCGGCACGGCCAGCGCATTGTTTATTCGTCCAACACGACGGTCTTCGAAAACCTGACCCGAGTGATGCTTGACCTGTTCACTACGCAGGAGGAGAAAAGAAAATGAAGTTCAAAACCGCGAATCTCATCAGCTTTTTACTGGTGCTTGCAGCGTTCGCGATCGCGATGTGGTTCTATCCACAGTTGCCTGACCCGGTCCCAACCCATTGAAATTCTGCCGGTCAAATTGACGGTTACCTGCCAAAGCCGTGGGGCGTTTTCATGCTTCCTCTGACCATGGCGGGAATCTGGATCGTGCTTGCAGTTCTCCCGCGCATATCGCCTAAGGGCTACCGATTAGAGAGCTTCCAAAGCATCTATGGGCTAATCCAACTTGCGCTGATGACGGCTCTGCTAGTGACATCCATTGTCGCGTTACTTGCGGCAACCAATCGGCACGTGACCATCAATACGATTACACCGATTGTGCTCGGTCTATTATTCATAATTCTTGGCAACTACATGGGTAAATTGCGGAAGAATTTCTTCATCGGAATCCGCACGCCCTGGACGTTGGCCAGCGACGAAGTCTGGGTGCGGATTCACCGCCTGGGCAGCTGGTTGTTCGTGGCCGGAGGCCTGGCCATCGTTATTACAGGAGTATTGGCGCCCTCTGCGTATATGCCCATCATCATGATAGGTATTATTGCGGTATCCGCGCTGGTACACCGGTTGCCGCTTCGTATGTCATTTACCGACGCGTAGAAGGGTTCGGGTCAAAGGACGGCACGGACTAATAGTCGAACGCGGACTTCATTCGCTGTGGTCTGGTGTTGCAGAAATTCTGGTCCGGATAACAGCGGAGGGCTTTAAGTTATTTAATGAGCCAGCGCTGTTTCCAGTTCGGCGAATGTCCAGGCAACGCCGCCGGTGTTGAGCTGAATGCCCAGCTGCCGGCCGATGCGGGTGGCGGAAAAAATCCCACGGATGGCAGGTCCATCAGGCGTATGCTCGATAACGATGGCATGCTGGCGACCTGTGCGTTTCAGGGTCTCGATGATATCGCCCACGCAAGCCTGAACGACGTCACTCATAGACATCGCTTCGAGATGATCCAGCGATGTCATGATGTCACGCACCAGCACCTCGCTGTGGCTCACGCCCATTTCGCGTTGGAAACGCATGGGGCGCATACCCTCGATATCGCTGAGCGTGATAAGCCCCAGGAGATCCCCCGGCTCACTGATTACGAATAACAGGCGCACGCGGCCATTCTTCATACGCTCTTCTGCCTTGTCGATAGGTAGATTGGGATCCACCGTGATGGCAGCCATGCAGCTCAGATCCGTCATCACATCAATGGCGGGGTTCTGCACCGAAACATGATCTGGAAGTAAATGAGTGGGATGCATCAGGATGGTATCTGCCGGCGTCATCATCACTGACAGCTCCTTGAACTCTCTGCCCACGGGAATCTCCTGTTTGTAATCTGCATGTGACTGCGCTCGTACGGTCTTTATTATAACGCAGACTGTGGAGAGAGCTGGGTACGGCTGTAACTGTGAACCAGGCATCGAGCTGAAAGCTGCAACGCGCCGCGACCAAACCCAGGCTCGAATGTTTACGCTGCCGGCCTGTGCACAACCACGATGTCCATTTACCGGCATGTTACAATTGCGCTAACTTCAACTACGCAAAATCGCAGCGATTCTGCAAATCATGTCGAAGAAAATCCGCATCACCAATGTGCATCTGGATCTTGGCGCAAGCCGGCGCGGCACCGATATGGGTTCATCCGCCATGCATGTAGCCGGGGTAGTGCCAGCACTCGAAAAGCTCGGGCACCGGGTGGTCGGCATGCGCCACATCGGTCAAGTATCCATGGAAGCGGCTGACGTGGGCGACCCCCATGCGCGCTATCTAAAGGTCATCAACGAGGTGTGCCGGGAATTGGCCGATGAAACTCAAAAGACCTTGATCCACGGCGAGTTTCCCCTGATTCTTGGCGGCGATCATTCCCAGGCCATCGGCTCCATTGCCGGCGTGGTGCGTCATTTCAAACAACAAGGCAAGGAGCTGGGCGTGTTCTGGTGTGACGCACACACCGACATGAACACGCCTGATACCAGCCTCTCGGGCAACATTCACGGCATGCCGCTTTCCACCTTGCTCGGCATGGGTCCAAAGGAACTGGCCGGCATCAGCGGACAAATACCGGCCATCAAGCCTGAGCATGTAGTGATATTCGGCGTGCGTGATGTGGACAGCAAGGAAGCGGAGCTGGTGAAAAAATCCGGAGTACGCGTGTTCACCATGAGCGAAATTGATACCCGCGGCGCCGGTAATTGTCTTGATGAAGCCATGCAGATTCTCAGTCGCGCCAGTGCCGGCATTCACCTTTCCTATGACCTGGACGGATCCGATCCATCAGTGGCCCCTGGCACGGGCACACCGGTACCGGGTGGACTCAACTTCCGCGAATCTCACCTGGTATGCGAGATTATCGCCAAGAGCGGCCGGCTCACCAGCATGGAAGTGGTGGAACTCAATCCCATCCTCGACATCGAAAACCGCACCGGTAAGTTCGCCGTTTGGCTTATACAATCCGCTCTCGGCCGTACCATTCTCTGGAACTAAATTCGAAGTTGCTGCGGACGCAACGCCTGTACATTAAACAGTTCAATCAGCGCCTTGTTGACGTTGATACGAGCGTTTTGATCATCTGCTGATAGCGCCTAGTGCCTTCCACCTGACGGCCATACCGATCCATATGGCCGGCCTGCATTTCGGCAGACAGTATAGCGACCCGCGCCGCAGGCGCCGGGTGGGTAGCTAGCAGCAGCTGCATGCCGTTGCTCTTGGGATCAACAGTCTCGAGGGTCTGCAATACCGCCAGCAGTCCATACGGGTCGTAACCTGCGCGCGCCGCCAGCACCACGCCCATGCGGTCTGCCTCGAATTCGTCCTGTTTGTCCAGGCCTTTCGAGTACAGATTGCGGGTGGCGTTGGCCACGTTGTTGAAAAGCTGCGTATTCTGACCGTGTTGTTGCAGTTCGAATTGGGCCGCCGCGCCCAGCAGATTGAGCTGCGCGGCTTGCTGCAAGGCCTTGAGCTGCTGCTTCAGAACCACGTGGCTGATTTCGTGACCCAAGGCACCGGCCAGCTCCGCCTCGCTACGCATGTGCAGCAACAGACCGCGGGTGATGAATACGTAGCCGCCCGGTACGGCGAAGGCGTCAATGTCGTTGGAATCCACCACCGCGAAATGCCAGGGCAAATCCGGGCGGTCGCTTTGCAGAGCCACCCATAATCCAACCTTGTTCACGTAATCCTGTACCGCCGGATCATTGATAGGTTTGGCGGCGCCTAAAAGTGTCGCGGCAGTGGCAAAGCCGATCTGCTCTTCTTCCTGCTGATCCGCAGGTTTCACCGCCTGCTTTACGTTTTTCAGGGCGCTGAATAGACTGTTCAAATCCACACCATTG
The DNA here is from genome assembly GCA_027315405.1 of Gammaproteobacteria bacterium. Classification (GTDB taxonomy): domain Bacteria; phylum Pseudomonadota; class Gammaproteobacteria; order Natronospirales; family REEB76; genus REEB76. The sequence continues at coordinate 8,474 of DAHUYB010000026.1, read as the reverse complement.
CCGCCCACGTTGGCGCACGAAGTCAGAGCCAACATAAGTGTTAGCGCCAGCGGACGCTGTATTATTCCCAAGCAAGCGCGCATGTTCATGGCTGCGCTCCCTTCACCTGCGGCAGATACGCAACCTGTACGGGTTTGATATCCAGTTGTTGCGCAAACTGACGAGCCTGCTGCGGTGTGGCCGACCAGGCGGTGATTTCATTCACGGCCTGTGGATTTGGTTTAGCCTTGGCGATGTCGCCGGTATTCAGGCCGCGGACGCCGGTAGTGGCGGTAACGCCGGTGGCGCCGGAACGCCCGCTCTCGAACAGCGATGACAGCCAACCGAATCCCCAGCTGCTGCCACTACTACTGCTACTCGTGCTGTTCATGCGAATGCTGGTCATCAGCAGCCAGCCGTCCTGACCGGAATCCAGGCGTACGTGATACCAGCCGCCCTGCCGCGCAATAATATTGACATTGGTACTGACCGGCAATGAGGCAACGGTACCGGCATCGGAATACGGCGCGCTGTTGAGTGAAGTCGCGATGATGGTCTGGGCCGTTGATTGAGTGGCGGCATGCGCGCCCAGCGCAACCATCAGTACCAGGAATATCAGTCCCCAACGTTTCATGGTTTTTTCTCCACCGGTTCGAACAGATGCACCGCTTGTTCCCGGCCCTTTACTTTATAAGAGCCGCGGTCGGTAAAGTCAAAGGCGTCCCCACAGCGCTCGCGGGTGGCGGCCGATACTAGGATGCGCGCCACGCCTTTAGTCTGGCTCTCGATTCTGCTGGCCAAATTCACGGTATCGCCGATGGCGGTGTAATCCAACTTGTTTTCTGAGCCCATGAAGCCAACCACGGCGGAGCCGGTATGGATACCGATGCCGATGTCGAAGCTCGCGGAGAGTACGCCCAAATCCCGGCGGAATACTTCCAGCACCTTGGCCATTTCCAAGCCGGCCTGCACTGCATGTTTCGCCTGCTCCGGGTCAGGCACCGGCGCGCCCCAGAACGCCATGATGCAGTCGCCGATGAACTTATCCACGGTGCCGCCGTGGCGGAAGATGACTTCCACTTGCCGGGAGAAGTAACGGTTGAGCAGCGATACCACTTCCTCGGGCGTATGGGTTTCGGAAAGCGGCGTGAATCCGCGGATATCGGAGAACAGCACCGTGAGCTCACAGCTGGTGGCTTTATCGTCCAGAAGGTTGCGCTGGCTTTTCACCAAATCATTGACAACCCGCGGGTCTAGGAAGCGACCGAAAAGACCGATGGCGTAAAGACGGTCGCGGCGCTCGCGGAAATAATCCGCGAGCCCCATGCTGACAAAAAACAGCCAAGCGAAAATTAGCGGCTGGAACACCGGCACCAACCAGCGTTGATTGAGCAATTCGTAAGCGCTGAAAATTAGAACCGGTGTAATTAGAAGCAATAGCATGCCGGTGGTGAGCAGTCCGCGTCCCCACCGAAAAAATGCCGCTACTCCAAGCACTAAAATTAATGCCAGCAACGGACCAACAAAAACCGGCGGACGACGCATCCAATCGCCGTTCTTCAGGTTGGCAATCGCGGTGGCCACTATAAATGCGCCCGGATAAAGATGGCTGATAGACGTGGCGCGCAGGTCGCCAAGCGAGGTGGCATTGCTACCGATAATAACGATTTTGTGGGTGAACTCGTCAGCAGGATGTTGGCGATTATGACGCTGGAAATCAGCGTACACATCATAGAAAGAAAGATGCGGTATAGTCTCGGCGGTACCTCGCCAATTGAGCAGAATTGAGGATTGTTGCGGCACGTCCCAACCGAGCGCTTCCGCCACCCGTGCCGGCAGCGAAGGAATATGCCAGCCATAGGCATCGTAATACAGATAATAACGCCGGCCTATCCCATCCGCGTCCTGCAGAAAATTGATCACGCCCACACGCCCAGTCATGGCAAGCGGCGGCAGCGGGAATTGAAGCGCCACGCGTGCGTTCGGATCGGCGCCGGGGCCGGGTATAAAACCGAATTTTGCCGGGTAATCCTTGATGGGCGCGTTCTTGCTATCGTCGGCGCCCTCCAGCCGCACCATGGGGAAAAAGACTTTATCGCTGGCCGTGGCCACATCAATGAAATACTTATCGGAGTCTGGACGTACCAAATCCGGATCCACGAAGTTAATGTCGAACACCACGGTTGCGGGCTGTTCGGCAAGAATGCCCTGCAGAAGCTGGCCGTAGACTGCCCGTGGCCACGGCCAGCCACCCACTTGTTTGGTCATTTCATAGAGACTGCGCTCATCAATGTTCACCACCACCACGTTGGGATCCGGGGTTCTGCCAGCCGCGTGCACGCGAACAAGCACATCCTGCAGTCCATATTCAATGGATTCGAATGCGTGGAAGACTAAGAAATTTATACCGATCAAGAAAACAAAAGCGAGCAGCACTATTCCGCGGGCGGAAAGCCTGGATTTGCCTTGCATGATGATCCCCAGCGCCGTAATCTCGGACGGCTGATGTCCCTCAGCATAGCGGGTTTTGAAAAATCTACCAGCGGTGATAGGCAGGATGCCCAGGTTTCACGGCCACGAACGTGCCGCGGCAGGTATCGCACAGCTTGCCGCCGGCAATCAGCTCGCCCTCCACCACCGCTCGATCGTCAACAGACGATACGACCCGGGCACGCAATTCGATGGGCCGGTCCATGGGCGTGGGACGTTTCAAGGAAATGGCATACTCGGCGGTTACAGTGCAAGGCGGCGCGTGCGCACCAGTTTTCTTCATCAAGTACCAAGCGGCGGTCCAGTTGCAATGGCAATCCAGTAGGGTGCCAATGATGCCGCCATTCAACATTCCCGGAAAAGCCTCATGCTGCGGTTCCGGCATCCACTCCGCCACCACTTCATCACCCTGCGCGTAGCTTTTGATATGCAGACCCTTGGGATTTGCCGGACCGCAGCCGAAGCAAATGCTTGCTGGAGCGTATTTGTCCTGCAACGATTGCGGCATCATGCCCGGCTCCCCGCAGCCATGCGCGGCAGGAAAATCTCCGCCAGCATGCAGCGCACGCTGCCGCCGGCACAATTTTCGATGGTATTCACGGGACTGGATACGATACGCGTGTACTTATTGATGATGCCCCGTTGTGTAGGCGTGAGACTGTGTTCAGCGCGCATGGACATGGCAAGCACGGAGCCACCATAGCGGGTACCGAGTTGCAGCACATTACCGGCGAATGCACCCATCTGCTGGATTGTAATCGGGATGACTTCGTGACCGGTTTGTTCAAGCCGCTGTTGAATGCGGCGACGCTCGCTTACTTCCGGGATACTGGCTATGCAGAATATCGTAAAGCGATCCCCTATGCTCATCATAACGTCGGTGTGATAGATAGGCTTGCCGCTGCCGTCCACTGCGTGGAAAGCAATCAATTCATACTCCAGCTTACCCGCCCATTCCCGCAGCAGTTTGATATCGGTACGCGGCGACAAGCATGCGTAAGCGACCCGGTGTGGCCGGTCGAGCACTAAACTACCTGTACCTTCCAGATATCGGCCCTCCAGTTCCGCGCCGGACAGATCTTCGACATGCGCAATTTGGTAACCGCGCTGCTTGTGTAGTGTTTCGATGATATCCGGACGGCGCTCCCAGCGGCGATTCTGGGCCCGCATCGGATAGAGATACACGACGCCATCGGCATGGAAGCTCACCCAGTTGCCGGGAAATACCGCATCGGGTGTCCAAGGTTCCGGTGAGTCTTCAAACACCTCCACAGTGATCCCCAGCTTGCGTAAAGTCGTCAATAGCACGTCGAATTCCTGCAGCGCAAGGGGCTGCGGGTTATTAATTTCGATGTTGGAACGTTGAAATGTATTAGACGCGGCAGTTTCAGCATTCGTACCGAAGCGCGCCGGCCTGATCATAAGTACGGCATCAGTAATTTGAGGTTCAGCGGTAACGGCCATGGATTCGGGAAATGAATGCGCCCTGTGAGATATTACACCAAAAGGCGGTACATCAGGCCTGTAAAGGCCGTACCTGCCGAAACGCTCTGTCAGGTGGTAAAGTTCTCACACATTAACCTCTGGGGAGATTTCCTTGATCTCTGGTTTCACCCGCGGCGACCGCATACCTGATATCGAGCGGCTCAACCATGCAGGCGAGCCGCGAATGCTCTATGACCTGCAAGTGGGTCAGCCGATAATGTTGCTGCTTTTCGACAATGCCGAAGCGCCCGATACGCGGGCCGCGCTCAGCGCGCTCGCGCGCGATGATCACAACTGGGGACAGATTACCCGGGTGGCGCTCATACACGGTACACCTGCACAATGCAGCCATCTCTGCAATGGTGAGTCCCCCGAATTGACTATGCTGGCGGACGACGGTGCCGTGGCCACCTATCTGCTGGGACCCAAATCGGCGGGTCAGCGCCTCATCACTGCCTTTGCTTTGGACGCTAATTTCCGTGTTATCGAGCGTATTGAACACGGCATTGGCGAAAATCTAGCCGGCTTTCTGCAGCGGCTAACGGCTGTTTATCAAAACGAAGTGCCGCGTAATCCGCAAACCCTAAACCAACAGGCGCCGGTACTTTTCATTCCGCGGGTGCTGGATGCCAGAACATGCAGCGACTTGATTGCCTTCTTTGAGAAGGAAGGTGGGCAACCGTCGGGGGTTGCACATATTGAAGGTAACAAGATCCATTGGCAGCAAGATCCATCGGTGAAGATGCGCCGTGATGTTTACATGAAGGAAGGCATTTGGCTGGAGCGTATCAAAGAATTACTCGCCAGACGCGTGCTGCCAGAGATCAAGCGCTGCTTCAACTTTCAGATTACCCAGCACGAAGTTTTCAAACTGGTCTGCTACGATGCCAAAACCGGCGGTTATTTCCACCCGCACCGCGACAATGAATCCCGGGATACCCAGCACCGGCGTTTTGCCATGACCTTGAACCTGAATACCGGGGATTATTCCGGCGGACAACTGCGCTTTCCGGAATTTGGTCCGGATCTATATCAACCGGAGCGCGGCGGCGCCCTCATCTTCTCATGCTCGCTGCTTCACGAGGTTGTACCGGTCACTTCAGGTGAACGCTATGTACTACTGGGTTTTTTCTTCAGCGATACGGAAAAGATGCAGGCCATGCAATACTAGACAGCCCGTGTCCGCGTAATAAAAACCCCGATGGTCATGCGCCCACCGGGGTTTCGTGTTTAGAGCCTGGCGATGACCTACTTTCGCATGGGGGCTCGAAGCGAAGCTTCGAGCGGCCGCACAGGGATGTGAGGATCCGGAAACTGACCTAGAATAACTTGCGGCGCCTGATGCCGAAGAGCATGAACAAGGCGATGAGGGTTGAGATGTCCACTACGCCGCCGCCGTTGGAACTGCCGCTGCCAACACCACTCCCGCCGCCCCCGGAAATATCGATGGCCGAGTAGGTGGGACCGCTACAGTCGACGCTGGAACCGCCGGCACCTGTGGCCAGTGGCGAAGAAAGTACAGCACCACTTTGCCCGGCTGCCACGATTTGGTTGCTGTTTGTGAGAATCGTTGAGGGAATCGCTGCCACCGAGAAGCCGGCCAATGCACACCATTCCTTGCCATCGGAGCTCAGTGCCAGCCCCTGGCTGCCGGCTAAGAAGTAGTGGGTGCCATCTGTAGCGATGTCCGAGAACGACTGAAATGACGGGTTCAACTCGCTGGCAGACCAAGTCACGCCGTCGGTGCTGAGCGCAATCGCCGGGTACACAGGCGTATCAACACACTGCAACCCCTGGCCCATGCAGGGTGGGGAGTAGGTCCCAACAGCGCCGAATCCGTTTCCCAAAGCGCGAAGCCGGTTGAAACTCGTGAATTGTGGCGCGGTAAAGGAGCTGCCGGCGGTCCAAATTGCCCCATCTGTACTTGTTGTACGCCATAGCGGAGTTGTTGCTGCCGCTGTCGGTGAGTGTCACGAACCGACCACCGCCGAAAGCGAGGTTCGTAGGGCCTTGATCGGCGGCGGGCAAAGCATGACTGACCCAGGTCTTGCCGTCCGTGCTCACCGAGGCGCTGCAGATGCCACCGGCCTTCGCTCGGCAGTTGCCGACGAATGCCACGAAAACGCCGTTTCCGTAAGCAAGGTCGCTCGCCAACGCTCCGGCGGGAGGGATGGCAATGGCGGTCCAGCTGAGACCGTCTGGGCTCGACAGCCACAGGCTGTTGCCATTCATGTCGCTGCCGGCCGCCACGTAAAGGCCATTCCCGTACGCGACAGTCATGAGGGAGGATCCGGCGGAGCTGGTGTAGACACTTGTCCAGCCGAGGCCACCGCTACTTTCTAGGATGGACGCACCTGTATCAAGGAAGGGTGTCCCACCCACCGCAATGTACTTGCCTCCAGCATAGATCATCTCATTCACGGGCGATGTAGGCCCACTGGCGAGCGACTGGCTCGTCCAGTTGGCGAAATCCGGGCTAATGGCGAGGCTCAATATGCCATCAACAGCTCCAAGGTATCCGCTGCCCGTCTCTACGGCTGACGCCATCGCGGGGGGGGTGTTGTTGATCCCGTTTCCCGTCCAGTTAACGCCATCGGTGCTGCTATAGGTTTGGCTGTACTGCGTTACGAACTGTGAACCGTTCCATACGATGGGTGTCCAGATTCCGAACGACGGCAAACCGTTTGCCGTGTCCAGTTCTTGCCATCGGCGCTCGTACAGACGAATACTGTGGAGGATAGGCTGGTCAAGTAGTAAGAAAAAAAGCCGCTGCCGTTGGAGACAAATGGCGCCCCGCAGGCTGCCTGGCCGCTCGCGGTCCAGCTCACGCCGTTGTCCATGCTGTAATACACGCCCTGGTTCGCTCCGGCTGAGCCAGCGGGCTCGCCGTAGGCCATGAACACATGGTTCGCATACAGCACTACATCATCCACGCGCGGGTCTGGGAGAAGGAGGTTGCTTTGATCCTCGGCCTGCTCGAATCCCAGCGAGTGTGTCGTCCAGGTTATGCCATCACTGCTGGTCGCATCCGAGCTGCCGCTCAAGGCGGCGTAGGTGTCATTTCCGTAGGCGAGACCGATCTTGCCATCGTTGGCGAAGTTGAGCTGAGTATCGGTCCAATGGGTACCGTCGCTGCTCACCTCGATCTGACTCGAACCGTCGGCGCCGACGCCAGCCAGCAAAAACTGCTCGCCGCCATAGAGGGCGCTTGTGTAGTTGCCGCCGACGCCGCCGGAATAGGATGTCCAGTGGGTGCCGTCGCTACTGGTGTAGAGCACGCCGTCCTGTCCGGCAGCCACGTAGATACCATTGCCGTATGCGACGACATTGAATTGATCACCGCTGGGGGTCGGGTTGTCCCAGGTCCATTGCAACGGGGCGCCAGCGGCGAGTAAGCGCACGCCGGACAGCGCCATGATACACGCGGCAATTAGCAGCGTCGTCCATCTAATGGAAGTTCTAAGCACTTCTATTCTCCTTTGCATTCCGTTGCAGCGACGATATCCACAGGTATCCTAGCAATTTCTCACATCCAGCGCACACCATTGATGCACCAAGTAACGCGCCACGCCGAATACTTGGCAGGTGCGCACCTAGCTATCCCGTTGCCTTGTGCGTGCTGGACATAGACGCGTCGCGCCGGCACGTCTATATTTTTTAAGGTAATCGCTTTGACTACCTCAAGTTCAATATCCGTTCCGCCACCAGCTTCTTCAGTCGCGCGCGCTCGTGTTGCGAGCGCTTGAAATCACCCACCTATGATACATCCATGCCTTCATACCGGCGCTGCAGGACGCATAGACACGCTAACTATACGAGTGGGTTTTCCCGTGCCCGAATAAAAAACCCCGGCAGTCGCAAGACTGCCGGGGTTCGCATATAGAGCCTGGCGATGACCTACTTTCGCATGGGGAGACCCCACACTATCATCGGCGCTGAGCAGTTTCACTTCCGAGTTCGGGATGGGATCGGGTGGTTCCCACTCGCCAATGTCGCCAGGCAAACCGTTTCACTGTTGCATGGGCCGCGGCCCATGCAGTGAATTCGAAAAGTTGTTGACGCTCAATGTATATCGCATTCGTATTCGATACCAGCTATGCCCAAACAAACCGTTTGGGGTTATATGGCCAAGCCGCACGGTCAATTAGTACTGGTTAGCTTCACGCGTTGCCGCGCTTTCACACCCAGCCTATCAACGTCGTAGTCTTCGACGGACCTTCAGGGACTTCAAGAGTCCAGGGAGATCTAATCTTGGGGTGGGCTTCGCGCTTAGATGCTTTCAGCGCTTATCCCGTCCGTATATAGCTACCCGGCAGTGCCACTGGCGTGACAACCGGTACACCAGAGATACGTCCACTCCGGTCCTCTCGTACTAGGAGCAGCTCCCCTCAAATCTCCAACGCCCATGGCAGATAGGGACCGAACTGTCTCACGACGTTCTGAACCCAGCTCGCGTACCACTTTAAATGGCGAACAGCCATACCCTTGGGACCTGCTACAGCCCCAGGATGTGATGAGCC
>DAHUYB010000025.1 GCA_027315405.1 Gammaproteobacteria bacterium | reverse complement strand
GGCCTTGGCCTCACCACCAAATTTCTTGGCCTCAATCACCGTCAGCGCCGCCGTCAGCGTGGTCTTGCCATGATCCACATGCCCGATGGTCCCCACATTTACGTGCGGCTTCTTACGCTCAAATTTTGCCTTGGACACGGTTTATCCTCCTCAACTCAGCGTTAATTCATTACGATGCTTTTTTGATGACGGCTTCCGCCACGTTGGCGGGCGTCTCCATGTATTTTTCGAATTCCATGGAATAGGTGGCACGGCCCTGGGTCGCGGAACGCATGGAGGTGGCATAACCGAACATCTCGGCCAGCGGCACTTCCGCGCGCACGATGCGGCCGGCGGGCGCCTCTTCGGTGCCTTGTACCTGGCCGCGGCGGCGATGCAGGTCACCGATGATGTCCCCCATGAAGTCCTCGGGCGTTACCACTTCCACTTTCATGATGGGCTCCAGCAACACCGGCTTGGCGCGCTTGCAGCCTTCCTTGAAACCCATGGAGCCGGCGATCTTGAACGCCATTTCGTTGGAATCCACATCGTGGTAGGAACCGTCGAAGATCGTGACCTTGACGTCCACCACCGGGTAACCCGCGAGGATACCGTTCTTCATCTGCTCCTGGATGCCTTTGTCCACAGCCGGAATGTATTCGCGCGGCACCACGCCGCCCACGATGCCGTTGACGAACTCGTAACCCTTGCCGGCTTCCTGCGGCTCGATCTTGAGCCACACATGGCCGTATTGGCCGCGGCCGCCGGACTGGCGGATGAACTTGCCTTCCGACTCGACGCTCGCGCGGATGGTCTCGCGGTAAGCTACCTGCGGTTTGCCGACATTGGCTTCCACCTTGAACTCGCGCTTCATGCGATCAACGATGATTTCCAGATGCAGTTCACCCATGCCGGAAATGATGGTCTGGCCGGATTCTTCATCGGTGTGCACGCGGAACGACGGGTCTTCCTGCGCCAGCTTCTGCAGTGCGATGCCCATCTTCTCCTGGTCCACCTTGGTCTTGGGTTCCACCGCCACCGAAATCACCGGCTCGGGGAATTCCATCTTCTCGAGGATGATGATCTTGTCCGGGTCGGTGAGCGTATCGCCGGTGCTAACATCTTTCAGGCCCACGGCCGCAGCGATGTCGCCGGCGCACACTTCCTTGAGTTCCTTGCGGTCGTTGGCGTGCATCTGCAGGATGCGGCCGATACGTTCCTTCCTGCTTTTGACCGGGTTGTACAACGTGTCGCCGGACTTCAAAACGCCGGAATACACCCGGAAGAATGTCAGGGTACCCACGAACGGGTCGGTCATGATTTTGAATGCCAGTGCCGAGAACGGCTCATCATCGCTGGGATGACGTTCCGCTGGGGTGCTGTCCTTGTCGTCAAGATGGCCCTTGACGGCGGGCACGTCGGGGGGCGCGGGCAAGTAATAGACCACTGCATCCAGCATCATTTGCACACCCTTGTTCTTGAAGGCCGAACCGCACAGCATCGGCACGATCTCGTTACGGATGGTGCGCGCGCGCAGGCCCTGGTGGATTTCATCGGCACTCAGATCATGGCCCTCCAGGTACTTGTGCATCAGCTCATCAGAGCCTTCGGCCGCGGCTTCCACCATCTTGTCACGCCATTCCTTCGCCTGAGTCGTGAGCTCGGCGGGGATGTCATGCTCCTCAAAACGCATGCCCTGGGTGGAATCGTCCCAATAGATAGCCTTCATCTTGACCAAGTCCACCACGCCCTTGAAATTCTCTTCGGCGCCAATGGGTATCTCGATGGGTACCGGGGTCGCGCCCAAACGATCCTTGATCTGCTGGTAGACACGCAAGAAATTAGCGCCGGCGCGGTCCATCTTGTTGACGAACGCCAGCCGCGGCACACCATACTTGGTGGCTTGGCGCCACACAGTCTCGGACTGGGGTTCCACGCCGCCGACGGCGCAGAATACCGCGCAAGCGCCGTCCAGTACCCGCAGCGAGCGTTCCACCTCGATGGTGAAGTCCACGTGCCCGGGCGTGTCGATGATATTGATGCGATGCTCGGGCCAAGTCTGGTCCATACCCTTCCAGAAACAGGTGGTGGCTGCGGAGGTGATGGTGATACCGCGCTCCTGCTCCTGTTCCATCCAGTCCATGATGGCGGCGCCGTCATGCACTTCGCCGATCTTGTGGGACACGCCGGTGTAAAACAGGATGCGCTCGGTCGTGGTGGTCTTGCCGGCATCAATGTGGGCCATGATGCCGATGTTGCGATAGCGCTCAATGGGAGTACTGCGGGCCACGACGAAATCCTCGGAAACTCAAATCTCTTAAATGAATGATTACCAGCGATAGTGCGCGAAGGCCTTGTTGGCTTCAGCCATGCGGTGCACATCCTCACGCTTCTTGACTGCATTGCCGCGGTTATCGGCGGCTTCCATGAGCTCGTTGGCAAGACGCACAGGCATGGATTTTTCGGTGCGTGCGCGCGCCGATTCGATGATCCAGCGCATGGCCAGCGCCTGTTGACGCGTGCTGCGCACTTCCACCGGCACTTGATAGGTAGCACCACCCACACGCCGCGATTTCACTTCCACCATGGGGCGTACGTTGTCGAGCGCCTTGCTCAGTACATCCATCGGGTCGCTGCCCCTCTTGCCGCCGATCTGGTCGAGGGCGCCATAGACGATGCGTTCCGCCACGGCTTTCTTGCCGCTCTTCATGACCATGTTGACGAACTTAGCCAACTTCTCACTACCGAATTTCGGATCCGGAAGAATGCTGCGCTTTTCAGCTTGTTTTCTGCGAGACATGGATGCCTACCTTGCTCAGGATTTGGGGCGCTTGGCGCCGTATTTGGAGCGGCTCTGCTTGCGATCGTTGACGCCGGCGCAGTCCAGCGAACCGCGCACTGTGTGGTAACGCACGCCCGGCAGGTCCTTGACGCGGCCGCCGCGAATCAGTACCACCGAGTGCTCCTGCAGGTTGTGGCCTTCGCCGCCGATGTAACTGATGACCTCGAAACCATTGGTAAGGCGCACTTTCGCAACTTTGCGCAATGCCGAGTTGGGTTTCTTTGGGGTGGTGGTATACACACGGGTGCACACACCGCGCCGCTGCGGACTACCGCCCAAGGCCGGTACCTTGCTCTTTTCTATTCTGCGGGTACGCGGCTTGCGCACCAGTTGATTAAAAGTCGCCATGCAACAACTCTCACTACTGTAAGGGTATGGATTGAACCTGCGCGGCAGGGGCATAACTCATGCCCGGAAAGAAGAAACAGGCCGGTCAGAACCGGCCTGTCTCGGGAATTCCGCGGTGGCGACCGTCGTCTGGCCGCCATGTGCCGCCTGTAAAGCGTTGGAATTTTAGGGATGCGGGGCCACAGTGTCAAGAAAACCCCCCGCTATTGATCCCTAATGGGGGTCTCCGCATACACCCTCCGACCGTTTTCACGGCCGGAGGGTGATTTATGGCGCTTGCTCCGTTTTTCAATGCTTAATTGAACAATGACCCTCCGGGTGCATCACTCCTGGGCCTGCTCTACCGGCTGTGCCGCGACTGGAATCTCGGCCGGCGTGCTGTCGTCGGCAGCGGTAAACAGGGCTTCCGCTTCCGAGGCTGCCTGGGCGGCTGCATCCACGGGTACTTCGGCACGCTGTTTGCGCCGTTGTTCGTGGTAAGCATAGCCGGTTCCCGCCGGGATCAATCGCCCCACAATGACGTTTTCCTTGAGGCCGCGCAGGTCGTCCTGCATTCCGCGCACCGACGCTTCCGTCAGCACCCGCGTGGTCTCCTGGAAGGAGGCTGCGGAAATGAAAGACTCGGTGGCCAGTGAAGCCTTGGTGATGCCGAGCAGTACCGGTTCAAAGTCCGCACTGGCTTTTTTCTCCGTGGTCATCTTCTCGTTTTCGTCCAGCGCCCGGCCGCGGTCCATCTGCTCGCCGCGCAGGAAGCGGGTCTCGCCGGAAACCGCGATCTCCACCTTGCGCAGCATCTGGCGGATGATTACCTCGATATGCTTGTCGTTGATCTTCACACCCTGCAGACGATAGACGTCCTGGATTTCACGCACCAGATAATCCGCCAGCGCGGTTACGCCCAACAAACGCAGAATGTCGTGCGGATTGGGTTCGCCGTCAGCAATGACTTCACCCTTCTCCACGCGTTCACCTTCGAACACGTTCACGGTACGCCACTTGGGGATCAGCAGCTCATGCTGGGCGCTGTCGTCATCGGTGATGACGAGGCGCTGTTTGCCCTTGGTGTCCTTGCCGAAACTCACGGTACCGGAGAATTCGGCGAGAATCGCTTGCTCCTTCGGCTTGCGCGCTTCAAACAAGTCCGCGACGCGCGGCAGACCGCCGGTGATATCGCGGGTCTTAGAGGACTCCTGCGGAATACGCGCGATGACATCGCCCACGCCGACACGCGCGCCATCTTCCACGTTCACGATAGCGCCAGGCGGCAGTTGATAATGGGCTGGAATCTCGGTACCGGCCAGGAACATATCACGTCCCTTGTCGTTCACCAGTTTCACCGTGGGACGCAGATCCTTGCCCAGGGAACCGCGCATCTTGGGATCGGTTACCACAATGCTGGACAGACCCGTGATCTCGTCCATCTGACGATTGACGGTGATGCCCTCCACGAAATCGTGGAACTGCAGCGTGCCGGCCACCTCGGTGACGATGGGGTGGGTGTGTGGATCCCAGGTGGCAGCCAGTTGTCCTGCCTGCGCCTTGTCGCCCTCGGCCACCATGATGCTGGCACCGTAGGGAATCTTGTAACGCTCGCGCTCACGGCCGAACTCGTCTATGACGCCCAGTTCGCCGGAACGCGAGACCGCAACCCAGTGCCCCTTGGCGTGCTTCACGGTCTTGATGTTGTGCAGTTTGATGGTACCGGCGGCCTTGATCTCGACGCTCGAAATGGATGCCGCGCGGGAAGCGGCGCCGCCAATATGGAAGGTACGCATGGTGAGCTGGGTGCCGGGCTCGCCGATGGACTGCGCCGCGATCACGCCCACTGCCTCGCCGATGTTGACGCGGATACCACGCGCTAGATCACGCCCGTAACATTGGGTACACACCCCATAACGGGTGGCGCAGGTGATCGGTGAACGCACCTTGACCTGGTCCACACCCATCTCTTCCATTTGCTCGACCAGACGTTCATCCAGCAACGTGCCGGACTCGACCAGCAGCTTCTTGGTACCCGGCATATAACAGGGTTCAACCAGTACCCGGCCGAGCACCCGCTCGCGCAGCGGTTCCACGATATCGCCACCTTCCACAATGGGCTTCATGTAGAGGCCCTCGCCGGTACCGCAATCCACTTCGGTGACCACCAGATCCTGGGCCACGTCCACCAGGCGGCGCGTCAGATACCCGGAGTTGGCAGTTTTCAGCGCGGTATCCGCCAGACCCTTGCGGGCGCCGTGGGTTGAGATGAAGTATTGCAATACATTCAGGCCTTCCCTGAAGTTTGCGGTGATGGGCGTCTCGATGATGGAACCGTCGGGTTTGGCCATTAGTCCGCGCATGCCGGCCAACTGGCGGATCTGTGCCGCGGAACCGCGCGCGCCGGAGTCCGCCATCATATAAATGGAGTTGTAGGATGGCTGGCGTGTCTTATTGCCTTTGTGGTCAAGCACCTCCTCACTACCGAGCTTGTCCATCATGGCTTTCGCCACCTGCTCGTTGGTACGCGACCAGATATCCACCACCTTGTTGTAACGTTCGCCGTTGGTGACCAGGCCTGAGGCATATTGGTCCTCGATCTCCTTGACCTCGCTTTCGGCGCTCGCCAGGATCCCACCTTTTTCATCCGGCACCACCATGTCATTCACACCGATGGATACCCCGGCACGGGTCGCAAAGCTGAAACCCGTATACATGACTTTATCGGCGAACACCACGGTTTCCTTCAGGCCCACACGCCGGTAGCAGGTATTGATCAGCGAGGAGATGGCCTTCTTGGTCATGTCGCGGTTGATCAATTCGAACGGCAGTCCCTTGGGCAGGATATCGGACAACAACGCACGTCCCACGGTGGTATCTACGCGACGGATACGGGTCTCAAAGCTGCCATCATCCTGGATCAGATGATCAGTGATGCGCACCTGAATGTGTGCCTGCAGATCCACTTGACGGTTTTCCCAGGCGCGGTGCACCTCGGATACGTCCGCAAAAGCCATACCTTCGCCCTTGGCGTTGATGCGCTCGCGGGTCATGTAATACAGACCCAGCACCACGTCCTGGGACGGAACGATGATGGGATCACCGTTGGCGGGCGACAGGATGTTATTGGAGGACATCATGAGCGCGCGCGCTTCCAGCTGCGCCTCGATGGATAACGGCACATGCACGGCCATCTGGTCGCCGTCGAAGTCGGCGTTGAACGCGGTGCACACCAATGGATGCAGCTGGATGGCTTTGCCTTCCACCAGCTGCGGCTCGAACGCCTGGATGCCGAGACGGTGCAGCGTGGGCGCGCGGTTCAACATCACCGGGTGCTCGCGAATCACTTCTTCCAGGATATCCCACACCTCCGGGCCCTCACGCTCCACCATTTTTTTGGCGGCCTTGATGGTGGTGGCCATACCGCGCAGTTGCAGCTTGGAGAAGATGAATGGCTTGAACAGTTCCAGCGCCATCTTCTTTGGCAGACCGCATTGATGCAGTTTCAGCGCCGGACCCACCACGATCACGGAACGTCCGGAATAATCCACGCGCTTGCCCAGCAGATTCTGCCGGAAGCGGCCCTGCTTGCCCTTGATCATGTCAGCCAGCGACTTCAGCGGGCGCTTGTTGGAACCGGTAATGGCGCGGCCGCGGCGGCCGTTGTCCAACAACGCGTCCACGGATTCCTGCAGCATGCGCTTCTCATTGCGCACGATGATGTCGGGTGCGTTCAACTCCAGCAGCCGCTTGAGGCGGTTGTTGCGGTTGATAACACGGCGATACAGATCATTCAGGTCCGAAGTGGCGAAACGCCCGCCATCCAGCGGCACCAGCGGACGCAGATCCGGTGGCAGCACCGGCAGCACCGTCATTACCATCCATTCGGGCTTGTTGCCGGACTCCAGGAACGCTTCCATGAGCTTCAGGCGCTTGGCGAGCCGCTTGATCTTGGTCTCGGAATTGGTGCTGCCGATCTCCTCGCGCAGTTTGGCCACTTCTTTTTCCAGATCGATGCTGCGCAGCAGTTCGAAAACCGCCTCGGCACCCATGCGCGCATCGAAGTCGTCGCCGTGTTCCTCGATGGCTTCCAAATAGGATTCATCCGACAGCAACTGGCCGCGTTCCAGCGGCGTCATACCGGGGTCCACTACCACGAAAGCCTCGAAGTACAGCACCCGCTCGATCTCGCGCAACGTCATATCCAGCATCAGGCCGATACGCGAAGGCAGCGACTTCAGGAACCAAATGTGGGCCACCGGCGAAGCCAGTTCGATATGGCCCATGCGCTCGCGGCGCACCTTGGCCACGGTGACTTCCACGCCGCACTTCTCGCAGATCACGCCGCGATGCTTGAGGCGCTTGTACTTGCCGCACAGGCATTCGTAATCCTTCACCGGACCAAAGATTTTGGCGCAGAACAGTCCATCACGCTCCGGCTTGAAGGTGCGGTAGTTGATGGTCTCGGGCTTCTTGACCTCGCCGTAAGACCACGACCGGATCAGCTCCGGCGACGCCAGCGCGATGCGCAACGCGTCGAAGTCTTCAACCTGGCCCTGCTGCTTCAACAATTTCAGTAGATCTTTCATATTTGCATCACCGTCGGTTAACTGGTTTCAACACTCGCACGTGAACAGACTTTATGTCAGTCCTGCTCCAGTTCTATGTTGATGGCCAGTGAACGAATTTCCTTGACCAGTACGTTGAACGATTCCGGCATGCCCGCTTCCATCCGATGGTCGCCGTCCACGATGTTCTTGTACATCTTGGTGCGCCCGATAGTATCGTCGGACTTAACCGTCAGCATTTCCTGCAAGGTGTAGGCCGCGCCATAGGCTTCCAACGCCCACACTTCCATTTCGCCGAAGCGTTGCCCGCCGAATTGTGCCTTGCCGCCCAGCGGCTGCTGTGTCACCAGCGAGTAAGGCCCGGTGGAACGCGCGTGCATTTTGTCGTCCACCAAGTGATTGAGCTTGAGCATGTACATATAGCCCACGGTCACCGGCCGTTCGAAAGCTTCACCGCTGCGTCCATCGTAAAGAGTGGTCTGGCCGGATTCCGGCAGACCCGCGAGCTTCAGGAGATGCTTGATCTCTTCTTCACTGGCGCCGTCGAATACCGGCGTGGCCACCGGCAGGCCTTCCCGCAGGTTCTCCGCCAAGGTGGTAATCTCCGCCTCGCTGAACGAGGCCAGCTCCTCCTTTTTGCCGCCGGTGCGGTTATAGACCTGTTCCAGGAACTTGCGCAGTTCCTCGGCCTTGGCCTGCTCATCCAGGAGCTTGCCGATCTTCTGCCCGATGCCCTTGGCGGCCCAACCCAGATGGGTTTCCAATATCTGGCCGATATTCATGCGCGAAGGCACACCCAGTGGATTCAACACCACGTCCACCGGCGTACCGTCAGCGGCATACGGCATGTCCTCCACCGGCACGATCATGGAAATCACGCCTTTGTTGCCGTGGCGGCCGGCCATCTTGTCGCCCGGCTGTACCCGGCGCTTCACCGCCAGAAACACTTTCACCATCTTGATAACACCGGGAGCCAAGTCATCACCGGCGGTGATCTTGCGTTTCTTTTCCTCATAACGCCGCTCGAACTCATGGTGCTGCGACTTCAGGGTCGCAGCCACTTTCTCCAGCTGTTCGTTGGCTTCGTCGTTTTTGAGGTGAATCTCGAACCATTTCTCGCGCGGCAATTCATCGAGATAGCCCTTGGTGATCTTGGCACCGGACTTGAGTCCTTTGGGACCGCCCTCCGCCACCTTACCCATGAGCATCTTCTCAACGCGCTGGAAGATGTCTTCTTCCAGGATGCGGCGCTGGTCGTTCAGATCCTTGCGCACCTTCTCCAGTTCCGCCTTCTCGATGCTGAGGGCGCGCGCATCCTTGTCCACGCCGTCGCGGGTGAACACGCGCACGTCAATGACGGTGCCATCCATGCCCGGCGGCACCCGCAATGAAGTGTCCTTCACATCGCTGGCTTTCTCGCCGAAGATGGCCCGCAGCAGTTTTTCTTCCGGCGTGAGCTGGGTCTCACCCTTGGGTGTGACCTTGCCCACCAGGATGTCGCTGGATTTCACCTCGGCGCCGATATAGGCGATGCCGGCTTCATCCAGCTTGGCGAGAGCCCCCTCACCCACGTTGGGAATATCAGCGGTGATTTCCTCCGACCCCAGCTTGGTATCGCGGGCTACGCAGGTAAGCTCCTCGATGTGGATGGTGGTGAAACGTTCTTCCTCCACCACACGCTCGGAAATGAGGATGGAATCCTCAAAATTGTAGCCATTCCAGGGCATGAAGGCGACCAGCAGATTCTGGCCCAGCGCCAGCTCGCCCAGGTCAGTGGACGGACCGTCGGCCAGGGCATCGGCGCGGGCAATCATGTCGCCTGGTTTTACCAGCGGCCGCTGATTGATGCAGGTATTCTGGTTGGAACGGGTATATTTGGTGAGGTTGTAAATATCCACACCCGGCTCACCGGCATGGGTCTCGTTGTCGTTAACCCGCACCACGATGCGGCCGGCATCTACGGAGTCCACCGTACCGCCGCGTTTGGCCACCACCACCACACCAGAGTCGAGGGCCACGGTGCGCTCGATGCCGGTGCCTACCAGCGGCTTCTCGGTGCGCAGCGTCGGCACCGCCTGGCGCTGCATGTTGGAACCCATGAGTGCGCGGTTGGCGTCGTCGTGCTCCAGGAACGGGATCAGGGCCGCAGCAATGGACACGATCTGCTTCGGCGACACGTCAATGAAGTTGATCTTGTCCGGGGTAGACAAACCGAATTCATTCTGGTGGCGGCAACTCACTAATTCATCCACGAAGCGGCCGTGACCGTCCAGCAGCGCATTCGCCTGGGCAATCACGTACTGGCCTTCTTCGATAGCGGACAAATAAATAATCTCGTCGGTGACTTTACCGTTCACTACCTTGCGGTAGGGGGTCTCCAAAAAGCCATAGTCGTTGGTACGCGCGTACACCGACAGCGAATTGATGAGGCCGATGTTCGGGCCTTCCGGCGTTTCGATGGGGCACACACGGCCGTAATGAGTCGGGTGCACATCGCGTACCTCGAAACCGGCACGCTCGCGGGTCAAACCGCCGGGACCAAGCGCCGAGACACGACGCTTGTGAGTGACTTCCGAAAGCGGATTATTTTGGTCCATGAACTGCGACAGCTGCGAGGAGCCGAAGAATTCACGAATGGCAGCCGACACGGGCTTGGCATTGATGAGTTCCTGGGGCATGAGCCCCTCGGACTCCGCCAGCGCCAAACGTTCCTTCACGGCGCGTTCCACGCGCACCAGGCCGATGCGGAACACGTTCTCCGCCATTTCGCCCACGGAGCGCACGCGGCGATTGCCGAGATGGTCAATATCATCCACCGTGCCATTGCCGTTGCGGATGTCGAGCAGCACTCTGAGGGTGTCAACGATATCCGAACTCTTGCCCAGTTCCTTGAACAACTTCTTGCACGCATCATCCTGGCGCTGGCTGAAATACATGCCGTCGTAGAGCACGCCCGGGCCGGTGATGGCCTCGCGGCCCACGCGGCGATTGAATTTCATGCGCCCAACAACCGACAGATCGTAGCGCTCCAGCGTAAAGAACAGATTATGGAATAAGGTCTCGGCCGCATCCTTGGTGGGCGGCTCGCCGGGGCGCATCATGCGGTAGATTTCCACCAGCGCCTCGAACGGCGTTCTGCTGGGATCCACGCGCAGGGTGCTGGAAATATAAGGGCCTTTGTCCAGGTCGTTGGTGAATAGAGTGCGGATTTCCTTGACGCTGGCCTTGATGAATTCGCCCACCTTTTCGGTGGTGAGCTCTTCGTTGGCCTTGCCCAGAAGTTCGCCGGTGGGAATCTGCACCACGTCGTGAGCCAGGATCTTACCGGCCAGATATTCTGCCGGCACCGTCAAGGATTGTACTTCGGCCTTTTCCAATTCGCGAATGTGGCGCGCGGTTACGCGCCGGCCTTCCTCCACCAGTACTTTGTTCTTGATCTTGATATCGAAGGCGGCGGTCTCGCCGCGCAAACGCTCCGGCACCAGATCCAGAGTGATGCCGTCTTTGCTGAGATGGAAAGTATTGCTCTCAAAGAACAGTTCGAGTATCTGTGTGTCGTTGTAGCCGAGGGCACGCAGCAGGATGGTCGCCGGCAGTTTGCGGCGACGGTCGATGCGCACGAACACGCAGTCCTTGGGATCGAATTCGAAATCCAGCCACGAACCGCGGTAGGGAATCACGCGCGCGGAAAACAACAGTTTTCCCGACGAATGGGTTTTACCCTTGTCGTGGTCGAAGAACACGCCGGGCGAACGGTGCAATTGGGATACGATGACGCGCTCGGTGCCGTTGATAATGAAAGTGCCGTTGCCGGTCATGAGCGGCAGTTCGCCCATGTACACTTCCTGCTCCTTCACTTCTTTGGGACGGCGGTTTTCCAGCGGAGCTTCCTTGTCGTACAGCGCGAGGCGCACCAATACCCGTAGCGGCGCCGCGTAGGTAAGGCCGCGCATAATGCACTCTTTCTCGTCGAACGGCGGCTCACCGAGTTTGTACTCCACATACTCCAGTGCCGCATTACCCGAGTAACTGGTGATGGGGAATACGGATTTGAAGGCGGCGTGCAACCCTTCCGCAAGGCGTTCCCGAGGCGGCTTGTCCACTTGCAGGAACTGGCGATAGGATTCAAGCTGGATGGCCAGAAGATAAGGCACGTCGAGCACGCTCGCACGCTTGCCAAAATCCTTGCGGATACGTTTCTTTTCGGTGAATGAATAAGCCATCACTAGTACCTCGACGCGCGCCGTGGCGCGGTGGTTTTGAATCCAGCAACCGCCTTGGGCCAAGACGGCGTGGTGACGCACCAGCGCCACCCAAATAAACAAAAACGGGAAAAGGCCGGTGGCTTCCGCCACCAGCCGTTTCCATCAGTGGGGCCATTCGCCCGCGTTATGCTGCAACACTTCCAGAGGTTTACTTGACCTCGACGGTGGCGCCAGCCGCTTCCAAGTCCTTCTTGAACTTGGCCGCATCATCCTTGGACACGCCTTCCTTGATGTTCTGGGGCGCGCCCTCCACCAGATCCTTGGCTTCCTTTAAACCCAAACCGGTGATGGTGCGCACCACCTTGATGACCTCGACCTTCTTCTCGCCCACGGCCTTGAGCGCCACGGTGAACTCGGTCTTCTCCTCGGCGGGGGCAGCAGCCGCGCCGGCGGCTGGAGCTGCGGCCACGGCGGTGGCCGCCGACACGCCGAACTTCTCTTCCATCGCGGAGATCAGATCCACGATTTCCATCACAGTCATCTTGGAAATGGTCTCCAGAATGTCTTCTTTAGCAACAGCCATTGTCGTAGCTCCTAAAAATGTATTTACGAATCGGTTGATTAAGCAGCCTGTTTCTGGTCACGCACGGCAGCCACCGTGCGCACCAATTTGGCGTGGGGTTCGGCCAGGGTACGCACGAACTTGGTGATCGGCGCCCTCATGACGCCCATGAGCATGGCGAGCGCCTGCTCACGGGTCGGCATCTTGGCGAGCCGTTCCAGATCCGCCGTCGGCAACAGCTTGCCGCTCAGGGCAAGCGCTTTGACGACCAACAGTTCGTTGTCCTTGACAAAATCCCGCACTACCCGCGCAGCCGCACCCGGATCCTCCCTCGAGAACGCCAGGATCAGCGGTCCCTTGAGAGCATCCTTCAGACACTCGAATTCGGTGCCTGCGATGGCTTTTTTCGCCAGGGTGTTTTTGACGACCTTGAGCCAGACACCATCTTTGCGCGCTTTCACTCGCAAGTTGGTGATCTGCTCCACGGTCAGTCCGCGGTATTCGGCGGCGATGGCGGAATACGCCTTCGCTGCCACCGCGTTCACCTCGGCGACCAGAGCCTGTTTGTCTTCCAGTCTCATCGGCACGGTGTATGTCTCCTGATTAGGTACCGTTATACAAGACGCGCGGTCCCTAGCACGTCCACCCCGCCCACTTGCGTGAGCTTCACGGTGACCAAATCAGGCAATCCCGATTCGGAATCCACCGTCTGCGTGAGCCGGCATTACCGCCATTAAGCCGCCTGTCATCCGGACGGGCTTCACTCACGGTCTTTGACGTTGCCGTTGCCTTCGGCGGTGAGGAGTAATGGGTAAGGAGTGAGGTGCAAAACCCCAGTATCCGAACTCCGATTCGCTCTTCACAAGCCCAAAGTCCTCGGCCACCTCAAATTCACAACCATGTCGGTGAAGGATCGGCAGCGTTACTCCTCATGCCTTGCTCCTTCACCCCTCACCTCAGAATTCACTCACAACGTGAGCGAATTCTGGTCTATCACGATGCCCGGCCCCATGGTGGAGGACACGGTCACTTTCTTCAGATATATGCCCTTGGCGGTGGCCGGTTTGACCTTGTTCAAGTCTGCGAGCAGGGCATGCAGGTTTTCCTTGAGGGCATTGGTTTCGAAATCCGACTTACCGATCGTGCAATGCACAATGCCAGCCTTGTCGGCGCGATAACGCACCTGTCCGGACTTGGCGTTCTTCACCGCGCCCACCACGTCCGGTGTCACGGTGCCGACCTTGGGGTTCGGCATCAGCCCACGGGGGCCGAGTATCTGGCCCAACTGCCCGACGATGCGCATGGCATCGGGACTCGCGATCACCACGTCAAAATCCAGCTGTCCGGCCTTGACCTTCTCGGCCAAGTCCTCGAAACCGACGATGTCGGCGCCAGCTTTCTTGGCGGCCTCGGCATTGTTGCCCTGGGCAAAAACGGCCACGCGCACACTCTTGCCGGTGCCATGGGGCAGTACCGTGGAACCCCGGACGACCTGGTCGGACTTCTTGGCATCAATGCCGAGATTCACGGCCACATCCACGGATTCGCGGAATTTCAGCTTGGAAAATTCCTTGATCAGAGAGATCGCCTCATCCACTGCGTATTGCTTGCCCGGGGTGAGCTTCTCTTTGATGGCGCGCATGCGCTTGCTGATGGTCGCCATTTACAGGCCCTCCACATCAACACCCATGCTACGGGCACTGCCCGCGATGGTGCGCACGGCGGCTTCCAGGTCGGCTGCCGTGATATCCGGCATCTTGATTTTGGCGATTTCTTCGAGCTGCTTGCGGGTAATCTTGCCCACTTTGTTGGTATTGGGTGTGGCGCTGCCCTTTTCAAGACCAATGGCCTTGCGGATCAACACCGATGCGGGCGGTGTCTTAGTAATGAAGGTGAAACTACGGTCGCTATAGACCGTGATCACCACCGGAATCGGCAAACCCTGTTCCAGTTTCTGGGTCTGGGCATTGAAAGCCTTGCAGAACTCCATGATATTGACGCCCTGCTGGCCCAGGGCCGGACCCACCGGCGGGCTCGGGTTTGCCTGGCCCGCAGGAATCTGGAGCTTCACGAATGCCTGTACTTTCTTTGCCATTTGTCTCTCCTGCGGGTGTTAGCGCCTGTTTATTGCAGGCTCCCCTGTTGTGTGAGCGGCCGTCCCGGCCGCGATTCCTGGATCGCGACGCTAGCGTCGCTCCTGCAAGCAATCGTCAGGACTTTTCGACCTGACTGAATTCCAACTCCACCGGCGTCGAGCGTCCGAAAATAAGTACCGCCACGCGCAGCCGGTTTTTTTCGTAATTCACTTCCTCGACCACGCCATTGAAATCGTTGAACGGCCCATGGGTCACGCGCACCACCTCGCCCGGCTCGAATAACACCTTGGGCCGCGGCTTTTCAGAGCCTTCCTGCACCCGATGCAGGATTGAATCCGCTTCTTTATCGGTGATGGGTGCCGGTTTGTCCGGAGTGCCGCCGATGAAGCCCATGACCTTGGGCACACTCTTCACCAGGTGCCAAGTCTCATCATCCAGCTCCATCTGCACCAGCACGTAACCGGGGAAAAATTTGCGCTCGCTACGGCGCTTCTGACCCTCGCGCATCTCCACCACTTCCTCGGTGGGCACCAGAATCTCCCCGAATTTGTCAGCCAGCCCGCTACGTTTCACACGCTCACCGAGCGAGCGTTTTACCGACGATTCGAACCCCGAATAGGCGTGCACCACATACCAGCGCAGTGCCATACCTCAGCCTCCCTGCCCGGTCAGGCCGTGCAACGCCCAGAACAGGAAAATATCCAAAAGCCACATGAGCACGCCGGTGACCAACACCACCACAATCACGGCAACCGTGGTCTGGAAAGTTTCTTCGCGCGTGGGCCATACCATTTTGCGCACTTCATTGCGCGAACTCTGAATGAAACCCCAGGTACTGTGACCAAGTCGCGTTTGCCAGGCGAGCAGCAGAGCCAGCACCAAGCCGATGATCACGTATCCGGTGCGCAACAAATCGGATTGACTGTTGAACCAGTAATAGGCAAAGATGCCGACAATGATCAGCACGATCGCGCCCAGCAGCTTGGGCGTATCCAAGTCGCTGTTCTTGGTTTCCGGTATGTCGCTCATTTACCCATAACCTGTTAGATGCCCTGGCTCAAATGGCAGGCCAGGAGGGAATCGAACCCCCAACCTGCGGTTTTGGAGACCGCCGCTCTGCCAATTGAGCTACTGGCCTTTACCTTTCGTTGTATGTGCCCGGTACTGGGTACCGCGTGAAATTATTCTGTTTTTCTTTTCGCGCAGCACTCGTACTCAGCACACCACACTATTCAATAATCTTCGCGACCACGCCGGCGCCGACGGTGCGGCCACCCTCGCGGATGGCGAAGCGCAGGCCGTCTTCCATGGCGATCGGGTTGATCAGGGACACCACCATCTTGATGTTGTCCCCGGGCATCACCATCTCCACGCCCTTGGGC
>DAHUYB010000089.1 GCA_027315405.1 Gammaproteobacteria bacterium | reverse complement strand
ACGTGGATTACGGCACCGTGCTGCCGCTGAAATCCGGGCTGGCGCAGTATCTGGAAGCCGTGCAGCTCGACCCCGACAACGCCACCGCCCAGAACAACCTCGCCGCGATGGAACTGGACCTCGGCGAGGTCGCGCAGGCGCAGCGGCGGAAAATTCATGCTGCCCTCGGTGTTGCCGGTGTTGATGTAATCAATGATGCGGCCGCTGACGTAGCGGCCGATATCCTGCTGGGCTTCGAGCGTGCTGCCGCCGATGTGCGGCGTGAGCATGAGGTTCGGCAGCTTGCGCAGCGGGTGCTCGAAGCGCTCACCGTTGGCCTGCGGCTCCTCGGGGAACACGTCGAGTGCGGCCCCGCGCAAGCGGCCGGATTCCAGTTGCACCCGCAGCGCTTCCAGGTCCACCACATGGCCGCGGCTCAGATTCAGAAACACCGCATCCGGTTGCATGCGCGCGAACTCGCGCACGCCGATGAGCTTGGCGTTTTCCTTGCGGCCGTCCACGTGCACCGTGACGATGTCTGAAGTCTCCAGCAATTCGTCCAAGCTCGCGCATTTGTGGGCGTTGCCGAGCGCGAGTTTTTCAGCGATATCGCGGAACGCGACTTCCATGCCGAGGGCTTCGGCCAGCACCGAGAGCTGCATGCCGATGTTGCCGTAGCCGATGATGCCGAGCCGTTTGCCGCGCACTTCGTGCGCGCCCTTGGCGGACTTGTCCCACACGCCGCGGTCCATGAGCCGGAGCTTTTCGGGAATGCCGCGTATCAACAGGATGATCTCGGCCAGCGCCAGCTCAACCACCGAGCGGGTGTTGCTGAAGGGTGCGTTGAAGGCGGCCACGCCCTTGCGCTCGCAGGCGTGCAGGTCAATCTGGTTGGTGCCGATGCAGAAGGCGCCGACCGCCAACAGCCGCTTGGCGCCCGTGAGTGCGCGCTCGGTCAATTGGGTTTTGGAGCGGAGGCCGAGGATAGATACGTCGGTGAGCCGTTCGGTCAGCGCGGCTTCGTCCAGACTGCTGGTTACGGTTTCCACACTGTAGCCTTCCTTTTGGAAGGCGGCCACGGCGTTCGGGTGAATGTTTTCGAGTAGCAGCACGGTGAGGCGGTTCTTGGGATAGGATACGGTGGCGCGCACACCCAGGTCATAGAGCACCTCGTCAAAACTCGGCGCCGCGTGGTCGGCTTTGGCCACGACTTCCGGACGCGCGATGTTTTCGGTGAAGGCGTAAAAGCGCTGTGCCAGGCCGGCCGCACGGATGTAGTAGTCGCTCCAGCCGTCGCCCACAACGATGACTTTGCCGTCAAGCTTGAGCGCGCGCGTCACCTCGATTTTTCCGCCTTCGCGCGACAGCGGATTGTTCCAGTCACAGCCGTCGCTCAATCCCTGCGCGTCGAAAGTCAGTGTGTTGGCGTGCAGGTGCTCGGGGTACAGGCCGAGTTCGCGCAGCACCGGCTCGGCCATTTCGCGGAAGCCGCCGGTCAGTACGTGGATGTGTTCGGCGTGCGCCGCCAGAAACGCACGGTTGCGCAGGAATGAGGGTGTGATTTCGTTCGTGAGCCGCGCCGCAACCTCGCCCATTTTGGCACGCGGCAGGCTGAGCAGCGCCAGCCGCGCGCGCAGCGATGCGCGGTAATCCATGCGGCCGCCCATGGCGGCATCGGTCAGCTCACCAAGCTGTTTGCGGACGGCGCTGCGCGCCGCGGTATCCGGGATGGCGACTTCTGCCATCATCTCCGTCATTTCGACGCGGATCAGGGTGCTGTCGAAATCGAGAATGAAGTGAGTGGCCGCGGGCATGGATTGTCCCTCATCTGTATCCGCAGACACATGGTACACTGGCTGCGCCGTGCAGCACTATGTCTGATTACGCGGATTCCTTCATGCACACCGCATCCTGTCTTGTTAATTTGGAATGCGCCGCTTGCAATCTGCCGTACGCGTCCGATCGGTTGCAGAAACTCTGCAGCGCTTGCGGCATGCCGTTGCTCGCGCGCTATGATCTCGAGAAGGCAGCCCGAACGCTGTCACGTGCGGCCTTGAGAACCCGGCGCGCGGATCTGTGGCGCTACGAGGAAGTGCTGCCTGTACAGGACGATCACTTCCGGCTGGCGCTGGGCGAGGGCTGGACACCGCTGCTGAAGGCCCGCTTCGGAGCACGCATCGGTTGCCCGGCCACCTATATCAAGGACGAATCCTCCAACCCCACCGGCAGTTTCAAGGCACGCGGTCTGTGTCTGGCGGTGAGCCGCGCCTGGGAACTGGGCGCATCGAGCATCGCCATTCCTAGCGCCGGCAATGCGGGCAGCGCGCTGGCGGCATACTGTGCTGCCGCCGGTATCCAGGCACATGTGTTTATCCCGCAGGATGCGCCGCCGGCGTTCGCAGCCGAAGCGCGTGCCTATGGCGCGCGGGTGGAATTGATCGAGGGTCTCATCACCGATTGCGCCCGCAAGGTGCGTGAAGGGGTGGAACGTTACGGCTGGTTCGATGTGAGCACGCTCAAGGAGCCGTACCGTATCGAAGGCAAGAAAACCATGGGCTATGAACTGGGCGAACAACTCGATTGGCAATTGCCGGATGTCATCATCTATCCGACCGGCGGCGGTACCGGGCTCATCGGCATGTGGAAGGCCTTCGCGGAGATGCAGCAGCTGGGGTTGATCGGCGGTAAACGCCCGCGCATGGTGAGTGTCCAGGCGGAAAATTGCGCGCCTATCGTGAAGGCTTTCCACGCGGGCGTGGATCGGGCGGAACCCTGGGCGAATGCCAGGACCGTGGCCGATGGCCTGCGGGTGCCCTCCGCCATCGGCGATTTCTTGATGCTGCAAGTCTTGCGCGAGAGTCACGGCACCGGGGTCGCAGTCAGTGACGGCGAAATGATCGAATACGCCCGTGTCATGGCCGCAGGCAGCGGCGTGTTCCCCGGGCCGGAAGGCGCCGCCGCATTCGCGGCCCAGATCAGGTTGCTGGATTCCGGCTGGCTCAAGAGAGATGAGACGGTTGTGCTATTCAATACCGGCACACCGCTAAAGCAAATCCTTTTGTGGACATAGCCTGGGCAGCGATCACGGCCATGCTTTTATTATTCATTTATAAATTATTGTTGATACCCAGTGCTAATTAAAAGCTTGAGCTATAAAGAGGCTCAGGGGCGGGATTGTTGGAGAGACGCGCAGGAAAATACTGCGGTTCCAAGCTCGTCAGCACAGTCACCAGAGATTTGATGCCATTATCTTCTTGGTTCCTCAGATGGGGTATTGGAAAATAAATGTATGGATATCACTCCGGACATGCTTCATGGGAGGTTCGTTTTTGGTGAGTTTGTGTTCGATCCGCGCAGTGGCGAACTGCGCGACGGCCAAAAGACGGTGTTGCTGCGTCCACAGGTGGCAAAACTGCTGACCCTGCTGTTGAGTCATGCCGACAGCATCGTTTCCAGGGAAGAAATCAGGAATTGTCTGTGGGGCAGCCACACCGTGGTGGAATTTGAGGAAGGTATCAGTGCCTGCATGCGGCAATTGCGGATTGCCCTTAACGACGGCACCACTGGTACGCGTTATATCCAGACTATCTCGCGGCGCGGTTACAAGTTTGTTTTCCCGGTGACGGTGACGAATGGTGAAAGTCTGACCGCCGCTCATGCGGCCTCCGCTGTTCCTTCCCAGTCTTTTCGACCGGTTCCAAGCGGCGGCACTCGGGAAAAGCGTTGGCTGGTTCTGTTCACCGTCGTTGTTTTATTGGCGATTACCCTGGGCTTAGCGATTGTCGCCCATTTCAAATATCATGTTCAGTTTTTCACCCAGGCTAAACCCGCGTCTCATGCTCCGGTCATTGCGGTGCTGCCATTCGCGAACCTTTCTACCAATTCCACCAACACCATTCTGGGGGCGTCCATCGCCAGTGAATTGATTGATTTGCTAGGGCCGGTCACTCCCGCCCGGCTGGGAGTGATCGCAGATACCTCGAGCATGCATTTTGCGGGCAGCGACAAGACCATAAAAACGATCGGCCAGGCTCTTGGAGCGACTTATGTCTTGGAGGGCAGCATCACTCAAAACCCGCAATTTGTGCATATATCAGCGCGGCTGATACGTGTGGCCGATCAGAGTTATGTCTGGGGCAATGAATATGATCTCGGTATCAAGTATCAGAATAGTGATTTCCAACAAACCGTGGTGCAAATCGCAACCCATGTAGCGTCTTTGCTGGCGCCCGATGCCAGCATAAAACCCCTGGAATTCACCAGCAACCGGCAGGCGGCCCTGGACTACCAGTTGGGACGTTATCTGCTGGTACAGGGCAACCCCGACGAGGCCGGCGACTATTGCCGTCGCGCCATGACGCTCGATCCACATTTCGCGGCCGCATTTGAGTGTAGTGCCCAGTCGCTGATGGCATTACCAAGCCTGTCTGGCCAGCAAGTCGCATCTGCCAAGGATATGATCAGGAGGGCACTGCAACTGAACAGTGATTCTTCCGAAGCCCATCTGCTGAGTGGCTTGCTGGATATGTTTTATGATTGGGACCTGACAGCCGCCGGTTCCGAAATCAGGCAGGCCTTGCGCCATAATCCGGGCAATGCCTGGGCTTGGCAGGCCCAGGCAGCTTATTTTTCAGCGCTGGGAGAAAACCAGGAGATGCGCCAGGCCATGACCATGGCTCAGAGTCTGGATCCGGTGTCCATGAGAATTTCTGCCAATTCCGCCGTGTTGCTTTACATTGATCGCCAATATGACCAAGCCGAGCAATATGCCAAAACCGGCGTGAACCTCATGCCGGGCGACGAACTTGCCCGCCACGTTCTTATTTTGGCATTGCTGGGAGAGAGCCGATATGCGGAGGCCAGCCAGCAAGCCGTGCTGGAGATGCAGTACGCGCATGCCACTCCCGCCGAGGTCGCGCTGGTGAAGGCTGGCAGCCAGAAGGCACTGGTGAATTACTTCCGATGGTATGCCAGCATTTGGGCGACGCGACCGCCTGATAAACTCACCGCCGTGTTTCTCGCCGATGCCTACATGCACCTGGGACGGCCTCAACAGGCGTTGAAGGTGCTTAACAATACGGTCGAACAACACACCGTGAGTACGTTGATACCTTTTATCAGTGTGTGGCCGAGCCTGCACCCGCTGTGTGGTAACACCACGTTTGTGACGTTGACCCGTCAGCTTGGCCAGCCGGGGTGCTTGTCGAACAAATAATCAGTCCGCTCTTATTGGCGTGTGTCCGGCACCGACTGGTCCGATGCTAAGCTGTGGCTTAATTTTTCCGCGTCCTGGATCTGTGCCGGGGTCATACCCTGGGCAATGGTAGCCAGGGCGCTGCTGGCATCCAATCCGCCTTTCTGCGCCAAGAGCATCCAGGCATAAGCCTTTACGCTATCCTGCTTTACTTCATCGCCATTGTTATAGATCACCGCCAGATTGTATTGAGCGGCTGGCAGGCCCTGACGGGCGGCCTTTTGATACCAGCTCATTTCCTGCACCGGGTCCTTCTCTACGCCTTGGCCGGTGTAATAGGTCATACCCAACTGGAACTCGGCATATTTGTTGCCGCGGTTGGCCGCCAGTTGAAACCACTGGCGTGCCTTAGCGTAATCCTGTGGAAATCCCTGGCCGTTGAAATATAAGGTGCCCAGGTTATAGGCCGCCGTCGCGACACCCGCTTGTGCGGCCTGCTTGTACCAGTACGCGGCTTCCTGGTATTCCTTGCGACTGGCGTACATGATGCCAAGATTTGCTTGCGCTTCAGCATCGCCAAGTTTGGCCAACTCCGTGGCATCCGCGATGTCCTGTTGGCTGTAAGGCCCAGATCCCGGAGGCCGGTCTAGATAGGCGGGCGTATGCACGTGTATCACTTGGATGCCGGGGGGCAGGTGATCACCCCAAGCTATGCTGGTATGAGCTATCAACGCCGCACCGATTATCCATAACAAGGTCCGGCTGATGCTTTGGGTCCGTTGTGTTAAATAGCGCGTCATACTACAACTCCTTCATGGTCATGGGTCATTTCGATACCAGTCATGGTTTGCCTTGCACACAGAGCATGTTATAGACCATATCCAAGTAACTTTCGCCTGCAAAACAGTGAAATAACTCCAATTCATTTCTTATTTTTACAGCCTAAGAGCTTGTAATTGATAATCACAAACCTGCGCGTGGGCGGTAGATATCCTGCCACCGGCCGCCAGCATTTCGGAAAGTCACGCTACTCCCAGTCTGTTAAGGTAATTAATCCAGGGCGGTCTTTGGGGAGCGCTGATGATTGTCGGCACCCCCCCGGATTTAGTGGAATCGGCAGCGTTGTCGAAGTTGGATGGAATACGAGTATTGCCTCAGATTAGCAAACCCCTTCCCGCATAGGCAAAGTTCGCTTAGTTTTCCGAGTTGATGTCATGTTGGCAGTCATGAGCATCCGTGTTTTTAATTACCGCATATGGCTTGAAAGCGGCAATGCCAGCAGCCAGACCAGCCTGAATAGATTTCAAAACTTGCACATCCTTACAGAGTGGCAAAGTTTTTTGTTTGAAGGTATGGGCGCGGGCTTGCGTTTGATTGTCTATTTTGTCTTGGTCTTCGCCGGTGAAAAGACCGGAAAATACGTCAGCAACTATGTTGGCGGCGAACCCGGCTGCGTCTTTGCCTAACTGCGCACCCTGTATTTCAATACCCTTGATGGTGGCCACGTACTCCATCAGTTGTGTTTTCTGTGATTCAGTCACGGAGACGGCTTTGCCGTTAATAGACAGCTTGCCATCCACAGTGATGCGGGCCTTGCCACCTTCGTCACTGTGAATGATGATGTCGCCATCGTCCACGATTTCTCCATTTCCATTGTTCATCAAGACATTGAAGCCGGTATTGTGAGCCAAGACAAAGGGGCAGCTTAGAAACAAGGCGATAGCTCCAGCGATTAATATAAGAATGAGTTTATGTATAAAATGTCTCCCATGGGTTCTTTTTCAGGACAGGTTCCAGGATTGCAGGAATCAGACACACTTCAATAGAATCCCCAGGTTAGCTTCACCACTACGGTATTGCCGGTGATGGTTTGCTGGCCCTGCAGCAGGTTGGGGTTCAATGTTAGGCCATGGTTCCATACCACATACAGAATCCGGTCCGGTTGGATATTCCATTGCAGAATCGCATTTTCCGAAGTGTTATGGCTGATGTTGTTGTACTGGGTGAGCGTGGAGAGCGTGAGATCCGGCGTGAAGGAGTAGCCGAGATTCAGTTCAGTCACGCGCAGGATGCCATTGCCTTGCGGCGTATAAAGCCAGATGACGCCGCTGAGCAGGCTGCTGGTGAAATGGCCGCCGGGCGCCGACCACGAAATGTTGGGGAAGAAGTCCTTGTAGTGACCACTGTAGATATCACCGATTTCGGAGCTGAATCCGTAGGTCAGATCATTTGCGGCTGGCGAATTCATGTTGACGTGCGTGGTGGTGAAATTGTAAGTGCCGGCCGGGATAGTCACACTCGGCAGGATCGGATAAGGCGAGGCGAGTACCTCATGATTGATATTGATCTGGGTGTTCCAATGCCACCCGCCCTGAGTAGTGAATTGCAGAGGGTTGAATGACCAGTCGTCGCTCTGCACACGGTTGTCGAGGCCGGTTACGTAATTCCAGCCGGCGTTGAAGAAGAACTGCCGCACCCAGGCAAAGGTGCCGCTGGCCGGCGGCCGGGGCTGATAGGTGACATCTGCGGAAGTTTGTTTGGTGCCGGGGCGCTGGATGAAGCCAAGTGCGGGATCCAGTGCATCGCCGTAAAAGTTATAGTTGAAATCCGCGTACCAGAGATCATTGGGGTATTCCAGGTCAACGCCGTAGCCGTTGGGTGTGCCGTTGGGCAAGTCGCTACCCGAGGAACGTGCACCCCAACCGGAAATATTCAGATTCTTGTCGCCGCCGAACGTGGAGGTGCTCCAGGTGCTGTCGAAACTCGCCAGCGTGTTGCTGGACTGGCCAAGCGGATCGCCGTGGGTAATGAGCGTGCCCACGCGCCACTGGTTGTTGATGTTGTAAACCGCGCGGCCGGCGAACAGGTTAGTGGAATTAGAAATATTGCTGCCGGCCATCTGGGTGTCCAAGAGGCCCAGCGTCCAGCCATCGGTGTGGCCCAAGAGTTTCACGCCTTCATCCAGGGGCACGGTTTCACCGTTTACAAGACCGATGCTGCGGGAATAGAACGGAATGAAGTTCTGACCCAGGTTGTGACTGAAGGTGAAGATATTGGCCCCATCCAGAAAGAACTGTCGCGTTTCGGAAATCGACTGCGGATAAGGCGAAGCATTTATTTGCAGTGAATTTGCCTGGGCCTCGGAAAAGTCCGTGTGATAGGTGAAAAGCCCGGCCAGCTCAGGCGTGATGTTGTACTTGAGGTCGAAACCGGTCCAACTCGCGGTATCGTGCTTACCATCGTTGTATTCAGTGACCAGATAGGGATCAAATTCGAAACCGCTGCCCTGGTTCAGGTTGCGGATGCCGGTGAGCTCGCCCTCCCACTGCAGATTGGTGGGCGTGGCATTCAGATTGATGCCGGACCAAGCGAGGGTCAGCAGGTCGCGCGGCACGTAACGACTGAGGTTTAATCCCCAGATTGCGTTCTTATTATTGAATTGCAGGCTTTGCGTATCAATGGCGATTTCAGCTGTCCAACCGGTGCGGGTACGCCTTACTGCCGCCCGCCAATAGCCGTTCCAACTGTAATCCACGGTCGGGGTGTTGCTGTTTTGGTTGTTGTAGCCCGGCGATATCAGACCGTCGGCCATGGCACCGCCGGCGTTCACCTGAAACACGTAGGCGAGCTTATGCTGATCGAAGGTATCGAGCACAATCATGACGTTGTCATCGCTGGACTGATCGCCGTCGCGTTGCAGGGTATGCACCTCGATTTTCTTTGGGTGCGGATCGTCACAGGCGATGCCGAAATACAGGTGATGCCTGCCGCGCAGGACGCGTACCGTGGTGGTAAAGGGCGTGGGTCTGCCGGGATGCGGGTTCTGTTGGGTCAGGGTGATCACTGGCGCTGTGCGCCAGGCAGGCTCATTGAGGTCGCCATCCAGCACAATCTGGCCAGTCTTTACTCCGGCAGCGGCCACCGGCGCTGCCTGCAATGCACCTGGCATCAGCAGCGCGCCAAGAATCATGGGCAAAGTACGTCCGTTGAGACTGAACATGGTGTTCCTCGGTATGGAAAATCAGATTACGGAAACAGGCCGCAGGTTTAAGCCGGCGGTGGCATGGGCGTGCTTAAGGCGGCGAGGTGCAGTGCAGAATATTCAGAAACATGAGGGTCTCCGCGTAAACCCTAGTTTACCGGGCAGTTCGGTAACTGCACCCCAGCAGGTGCGGGACCGGAAAATTTAACGGCGCTGGCGCCTTCAATGCCATGGATGGTGGCGCTGTCGCTGACATAGAGTTTGCCGGAGCGTTCAAAGGTGATGCTGCCGTCCACACTCGTATGTGGAGCGACAATCAATATGGGTTCATGTATTTTCGGGTTTCCCTGAAAATCATTGGTCGGTTTTTTCGCGGTCACATTTCCGTGCACTACGCTGCCATCAGTAATCAGAACGCTGCCATTGTAGAAGCTCAGGTTGCCATCCAGTTGCGCTCCGCACAGGATCATGTCGCCATTGACATTTTCCACTTTGCCGGTGATGTGTGCGCCATTTGCGGCACGAATATCACCGTTCACTGTCATCAGGGCGGCGGTGAGTGTATTTTTGCCCAGTGTAAAACCGCCATTGACGGTTTTCAGATTGCCAGCGTGCGCACCCTCAGCGAGGGTGATGGCGCCGTTGATGCTGGTGAGATCGCCGGTTTGAGCGCCCGTGGCCAGATAGATACGGCCGTTGATGGTGCGCAGGCTGCCGTCCACCACGGCGTCACTGCCGACGCTGATTTCACCATTGACCGTGCTGCTGCCGCTTGACCAGTGGGCGTTGGCCGGCACGTTGATGTTCCTGTTGACATTGCAACCGGCCAGCAGAATTGCCAGGACCGGAAGAAACAGGGCTGGGTGGCGGATATTCATAAGGGTTTCTCAGTATTTACTGTTTTGACACGTTGATGTCACCGCTGCCGGTTGAAATCGTGCCCTGGCCTTCGGCCTTGCCGAAATCCGCGATAAACTCGCGACGGCGGGTCACCACATTATGCATGTCCGGCAGGTTGATGCTGATATCCCCGCTGTCGGAGGAGGCATCCAGGTGCAGCGACAGGTCGGTGGTGGTATCGAGGGTGGCGCCACCGGAGCCGGTATCTATATAGAGCTTGCGCACAGCGGACAGATCGCCTGCCAAAGATACGTCACCCGAGCCGGTATCGGCCCACACACTTTCGTCACCGGTGTAATTCTTGGCGATCACGTCGCCGGAGCCGGTATTGGCGTGCAGTGAGCCGTTGGCGTCATCCACCCGCACGTCACCTGAGCCGGTGTCCAGTTTCATATCACCCTTAACGTTGGAAAACATGACGTCACCTGAACCGGTATCGGCATACAAAATCTGACTGCGGGACGCGGATACATGCACATCACCCGAACCGGTATCGGCATGTACATTGCCGATCACATGCTCGGCGAACACATCGCCGCTGGCGGTATCGGCGGTAAAATCGCCGCTGAGGTTCGCCACATGCACATCACCCGAACCGGTATCCACCGTGAATTGACCATGCATGTCGCTGACACGGACATCGCCACTGGAAGTTTTTACCCGCAGATCGTTGTGGATGCCGTTGGCTTCGGTAAGGCCGGCATAATTGACCAGCGCCAGCGCCATGCCTGCGGGTACCCGGACCACCAAATCCACATGCAGCGGTGTACCACGATTGCCATTGCGGTAAACATTTACTTCCGTACCTTGATAAGTCAGATTGCTGCCACCGTCGTTGACGCAGAACACCCCCAGGAAACAGAAATTGCCGCCGTTATTACCGGTAGGGTTGTTGTCGTTGTCGGGGTAGTTATAGCGGGTGTAATGATCAACCGGATAATGGACGTGCACGGTGAAGCCGCTGCCGGACTGCTGGGTGTCGAAGTGCACGCTCTGGGCCAGTGCCTGGGCGGTGGCTGGGTCATTGCCGCCGGCTACCACGGTGGCGGTTACCTGGAAATGGCTACCTTGGGAGACGCTGAGGTGGCCCGCCAGATTCTCCAGTTTGAGGCTGAGAATGCCCGCTGGCAGCGGCTTGGCGTAGCTCAAGGTGGTCTGGGTGGTTGTGGTGGTGGCCTGGGCTTGGCCGGCCAGGAACAGGCCAAGGAGGGCCAGGGTGACTGTAACGAGCAGGCTCGAGGCAAGAAAAATCCGGCGAATTCGCATGGAGCACCTGTTCGTTAAATAGTGATTTACTTAACTATAACACCTAATCTAGGTTTGTCAAGCCACGGCGGCATACTTAAGCTGCGCCCACCGCGATGCTGAATATGCCTGCGGGCGGCGACGTCTGCGGGAATTACCAGCGGCCCCGGTGCTCTAAAACGTCGACCTTGGTCACGCATTCAAACCTGCCATTGGAGAAATGTCATGAAATCTGCCTGCTGGCTGTTGCTGGTCTTGTTCACACCCGCTCTGGCCCTGGCAGATCCAAGCATCGTTCCGCCTCAGGAATACCCCGTGCTGCGGGACATTGTGAATGCGGTGAGCGCCCAAGAACTCAAGGTCATTGACACCACATTGGCGGGCTTCGGGACGCGCCACACCCTGTCGGAAACCCAATCCAATACCCGCGGTATCGGTGCCGCACGCCGCTGGGTGAAATCCCAGTTCCAGGATATTTCTCGCCATTGTGGCGGCTGCATCCAGGTCATTACGCCCTCCCAGATGATGACCGGAACGGATTTGCCCAAGCAAGGCACCGAGATAATGGACGTGGTAGCCATTCAGAAGGGTACCACCGACTCCGACCGCTATATTGTGATGACCGCACATCTGGATTCGCGCGTCGCCAACATCATGAATTACACCTCCAATGCGCCGGGTGCGGATGACGACGGCTCCGGTGTTTCCGCGCTCATGGAGACCGCACGGGTGCTGTCGAGATATAAATTCAACGTCACCATCGTATATTCAGCCGATTCCGGCGAGGAGGAGGGACTCTACGGTGGCAAGATTATCGCAGAATATGCCAAATCCCATCATTGGTACGTGGAAACCGATGTCAACAATGACATGATCGGCAATAGCCAAGGATCCAACGGCGTGGTGGATAATATCCACATGCGGATATTTTCGGAAGGCATCACGCCCAACGTTACGCCGGCGGAAATCAAATATATGTATTATCACGGCGGCGCAGTGGATTCACCTGCCCGCCAAGTGGCGCGCTATATGACGGTGCTATCCCGCAAGTACATACCGAACCTAAAAGTCATGCTCATGTACCGGGATGACCGTTTTGGCCGCGGCGGCGATCAGATGGCGTTCGACGCACTCGGGTTCCCCGCGGTGCGTGTCACGGAAGCTCAGGAGAATTTCACGCGTCAGCATAATGACGTGAAAGTTATCAATGGTGTGCAACATGGGGATCTGATCTCAGGCGTGGATTTTGAATACGCCAGAAAGATCACGGCGCTGGATGCCATCACCCTGGCTTCCTTGGCTTGGGCGCCTGCCCCACCTCCGGCGGTCGCAATCAGCGGCGCGGTGACACCCGATACGCACGTGCAGTGGAAACCGGCGCAAAATGCCGGCGGCTATCGTATCTATTGGCGCGCAACCAGCGCGCCGCTGTGGACATATTCTGAGTATGTCGGCGACGTAACCCAGCACACGCTCAAGAATATCAGCATAGATAATTATTTTTTTTTGCGTCGCCAGCGTTAGCCGTGACGGCTTCGAAAGCCCGATTGCGTTTCCAGGACCCGGCGGCGCATTCTAGAAATCGTCGCCGTTATATCAATGAAGATCATTCGGATTACGGCCAGTGATCTTGCAACCGTAATCACGACAATCTAGCCCGGGAACCTTTCCCAAGAACTTGCATGGCAGGGATGCCCGTTAAAAACGGGAGTATTTGACGATGAATATCCAATCCCTGCCCACCGTATTCCGTATCAACCTTGGTCTGGCATTGAGCTTGTGCCTGACGGCGCTACTCATGTCACCCGTCATCGCCGCAACGAAATCGTCCTCGACCGATATCACCAGCAGCTTCAAGTTCCGCGATATCGGTCCGGCTGCGGCCGGCGGGCGGGTATCGGCGGTCGTCGGCATTCCCGGCAATCCGAACATTTATTACGTGGGGGCCGCCGCCGGTGGTGTCTGGAAGAGCAGCGATGGGGGCGATACCTGGAAAGCGGTATTCGCGCACGGCGACAGCGCCTCGATCGGCGCCCTCGCGCTGGCGCCGTCCAATCCCAATCGCGTGTGGGTGGGCACGGGCGAAGCCAACGTTCGCAACGACACCGTCACCGGTGCGGGTGTTTATTACTCGCCGGATGCCGGCAAGACTTGGCAGTTTGAGGGTCTAAAAAATGCCGGCCAGATTTCCGCGATCGTGGTGGATCCACAAAATCCCGACATTGTGCTAGTGGCTGCACTGGGCAATCCCTGGGGAGCGAATCCCGAGCGCGGCGTGTTCCGCAGCACGGACGGCGGCAAGACCTGGCAGAAAGTGCTGTATGTGGATGACAAGACCGGCGCTTCCAGCCTGGTGATGGAGCCCGACAATCCGCAAGTGCTGTTCGCCGGTATGTGGACGGTACGCCGTTACCCCTGGACCCTGATCAACGGCAGTGCCAGCGGAGGCGTGTGGCGCTCCACCGACGGCGGTCTCACGTGGATAAAACTCATCAAAGGCCTGCCGACCGGCGATACCGGCCGCATCACGCTGGCGGTGGCGCCGTCCAACCCGGAGCATATTTATGCCTTGATTCCCACCCAACACGGCACCTTATGGTCGTCCACTGATCTCGGTGATCACTGGGCGATGGTCAGCAACAATCATGCGCTCGCGGTGCGCCAGTGGTATTTCGCCGGCATGGCAGTGGCGCCCAACGACGACAACCGCATTTACTTCGCTTCACTCAACCTGATGGAATCCGATGATGGCGGCAAAACCGCGCACCCGATTGACCGCGCGGTGCATGTGGACCATCATGCGATGTGGGTGGATCCTGAAAACCCGGAGCGCATCCTGCAGGGCAACGACGGCGGCGTGTACCTGAGCGTCAATCGCGGCAAGACCTGGCGGTTTCTCGACACCCTGCCGATCGAACAGGCTTACAGCGTCTCGGTGGACGAGCGCTCGCCGTTCCACGCCTGCCTGGGCCTGCAGGACAACAGCGCCTGGTGCGGGCCCAGTAGCGCCCTCGACCAAAGGGGTGTGACCGGCAAGAACTGGTTTACGACCGTCGGCGGTGACGGTGAATATGCGGTAATTGCGCCCAGCGATCCGCACATCATTTACGCCGATCTGGAAGACGGTTACACCGTACGCTATGACACGCGCACGCATCTCTCGAAGATGATCCGGCCCACCACATCTTATG
Source organism: Gammaproteobacteria bacterium (assembly GCA_027315405.1). Classification (GTDB taxonomy): domain Bacteria; phylum Pseudomonadota; class Gammaproteobacteria; order Natronospirales; family REEB76; genus REEB76. The sequence continues at coordinate 47,784 of DAHUYB010000089.1, read as the reverse complement.
GATTGCAAAACACCTCGAAAACACTGGCGGAATCCCAATACCGCTTCAATTGGACCTCGCCGATTGCGGTCTCGCCTACGGATGCCAATACCGTATATCTCGGCGCCAATGTGTTATTCAAATCCACCGATGGCGGCAGCCATTGGCAGGTCATCAGCCCGGATCTGACGCGCAACGACAAGAGCAAACAGCAGCTCCCGGGCGGCCCGGTTTATCATGATGTGAGCAGCGCCGAGAATTACGACACGCTCCTGTCCATCACGCTTGCACCCGACAAGACCATATGGGTGGGTAGCGATGACGGCCTGGTGCACGTCACGCAAGACGGCGGCGCGCATTGGAACAACGTTACGCCGCGCGGCGCGCCCGAGTGGGCACGGGTGTATCAGATAGGGGTTTCGCCTTTTGATGCCGGTAGCGCCTATGTGAGTTTCGATGCGCACATGCTTGACGATGATCAGGCATATGTTTACCGGACCACCAATTTCGGACGCAGTTGGACCCGGATTACGAACGGTTTGGCGCCGCACACGCCGGTGCTGGTGGTGCGGGAAGATCCCGATCACAAGGGTTTGCTCATCGCCGGCACCATGACCGGTCTTTACTATTCCCTGAATGATGGCGACCAGTGGCAGCCGCTCAAAGGCGATTTCCCCACCGTGCCGGTGTTCGATCTCAAATTCATCCCCACCGTCCATTCACTGGCGGTGGCCACCCACGGCCGCGGGCTGTTTGTATTGGACAACCTGCGGCCACTGGAGGAATGGACCGCTGGCGTCAGCAACCGTGCATTCCACTTGTTCAGCCCCCAGCCGGGCACGCTCTATAACCACTGGGCAACCGACGAAGGCCAGCAATGGAACTATGCGGCACCCAATGCGCCGGAGGGCGTGGTGTTCAGCTATTGGCTCAAAACCGCGATCAAGCCGAGCGGCAAACACAAGCAAGGACCGGTGAAAGTCGTGATCCAGGATTCACAAGGTCACACCGTCAATACGCTGCACGCGCCGGGCAAAGCTGGCATCAACGAATTTGTCTGGGACATGGATTACGCCGGACCCACGGCCATCGATTTTCTCAGGGGGGTAGGCGCCGAACAGGACCGGGGCGGTCCGCAAGTGCTGCCGGGCCGCTACACCGCCACCTTTACCGGGAGAGGCAGCCGCACGTTGACACAGAAAATAGCGGTAGGACTCGATCCCAACGTGAATGTCAGCCTCACGGGCTACCGCGATCAGTTGCTGATGGCCTTGACCTTGCGCAATCAGATGAGCGCAGTCAACGAGATGCTCAACCGCCTCAGCGCCTGGCAGAACCAGCTCGATGGCTTGAGTGCTACGCTCAAGCAAGCCGGCCAATCAAAAGCCGATGCCGCGGTGCTGGCCGATGGCGGCAAGCTGAATGACAAGATCACTGGCCTGAAAGACGCCATGTGGGATCCGGATATCCAGCACAACGTGAATGAGGATTTCCTCAAAACCCTGCCGCATTTCCACGGTGAACTGCAATGGAACGCGTTTTTCCTCGGCGGCTATGCCCAGGCGCCCAGTGCACCCTTCAAGAGCAAGGTGGCGGAGTTGCAGGGCGATCTGCAGGGTTACCTGAGCCGCTTCAATCAATTGCTGCAGCAGGACATACCCGCATTCAATGAGGCGGCTTATGCGACGGGCGCCCCCACACTGTTGGTGGGCAAGCCCGCAGTGTACGAAGCACCGCAGCTACCCAAGCAATAAGCTGTGGAGCAGGGATAGCGGAATACGGTCCAGCATCGGTGAGCTGTATTCCGCTATTCACCTACAGTTTTCTGGCCAGACATAACAATCTGGGGAAAATAAAGTATCTGGACCTGCACTAGCTGCTCGATCCCCCATCAGCGATGGGGCGCATCGTTTTTAGGCTTTGTGTGCCGTTGATAGAAAACCCAGATGTAGTACAAAGGCACACCCAGCAGCGTGATGAGAATGCTGGCGCCGGTGGAATAGGGCTGCTTATACAGCGAATTGGTCACGACCACGAACGTGGCCAGCACGAATAGCGCGGGGATGATTGGATAACCCCATGCACGGTAAGGGCGTGGAAAATCCGGGCGGCGTTTCCTCAGGATGAACAGGCCGATAACTGCCAGTGCCAGGAACGGCCAGATGCCGAGCACATAGGCTTCGGCGAGCTGCATGAAATCCCGCAGCAAAACGTAGATGACGGCGATCACTACGATGAAGGCGATGGCGACGTAGGGCGTTTCGTAACGCGGATGCACCCGGCCCACGGTGCGGAAGAACAAGCCGTCCTCGGCCATGGCATAAAACACCCGCGGGCTGGAAAGGATGCTGCCGTTGAGCGTACCGAATACCGAAAGCATCACCAGCGCCGCCACCATGGACGCACCCGCGTGTCCCAGGACCACAGTGGCGGAATCCGCGGCCACCGATTGAGAGGCCGCCAGTGCCGGTAGCGGCAGGGCGCGCAGATAGGCGGCGTTGATCAGCAGGTACACCACTATTACAACCAGTGTGCCGCCGACCAGGGCGATCGGCAGATTGCGCTGCGGATTGCGCACTTCGCCGGAGAGCGCGGTGAGATTTTCCCAGCCGTCGTAGGCCCAGAGTGCCGCCACCAGTCCGATGCCGATGCCCGGCCAGTTGGCCGTGCCCAAAGTTTCCGCGTGCAGCGGATTGTGCGTTCCGCCCGGCGCCAGCAGAAAAATTGCCGCACTCAAACCCACAATCGCCAATACCTTGCCGCCGGTGGACAGGTTCTGGATCAGCGCGCCGAGTTTCACCGAGCGGTAATTGGCGGCGCTCACCAGCACAATCAGGGCGGCGGCGATCACGTGGATGACGGTCACCGACAGCGGCACGAAGAATCCCAAATATTCGGCAAAGATCAGACTTTGCGCCGCCCAAGAAATGGGCGTGGTCAACAGCCACATCCAGCCGAACAGAAAGGCCAGCGGCCGGCCGTAGGCTTCCCGCAGATACACATACGGACCGCCGGCTTCCGGGTACATCGCCGCCAGTTCCGCCACCGACAGGGCTCCGAATAAGGCCACCAGCCCGCCCAGCACCCACACCAGGGCAATGCCGGTGATATTGCCGGTGACCGCGGCAATCGGGGAGGGTACGCGGAAAATCCCGCTGCCGATGATGATGCCGACCACCACCGCCATGCCGGTCCACAGGCCGAGTTTGCGTGGCAAGCTGCGTGGCGGAACTGAAGGGCTGTACTGCATGGGTGTGCAGCCTGCCACAGACAGGGTTTAAGGTCACCTATTTTTGATGTGGCTGTCGTGAGCCGGGCAAACCGGTATATTGAATCATTCGCCGGGCGTGCCGGTATTTCCGAATGCTTTGGGAGAGTCGTATGGGTCTGCAGATCATTGGCATCATTGTCGCCGCCGTGCTCATGTTCATTTTCGGCGGTATCTGGTATTCACCCGGGCTGTTCGCACATGCCTGGTCGCGGGAAACCGGCATCACCGAACACAAGCCCACTCCCAAGAGCATGCTGCGTTTCTCCGCCGTACTGCTGGTGCTTTTGCTGCTGAGCGCGGCGATCCTGGCCTGCATTCTGACGAGCTGGCTTCCGGGCCACCATTGGCGTCACGGTTTGGCGGTGGGGTTTCTGGGCGGCGTGCTGGCTGCCGCAGTCGTGGGTATGAATACGCTGTTCGAGCGCAAGAGCCTCAAACTGTTTCTTATCAACGCGGGTTATTACCTTGTCGGTTTCTGTCTCATGGGCGTTATCGTGGCGTTGTTTTGAAGCCTAGGAACATCGGCTATGACGACGTTTAGCGGACGTTGTCACTGTGGCAACCTTCAAATAGTTTTTGAAACCGTCTTTACCTCCGCAAATCTGCCGTTACACGCTTGCCGGTGTTGCTTCTGTCGCGCCCATGGGGCTGTGAGCGCTGCTGATCCAAGGGGTGTCGTGACTATCAGCGTCACCGATCCCGCACAACTACGACATTATCGTTTCGGACTCGGGATCACGGATTTTCTGGTATGCGCATGCTGCGGAGTATATATGGCGGGGGTGATGGAGATTGACGGCGCCCTTTACGCCAGCATCAATTGCAATGTCTTGAGCATGCATAAACAGTTACAGAGACAACCACAGGCAGTAGATTATGAGGGCGAAACCATTGACCAGCGACGTACGCGCCGCAGAAAACATTGGACACCCACGGTCTTCGCCGGGATGCGGGCTTGAATGGCACGGACACTGATCCGGATCGCCCTCGGTTTTTCTGTGTTCATGTTGTTAACCTGGCGGCCGGTGCATGCCGGTGTTTGTCCACTGCCGGCGAACAGCGGCTTACGGCAATGGCGTGGAGAAGCCGTGTGGGATGCGCTTGCCGCCCAAGGTTACCGCATCGGCGCGGTACATATCGTCGTGGACAATGTTTTCGATCTCAATAATCCCGCCCAGAACCGTTGGTATGCACGCCTCGCCGATAAGCTGCATATCAGAACCCATCCCCGGGCGATTCGCGAGCAACTGCTGTTCAAATCCGGTGATCCCGTGGATCCGCGTGTCATTTATGAGAGCGTACGCCGCTTGCATGCGCTCCGCTATCTGCGTGCATCCAGCATACGGCCGGAAAGCTGCAGCGCTCGCCGTGTGGATGTGGGCGTCCACGTCAAGGATGCCTGGACGCTGAAGTTGGATTTAGAGTTTGCCCATGTGGGCGGACAGAACACCGTGCAATTCGAGGTCACGGAGGCAAATCTCCTCGGCACCGGCAAGGCCCTGGCCGTGGGCCATACCCGCGATCCGCAGCGTAGCGCCAATCTGCTGAGTTACCAGGATGCATCATTGTTTGGCAGTTATTGGCAGCTGGCCGGCACTTACCAGGACCTGTCCGACGGCCACATCAGGTATCTGAGCCTGGGCCAGCCTTTTTATGAGGATCAAGCACCCTGGGCGGTGCAGGCAAGTTTTTATGATCAAAAGGAGAATATCAACTTCTACAATCAAGGCACACTCGCCTGGACCGCACCCAGCACCCTGCAGCAGCACTATCTGTCATGGGCGCATCTGCTCAACTGGTCCGGCGTTGATGGTGGTATGCGTGCAGGTGTGCTTTACGCGCAGAGTGATTACGGTTACGGAACCTTGGAGCCACAAACCCCCGGAGCGTTGCCCGAACCGGTGTTGATCCCACGGCGGCTCGCCGGCGTGGGGCTCACCTGGAAATTTTTCCAGGACCGTTATGCGAGCTTCACCAACATGGAATACATAGATCGCGCCGAGGATTACAACCTGGGTTGGGTTGTGGACCTGCAAGCGGGGCATTACGGAGAGAATCTCGGTGGCGATGTGTCGGCGCCGTTCTACGGCCTGTCTGCTTCCTGGGGAGCAGAGTTGCGCGGCAACACTTTGCTGCTGGCATCCGCTTCCGTGAACGGCCGTCAGCAGGATGGTGTAAGCCGTAATCTGCTGGGTAATCTGACAGTTACGTCCTACAATCAGTATTTTCGCCGGCAGACACTGGTCGCTCACCTGCAATGGGATTCGGTGTTGCGGCCGGATCCGGAAAATTACCTATACATAGGCGGACTGCAAGGGCTGCGTGGTTACCCCAATTATTTCGCCATCGGCGACCGCCGTTGGCAGGCCACTTTGGAAGACCGGATAGTCACGCCGCTGCAGATTCTGAGTCTTTTCCAACTGGGATTCGCGGGCTATCTGGATGTCGCGCAAATCCATCAGTTATCGCCGTCCGCTTGGAGCCCCACCTACAGCGATATGGGTTTGGGGTTGCGCATCGGCGATATCCGCAGCGCTTTCAACAATACCTTCTACTTAACCATTGCCTGGCCCCTCAAGAGCGCACCCGGTGTCCACGGTCACGAGATCGTGATCGGCAACGTCATCAATTTCTGACTTCCAGGGCTTCCTCCTTGAGCACCAACTGTGCCAGCGCGTCCATGTTTTCGGCCCGGCCGATGAGGCTCGCGGGCACGGATGGCAGTGCCGATAGCAAGGACACCAGCAGCGCAGCGCAGTAGGGAATGGACTGAACCAGCAGCACTATTACCCAGACCGTGAGGTCGCGCATGCCGGTGCCTACCTGGGTAAATACCGCGAACGCGCTCAGCCACAAGGCCAGCATGATGAAGCTTTCTTCGCGGCTTGCGGCCAAGGCCTGCAGCAGCGCGTGACTGCGGACTTGCTTGGGAGTGCGGAAAAAGGCTTGGTTGCGGGTCAGGAAACCGCTGAGCGTCGCCAAGCCAATGGTATGCGTGAGCGCCAGGCCGGCAAGCGCCGCCGCCAGTGTCTGGCGGGTGTTGGCGCCTACGCGGGTACGGTACAGGTACACCAGCTTGGTGATCTTGAAGGTGAACAACGCCAGTGGCAACGCCGACACCACCAGCATGGGTGGATCAATCTTGTGGGGGAAATTGATCATGGCCAGCGACCACAGCAAGGCGCTCAGGTTGAACAACAGGTTGAGCCCGTCTGCAAGCCATGGCAGCCAGCCCGCCAGGAAGTGGTAACGCTGGCCTGGAGTGAGGGGACTACCGCGCCCCAGCAGTATGCCCGCGTGACGGCGCAATATCTGGATAGCGCCGTAGGCCCAGCGGTAGCGCTGTTTCTTATAGTCCGTAAAAGTATCCGGCATGAGACCGCAGCCGTAACTGCGCGGAATATAAGCCGCCTCCCACCCGGCCTCGAACACCCTCAAACCCAGCTCCGCATCCTCGGTGATGCACCATTCAGCCCAGCCATGCAGTTTCTCCAGCACCGCCCTGCGGATCATGGTCATGGTGCCGTGCTGGATGATGGCATTGCGCTCGTTGCGCGTGATCATGCCGATATAGAAGAATCCCCGGTACTCGGCATAACACATGGCCTTGAAAGCGCTCATATCGGCGTCACGATAATCCTGCGGGGCCTGCACCACGGCGATCTTGTGGTCGGCAAACAACGGCACCAGTTCCCTGAGCCAGCGGGGGTCCACCTGATAATCGCTGTCAATGACGGCAATTACCCCGGCGGCGGCGGTCGTGTGTTGCAATGCATAATTGAGTGCGCCGGCCTTGAAACCCGTGAGCGGTGTCACGTGGTAGAACCGGAAACGCCCGCCGAGCTTCGCGCAGTGTGCTTCCACCGGCCGCCATACGGCTTCGTCCGGGGTATTGTTGTCGATCACCAGCACCTCGTAACGGGGATAATCCAGCGCCGCCAGCGTATCCAAGGTTTTTTTGAGCATCTCCGGCGGCTCGTTGTAGGCCGGTACATGGATGGATACCAGCGGCAGCGCGTCATCGGCAACACCTATGGGTTCGAACAGACGCCGGCGCATGGTGATCCAGTGGGCTTCAGCCCACTCATGGGCTTCGGCCAGCAGCACCAGGATGACGCCGATCATGCCCACGAACAGCAGCAGCCCCACCGCCACGCTGGTGATCGTCAGGTACTGCCGCGTGTAGTCGTAGATCACCCAGACGATGGCCGTGGTCACTGTATATACGATGATCGCCAGAAAACTCCGGCCGCGCTTCTTGAGCGCGCGGCTGTCCCAGTACAACAGCGTCAATAACAGAGCCGCAATAATCACGGAAATGGCCGCCAGTAACTGCCAGTGAGGAATGCTGACGATGGGCTTGGTGAAGGCGAATTTTGGCTGACGGTAGACGTTGTACACGCCCCAATAGGCGCCTACTGCGCCCTCGGTTTGTTCTTTCCAGGGCTGATCAAAGGCTTCCATGAGGTAGTAGGTCCAATGCTGGGTCGCGGCGTACGCCAGGAAACGCCGCAGGAACGTGGCTTCATTGGCGGCCGAGGCTACGGCCGCATGGCGCGAACGCCCATCGCTGGGCCAGCCCACTTCCGCAATGACGATGGGTTTGCCCGGGAAGGCTTTTTCCAGATCATGCATGCGCGCCGCAATGTAGGGCACGGCTTCATCCACGCCCACGCCTTCCCAATACGGCAGCATGTGCACCGCGATGTAATCCACATGCGCCACCAGTTCCGGATGCTGGATCCAGGTATACCAGGGTTCGGCAGTGCTCACCGGTTGTTGGATTTCTTTGCGCGCTTCATCCAGGTAGGGAATCAGCTCCTCGCTGGAGACATCACCACGCAGCACTGCTTCGTTGCCGATGATGACGCGCACCACGTTAGGGTTGGTCTTGGCGATGGCGATGGCACGCGCAACATAGGCAGCGTCCTGTTTCTGGTCCTTGCCAATCCATACGCCCAGCGCCACGTTGATGTGGTACTTGCGCGCCAATGCTGGGATGTCGGCCAGCGTGCCTTCCACCGTGTAGGTGCGCACTGCGTAAGTCTTGCGGGCCAGCAGTTTCAGATCGGCGGCTATTTCCGCATCGGTGGGCAGTTTATGCGTGACCGCGTCCTGGTCGGCACGAAACGGCGAAAATGCGAAGCCCTGAATGATCGTTGGCCAGGGTGGTTCGTGCTCAGGCTGATTGAACCAGGCCCAGACGCTCACGGTAAGCGCGGCGGCGGCGATCGCGATGATAAAACTGGATTTACCCACGTGCGGCGCTAACGCAGGCGAATCGCGAGCAAAGTCGCCGTTGGCGGGCGCACCCCGCGCCATACATAGAAGGATTCCGCCGCCTGTTCCACCAGCATGCCCCAACCGTCCAACACCACGGCCGCACCTTCCTGCATGGCCCAATGCATGAACACCGTGGGGCGTTCGCTGTAAGCCAAGTCATAACACACGGCCCCGGGATTCAGGCAGTCGTGAGGCAGCGGAGGCAGTTCGCCCGCGAGGCTCGCGGCAGTGGCATTGATGACCACATCAAAGGTTTGGCGGCGCAGGCTTTCGAAGCCGCTGCCGCTAACGCGGCCAGCGGCGTGGTGTGCCGCCAATTTATGGGCGCGCTCCGGTGTGCGGTTGGCGACATGCACCAGCGCCGGTTTCTCCGCCAGCAACGCCGGCAACACACCGCGCGCCGCGCCACCCGCACCCAGCAACAGAATGCGCGCGCTCCGCAGAATCACCCGATGGTTGTGCTTGAGGTCATTCACCAGACCGGCGCCATCGGTGTTATCACCGGTGAGCGTACCGTCGGCATGCACGGATAAGGTGTTTATCGCGTGAGTTTTCCTGGCTCTGGGTGTATGTGCATGACATACGTCGAAAGCTTCCTCCTTGAAGGGCAGCGTGACGTTGACCCCCTGGCCGCCGGAATCCAGAAATTCCCTGAGCGCCGCGGTGAAACCGTGAGGGGGTGCATCGATGCGCGTATATAGGATCAACTGACCAGTGAGACGCGCGAATACCGCGTGAATTTCCGGCGAACGGCTGTGGGCTACCGGATGACCGATGACGGCATAATGTGCGGCGGCCTGTGGCATCGAAATTCCCCGGGCAATCTAACGGCAGGCTCGGCGAGCCGCCGGGATATTCAATTGACTTCAGCGGCCGGCACCGTTGTCTATTCTTTGAGCCACTGGGCCGCGCGTTTGGCGAAATAGGTAAGGATGGCGTCGGCACCGGCGCGTTTAATGGCCAGCAGGGTTTCCAGCACGCCGCTTTTTTCATCCAGCCAGCCATTGTGAACAGCCGCCATCAGCATCGCGTACTCGCCGCTCACCTGGTACACGCAGGTGGGTGCGCCGAATTTGTCTTTCACGCGCCGCACGATGTCGAGATACGGCAACCCCGGTTTCACCATTACCATGTCAGCGCCTTCCGCAAGGTCCAGCGCCACTTCCCGCAGGGCCTCGTCGCTGTTGGCCGGATCCATTTGATAGGTGTGCTTGCTGCCTTTACCAAGACTTGCCGCGGAACCCAGCGCGTCGCGGAAGGGAGCGTAGAAACTGGAAGCGTACTTGGCGGAGTAGGCCAGGATACGGGTGTTTTTGAAAGCGTGTTTTTCCAGCGCTCCGCGAATAGCGCCCACGCGGCCGTCCATCATGTCGGAGGGCGCCACCATGTCGGCGCCCGCGTGGGCGTGGGACAGGGCTTGGCGCACCAGTACCTCCAGGCTTTCATCGTTCAATACGTAGCCGCTGTTATCGATGATGCCATCCTGGCCATGGGGGGTGAATGGGTCCAGGGCCACGTCAGTGATGACACCCAACTCGGGAAATTCCTGTTTGAGGGCACGCACCGCCCGTTGCACCAGACCCTCCGGGTTGTAGGCTTCGGCGGCATCCAGGGATTTCTTGTCCGCCGGTGTCACCGGGAACAGCGCCAGCGCCGGGATGCCGAGCTGCACCAGTTCCGCGGCCTCTTTCAATGCTTCATCAATGCTGACGCGCTCAATTCCGGGCATGCAGGCCACTGCCTCCCGCTGGCGCTTACCCTCGCGCACGAACAGCGGATAAATGAAGTCGTCGGCGCTGAGGCGCGTTTCCCGCAGGAGGCGGCGGGAAAAGTCGTCGCGGCGCATGCGGCGCAGACGGGTGGCGGGGAAATTACCCGGAAAATAAGACTGTCGGCTCACTGGAGAACCCTCGGAAGCATACTCAGAACCTCTGATCCGCAACGCCCACACCCATCCCTGGCCCGGCCGGCCAGGGCGCCAGCTTGGCCGACAGAGGTTGATTATACTGGTAGCCTCCCCCGGCGCTCGCAGCACCGGCGGGCGGTAATAAATTTCTCCATACCCGGGTCTGTGTTACATGCCGGTACGTCAGCACCGTTTCGAGATCCTGGCCCGCGCCCTGGTGCCGAGCCTGTACCGCTATGCTTACTGGCTGGCGCGCGAAAAGACCCTGGCCGAGGATCTGGTGCAGGAAACCCTGCTGCGCGCCTGGCGCTCACTGGATCAGTTGCGCGACGAGGCGGCTGCGCGGCAGTGGCTTATCACCATCCTGCGGCGCGAATTCGCCCGTGAACTCTCCAAGCGCAAGGATACGGTGGATATCGATGGGCTGGCGCTGGCCGACAGCCGCGCCAGCCTGGGCGGTGACGATACCGATCTGCACGACGTGCGTCGCGCCATGCAAAAACTGGCGCCCGAATACCGCGAGCCGCTGGTGTTGCAGGTGCTCATGGGTTGCAGCACCGAGGAAATCGCCGAACAGCTTGAACTTACCCAGGCAACGGTGTTGACGCGCCTGTTCCGTGCCCGCAATCAGTTGCGCGAGATGTTGGGTGGAAGCACTGCACGCTTGGGAGCAGCGATCGCATGAATATCAGCAGCAACTGCCTCGAAGTGCGCCGCATCCTGGGTGCCGAACCCCAGCGCCGTGACCCGGCGCTGCTGGAGCATTGCAAGGCATGCTCCGCCTGTGCCGGCTATATGAAGGAAATGCTCGACCTGGACGCGCGTTTGGCGCGCGCGCTGTCGGTGGACGTCCCCGAAGACCTGGAAGCGCGCATCGTGTTCCGCACCGCGTTCAGGCCCGCGCGCCGGCGCACCTACCCGTGGCTGGCGGCCGCCGCCACGGTGGTGCTCGCCGTCGGTGTGGGCATCGTTGCATGGCAGGTGAATGTCCGCGAGCGCAACATGCCGCTCGCGGAGGCGGTGGTGCAACACGTCATGCAGCAGCCCCAGGCGCTGCTGGCCAGCACCACACCCATTGACAATGCGTCGGTGGGCGCGGTTCTGGAACGTGTGGGCGCGAAACTGCAGGGCAGCATGGGACCGATTACCTACGCGGATACCTTTTATATGCATGGTCAGATGGGCGCGCAGCTGGTGATGATGACGCCGCACGGCGCGGTCACGCTGCTGCTGCTGCCGCACATTCATGTGGACAAGCGCATGCAGGTGGACACGCAGGGATTCCATTGCATGATCGAGCCCATGGGCATTGGCAGTATCGCCATCGTCGCCAGTGCCAACATGCCCATGGATGGTATGGAACACCACATCATGTCCATGGTGCAGTGGACCACCTGAAAAGTCGCGTCAGGGTTTGCCGGGGTTTTCGCCGGCAAGCTTGTTTCCCGGATGCTGGCCGTTGTCAGGCGGCCGGACATTTATAATGATCCACCTCCGCCACTGAGTGCTTGTCCGGCATGAAACTCATCAACCGCGAACTTGTTGCCGGGCTGCATGCGGCTGCGCTTGTCTCACCGCGGCTGCGCACCCACTACAACCTACACGTTTCCCATGACGAGAGCATCCAGCGCATGTGCATGGCCATGGAGCCCGGCACTTATATCCGTCCACACCGTCATCCGGACAAATGGGAGCTGCTGCTGATCATCAGCGGTGAGATGCTGGTGTTGAGTTTCGATGACAGCGGCACGGTGCTGACGCGCACGCTGATGTCCGCCGGTGGAGACACTTACGGCCTGGAAAATCCTGCCGGCACCTGGCATGCGGTGGTTACGCTCGCGCCCTCCACCGTGGTGCTGGAAGTGAAGCCCGGCCCTTACCTGCCAATTCCCGAACAGAACTTCGCGGCCTGGGCGCCACCGGAGGGACATGCGCGTGCCGTCGAGTTCGAGCGTTGGTATAAAGCTGCGCAACCCGGCGGCAAGGCGCCTGCATTCGCTGCATGACGCGGGCAGGCAAATCAGCCCAACGTTGTCCATGGCCGCCGTTGGCAGGCGATCCGCTGTATTGCGATTACCATGACCGGGAATGGGGCGTGCCGGTGCACGACGAACGGCGCTGGTTCGAGTTTCTCATCCTCGAAGGTGCGCAGGCGGGACTGTCCTGGGCCACCATCCTGCACAAGCGCAAAAACTACCGGCAGGCCTTCGCGGGATTCGATGCGAAGAAGGTCGCGCGGTTCACGGCGCGCGACGTCGCGCGGCTTTTGAAGGATCCCGGTATCGTGCGCAACCGCCTCAAGATCACGACCGCCATTATCAATGCCCAGGCGTTTCTAGCGGTGCAAAAGGAATTCGGCAGCTTCGATGCGTATATTTGGCGGTTTGTGGATGGCAAGCCCATCCGTAACCGTCGGCACAGCCTGCGACAAGTGCCAACACGTACCGCGATTTCGGACGCCATGAGTAAGGATCTTAAAAAACGCGGTTTCAAATTTGTAGGCAGTACCATCTGTTACGCGTTCATGCAGGCCACGGGACTGGTCAACGATCATCTGGTGAGCTGTTTTCGTCATCGTGTCGGCCGCTGAATCACGGGTGGCACAGTTCGCCGTTGTATAATCCGCGCCTGCTTAATCCCTGACTGGAACACGCGCCACCCATGTCCGCGTCACTGATGGTGATGGTTATCCTGTTCGGCGGCATCGCGGCCGGGCTGGTCGGGTCGCTCACCGGGCTCGGCGGCGGCATGATCATCGTGCCGCTGCTGACACTGGCGTTTCATCTGCCCATTCCCGAAGCTGTCGGCATCAGCCTGTTTGGCGTCATCGCCACTTCCACCGGCGCCGCGCCGCGGTTCGTGGGCACCGGGCTCAGCAACGTGCGCGCCGCGCTGTTCCTGCAGATCGCGGCCTCCAGCGGCGCGCTGATCGGCGCTTTGGTGGCCCATCATCTGCCGGCACGCCTGTTGTTTGCGCTCTTCGGCATCGTGCTGGGGTATTCCGCGATCATGTCCTTCAGACCCCAGCATAGTGATGTGGCCGGGGCGCCGGAGAGTTCACCGTTGGCGCAGCGTCTGCGCCTCGGCAGCCGTTATCAGCAAGCCGGCCAGTGGGTGGAATACCGGGTGGTGGGCGTCATGCCGGGCTTTGGAATCATGATCGGCGCCGGATTTTTGTCGGCGTTGCTCGGCATCGGTTCCGGCGCCTTCAAGGTGCTGGCCATGGACCGCATCATGAAGCTGCCGTTCCGGGTGTCCACCGCCACCTCCAATTTCATGATCGGCATCACTGCCGCCACCAGCGCCGGTTTCTACCTTTCCCACGGGGATATCCCGCCGGTGATCGCCGGGGCCATCATTCTGGGAGTAATTGTCGGCGCCTATGTTGGCGGCCACCTCGTCAGGATGCTGCCCGTGGCCACCCTGCGCAAACTGTTCGCGGTGGTGCTGTTGCTGGTAGCGCTGCAGATGCTGCTCAAGGGGTTGTTCAATCTATGAACGGGATCGTGCGCGAGCGCCGCCTGCTGAACATCTGGATCTTGCGCGTCAGCATTGTGCTGTGCGCGCTGCTCATCGCCATAGGGCTCGCGATTTTCTTTACCCACGGCGGCGCGCACATCCCGGCGACGCCCAGCGGCTCTCTGCGCCGGATCATGCATACTGCCGCGCATGCCAGCCTCGGACTGCACGCCAGCGCCTTCCTGGACGCCGCCATCGTGGTGCTGCTGCTCACGCCCGTGGCCCGGCTCCTGGTCGGCATCTATGTGAGCGCGCGGGTGCGCGACTGGCTGTATGTGGCGATCGGAATGTTGGTGGTGGCGCTGGTGATCACCGGCGTGATTGCCGGCCAGAGCGGTATGTAAAAGGTCTTCCTTACCTTAGCCCCTTTCCCCTTGTAGGAGGTAGGGCAACGCAAGGAACGGTTGCCGAGGCCAGGGTGAGTGGGGATTTTGTGCGGCTCGCAAACCTGAGGTTGTGTAGGTCGGCAATCCATTGCCGACGTTTCGAATGTATGGCTTCCGGCTGCGGTTTTTCTGCGAGTTCCCGCACTCGCGGACGTGGTACTTTCCTTGTGCGAAACAAAAGTCACCTGTCGTGCGGGGGGCGAGTCGCATTGCGACAAGCGCCCGACCAAAATAGTTGGGCTGGAACGGAACCCCGCAATCAAATGGCTTGATTATTCCCGCGCAAAAATCTGCGATGTATCCCGAAATGCCTTGAATTCCAATGCATTGCCGCTCGGATCTTTGAAGAACATGGTGGCTTGTTCACCTACCTGGCCCTGGAAGCGGATCCCCGGTTCGATGATGAATTTTACCTTGGCTTGCTTGAGGCTCTCCGCCAGCTTCTGCCACTGATCCCATTCCAGGATCACGCCGAAGTGGCGTACCGGAACGTCTTCACCGTCCACCGGGTTGGTGGCGGTGTCGCGTTCGGGTGGCGCAAGGTGCGCCACGATCTGGTGGCCGAAGAAATCGAAGTCAATCCAGCGGTCCGATTCGCGGCCGGTGGAGCAGCCCAATAGGCCGGCGTAGAAGCGCCGGGCTTCTTCCAGGTCGTGCACCGGAAATGCCAGATGAAACCGTGGCAAATTTGAATCTTTACTCCTCACCCCTCACTCCTTACCCGTCACTTTCTCAAACCCAATCCCTGGGTTTGAGAAACTTCTCGACCAGCTCCGCTTCCGGAGAATTCGTCTCCGGTTTGTAATCGTACTGCCAGCGCACTTCCGGCGGCAGCGACATGAGGATGGATTCGGTGCGCCCACCGGACTGTAGGCCGAACAGGGTGCCGCGGTCATACACCAGGTTGAATTCCACGTAACGGCCGCGGCGGTAAAGCTGGAACTGGCGCTCGCGCTCGCCGTATTTCAGCGCCCGGCGTTTTTCCACGATCGGTGTGTAAGCCGGCAGGAAATGGTCGCCAACGCTGCACATAAAGGCGAAGCAGCGCTCGAAATCCCACGCGTTCAGGTCGTCGAAGAACAGACCGCCGATGCCGCGCGGTTCGCGGCGATGGCGGATGAAAAAATACTCGTCGCACCATTGCTTGAAACGCGGATAGACGTCCTTGCCAAAGGCTTGGCAGGCGGCTTGGGCGCTGCGGTGCCAGTGGCGCGCATCCTCCACGAAACCGTAATACGGGGTGAGATCGAAACCGCCGCCGAACCACCAGACCGTCTTCTCATTTTCCTTGGGCGCGGCGAAAAAGCGCACGTTCATGTGAGCGGTGGGCACATAGGGATTCCAGGGATGCAGCACCAGCGACACGCCCAGGGCCTGCCAGTTGCGTCCCACCAGTTCCGGCCGGTGGGCGGTGGCGGACGGCGGCAGGATTTTGCCGTGTACGTGGGAAAAATTGATGCCCGCCTGCTCGAATATCTCACCGTGGCGCAGCACACGACTGTCGCCGCCGCCGCCCTCGGCGCGCGTCCATGGGTCGCGCTGAAACCGCTGTTTTCCGTCGAGCTTTTCCAGCGCCGCGGTAATTTTATCCTGCAAGCTATGCAGATAGGATCCGACGCTCTGGAGATTGCTGTCCTGCATACCCTAGCCCGCGCGCAAAAGTTTGCCGCTGAGGGCATCGCGGATTTCTGTGGGTTTGCGTTGTGCGCCGACGCTGCCGGGCACGATGTAATCCAGTTTGTCTCTCAATAGACGCCGCACTGCCAGTGCGGAGCGCAAGGGCGGGTGGCTGCTGAGATTGGCACTGGTGGAAGTCAGTGCCCATCCGGTGGCTGCGCACAAGTCGCGCGCCACCGGGTGAGCGGTGACACGCACCGCGAGGGTTGCGCGTCCGCCGGTAAGCCACTCGGGAACGCCCGGGGCGGCAGGTACCACCCAGGTAACCGGTCCGGGCCATGTCTTGAGCAGTGCATCACGCAGCTTGCCGGATAAGTTCATGAAGGGGTCAAGTTGGATGATGTCGGCGGCGATGATGATCAAACCCTTGGCGGTGTCGCGGTGTTTGATGGCGAGCAGTTTCGCCACGGCGCCCGCGTTCAGCGGATCGCAGCCCAGACCAAACACCGCTTCCGTGGGATAGGCGATGACGCCGCCACCCCATATTGCTTTCCGGGCACCTCGCAGCGGCCAGCGGGGCATGCTCATGGGCGGGCTTCAGTTCGCCACCGCCGCTTCCGGCTCCTGTGGCGGCGCGAGTTCCGGCGCGGGTTCGGCGAAACCGCACTCCTTGCGCGGACATACGCGTTCGGTGCCCTTGCGCTTGGTGGTCTTGACCGTCAGGATCGGCCAGGCGCACTTGGGACAGGCTTGCGCCAGCGGCGGGTTCCAGATGGCATATTTGCAATCCGGGTAGCGTGAGCAGGAGTAGAAGATCTTGCCGTAGCGGGATTTGCGCTTGAGGAAGGTGCCCTGATGGCACTCGGGGCATTCCACGCCCATGTCCTGAGGTTTTTCCAGCGGCTCGATGAATTTGCATTTGGGATAGCCGGAGCAGCCGATAAATTTGCCGTAGCGACCGCGGCGGATGATGAGGTCCGAGCCGCATTGCGGGCATTGCCGGCCTTCCACTTTCGTGGGCGCTTGTGCCTGTTCGGCGGTTTCATCCAGGTTGCGGGTGTAATCGCAATCGGGGTAACCGGTGCAACCGATGAAACGTCCGCGCCGTCCCAGACGGATGGAAAGCGGCTTGCCGCATTTCGGACAGTTCTCGTCCATTTTTTCCGTGGTCACGTCCTTGCGCGAAACGTTTTCTTCCTTGTGGTCCACCAGCTTCTTGAACGGATCCCAAAACTCGTGCATCACCGGCACCCATTCCTTTTCGCCGCGGGAGACCGCATCCAGCTCGTCTTCCATTTTTGCGGTGAAGTCGTAGTCCACGTACTGGGTGAAGTGCTCCGTCAGGAATTTGCTGACTACGCGGCCCACATCCGTGGGTTTGAAACGTTTGCGGTCCATTTCCACATACTCGCGTTGTTGCAGCGTGGAGATGATGGTGGCATAGGTCGAGGGCCGGCCGATGCCGTACTCTTCCAACGCCTTCACCAGGCTGGCTTCCGTATAACGCGGTGGCGGCTCGGTGAAATGCTGATCACACTGGATGTCTTTGAGGGCGATAGTTTCGCCGGTCTCGAGCGGCGGCAGCAGACGTTCCTCTTCATCGCCGACATTGTCGTCATGACCTTCCTGGTACACCGCCATGAAGCCCGGCACCACCATCACCGAACCGGTGGCGCGGAAAGTGCTGTCGTGGCCGGCATCCAGATCGGCGGTGACGGTGTCGAATACCGCCTGCTCCATCTGGCAGGCGATGGTGCGTTTCCAGATGAGTTCGTAGAGCTTGCGCTGTTCCTCGGTGAGTTTCCCGTGAATATCTTCCGGGGCGCGCGCCGCGGAGGTCGGGCGGATGGCTTCGTGGGCTTCCTGGGCGTTCTTGGATTTGGTCTTGTAGATGCGCGGGGATTCCGGCAGGTGATCCTCGCCATAGCGTTTAACGATGACCTCGCGGATCTCCGCCACGGCTTCGGCGGCCAAGTTCACGGAGTCGGTACGCATGTAGCTGATGAGACCCACGGCGCCTTCGCCGCTGAGGTCTATGCCTTCATACAACTGCTGGGCGGTGCGCATGGTGCGCTGTGCGCCGAAACCCAATTTGCGCGAGGCTTCCTGTTGCAAGGTGGAAGTAGTGAAGGGTGCCGCCGGATTGCGCTTGCGCTGCTTCTTTTCAACCGAGGCCACCGTGAGTTTGCCGCCGGCGGATTTGAGCAAGGCCTGTTCCGCGGCGCGCGTGGATTGCTCGTCGCGGAAGGTGAACTGTTCCACCTTCTGCCCGGCGTACTGGTAAAGCCGTGCGCCGAAAGCTTGCGCATCTTTCTCCGCGTTGGCGGCGATGCTCCAGTATTCCTCGATCTTGAATTTCTCAATTTCATCCTCGCGCTCGCAGATGAGCCGCAGCGCCGGCGACTGCACCCGGCCGGCGGACAGGCCGCGGCGGATCTTTTTCCACAACAGCGGCGAGAGGTTGAAGCCCACCAGGTAATCCAGGGCGCGGCGCGCCTGTTGGGCATTCACCAGTTCCGTGGACAGAGGGCGCGGATGGGCCACCGCGTCGTTCACGGCCCGCTGGGTGATTTCGTGAAACACCACCCGATGCACGTCTTTGTCCTCGAGGGCGCCACGCTCCTTGAGGATTTCGTAAAGATGCCAGGAAATGGCCTCGCCTTCGCGATCCGGGTCGGTGGCGAGGTACAGCGCCCCGGCCTTCTTGAGGGCCTTGGCGATGGCGTCAACGTGCTTTTCATTGCGCTCGATGAGCGCGTATTTCATGGAGAAATCATTTTCGGTGTCGACGGCGCCCTCCTTGGGCACCAGATCGCGCACGTGGCCGTAGGAGGCCAATACCTCGAAGCCCTTGCCCAGGTACTTCTTGATGGTTTTGGCTTTTGCGGGGGATTCAACAATGACTAGGTTTTCACTCATATATATACAGCAATACTACAAACCGCATCGCGGCGGCAAGTCCGTAGGACTTTGGGGGGCCTCGGCGGCGGAAACACATGCCGCCGCGCCGGCACGCTGTGGCTGTCCAGCGGCGCTTAGTGCATCACGCCGAATGCGTCGTCAAACACCAGATCTTCCATGCGGGAATACGCGTCTTCCTGTCCTGGGTGGTTGAACAGTACCATGAGGATGATCCATTTCACTTGTTCGAGATCAATCTCGTTGTTCTCCAGCGCCATGATACGGTCAATGACCACTTCGCGTTGCGCGGCCTCGAGGATGCCGATGTTTTCCAGATATTGAATGAAGCCGCGGCACTCGGTGGTGAGCCGCGTGAATTCCTGTTCGGCGTACACGCGGAAACCATCGTGGCGGTTGAGCGACGGTTCGGATGCCGGCGGATTCTGTGCCAGATTTTCCAGCCAATCGAAGGCTTTGTTGATTTCGGATTTTGGAAAGCCGGCTTCTTCCAGTTCCACCGTCAGGGATTCGCGATCGCTCTCGGTTTCTTCCTCGTCGTCATCCAGGTAGTTTTCGAACAGGTACATGAGCACGTCAAGTACGTTCTCTTTCATCATGACGTCGGCCTCTTTATTACCCGGGAATAATGTCCGCCCGGCGTTGCTTCCACCTGGCCCTGAAGCTCGAGCATCAGCAGCATGGAGGAAACCACGTCGGGCGTCAATCCAGTGCGTTCCACCAGCGAGTCCACCGAAGTGGGTGCATGCTCCATGGAATTCAAGAGCAGCCGATACTCGGGATCGTCTGCATCAGTCACCGGCATGGGCAAGGCGTTTGCCAGATTTGCCGGTTCGAGTTTCAACAAGGGCGCGAGTTCCTCGAGAATGTCGCCGGCTGATTCCACCAGTTTCGCGCCTTCGCGGATCAGGCGGTGACAACCACGCGCCAGCGGATTATGGATGGAGCCGGGGATAGCAAAAACTTCACGGCCCTGTTCGCTGGCGAGACGCGCGGTGATGAGCGAGCCGCTGGTGTGCGCCGCTTCCACCACCAGCGTGCCCACGGAAAGACCGCTGATAATGCGGTTGCGGCGTGGAAAATTGTGCGGCAGTGGCGGCGTACCGGGGAGGAATTCCGAGATCAGCAATCCTCGGGCCGCGATTTCCTCGGCCAGTTCCCGATGACTTGGCGGATAAGGTTTATCGAGGCCAGTGGCCCAGACGGCGATGGTTGTGCCGCCATCCTTGAGAGCGCCGCGATGGCTGGCGGCATCAATGCCGAGAGCCATACCGCTCACAATGCAGAGTCCGCAGCGCGCCAGATAAGCGGCGAATTCCTCGGCGTTGCGCCGGCCCTCGGTGCTGGGATTGCGGCTGCCGACCATGGCCAGCTGTGGGTTGCCGAGGAGGCTGACATCGCCGCGCACAAACAGAACCATGGGCGGATCGGCAATCTGCCTGAGCAGGGACGGATAGGCGGGATCGGTGCAGGGCAGCAGGGTGGCACCGGCATTTTCGAGCCAGCGCAGGTCTTTATCTATGGCCGCCCAATCGGGATTTTCGAGCCCAGCACGGGTGTTTTCCGCAAGACCGGAGAGTTCATGGGAGGCAGTGGCGAAGATTGCGGCCAGCGAGCCGCAGCGGGCCAGCAGAGCCGAGAAACCGGCGGGTCCCAGACCGGGAGTCCGGACCAGGGCCAGCCAATAGTTCGCTTCCTGTGCGTCTATTTCCCAATTCCCCTTGGGGGTTACGGATTCTTGACCACATCCAGCAGGTGCATTTCGCGCTTGGCGTCCATCACCAAACCATAGCTGACCTTTGGATAGGTGCGGAATACCAAGAGTGTGCCTTCGCGCTCCTCGGGTAGTTTCACCGAATCGCTCAGGCCGTCGAAGGCATAAGGATCGCTGATTTTCTTGCCACGTCCGTAAATTCCGAGCACCGTGCCGGCATCGAGACCCGCTTGGGTGCCGCGGTCCAGTACCACCACCTGATATTGGCCGATTTCCGCGACGCCGCCGAGGACCGCAATGATGTCACCCTTGACCGGTTTGGCGGGGGGATGCGGCAAGTAATCCTGGTTGAGTTGCTGGGAAATCACGGGCAGGAAACGGTCGCCGGCCATGGCTTCCTGAGCGGTGGATGTGAGCAGAACTTTTGAGGGATCGCCCCAGTGCTCGACATTGCCGTCGCCAATGTAAGTGGCTTGATAACCCAAAGTATCGCCGCTCTCGGGATCCACATATTTTTCACCCAGCCGGTACAGGTTATAGCGGCTGCCATCGGCGGGTTTGAGGCCGCGGGCATAGACTTCGCCGCCCAAACCCACTGCCGGGCGACCGTCCAGCGAGCGCAACAGATACCCGGCATGCTCGAGTTCGCCCTTGCTGACCACGCGGGTGCCGCTCAGGAATTGGCGAATGGAATTCAGCGGGATTGTCGGGATGGCCTGATTAAGGGGCTGGTAACGTATCTGAGGTTCGAGCTTTACCACCGGCAGACTGGTTGCGGCCGCGGCAGTTTCATTGACCACCTGGCCGTTACGTACCACTGTGAGCGTTGGATGGCCGTTGATATAACCCAGTATCAACTCGTCGCCCGGATAGATGAGATGGGGATTCTTGATGGTCGGATTGGCATACCAGATGTCGGGCCAGCGCCAGGGATCCTGCAGATACAGGGAGGCGATGCCCCAAAGAGTGTCGCCCTTCTTGACCACATAGGTGCGGGGTGCCTGGGGCAGTATTACCACCGGCGGCGGGGCCACCGGCGGGGTCTGTGCCAGGGGCGCGGGCGGCGGAGGCGGAGGTGCGGCCGGAGCGGGTTGCGGCTTTTTCGGAGCGCTGGCGCAGGCTACCAGCAAGCCCGCCAAGCATAGGGCAGTTAGGCAGCGGGTCGCGTTATAATCTTTCATCGGTCAATCTCCACGACTCGCCTGACAAATCCCCACGGTTTCCAGGCCCTCCCGCGGCAGCGGCGGGCTCCCTGAACTTGTAGGGCTGCCGGGCAACTTTTTAATGGCATCATAACTTTAGCAGCATTTTGTGCAAAAGTGCATGAGGAATAAAACGGCCCCCCTTGAACAATGAGGGTTACCCACCCCATCCGGATAGCACCATGGCCTTGCTCACCATCCTGCATTACCCCGATTCCCGCCTGCGCCTTCGCGCCAAGCCGGTCGCGGCAGTGACCGCAGAGATCCGCCAGCTGGCGACCGACATGCTGGAAACCATGCATGCGGCGCCCGGCATCGGTCTGGCCGCCATCCAGGTGGGCGTGGATCAGCGGGTAATCGTGGTGGATGTCTCCGAGCACGGCGATGCACCACAGGTGTTCATCAATCCGGAAATTCTCAGCCGCGACGGCAAGGAGAAGATGCAGGAAGGCTGTTTGTCGGTGCCGGGGGTGTTCGAGGAAGTGGAGCGCGCCGAACGCGTTCGGGTACGCGCCCTGGACCGCGATGGCCAGGCGCTGGAATTCGACGCCGATGGCCTGCTGGCGGTGTGCATCCAGCACGAGATCGATCATCTGGACGGCAAGCTGTTCGTGGATTACCTCTCAGAACTCAAACGCCAACGCATCCGCAGGAAACTGGAAAAAGAACAACGCGATGAACGCGAGGGCGTGCGCGACACCGCGCCGGCAATCTGAGCGCTTTCTTTCCAGCCAAATTCCCATCGTCTGCAGGCCGCACATGACCAGGCCATTACGCGTCGCTTTTGCAGGTACGCCGGAATTTGCCGTACCGGCTCTGGACGCATTGCTCAAAACGCGCCATGAAATCGTCGGTGTATGGACTCAACCGGACCGGCCCGCGGGCCGCGGCCGCAAACTCATGGCCTCGCCCATCAAGCGTTGCGCGTCGGAGCATTCTCTTCCTATACAGCAGCCCGCAACATTCAAGTCTGCCGCCGCCCGTCTGCAATTGGAAACAGCTGCAGCCGATGTCATGGTGGTGGCGGCCTATGGGCGGTTGTTACCTGCTGCGGTGCTTGCAGTTCCGCGCTATGGTTGTATCAACATTCATGCCTCACTGCTGCCGCGCTGGCGCGGGGCGGCACCCATACAACGCGCCATCCTGGCTGGCGACACGGAATCCGGCGTTACCCTCATGCAGATGGATCAGGGGCTGGATACCGGCGACATGCTGGACGTGCGCAGGACCGCCATTCGTGATGACGATACCGCCCAAAGCCTGCATGAGCGGCTGGCAACGCTGGGCGCGGCGGCCATGGTTGAACTGCTGGCGGCGCTGCCGGAGGTGACGCGCGTGCCGCAAAATGAATCCGCAGCGACCTACGCCGCCAAGCTCACGCGTGCAGAAGCGCATGTGGATTGGATGTCGCCGGCCGCGGAGATCGCACGCGGGGTGCGTGCCTATAATCCATGGCCGGTGGCGTATACCCATTGGCGTGGAGAGTGGCTGCGTATCTGGGGTGCGCAGGCAATTTCCGCGGCAGCAGCCGCTACACCGGGGACGGTGATCAATGTCGGGTCCGAAGGCATTGACGTGGCCACGGGGAAAGCCGTGTTGCGTATCAAGGAACTGCAAGCCGCGGGCGGGCGCCGCATGCCGGCGGCCGATTTCGCCCGTGGCCGTGCACTCCTGGGCGAACATTTCATCTGATGGCGGAGATATCGGTGCGTGCGATTGCGGCGACCGTGCTGGTAGCCGTGCTGCGTGACGGCCTCTATCTGAACAGCGCGATCCGTCAGCTAAAGCCAGCCACGCTCAAGGGACGCGATGCCGCGCTGTTGCAGGAACTCTGTTATGGCAGCTTGCGTTTCCAGCCACGGCTGGAATTTTGGCTTGCACGCTTGCTACAGCAACCGCTCAAGATTCTTGATCTCGACATACACGCGCTGCTGCTACTGGGGCTTTATCAGTTCACGGAAATGCGCATACCGGCGCATGCGGCTTTCAAGGAAACCGCCGAAGCCTGCCGCTACCTGCACAAGGACTGGGCGGTAAAACTGGTGAATGCCGTGCTGCGTCGCTTTCAGCGTGAACAGGCGGGATTCCAAGCCGAGTTGTCCAATAATCCCGAAGCGCTTTATGCGCATCCAAAGTGGTTCATAGAACGCATTCAGGCAGACTGGCCTCAGGACTGGAAGTCTATTCTTGCGGCAGACAACCAGCGGCCGCCGCTTACGTTGCGTGCCAATCGCCGGTTGGTTACGCGCGCCGCGTTGCTGGAGGAGTTCGCCGCCAACGGTATCATGGCGCAACCCTGTGAATTTTCCGCGGATGGGCTGGCATTGGCCACACCGCTGAATGTGGAAACGCTGCCTGGTTTTGCCGCCGGGAAATTTTCAGTGCAGGACCAAGCCGCGCAACTGACTGCGGGACTGCTGGACGTGCAACCGGGTATGCGTGTCCTGGACGCTTGCGCCGCCCCCGGCGGCAAGACCTGTCATTTGCTGGAGCGTTATCCTGATGCGGGCGAGGTAGTGGCTCTCGATAATGACGCGGCACGGGTCGACAAAATCCATGAGAATCTGCGGCGTCTGGGCTTGTCGACGAAGGTTTTGACGGCTGACGCCGTGCATCCGGGGGACTGGTGGGACCGCCAGGCCTTCCAGCGCATCCTGCTGGATGCTCCCTGCAGCGCCAGCGGCGTGATCCGCCGTCATCCCGATATCAAGGCGCACCGCCGTCCCCAAGACGTCAGCGCCGCGGTAGTGCTGCAGGCGCGTCTGCTCGCGGCACTCTGGCCGTTGCTGGCCGGCGGCGGTAAGCTGCTATACGCCACCTGCTCGGTATTCTGCGAGGAAAATGCCGAGCAGGCGCGGGCGTTCCTGGAGGCGCATGCAGATGCGAAACCGGTGGGATTTAATGCCCGGTGGGGCGTAAGCAAGCTTCCCGGCCGGCAAATACTCACGGGTCAAAACGGCATGGACGGATTCTATTATGCTTGCATGGAAAAAACCCGAGGGAAATTCTGACGCATGATGTACACATCCAGTTTCACCCTGGGCCTGCGTCGCACCGCGATGACAGCGCTGGTCTGCATTCTGGTTGTGGGCTGTCTGGCGTCAGCCGCGGGTGCGGATGATAGCCGGGGCGGCTTCGTAATTCGCACCGCCTATACGGAACTGTTGAACGGCGTTTATTATCTGAGTGCCGACGTGGATCTGGACATGAGTCAGGATGCGCTTAACGCACTCGAAAACGGCGTGCCGCTGACGGTGGAGTGGCAGATCGAAGTGATCAAACACCGCAGCTTCATTTGGGACAAGACCGTGGCAACGCTCACCGAACGCTTTCAGATCAGTTATCATCCGCTCACCCGCCGTTTCATCATCAAGAATCTGAACAGCGGTGAACAGCAGAGTTTCGTCAGTTATCGGGATGCCGTTACCAGCCTCGGCCAGGTGAACGACCTGCCGGTAATTGACGCGAGTCTGCTGGAACCGCGCACCCGCTACACGATCCGCATGCGCGCGGTGCTCGATATCACGGATTTTCCCGGTCCGCTGAAGCTCATTGCTTCATGGTTCAAGGGTTGGGATCTGTCCAGTGACTGGTACGCGTGGGTGCTCGCCTCATGAAACGTTACCTGATGCCATTGGTGATCGCCGCCGGCATGATCGTCATGCTGGTATCGCTTATTCTGTTGAGCAAAAGCACGCAGAATTCGATGGATTTCGATCGTCTCCACGGCGGCTTGCTGCTGCTAAACGCCATCGCCGTGGGAATACTGCTGATCATCATCGGTTTCAACCTGGTACGGCTGATTCTGCAATACCGGCGCAACGTCATCGGTTCACGGCTGACCACGCGGCTGGTTGTCATGTTCGTGGCGCTGGCCATCGTGCCGGTGGTGCTGGTGTATTATTTTTCCGTGCAATTTATCAGCCGTGGCATTGATTCCTGGTTTGACGTGCGCGTGGAACGGGCCCTGGGTGACGCCATCGAGTTGTCGCGCACCGCCCTGCAATTGCGCGTCCGGGAACTGCTGACACGTACCCAGACGATAGGCAATGCACTCGCTGTGACCGCACCCCGCGATGTGGCGGTAGAAATGAACATGCTGCGGCAACAAAACGGTGCCGCCGAACTTACCCTATTGAGCGGTGAGGATGGGCATATCATCGCCACCAGTTCCGAGCTGCCGGCACAGTTGATCCCGGATTTACCGGGGCAGGAGATGCTCATGCGGGCGCGCAGCGGCCATGTCTATGTCGGGCTGGATCCTGCGGGTGATAATGGCTTGCACATCCGTGCGCTGGTACCGGTGATCGTGGGGGGGCTGTGGTGGCGCCCGGAAGTACTACAGGCGATTTTTCCGGTGGCCGATCAACAAAGCGATCTCGCCAACCGGGTGCAGGCAGCTTATTCCAATTACCGCGAACTCACGGTGCTGCGACAGCCGCTCAAGTACAGTTTCATGCTGACCTTGTCGCTGGTATTGCTGTTGTCGGTGCTGATGGCCGTGTGGGTCGCATTCGTGGCCGCCCGTAAACTTGTGGAGCCCATTCAGAATCTGGTAGAGGGTACTCGCAGTGTGGCGCGCGGTGATTTCAGCAGGCGTTTGCCGTTGCCTTCGCGCGACGAGGTCGGCTACCTGGTTTCATCATTCAATGAAATGATCCAGCGGCTGTCATTGGCGCAGGAAGCTGCGCGCCGCAGTCGTGCCCAGGTGGAAAACGAACGCAGTTATCTGGGGGCGGTACTGACACGCCTGTCCTCCGGCGTGATCTCCATTGACGCTGATCTGATACTCAAGACCATCAATCCCGCTGCCGCTGCCATTCTTGGTGTAGAGCTGCAGCAGCATTTGAATAAATCCCTGACACCATTGAGCGGCGCGGGGTCGCTGTTTGGCCAATTCGTAAGCGCTTGCCGTGCACATCTTGAAGCCGGAGAAACGGAATGGCGTGAGGAAATGCTGCTGCAGGGTTCCGGCGGACGGCGCATGCTGATGGTGAGTTGTACTACTTTGCCCGGCAGCGGCGAGGCGCCTCCGGGCCACGTCATCGTATTCGATGACCTGACCGTGCTTATCGAAGCGCAGCGCGATGCCGCCTGGGGTGAGGTGGCGCGGCGCCTGGCTCATGAAATCAAGAACCCGCTCACTCCCATACGGCTCGCGGCTGAACGCATGCGCCGCAAATACCTGGGCAAGCTCAAGGGCGAGGACGAGGATGTGCTGGATCGTGCCACCCACACCATCGTTCAGCAGGTAGAGGCCATGAAATCCATGGTCAATGCCTTCAGCGAATATGCACGCACCCCGGCATTGGAGTTCACGCCGCTGGATCTCAACGCGCTGGTGGGGGAGGTGGCGGAACTCTATCGCGTGCGTGAATCAGGCGTGGTGATCCAACTCCAATTTGACGAAGCCTTGCCGCCGGTGTATGCCGACGCCGGCCGCATGCGCCAGATGCTGCACAATCTGCTCAAGAATGCCCAAGAGGCATTGGAAGGGCGCAAGGGCGGGCGGGTGAAGATCACCACGCATTATTATCACCGCGGCGCTGAACAGATGGCGGAGATCGTGGTGGAGGATAACGGTCCAGGTTTCAATACCGATATCCTCGGCAAGGCATTCGAGCCTTATGTGACCAGCAAACCCAAGGGCACCGGTCTGGGTCTCGCCATTGTGAAAAAACTCGCCGAGGAACACGGCGGCAGTATCCGCGCCCACAATAATTCCGAAGGCGGCGCGCGCCTTATCATCCGTCTGCCGGTCACCGAGGAAGGGCGCACCAGTGCGCTGCTCGGCGGCCTGCGGCGGCACTCCGGCGGCTAGGAGGAAAGCATGCGAGCCTCACAAATTCTGGTGGTGGACGATGAAGCGGACATCCGTGACATGGTTCGGGAGATTCTCACCGAAGAAGGCTATGAGGTGCGCGTGGCCAGCAACGCCGCGGAAGCGCGCGCAGCCCATGCCCAGCACGATCTTGATCTGGTGTTGCTGGATATCTGGATGCCTGACATGGACGGCATCAGTTTGCTCAAGGAATGGAGCCGTGAAACCCCACTGTCATTCCCGGTGGTGATGATGTCCGGCCACGGTACCGTCGAGACCGCCATCGAGGCCACTAAACTGGGTGCGCTGGATTTCGTGGAAAAACCCCTGTCGCTTGCCAAACTGCTGCGTACAGTGGGGCATGCCATTGAGGTGGGTCGTCAAGCGCGCACGCAGCGCGCCGGCCGCGGACCGCAATCGCCGCTGGAACCCCTGGGGAAAAGCCGGCCCATGCAGATCCTGCGTGATCAATGTCGGCGGGTGGCGCCCCATGAAACGGCGGTGCTACTGGTAGGTGAGCCGGAAACCGGGCGCGAAAGCATCGCTCGCCATATTCACGCCCTCAGTCCGCGCGCTGCCGGGCCGTTTGTGAATGTGGTACTCACGGGTTTGTCTGCCGATGAAATCGAAATTAAGTTTTTGGGACGTGAACCGGAGGGACGCGTCGAACCCGGGTGGTTGGATGAGGCGCGCGAAGGCACTTTGTTCCTGAACGACCTAACCGATATGCTGCCGCAAGTACAGCAATTACTGCTGAAAGTGCTGGAACAGCAGAGTTACACACGCCTTGGCGGGCGCACCTCTCAGATCCTGGAACTGCGCATACTGTCTTCAGCACGGCCGGAGATTGAAAATCGGGTGGCTGATGGGCGCTTCCGCGGCGATCTCTATGCGCGCCTGGAAGGCGTCGCGGTGCGCGTGCCTCCCTTGCGGGAATACCGTGAAGACGTGCCGGAATTGCTGCGTTATTACACCGACGCATTCGCCGACAGCGGCGATCTCAAATACCGCCGTTTCAGCGTGGCGGCCCAGAATCGCCTGCGTAATTATCCCTGGCCGGGCAACCTTCGGGAGCTCAAGAATCTGGTGCAGCGTTGCCTGATGCTCGGCGACGAAAGCGAAGTGTCCCTGGAGGATGTGGAAAGCGCCCTCGAGCCTTACAGCGCTGACGAACCGTTGGTCAAACAGGATCTTCTGGCCATGCCGTTGCGCGAGGCCCGCGAGCATTTCGAGCGCGCCTATCTGCAACAGCAATTGCAACTGTGCGGCGGCAAAGTGGGCAAGCTCGCCGAACGCGTAGGCATGGAGCGCACGCATCTGTATCGCAAGCTCAATTCCCTGGGAATTGATTTCCGCCAGCTGGGCAATGAGGATGAAGGCGGATGAGGCACTTATTCCCGTTGTCACCCCATAATGCGTTATTGGCGGCATTGCTGCTCGGTTTCGCCGTGCTTTTCGCACTCTTCAGCCTGCCTTTGCTATTCGAGAAAATCCCGCCTAACTGGCTTTATGGAATACGCATCTCCCGGACATTCGAATCGGAGGAACACTGGTACCGCATCAACAAATATTTTGCACGGCGCATGTTGCATGGCTGTATCTTTCTGTGCGCTTTGGGGATTGCCAGTTTGTTCGTTGCGCAGCCGCTGAACGAATGGCTGGCGGTTGGGCTGTTGATCGCGTGTTCGTTCCTGGTGGTGATGGATACCCTGCGTTATGCACGCCGTCTTTAGGCGAGGAGCAGGAAATCTGTTGTCGGGTAGAGGCTGGTGACGGCGCGGTAATACATGGATGCCCCTGCATTCACAGGCAGGAATGTACGAATGGACGTTAATTGGTTTTGATGACCAGCGGTTCGATGTGGTTGTGCGCGAGTTTGGCGCGTAGTGCGTTGAGCTGGGAAAGACTCTGGATGGGGCCGATACGCACCCGGTTCCAAGTGCTGCCGTTATTGACCTTGACCTGCTGGATACTGGATTCGACACCCATCAGCGCCAGATTGGCTTTGAGCTTGTCAGCTTCGGCATAGCTCTGAAACGAACCCACCTGCAGGATGTAAGTGCCGGGTTGGCTCACGGGGCCGGGCACATCGCCGGAACGGATTTCCTTGTCCTGGCTCGGGATCACCACCTGGAAGGACGGCAGCAGCTTGTAGAAATCGAAATGGGGTGCCGCCGGTGCGCTGCTGGCAACGGGCGCTTTGGAAGCCGCCTGGGTTGATGTTTTTGCCCGCTCCGTGGCCGCGGGATTGATGCGCCGTTCCACTTTTATCCAAACTTCGGGGGCACCCTTGATGACCACCACGGCCACCACGATACCGAAGACGAACCAACCCCAACCCGGGAAACCCTCGCTTTTCCTGGCTGGCTTGTCCTTGGGTTTGGGGCTGTACTTGTAATCTTTGGCCATGTCAGGGAATCCCGCGTATCGTCCTTACACACCGCTGCACGTTACCACCCTCACGGGGTTTTGTGCGTGGCCTCTCCCGGCGGGAGAGCTGGTTGCCACGGCTCTCGGGGGTGAGGGCGAGCATCACCCTGTTCCGGCCTTCACATGGACTCCGGCGCCGATACACCCAGGAGCGCCAACCCGTTCTGCAGCACCTGTCTGGCAGCGGTGATGAGTGTCAGACGTGCATCCCGCAGGGCCGCGTCTTCCACGATGAAAGTGTGGGCGTCGTAATAGGTGTGAAAATCATTGGCCAGTTCCCGCAGGTACTGAGCCATGAGATGCGGTTCCAAATTGCGCGCCGCGGTCTCCAGCATTTCCGGGAAGCGCGACAGGTTCACGAGTAACGCCTGTTCGTGAGTTTGTGTCAGTTGTGCCAGATTGGCTTTGCCATTTTTGACATTCCATGTGTACCCCTTTTCCGCCAACTGGCGGAACACGCTGGCGATGCGCGCATGCGCGTACTGGATGTAGTACACTGGGTTCTCATTGGTTTGGGAACGCGCCAGGTCAATATCGAAAGTGAGCTGTGAGTCGGCCTTGCGCGCCACCAGGAAATAGCGCGTGGCGTCGCGGCCCACTTCGTCTATGAGGTCGCGCAACGTAACGTAGCTGCCGGCGCGTTTTGAGAGTTTCACTTCCGCGCCGCCGCGCATCACCGTCACCATCTGGTGCAAAACATATTCCGGCCAGCCTTTGGGAATACCCATTTCCAGTGCCTGCAGGCCGGCACGTACGCGCAGGATGGTGGAATGATGATCGGCGCCCTGTTCGTTGATCATGCGGATGTAACCACGCTGCCATTTGCTTACGTGATAGGCCACGTCCGGCAGGAAATAGGTGTAGCTGCCGTCGGATTTGCGCATGACCCGGTCCTTGTCATCGCCGAAATCGGTGGTCTTGAGCCACAGAGCACCGTCTTTCTCATAGGTATGACCGTGCTCGATGAGCGCACGCACCGTTTGCTGCACGCGGCCCTCGGTATACAGGGAGGATTCCAGGTAATAAACATCGAACTCCACGCCGAAGGCGCGCAGGTCCAGATCCTGTTCATGGCGCAGATAGGCCACTGCGAAACGCCGGATGGCGTCCAGATCATCGGCGTCAGCGCCAGCGGTGACACTGCTGCCGTCAGCGTGTACGGTCTGCCGTGCCAGGTAGGCGTTGGCCACATCCTGAATGTATTCGCCACGGTAACCGTCCTTGGGCCAGCCGGGCTGGCCGGGTTCGATGCGCTTGCAGCGTGCCTGCACCGACAACGCCAGGTTATCTATTTGTTGTCCGGCATCGTTGTAATAAAACTCGCGGGTCACCGCCCAGCCGGTGGCAGTCAACAAACGGCACAGGCAATCGCCCACCGCCGCGCCGCGTCCGTGCCCCACGTGCAGCGGTCCGGTGGGATTGGCAGACACGAATTCCACCATGGCGTGTCCGCCAGCGCCCGCCTGATTGCGGCCGTAAGCCGCGCCGGCCGCCAATAGCGTCTTCAGTTCTGCATGATAGGCGGAGGCTGCCAGGGAGAAATTGATGAAGCCGGGACCGGCGATCTCAACTTTGGAGATGAGTTCGGATTTTGGCAGTGCCGCAATGATCGCCCGGGCGAGTTCCCGCGGCTGCCTGCCGGCGCGTTTGGCGAGCACCAAGGCGACATTGGTGGCGAAGTCGCCGTGCGCAAGGTCGCGGGTGCGTTCCAACAGTGGACCTTCGGGCAGAGCAGCTTTCGGGAACAGGTCACCCGTCAAGTTTGTGAGCGTCGCGTGCAGGAGACTTTCAAGCGGTTGTTTCACAGATTTAAGGTTCCTGCCAGCGGATATGCAAAACCAAGGCTGAATTCTACCGTCTGCCCTGTTGGGGTTGTAGCGCGTGCACCGATATTTCAGTAGGTCTCGGCGGGATCCACATCCAGGGACCAGCGCACGCGACGTGCTTCCTTGAGCACTGCCAGTGCCGGCAGCGCGGTGGCCAGTGCCTGCTGCAAAAGTGCGCGCTGCGAGGCCAACAGCAACAGTTGCGCGCGATAACGACCAGCGCGGCGCTCCATGGGCGCCGGCGCCGGACCCAGGAGTTGTACCTGCCGGCCGCAGTGGGGCGCGAGCGCGGATTTTGCTGCTTCCAAAAAAACCCGCGGTGGATTTGCGGCGGTGGCCTCGGCGCGCAGCAGCGCCATGGCGGCGCAGGGTGGCAAGCCGGCCACACGGCGTTCGTTAAGGGCGAGGGCGGCAAAACTGGCGTAACCCTCGCGTACCAAGTGAGTGAGCAGCGGGTGGTCCGGATGATAGGTCTGGATCAGCACTTCGCCGGGGCGCTCGGCGCGTCCGGAGCGGCCCGCCACCTGGACGATGAGCTGGGCCATGCGTTCACTGGCGCGGAAATCCACGCCGAACAGGCCCTGATCGGCATCCAGAATGCCCACCAGCGTGACCTGGGGGAAGTCATGACCCTTGGCGAGCATCTGGGTACCCACCAAGATCCGATATGCGCCGCTGCGCACAGCGTGCAACAAGTTTTCCAGGCTGCCTTTGCGGCGGGTGCTGTCACGATCCATGCGCGCGATGCCGGTGTCCGGGAACAAGCGTTCCAGTGCCCGCTCGATGCGCTCGGTGCCTTGACCGAAATGACCAAAATCCGTGCCCCCGCAGGTTCCGCAACGCACGGGTAACGCCCGTTCGGCACCGCAGTGATGGCATTGCAGGCGGTGGTTGCGGTGCAGCGTCAGGCGCGCATCGCAGCGCGGACACTGCAGGGTCTGACCGCAGGCATGGCACATGCTCGTGGGGGCATAACCGCGGCGGTTGAGAAACAGCAGTACCTGACCATTCGTGCCGAGATGCCGGCGCATTGCATCCAGCAGCAGATCGGATAGACCTTCATCCAGCGGCCGGCTGCGGATATCCAATAAACGCAGGAGTGGATGCCGGGCATTACCCGCGCGTTCCGGCAACTCAAGGTGCGCGTAACGCAGCTGGTTTACGTTGTGCAGTGATTCCAATGAAGGCGTTGCGGATCCCAGCACAATCGGGATGGACTGCCGCTGGGCGCGCACCACCGCGATATCCCTGGCCGAGTAACGGAAACCCTCCTGTTGCTTGAACGAGGTGTCGTGTTCTTCATCCACAACGATCATCCCGGGATTCTTCAGCGGCACAAATACCGCCGAGCGTGTGCCGACCACCACCGGTACCCGACCATCGCGTGCTGCGAGCCAGGCGGCCAGCCGCTCACCGTCACTCAGCCCTGAATGAAACACCGCCACCGTGCCGATGCGTGCACGGAAACGTTCGAGCAACTGCGGCGTGAGACCGATTTCCGGCACCAGCACCAGCGCCTGCCGACCACGCAGCAGTGTTTCTGCGATAACCTGCAGATAGACCTCGGTCTTGCCGCTGCCGGTAACCCCATTCAGCAGGAATGCCTGGAAACTTCCTAGCGCAGCGCGGATTTTCCCCGCTGCCAGCGCTTGCGCAGTATTGAGCGCGACCTGCACATCGGGAACCTGGGTGCCTGCATGCTCAGGAGGACGCCGAATCTTTGCTACCCAGCCGCGCTTTACCAGCCTATTCAACGGCGTGGCCCAGTGCTGATAGTGGACCTCCAGGGTTGCGGCATCCAGGCCTTCGGGATGTTGCGCAAGCAGTTGCCGCAGCGCCAATTGCTTGGGTGCGCGCTTGAACTCCGTGGCATGCGTTTGCGCACCCGCGGGCGTGAGTCGCCAAACGCTGTCAGTCTGCGAGACAACCGTTTTGCCCTGACGCAGGGAGACCGGCAGCAGCGCCTGAATCACTTCACCGATAGGATGGTGGTAGTAATCCGCCGCCCAACGGGCCAGTGCCAGCATGTCCGCGGGAATCAGGGGTGTGTCATCCAGTACCCGGTGCGCGCGTTTCAGCCGGCTGGCCGGAACCTCCGTATGGCTGGCGATTTCCAGCAGCACCCCGACCATCTGGCGTTTGCCG
Organism: Gammaproteobacteria bacterium; assembly: GCA_027315405.1. Taxonomy (GTDB): domain Bacteria; phylum Pseudomonadota; class Gammaproteobacteria; order Natronospirales; family REEB76; genus REEB76. Next base: position 13,766 of record DAHUYB010000089.1, on the reverse strand, counting down.
AAAGGTACCCGCACCCGCATACCCGGGAGAAGCGAGTCTGCAGTTGATTCTGCCGGCGGCAGATAGTCGAAATGGCCATGCAACGGTGAGGGCACCGCCACGCGCAGATAAGACGGTAGTGTGGATTTCACCGGCCGGCTTTTTTATCCACACAATCTGTGGATAAGCTTGTGGATGCCTTGTCAGGAAGCACGGTTATTCCGCAGACTTTGCGCGGGACTGTTAGTTTGAGTAATTTTTGTCCGTCGATATTTTTCATGGGAATCAACGCGTTGAAATTTGAATCAAGCACTTGCGCCACCGGTTTGCAGCTCCCGCAGTTTGCGCAGCACCAAACTGCCTGAATCCACGGCGACCGGTGAGCATGATAACCTTTGACGTCGGCGGTACGGCCCCGCCGGGTCCGCGTTTGGCGAGTGTGAGGAAACAGTCAGCCGCTGGTTTGACGGGGGTTTTCTGGATAGCGCAACCCATCTGAACGCATTTCTGGCCAGCGTGGAACGGCGCGCCTTCCGCATCGCCCAGATGGCCTTGCGCAACCCGGACGACGCCCTGGATGCCGTCCAGGATGCGATGCTGCAACTGGCCAAACGCTACGCGCAACGTCCCCAAGAAGAGTGGCCGCCGCTGTTCTATCGCATTCTGCAAAGCCGTATTCGCGACTGTCTGCGCCGCCGGGTGGTCCGCAACCGGGTCATGAGTTTCTTCGGCGGCCAACGGGATGCGGATGACGATCCACCGGACCCCATCGAAGCCGCCGCCGACCCGGCAGGCAGGGATCCGTCCGAGCAGGTAGCCCAGGGCGCGGCCATGCAGGCCCTGGGGACCGCATTGGCGGCCTTGCCGGGCCGTCAACGGGAAGCCTTTATGCTGCGTATATTGGAGGGACTGGATGTGGCGGATACCGCCAAGTCCATGGGCTGCTCGGAGGGCAGCGTCAAAACCCATCTCTCACGAGCGGTACACAGCTTGCGGGCGACCCTGGGAGAACATGGGTAATTTTATGAACCAAAATTCTGAAACCGCGTTTCTCCACAAGGCGCATACCGCCTTTGTGGACAGTCTCGGCCGGCTTGACGCCCGTGTACTGGGACGTTTGCGCGAGGCGCGTGCACGTGCATTGGCGGCTGTCGAACGGCATCCGCCCTGGTGGCGCGCGCGTTCCTGGACCTTGCCCACGGGCGCCGCGGCGGTGGTGCTGGCGGCGGTCGCGTGCGGTATCCTCTGGTGGAATCAGAATTCCCAACCAGTGGTGCCCTTCGCCGCCGGTAACAATACCGAAGACATGGCCATCGTGCTCGGTAACGACAACCTGGATATGTATGCCGACATGGATTTCTATCGCTGGTTGCAGGCTCAGCAGCAGAATGCACCCCAGGGCGATTCCGGAGGGAACAGCAATGGTTAAGCAGGGGTGGCTGATGACAGCCTTGCTGTTTGCCATCCCGGTGTTCGCGGCCGACCAAAAACCTGTTGCGCCACCGCCCAAGGCGGATCCGGCGCTGCTGGAATTCCTTGGGTCGTGGCGGGGCAGCGATGGTGCGTGGCTGGATCCTATGACGTTTGCACGCATAGATCCTGGCAAGCTCGCCGAGGAAAAGGCGCCCCGTGGTGGTAAACCACCAGTGCCCGCCAAACAACCACCGTCCAAGCAAGCGGGTGATCGGGAACAAAGCCTATGAGACGCTTGCTAACAATGCTACTGGCGGGTGGCATATTAGTGGTCGCCAGCGTGCCGGTTTTTGCCGACGCGCCGACGGGGCCTGCACCGACTGCGGCGGGACCGGTTCCCTGGTCCAGTCTGACGCCGCCACAGCAACAATTGCTCGCGCCCTTGAAAACTAAATGGGCGACGTTGCCACCCGAGCGTCAGCAGCGCCTGGAGCGTGGTGCTGACCGCTGGGCGCAGATGACCCCCGAGCAGCGTAAACGCGCCCGCCAGCGCATGCAGCACTGGCGCAAGTTGAGTCCCCAGGAGCGCGCGCAGATCCGCCAGCGTTATCGGGCCTTCCGGCAACTGCCGCCGCCGGAACAGCAAAAAATCCGCCAGGAGTTCCGGAGATTCCAGCAACTACCGCCGGACAAGCGTCAGGCATTGCGTCAGCGCTGGCGCAACATGACCCCGGCCCAGCGCCAAGAACTGCGCCGGCGCTGGCATGCGCATCATCCACCGGGGTGATTCAACGGTTGTTAAACACACAATTTAACCAAACAAGGGTGGGTGTTTACTTGGAACTGATGCTAGACACAGGGGTGTTTTTTAAGTAATGCGTCGTAATCTGTTTTTGCTTTGGATGCGGGGATTGGATTTTTTGGATACAGTTCTAAAAATGTTTTCATGGCTTCATTGTGAAGCCGTATAGCTAGCGCGCAATTCTGTTGTTGCAGATAAATTAAGAGAGAGCCCTGCCTTATCGGCAACTTCAAAAAAACGACCATCTGGTTGTGGATGCCTGTTGATTTCTCCCATTGCTTGCAAATAGCTGATTTCAGCATCCGCATACTTTCCTTGTAAGCGATAGGAATCGGCCAGATTTCCAAGGGGCACCGCTTCTTGGAGCGGGTCCGCAGTATTTGGGTGTTGCTTCAAGATTTTCTGTGCTTCAAGCAAAACAGCTTGCCCCCCCCTTTCAGGTTGTTTTGCACAGTTCAGAGCAGATGCCATGTTCACCATCTCATGCGCCGCAATAGCGGGTGATGCGGTGGGCCAGCTTGTCGTGATATTTATGATAGTTTCATAAATTTTCACTGCTTCAGTACATCTGCCTTCATTTTGATCTTTTTCAGCGGTGGAATACAAAGTGCTTAACACATACATTTGAGAATGGTTCTGAGCATGTGCATAAACAGGCGTGGCAACAAGCAGCAGTAGAATGAGCACATGAATACTCATGAATCTCAATTTCTAAGTGTTTTCTGAGTGTTTGATGAGCATTGTTTCTTCATGTCGCTCATTCCAGTGATTTGATGCCCTGAATCAGGCGCATCGCGGCTTCCTGGCCGTCGCCGTAGAGCAAGGGTTTATGCCGATGTCCGCAAAGCTTCCAGTGCTTCCCGGGGCGTCAACACCCGCAGGCCCGCACGGCACGCGGGTGGGAAATGCGCCATATTCCCCGTTACCAGCGTCGCAATTCCTGCGGCAGCTGCGGCGATGAAAACCTCATCGTCGGGGTCCGGCAGGCGGTGTGGCCAGGGACTGGCGGTCACGGAAAATCCGATGGCATCGAGGGTCTCAAGCAACGCGCCGACAACTGTTTGGTCGAGATGAAGTTTGGGCCTCGCAAGTACCTCGCGGTACTCGCCGAGAATGCGTGGTTCTACCACCAAGGTCAGTTCACTGGCCAAGGCGAGATCGAGGAGTTGCCCCGGCGGACCCATCTCCGAGAGCACACCGGAAACGACGACGTTGGTATCCAGCACCACCCGCATCAGCGGGCGGCGCCGGTTTTGCGGGAGCGACGTACACGGCGAGCTTCACCAACCAGCTTGTCTATTTGTGCAGCCGACAAACTGTCGAGTCCTTCGGTACGCGCCGATTTGCGTAGAGTGTGTAAGGCCACCTGACCGCGGGCGCGGCGCACCGCCTGCATGGTTTCGTCCAGCGTATCGCTGTCCACGGGCAGCATCACGGCTACCGGACGGCCGTTGGAGGTCAGTACCACTTCCTCGCCGCTGCCGAGGGTTTTCTGGGCGGCGCCGGGCCGGTTGCGGAGATCACGAATTCCAATGGTTTTCATAGCGAAAGTGTAGCACAAAGAGAGGTACATCTGTGTCACATGGGAATAGCTTAAATCAAGCCGGCCCAGATGAGCGAGGTTATTCAATGGCCTTGATGCTCTGAATCAGCCGTGTCACGGCTTCCTGGCCGTCGCCGTAGAGCATGCGGGTGTTATCCATATAAAAAAGGGCGTTCTCGATGCCGGAAAAACCGCGGCCCTGTCCGCGCTTGATGACGATGACGTTCCTGGCTTTGTCGGCGTTGAGAATCGGCATGCCGTAGATGGGGCTGTCCTTTTTGTTGCGGGCGTCGGGATTCACCACGTCATTGGCGCCGATAATGAGCGCCGCGTCAGCGGTGGCGAACTCCGGATTGATGTCCTCCAGGTCGGCAATCAGATCGTAAGGCACGCCGGCTTCCGCCAGCAAAACGTTCATGTGGCCCGGCATGCGGCCCGCTACCGGATGGATGGCGAATTTCACCGTCACACCGCGGTTTTGCAGGAGCTGCGTCAATTCCCAGACCTTGTGCTGCGCCTGCGCCACGGCCATGCCATAGCCGGGCACGATGATGACTTTGTTGGCATAGGCCATCATCACGCCGGCATCGTCGGCATCAATGGGCTTCAGACTGCCGCTAACGCCTTCGGCACTGCCGCTCGCGGTCTCGCCGAAATTGCTGAACAGTACGTTGGCGATGGAGCGGTTCATGGCTTTCGCCATCAACTGGGTTAGCAGCGTGCCGGCCGCACCCACCACCATGCCGGCAATGATCATGGCGGCATTGCCGATCACGAAACCCTCGAGGGCCACCGCCAGACCGGTGCAGGCATTGTAGAGGGAAATAACCACCGGCATGTCGGCGCCGCCGATGGGCAGGGTCACGAGAATACCGAACAACAACGCCAAGGCGAAGAACGGTATGACCACGTACATGGGGGCGGTGCCGTGCAGCATGATGATCCAGATCCCCAGTGCCAGGGTACTCAGCAGCACCAGAGAGTTGACGATCTGCTGGAGGCGGTAACGCAGGGATTTTTTGATGAGTCCCTGGAGCTTGGCGAAGGCAATCAGGCTGCCGGAGAAGGACACGGCACCGATAATGCCGCCCACGACCGCCAGAATCGCTGGGGCCAACGCGATGGGTTCGCCGCGGATCAGTTCCTGGGCCGCGATGGCGGCGGCCGCGCCGCCGCCCATGCCGTTGTAAAGCGCCACCATCTGTGGCATGGCGGTCATGGGCACGCGCCGTCCGCTCCACCAGGCCAGCACGCCGCCGATCAATATGGCGGCAAGCATGAGGCCGTAGTTGTGCATCCCCGGCCACAGGAAAGTAATCAGGCCAGCGATGAGCATGCCGACACCCGCCCAGACAATACCGTTCTTGGCACCTTTGGGGGAGCTCATGCGCTTCAAGCCGATGATGAACAATAGTGCCGCGATGAAATAGGCGGCCTGAATCAAATTGTTGATCACCGATGCGGACAGCAGCATATTCATGTGCGCGAACCTTTATGCTTGTCCTGGCTGGTTTTGAACATCGCCAGCATGCGTTCGGTGGACACATAACCGCCCACCACATTGCCCGCGGCCAGCAATACGCCCATGAAACCGATAATCTGTTCCGCCAGGTTGCGGGCATCGCCCAGGGCCACCATGGCGCCCACCAGCACGATGCCGTGCACGAAATTGGAGCCGGACATGAGCGGCGTGTGCAGGATCACCGGCACCCGCGAGATCACTTCATAGCCGGTGAAGGCCGCCAGCATGAAGATATACAGGGCTATGAATCCGTTGATCATGGTTAGCACCTCTGACGTTGGTTCAATATTGACGGTCGCATAACGGCGAGGAGTGAGGAGTCAATAACGAAAACTTGACGAAGAAGTTTTCACGACAACACTTTTGAACGCCTCACGCCTCACGCCTCACGCCTCACGCCTCACGCCTCACGCCTCACGCCTCACGCCTCACGCCTCACGCCTCACGCCTCACGCCTCACGCCTCACGCCTCACGCCTCACGCCTCACCTTCTATTAGTTTCCGCGTCGGCTCATGTTTGACCGCGCCATCATGGGTCAGCACGCTCTTGGCATATACCTCATCATTCCAGTCAATGGCGAGCTGCCCGTCTCTCACCAGCGGCGAGAAGAAATTCAGCAGATTGCGGGCGTACATGTCGCTGGCGTGTTCTGCCAGCAAACTCGGCAAATTGGTGGGGCCGCAGATAAGCACGTGGCCGTGCAGGACATCTTCTCTGGGCTTCGTCAGCTCACAGTTGCCGCCGGATTCCGCCGCCAGGTCCACGATGACGGCGCCCGGTTTCATGGCCTCCACCATGTTTTTAATGATGATGCGCGGTGCCGGACGCCCCGGAATGGCGGCGGTGGTGATGACGGCATCCGCCTGGGCTACATGTTTCGCCAATATTTCCTGCTGTTTGTGTTTCTCCTCATCGGTGAGTTCACGCGCATAACCGCCGCTGCCTTCCGCTGACACGCCGGTATCCACAAACTTCGCTCCCAGAGATTCGACCTGTTCGCGCGCCGCCGGGCGCACATCGTAGCCTTCCACCATGGCGCCGAGCCGGCGCGCGGTGGCGATGGCTTGCAGTCCCGCCACGCCCGCGCCGATCACCAGCACTTTCGCCGGACGGATGGTGCCGGCGGCGGTGGTGAGCATGGGGAAGAAACGGCCCAATTTCTCCGCGGCGATGAGCGCGGCTTTGTAGCCTGCCGCTGCGGCTTGGGAGGACAGCGCGTCCATGGCCTGGGCGCGGGAAATGCGTGGTACCAGTTCCATGGCGAAACTGGTGACTTTGCCATCGCGTAAGGCTTTCACCGCATCAAGATTGCGATGCGGGTTTAGCAAGCCGATGAGTATCGAACCTGCGTGCATGTGTGCGATGTTGGCAGGCAACGGAGCCTGCACTTTGAAGACCACGTCGGCGTTGGCAGCGCCGTCGGCGGCGCTGATGAAGCGGGTGTCCGCGAAAGCCTGGTCCGGAAAGCCGGCTAACAGACCGGCGCCGCTTTCCATCGACATCTCCACGTTCAGGGTCCTGAGTTTGGCGGCCACCGTTGGGCAGATGGCCACCCGCTGCTCGCCGGCGGCCTGTTCTTTGGGTACGAAAAGCTTGATGGCCATGTTGTTCTCGGTATCTGGCTATGGACCGCCGCGCGGTATGCGGCGGGGCCTGGCGGGGATATTGGGGCCGCATGCAGTGTAGACGCGGACCCCGATTTTTGCCACTCTCACAGGGGTAAAACAAGTTAGAGGAACAAGTTAGCGTTGCTTTTTAAGATGAATTCTGCAATAACATTCGCCCCTTGAGAAGCATTATGGCTGCTTTTGTGTACGACCTTTCACAAGAAGTATTGCGCACCGATGCGGCCGGCATGCCGCTCGAGTGGATCGGTTACGAGGATGCCGTCAAGCTGTATTACCTCGAGCAAGTGGCCTATAGCTGCGGCACGCTTTTGTATCGCCTGCACGGCGGCATCTGCGCCAGCACCGGCCGGCAGAGCCTGGTGGATGTCAATTCCATCATCGCCACCTACGGCAACAATCACGCGCTCGCCAAGGCCCGCGAACATTACGTGCCGCCGCTCAACAACCATACTTTGTTCAAGCGCGACGCCAATCTGTGCATGTACTGCGGCCAGCGTTTTTCCGCGCGTGAATTGTCGCGTGAACACGTGACGCCGTTAAGCCGCGGCGGCACCGATAACTGGAACAACGTGGTGGCGGCCTGCAAGCGTTGCAACAATCACAAGGCCGGGCGCACGCCGGAGGAATCCGGCATGCAGTTGCTGGCGGTGCCGTTCACCCCCAACCACGCCGAATATATCTTCCTCAAGGGCCGGCGCATTCTCGCCGACCAGATGGAATTCCTGCTGGCGCATTTCCCGCGCACCAGCCCGCTGCACAAGCGCCTCTCGCAGATGCTGGCCTGAACGTCTCCCGGAGGGCATTGACGAGCGGGCGCGGTGCTGCGCCCATTTTCATTTAAGCTGCCCGCATGCTATCCGCAGAATTCCGCGCAGCCGTGGAAAACGCGTTGGCCCTGTGCCATCCCGGACCGTTTGATTGGCGGCCAGCCGGCCGGGGGGTGGATGGCGACACCTGGCGCGTGCAGGCAGCGGATGCCGCAGGGTTCTTGAAGATTGCGGATGAGCCGCAGCGGCTGGTGATGGAAGCAGATGGCTTGCAGGCCCTGGCCGGGTGCGGCGCGGTGCGTGTGCCGCAGGTGCTGGCAACGGGCGAAGCGGGCGGCACGGGGTTCCTGCTCATGGAGTGGCTGGAGCTTGGCCGCAAAACGCCACCGGCCGCGGCCCGTTTGGGTGAGGCGCTGGCGCAACAGCATCAACGTCTCGGCGAACGTTTTGGCTGGTACCGGAATAATTTCATCGGCGCGACACCGCAATTCAATGCGTCGGCGGAGGATTGGGTACAATTTTTCCGCGACCATCGTCTAGGGTTCCAGTTACGCCTGGCGGCGGAGAATGGCTATCGCGGTGACTTGCAGGAACGGGGTGCACTGCTGCTGCAGAAGTTGCCGGTGTTTTTCGGCAGTTACAGGCCGCAACCTTCTTTGCTGCACGGCGATCTCTGGCGTGGCAACTGGGGTGTATTGCAAAGCGGCGAGCCGGTGATCTTCGATCCGGCGGTCCATTACGGTGACCGCGAAGCGGATTTGGCCATGACGGAACTGTTTGGCGGTTTCCCACAGGAATTTTATTCAGCCTACACCGCCACCTGGCCGCTAGATTCCGGCTACCAGAAGCGCCGCGATCTCTACAATCTTTATCACCTGCTCAATCACCTGAACCTGTTCGGTACGGGTTATCTTGCCCAGGCGACGGCAATGCTGACGCGGTTGTTATCCTTGGTGGAATGATTCCTGCACCGATGCGGCGCGCGGCGTATTCAGCACCGTAAGAATACCGCTCAGGATTGCGCCAGGCGTGGGCGGACAACCCGGCACTGTCACGTCCACCGGGATGACATCGGACACGGCGCCGGCGCTGGCATAACTGCAGCCGAACAGGCCGCCGTTGCAACCGCAGTCCCCCAGAGCGATGATCCATTTCGGTTCCGGCGTGGCTTCATAGGTGCGTCGCAGAGCGTCTTGCATGTGCCGCGACACCGGGCCGGTCACCAGCAGCAAATCGGCGTGACGCGGGCTGGCCACGAATTTAATACCCTGCCCTTCGAGATTGTAATAGGGATTGTTGAGGGCGTGGATCTCCAGTTCACAGCCGTTGCAGGATCCGGCGTCCACGTGGCGGATGCACAAGGCGCGGCCGTAGATGCGGCGAATCTTTTCCTGCAGTGCATCCCGCTCGCCCCGTTCCGTGGCGGTCAATGGCACAGGCTCGGAGATGATGCCGATACGGGTGATTTGCTTCAGGGTGCGCAGCATGGGAATGCCACCGTTACAAGTCGTGTCCGCTGTAGGACAGGTTGAAAGATTTATTGATCAGCGGGAAATCCGGCACGATGTTTCCGATCACCGCGTGTTCTATCACCGGCCAGTTCTGCCAAGAAGGATCATGTGGGTGACAGCGGCGGATTAGGCCGTCTTCGCCGGGTTCCAGGGCTATCAGCACCGGGCCGCGCCAGCCTTCAATCCAGCCGACGCCCAGCCGTCCCGTGGGCGGCGGCAGAGATAGCTGGAGTTCTCCGCCGGGCAGGTTTTCCAGCAAGAGCTGACACAAGCGCAGCGATTCCAAAGTTTCCTCAAACCGCACCGCCACCCGGGCGGCCACGTCGCCCTGGAGCCCGCCCTGCATGCGCACCGCGAGCTTGTCGTAAGGCGCGTAGGCGTGGTCGCAGCGTAGGTCCCAGGATTGGCCGCTGGCGCGTCCTGCGAGACCGATGAGCCCGAGTTTTCGGGCGAGGGCCGGTGGCACGCAGCCGGTAGCGGTGAAGCGGTCCTGGAGGCCGGCGTGATCGTCGTAGATTTCATGCAGCGTGCTGATTTCCGCAACCAGTGGCGGCAAGTTCTCGATCAGGGCACGGCGATTCGCTTCATCGAGGTCGCAGCGGATTCCTCCCGGCGCAAGGGCATCCATGAGGTAGCGCGCGCCGAAGGCTTGCTGGTTGGCGCGCAGCCAATCTTCCTTGAGACGGGAGAATTGGGCGAGACCCACGGCGAAGCCTGCATCGTTGCCAAGCGCCCCCAGGTCGCCGAGATGATTGGCGATGCGTTCGCGCTCCAGACAAAGGGCCCGCAGCCACAGAGCGCGGGGCGGTGGCACGACACCGCAAAGCCCTTCGAGCGCCATGCAGTAGGCCCAGGAAAAGGCCACGGCGGAGTCGCCCGAGACGCGCGCCGCGAGCCGCTGTCCCTGCATGAGCGGCTGGGTTTCAAAGCGCTTTTCGATACCCTTATGCGCATACCCCAGGCGCTCTTCCAGTCGTAACACCTTTTCACCGACCACGGAGAAACGGAAGTGGCCGGGTTCGATGGTGCCGGCATGCACCGGCCCCACCGCGATTTCATGCACCCCGTCACCCGTTACCCGCACAAACGGGTAGCCTTCCTGCGGCGCAGCCGGGGGTCCGCCGCCGGCGTAGTCCCGTCGCAAGGGAAAGCGGTCGGCGGGCCAGCTCCCGTGTCGTAACCAGGGACGCGTATCGCCCTCCTGCGCGCGCAGTCCGAGGAGGTCGTGGGTGGCGCGCTGCATGCGGTCAGCGGCCGGGAAGATATCCGCGAGGGTGGGAAAGCAAGGTTGAGCCGCGTTCATCTGAAGTTCCAGGAGCAACAAACCCGCAGCGTCTTGCAGCGCGACGCGCAGCGTGTATCCGCTTTTCCGGTCCCGTTCATCACACCCCCAAAGTGCATGCAGCACACCACCGGCTTGGTGTACCGCCGTACACACACTGCGCAGCTTGTCGCTGTTCACCACCGCGCGCCGCACGGGAACCGCGCCCGGCAGGGTCTCGAGGTCCAGTGCGAATGGCGTGTAGTCCATGGCCGACTATCCGATCAAGCGCGCGGCCTCGCGGTACCAGGTCGCGAGGTGGGGCGGGATGTACAGGCCGAGCATTAGCACCAGGGCGAGTTGCGCGAACACCGGCACCAGGGCCGGCGGATGGGGCAGGCGCGGTAGGCGGGTTTCACCGAAGACCATGGCCTGCACGCGCGAGAAGATGGCGGCGAACGCCACCCCGAGGCCCAGCAGCAGGATCGGGCTGGCCCAGGGATGGTCGCGCATGGCAGTGATGAGGATCAGAAACTCGCTGGTGAACACGCCGAACGGCGGCATTCCCAGGATCGCGAGGGTACCGAGCATCAGCCCCCAACCCACTGTCGGGTTGCTGGTGATGAGGCCGTGGATTTTGTCCATGACCTGGGTGCCCGCCTGCTGGGTGGCGTGGCCTACCGTGAAGAACAGGGAGGATTTGGTGAGGGAGTGCACCGTCATGTGCAACAGGGCCGCGAAGTTTGCCACCGGCCCGCCCATACCGAAAGCGAAGGTGGCGAGGCCCATGTGTTCGATGGAGGAATAGGCGAACAGCCGCTTGATGTCTTTCTGGCGCCACAGCAGGAACGCGGCCAGTACCAGCGACAGCAGGCCGAAGCCCATCATCAGATCCCCGGCCAGGTCCGAGCGCACCGAACCTTCCACGAGTACTTTGCAGCGCACCACCGCATAGAGGGCGACGTTGAGCAACAGACCCGAGAGCACCGCGGATACCGGTGTCGGGCCCTCAGCGTGAGCGTCCGGCAGCCAGTTATGCAGCGGCGCGAGGCCCACCTTGGTGCCGTAACCCACCAGCATGAACACGAAGGCGAGTGACAGCACCGTCGGTTCCAGTTGGCCTTTGATCTCATTCAGATGGGTCCACAGCAGCGCTGTGGAGCCCGCGTTGCCAAGCACCTTCTCCGCCGCGAAATATAAAAGTATGGTGCCGAATAATGCCTGGGCGAGACCGACACCGCAGAGGATGAAATATTTCCACGCCGCTTCGATACTGGCCGGCGTGCGGTACAACGACACCAGCAGTACGGTGGTGAGGGTAGCGGCTTCCATGGCCACCCACAGGATGCCCATGTTATTGGTGGTGAGCGCCAACAGCATGGTGAACATGAACAACTGGAACATGCTGTGGTAGAGACGCAGTTGGCGGCGATTGAGTCGCCCGTGGTGCTCCTCGGTACGCAGGTAAGGGCGCGAAAACAGCGAGGTCGTGAGCCCGATAAAAGCGGTCAAGATCACCAGGAAGACGTTGAACGGATCAATGAAGAATTGTTCATGCCATACCAGCATCGGTCCGTGCGCGATTACGTGCGCGGTGAGCCATACACCGGCCGCGAAGGTGCCTGCGCTCATCAGCACGTTCACCTCAGGCGCCCATGCGCGCCGGCCGATCAATGCCAGCAGCAGACTGCCGAGCAGCGGCAGACCGAGAAGCAGGAGAAGTTCCATGTCAGTCCTCTTTGAGCGATTCCATGTGGTGCAGATCGAGACTGTCGAACTGCTCGCGAATGTGGAAGAAAAAGATGCCGAGGATCACCATGCTCACGAGCACATCCAGGGCCACGCCCAATTCCACTACCATGGGCATCCCGTAAGTGGCGCTGGTGGCCGCGAAGAACAGCCCGTTCTCCATGGCCAGGAAACCGATGACCTGGGTCACCGCCTTGCGCCGCGTAATCATCATGAGGAAAGCCAACATCACTACGGCGAGCGCGATGCCGAGGGTGCCGCGCGTGACAGTGTTGGCGAGCTGTGAAATCGGTTGTGCCAGCGTGAAGGCGAAGATCACCAGCAGCAGCCCCGCCAGCATGGTGATGAATGTATTCAGCAGCGTTTCGCTTTCCCACTGAGCGCCCAAGCGGCGAATCAGGCGATGCAGGATCAGCGGCAGCAGGATCACCTTGAGGATCAGCGTCAGGGCCGCGGAATAGTAGAGCTGCGGCTGGCCGGTGCTCCACGCCACCACCATGATGGAAATGAACAGCGTGCCCCCCTGCATGGCGAACAGATCCACGAGAGTCAGCACGCGCCGTTGTGACAGCATGGCGAAGGACAACAGCAGCAGCAGCGCGGCGCACAGATTGATCAGTTGCGAAGAGAACGCGGGGGTGGTCACGGTGTCAGCTTCCCAGCAACAGGTGCACCAGCAGTCCCAGCACTGCCAGCAGGAACGCCGTCGCCAGGAATTCGGGCGCGCGGAAGATGCGCATCTTCGCGTTCAGGCTTTCGATCAGGGCCAGGCCAAAGCCGGCGACCAGGAGTTTGAGGCCGGTAATCGGTATGGCCAGCAGCAAATCCCCGGGACCATGCGTGCCTGCCGCCAGCCCCCACGGCAAGAACAGGGCCAGACCAATGCAGGTGTAGTTGAAAAGTTTGAGCGCCACGGACCATTCGATGAGTGCCAGATGCCGCGCCGAGTATTCCAGCACCGTGGCTTCGTGGATCATGGTGAGTTCCAGGTGGGTGGCGGGGTTATCCACCGGGATGCGGGCGTTTTCCGCCAGCAGCACCATCAGGAATGCGACACCGGCAAAGGCCAGACTCGGGTAAATCCCAAGACGGCCGTGCGCCAGCGTCTCGACGATGGTAGGCAGCGAGGTGCTGTGGGAGATCAGCGAGGCGGTGAAGAACACCATCAGCAGGGCCGGTTCGGCGAGAAACCCCACCAGCATTTCGCGGCGCGCCCCCATGGAGCCGAAGGCCGTGCCGATATCCATGGCGGCGAGCGCCAGAAACACCCGCGCGGTGGCGAACAGGCCCACGAGTGCGATGGTATCGGCCGCGACCGCGAACGGCAGGCCGGTCCACAGGGAAGGGATGATGGCCGCGGCCAGGCACATGGAGGCGAACTGCACGTAAGGCACGAGCCGGAAAAGCGACGAGGCATGCGCGGCGATCACCGCATCCTTGTGGAACAGCTTGCGTATCTGCCGATAGGGTTGCAGCATGCCCGCACCGCGCCGGTTCTGCAGCCAGGACCGGCATTGATTGACCCAACCCATGAGTAACGGAGCCGCGATTACCGCGAGGATGACCTCGGTAAGCTGCGTAATGAGCGTC
>DAHUYB010000072.1 GCA_027315405.1 Gammaproteobacteria bacterium | reverse complement strand
AGGATCATGTACTGGTCATTATCCGGGTTGATCCACATGAAATGATAATCGTCGCCGCCGGGCGCGCCCTTGAACCAGGAAAAGTCCTTGCCGCCGTCGGTACTGCGCGCCACCGAACGGTTCATGACATACACGATATCGGGATTCTTGGGATCAACGGTGACGCGGCCAAAATAGGAGTTGCCCAGACCCCGCGCGCTCATTAATTTCCAATGGGCGCCGCCGTCGTCTGAACGGTAAAGACCATTCTCACCCGTCTTGTGCGTATCGATGATCGCGTACACGCGCTGATCGTTGGTCCCGGGCGCCACCGCCAGACCGATGCGTCCCATGGGCTCCGCAGGCAAACCATGACCCGACAGTTTGCCCCAGGTTTTGCCCTCGTCCATGGATTTCCAGATGCCGCTGCCGGGGCCCGCTTGGGGTTTGAAATAGGACAGCCAGGGGTACATGCGCGCCTGCCAGGTGGCAGCGAAGATCACTTTGGGATGAGCGTCATCGGCACTGAGATCCACTGCGCCGGTATCGCTGTTCACATACAGAACTTTGTGCCAATGCTGGCCACCATCGGTGGAACGGAAGATGCCGCGTTGCTGATTGGGGCCGAAATAATCGCCGAGTGCGGCCACCAGCAGCGTCTCGGGATTCTTGGGATCGATCCAGATGCGGCCGATGTGCTGCGTGTCCTTGAGTCCGATATGGGCCCAGGTCTTGCCACCGTCCGTGGAACGGTACAGGCCGTCGCCCCCCACCACATCATAGCGCGCCGCCACCTGGCCCGTGCCCACATACAGGACATCGGGATTGGATGGTGCAATGGCCAGCGCACCGATGGAGATGGAACCGGCCTGCTGAAAAGACGGCTGCCAGGTCAGGCCCGCGTCGGTGGTTTTCCACACTCCGCCGTCGGCAGCACCGAAGTAAAACACGTTGGGCTCGCCAGGAATGCCCACCGCCATGGTGGACCAGCCGCCGCGGAATGGCCCGACCTCCCGCCAATGGAGTTGAGCGTACAGCGGCGCCAGGGAGTTCGCTCCAACGGCGGCGCCTGCCAATATCATCAGCATCCCGGCTGCAAACCATCGTGAAATTAGACAATACCGAACATGCAGCATGACACTCTCCTGTTGAAAATAAGCCCCCAGCCAGCGCTGGAATGTGAATACTGATCGAGTTGTCTTTACCCGGCCCTTTGACCAGGGAAACGTCGCTGGGTTGCAGCCGTTTCAGGGTGTCTGCGCGAAACCGCGGTCTGCGACAGCTCGGTCCCGCTTAAAATCGCCTCAGGCATGTGCCAATCAAAGCATAAAACCCTGTGATTTCCAAAATCAACCGGAAACTCAGCTCGAGCGTGGATTCGCCTATTTTAGATTGCGCGCCAGAAACGCATCCAGCTGCCGCCAGGCGTCTTCCGCATCACGCGGATTGTAGGCAGTGGAGCCCGGGTCATCAAATGCGGCGCTGGCATCCGGATAGATATGAATATCCAGCGTCGCGCTGGCCAGCCCGGCAGCCCATTGGAATTTATCCACCACCTCCGCGGGCACAAACGGGTCGCGCCCGCCAAAAAATGCCAGCATCGGCATACGCAAGGGCGCGAGTTGCGAGGGTTCCGTATAGGGAGCCGCATAAAACACCGCCAGCGCATCGAAAGCCTGGGGCAAATCACTGGCGATCCGGAACGCCCAACGGCCGCCGATGGACCAGCCAATAACGCCGAGATGACTGACATGCTGCTGGGCAGTCATGTAAGACACGGCCTGCTCAAGATTGGCGAGCGTGGCATTGGGGTTCGCATCGGCGATATCCGCGAAATGCGCGGCTTCGCGTGGATCCCGGGTGGTGCGTCCATTGAAGAGATCCACCGCCAATACCACGTATCCCTTCCGGGCCAGCCTGTCAGCCAGATCACGCATATGCTGATTCAACCCCCACCACATAGGGATGAGGATGACTCCCGGCGCGCCGCTCTGCGTCTGGGTAGGTTGGCTGAGATATCCATATACGAGTTGCCCCTTGATCAGGGCATATTGCACAACGGCGTGCTTGATCGCCAAAGGCTGGGGTGCAGTGCCAGGGATTTGTGCCCTGATGGCCGGTGTTAATGCCAACCCCAGCAGCGTAACTGCAAACAAACTCCGGGTAACCTTATATATGCTATCTATGCCTTGCATGCCAATATGTCCCTAATCAGCCAGGGGAAAACCGGCTACTCCATGATCACGACCATGGGCGCCTGCGGGCATTATCATCTAAACAAGACAGCCGCCCAATGATCCCAAGGTGACAGCCCCGGCAAGCGAGTGCTGATGGACAAACGAAGTACCCGAAGCCGCACCGGACTTAAACGTCTCAGACCCGCCTTACTTGCTGTTTCTATTGGATTTTTATTCGCCTGTGCCGCTGCTTGAAGTCATGCATCTCTGCGGGCACGCTCCAGGCGCTCCCAAATTCGCGGCGATCAACCGACCAAGCCTTGCCTGTCATGCCAAATCTTTTCCGCCCGCAGGCAGCGCAACAGGCTTTCATCAGGGTTTCTGATTACCCGTATTCAGGCCACTAGACCCCAATGCACCCAAAGATTTATGGAGTAGGGCCACCCGGCCGCATTCCAGAAAGCGCGTGTCAGTGGTGGTAGCCGGGCACCGTGACCTTGCCGCGAAATACCAGGTACTGGTAGCCGTTGTAGATCATCATCACCGGCAGCAGCATGCCGATGCCGGTGAGCATGAAGATAAGCGTCACCGGCGAGGCGGCGGCCTGGATGAGGGTCAGCGAGGGCGGCACTATATAAGGATGCAGGCTCACCGCCAACCCGCCGAAGGAGGCAACGAAAATCACCACCGTCCATACGAAGGGTGCGGCCTCATGGCCGCGCGTAAGCGCACGCAGCAACAGCAGAAACGCTGCGAAACCTGCGGCCGGCAGCGGCAGGATCAGGAAGAAATCGGGCAAGCTGAACCATTTG
>DAHUYB010000032.1 GCA_027315405.1 Gammaproteobacteria bacterium | reverse complement strand
TTCTTCAGGTAGCCATCGTCCGATGTTAGTGACCCCACACTTTGAATCGCTCCAACAATTGCGCGGTAACCGGGAAGTGCGGCGTTTTCAAAAAGTCAGACCGCCGGGCACTTGAGTTTGTAGGCGCTACCCGTTAATTTTGTACGGCACGAGGGAGGAAGTTGAGTTTAATTTCCTTACTCCAAATCCATGAGCACACCGGCCCCATGCATTTAAGCTGAACAATACCAACGGTATCAGGTTTGCCGCAAACTCGCGGCGATGGGCACGCGCACAGCGCGCAACCCCGGCAGGATGCCGCCCAGCAGCCCCATGATCAGCGCATAGAGAATTCCCAGGACGAGCAGGCGCAGCGTCACCGCAAACCTGAACGCCATAACGGTGAATTGATTGAAGGTGGTGGCCTCAAAGCCGTTGAACAGCAGATACGCCAGTATGCCGCCGCATACACCGCCAATCAGTCCCAATGCCAACCCCTCCAGCAGCACCGAGCACAGCACCGGAAAGCGTCCGAAACCCAGCGCCCGCAGCATGGCGATCTCCGGGGTGCGTGCCGCCACCGCCGCGTACATGGTATTGACCGCGCCGAACACCGCACCGCCGCCCATGAGCACCGCGATGATGCCGCCCACGATGCCGATAAACAGGCTCAGGCCCCCAGCCTGGTCGGCGAAATACTCCGACTCGCGCTGCACGCTGACATTCAACTGTGGGTTGTGGGTGAGCGACTGCTTGAATGCATCGAAGGCGCCAGGATTGGCAAGCTGCACATATACGGAGCTTACTGAATTGCCGCGCTGGTACGCGCCTTGCAGCACCGGCAGGCTGGTCCAAATTTCCGAATTGTGCAATCCACCGCCGTCATCGAACACACCCACCACCCGCCAGTGGTAACGTCCCGCGCGCAGCACGTCACCCAGTTGCAGGCCCTGGAACAGGCGCGTCGCGTCCGCGCCCACGATGACCTGGTTGAGTCCCGGCGTAAACATACGTCCGGCCACGATGCGTACCTTGGCGTGCACCAGAAGCGCATCGGCGGTGATGCCGCGAAACGAGACGTTGGATTCAGCGCCGCTGCCGCGTTTCTTCAGGCTGATCTGCACCAAAAGCTCCGGCGACAGCACCGCACCGCTCACGTTTTGTGCTACCCCCGGCGCCTGGCCGATGATAAAGCCGCTGTTGCCCCCGAGTACGCTGTTGACCTCGGTGCCGGAGCCGCCGCGCAGTACGATGGCCACGTTCGGCGAGCCGGTGGCCACGAGCGTGGCTTGGAAACCGGCGCGGATGGAAAGGATCGCCACCACCACCAGCACCACGCCGGCAAAACCCACCATTGCCACCAGAGAGGAATCCAGTCGCCGACGCAGATTGCGGAAATTCATGGTGCTCACCACCAAAAGTTGCCGCAGGCCGCGCATCTCACACGCTCCTCAGGGCCACGACTACTTGCAGTCGCAGGGCGCGGCTGACCGGCAGCAGCGCTGCCAGCACGCCCAACAGCAACATGAGCGGCACGCCGATCGCGGCGCCGGCGACTGGCAGATACAGGCCCGGCAGGAATTGCAGCAGCGAACCGGGTATCGCCCGGATTACGGCGAACGCGAGCGCCAATCCGATGCTGCCGCCCGCCAGCGTCAGTAGCAGCGATTCCGCCAGCACCAGTGCGGCGATGCGCACATTGCCGAAGCCAAGCGCTTTCATGAGTGCCAATTCCGTGGTGCGCTCGCGCACCGATTGCGCCATGGTATTCACCGTCACCAGCAGCATGGTGAACAACACCACGCTCACCACTGCGGTGACGATGGCGCCGATGTCGCCGAACTGCGCGGCGAAGTTCGCGACGAAGGCCTTCTCGGTCGCAGTGCGTGTTTCGTTCGGCGAGTTGGCGAACAGCGCATCCACCGCCTGTGCCACTTGGCCGGCCTGTGCCGGATTGGCGATCTTGAGCACGAACCAGCTCACGGTGTTTTTTGCAAAAGCGCGGGCATCGTCCAAGTATTGGTAATGCATGAACAACTGGGTATCGCCGCCTTTTTGATCACTGGTATAAATGCCGTCCACCACAACCATCCAAGTGTTGTTACCATTGACATCGCGCCAGATATTCGAACGCAACGGCACTTGCTGACCGACCTTCCAGCCGTACTGTTGCGCCAGTGCTGCGCCCACAATCACGCCGCGCTTGTCCACGAGCCATGCCTGCCGTTCAGCGAACGGCAGGTGATATTCAGGATATATCTGAAAGAAATTATCGGCACGCACAGCCAACGCATACAAGGGACTGCGCGGATCCCGGTAATAGCCACCTACCCAGCACTGAGGATTGACCTGCTGCACATTTTTGACACGCGCGATGCGCTCGTCGTAATTGATGGGCAGTGCCACAGTGAGCGACACCGCGCTCATGGTCAGCAGGCGGTTGGCGCCGGCGTAATTCGCGCCCAGCGTGAACGCCTGGCGGATGGCCATAAGCACGCCGAACAGCAGGAATGCGAACACCACCGACAGCAGCGTGAACACCAGACGCGCCTTGCGGCGGGTGAGATTGACCCAGAGCAGCAGCAGGAATTTCACGCTTGCGGCCCCCAATTCAAAGCACTTTGGTTCATGCAGGACGCTGCGATGAGCATGCGGGAGATTATTGCCTTTGTCGCACGGGATTGCCAGTCAGCCGTATCACGCCTGTCGTATGACAAATGTCAGCATTGACGCCTGGGCATGACATTCGTCACCGACAAGTCCTGACGGACGCAACTAGCGGAGCCGCGATGCGAGTTCCATGATGTATGCGCCAAAACAGGAGAAACCCATGGATATAACCGCCGATTCCAAAATTGCCATGGCTGTGCTCAGAAACGTGAGCAAGCGCTACGGCCAAGTCACCGCCGTGGACCGGCTCAGCCTCGACATCCGCCGCGGCGAAGTGCTGGCACTGCTCGGTCCAAACGGCGCCGGCAAGACCACCAGCGTCAACCTGCTACTGGGTCTCGCCTGGCCCACGAGCGGCACGGTGGAACTCTTTGGCCGGGCGCCGCGCGACGTAGCCGCGCGCCGGCGCATCGGCGCCATGCTGCAAGGGGCGCAGCTCGGCGGTCACGCGCGGGTCGGCGAAGTCATCCGGTTGTATTCGGGCTACTACCCTGAGCCAATGCCGCTGGCCGGGATACTTCACAGCGCCGGGCTGGAAGACCAGGAGAAACGCCCGGTGCTCAAGCTGTCCGGCAGCCGGAAACAGCGACTGCGGTTCGCCCTGGCAGCGATGCTGGAGCTCGAGGAGGATCTCTCCGTGGTGGCGCGCGCATCCAACGGCAAGGAAGCGCTCAAACTCGCCGCGGAATTCAATCCCGATGTGGTCGTCACCGACATCGAGATGCCGGGCATGACCGGGCTGGAATTGGCTGCGGCCCTCAAGGACAAGAACCCAGCAACACGCGTCATCATCGTTACCACGTTTGCGCGGCCCGGCTATCTGCGGCGTGCGCTCAACGCCGGCGTGAAAGGCTACCTGCTGAAAGACGCGCCGGCGGAGCAACTGGCGGAGGCCATCCGCAAAGTCCACCGGGGCGGCAAGGTGATCGCACCGGAACTCGCCGCCGAAGCCTGGGATACGGAAGATCCC
>DAHUYB010000096.1 GCA_027315405.1 Gammaproteobacteria bacterium | reverse complement strand
CTATAACCTGGCTACCGGCCAGGGCAGCATCACCCCGGCTATGGCCAACTATGTGTTATTCGAGGCACATGACGTGGTTCAGGAGACCATGCGGGACTACACCGCCAACATCACCGGCAACCTGTTCAACCTGCCGGCCGGTCCGGTGGGGGTCGCCCTAGGTGCGGAATCGCTGCAACACGCCGCCTACGGGCATCCTGAAGCGCTGACGCAGGAAGGCAATACCAGCGGCAGCGTGATCCAGTCCACCAACGGCAAGGAATCCACCAAGGCGGAATACGTCGAGTTCAATTTCCCACTGGTGGCGGATGCGCCGTTCATGAAGAGCGTGAGCCTGGACATCGCCAACCGCTGGTCGCAGTTCAAGTGGGCGGGCGGTAATGCGGGTTCGGCCGTTGCCGGAGTCCAGCACTCCGCTTCCAATACCTCGGGGCGGGCGGCCTTGCGCTGGCAAGCCACCGATTCCCTGTTGCTGCGCGGATCCTGGTCCCAGGGCTTCCGCATTCCCAGCGTCAGCGAGTTCTTCCTGGGCAACAGCGATAACTTTCCGACTGTGGCAGACCCCTGCGTGGCGGTCCCGGCGACGACCAAGCCCGGATTCTGCCCTGCGGCTGCCAAGCAACCCAACGGCCAGATCAGAACCACCGTCGGCGGCAACGCGAACCTAACGCCGGAGCGCTCCATCTCCCGGACCGTTGGCTTTGTGTACAGCCCCGACTGGCTGCCGGGCTTTGACTTCAGCGCCGACTATTTCAAGATAGACCTGCTGAACCCGGTATCCGTAATTGGCGCACAGGTCATCCTGAACGGCTGTTACATCGGCGGCAACCTGAACTATTGCAAACTGATCACCCGTGCTGGCGGAGTACAGGGTAATTACAATGTCAGTGGTTCCATAACCAATATACTCAATGTCAACGTCAACATCGGCGGCGTTAAGACCGAAGGTGTGGACGTAAACACCGATTACAAGTTCCCATCCACCGCCATCGGCAATTTCAAGGCGAGCCTGAATGTCACCTTCGTCAAGCAGTACGTGGCGACACTTCCTTTTGGGAGCGGTGCACTGAGCAGTCAGGAAATGTCGGGCACCACCTCGCAGTCCACAGTACTCGTTCCCTTTAGCACGGGCACTAGCGGGGTAGTTGGTGGTATACCCAAGCAGCGTGCTAATTTCGCGCTCAATTGGAACTACGGTGACTGGTCGGCTGTATGGAATGTGGATTACGTCAGTCATCTGATCGAAGATTGCAATGCTCTAAACAGCACAGCCCCCGGGGTAGCCGCACAACTGATTTCCGAGCGCTGCACCATGCAAAACTTCTCCTTCCCGTTTGACGGTAGCGCGGTAGTGCCCGTCAATCATATCGGCGCCACCACTTATAATGACGTGGCGGTGACCTATCATCTGGATAGCTGGAATACCGATTTCACCTTCGGTATCAGGAACCTGTTTGACAAGCAGCCGCCCATCGCCATGACGGCCTTCGCCAACAGTTTCCTGCCGACGCTCTATCGGGCCCCCGGCCGGTTCTTCTACGCACGCGTCGGGGTGAAGTTCTAAACCGATAACAGGGAGGTGGTTGGGTCCACACAGCGGCCCCGGAAACGGGGCCGTTTTCTCTCAGGATGAACAAAATGATCCGCGTTCTGATAGCAGACGATGATGTATATTCGAGGAATAACATCCGTAACTATTTGCATGGTGAGCGCGATATAAACATTATCGCTGAGTGCGAGGATGGCATTAACGCAAGCGAGAAACTCGCTATACTTGAACCAAATATTTTAATTCTCGATACCGAGCTGCCGAAGATCTCTGGATTTGAGATCTTGGAATCCGCAAGACGCATGAGAATGCCGTACGTCATTTTCATATCGTCATATGACAAATATGCGTTGCGTGCGTTCGAATTTAACGCCATAGATTATCTGGTAAAACCCCTCGAAAAGCGCCGTTTTTTGGATGCCATCTTAAAAGTAAGGCGATATATCGAACGGGATATGCGCGCAGAGTATCATGCTATCTCGCCAAACAAATCGGTTAGTAACCCAACCGGATCAATTCACCCCATGGCGGAACGGGTACCTGTAAAGATAGGGCGACGAATCAATCTTCTCAGCACATCGGCGATTCGATATATTGTAGCTGATAGGGATTCCACTAATTTTCACATGGTCACAGGTGAGACAATACATAGCAGTGAACGGATTTCACAATTGGAAACTAAGTTGCCGGCCGATAGGTTTCAGCGCATTCATCGTTCTATTATCGCAAACCTGGAATTCATACGTGAGATAAGACCAAAGAAGGGTAGCTACGAGGTTGTTATAAACAATGGCGAGAATTTCATGTCTGGACATATTTACAAGCGTGAGCTTGACACTCTATTTACGTTCTGGAATAAACGTTTGAATGCGGCATAGATCGACCGCAATTGTAGACATTGAATGCGGCGTGGCGGATAAAATGTTAAGCAAAAAAATGCTAAGTATGTGGTGCATTGACGCTGATTGACTTTTATATCTCTGTTCGGCTCGCCAGCACAGATGAAACGCCGGATAATCAACTATGGCTCTTCGCGTTTCCGAGTGGGTAGATTTTGACGTATTTCACGGATTCAGGGTTCCGGCAACATGCAGGTGAGGACCTTGAGGCGCAGGTAGTTCTCGTCGCGCAGCCCGTAGGCGCGTCGCTGGATGACCCGGATCTTATGGTTGAGCCCCTCGACAAAGCCCAGAGCGACCTTGTTCTCGGGCTGACAGTAGGCGGCGATGCCGTCCCAGTGACGGTCTATCATCTCTGCGAACTTCTCGAAGGGCTCGAGTCGCTGCCAGCGCAGCTGACGGCGCCAGTTGTCGAAGAACTTGCGTGCCCAGGCGGCGCTGCCATAGTCCCAGAGCTGACCGAAGGACTCTTTCAGCACATAGGCCGTGTTGAGTCGCTGGTTGGCAGCCAACAGCTTCTTGAGGCCTTGGCGCGCCGTGAGCGTCAGGTTCTCGCGGTGGGACAGGAGCGCGTATTTCTGGCCCTTGATGAAGGTCCGGTCGCGTCCGCTGAGACGCTGGTACTCCCGCTTACGCACCTGGTCGAGCGCCGCGCCCAAGTGCCGCAGCACATGGAACTTGTCGAACAGGATGGCGGCCTGCGGCGCATGGGTGTGGGTGGAGTTGCGGAACGGCTTCCACATGTCCATGACCGCCAGGCGCAGCTTTTGAGCCTGTTTCGGGCCGAGAAACGTATAGAACGCCTCCATGCTGGCTTCGGACCGATCGCGGCCGCCGAACCAGATCAGCCGGTGCTTCTCCAGGTCGCTGACCACGATCCGATAGGTGTGGCGCTTTTTTATCGAGATCTCGTCTACCCCGATGATCCGCGGGCGGGGTCGCCCTGAGCGCCGCAGTTGCTCTTCCATATACTGCTTCTCCAGTTCCTTGACGCTGTGCCAGTCGAGCAGGTGCTCGCGGGCCACATCCTGGATAGTCGCCGTGCGGCAGCGCCGGCCGAGGTGCCAGGCAAAACGCTTGCTGAAGAACGGATAGTCCGCGAGCCAGGCGAGCTTCTCCTGCTTCACCGCGCTGCACCGCCGGCAGTCGACCCGGCGGATATCGAACTCCAGGTAGATCCGGTAGTCGCCGCAACCGAGGTCCCGCACCCGACGGATCTTCTTGTCGTACCAGCTGCGCTGCACGCTTCCACACACCCCGCAAGCCGTTTTTTTGAGCGCCGCGTCAGGTGGATGACCCGCGCTCGCGGATCACCGAATACGCCCGTCACCGTGTGCTGAGGATAAAAGCCCGGGAAGCGATAGGCGTCCCACAGATGTTTGCGTGGTTTGTTTGGCATGCGCCCATCATGCCTACGAACTCAACACTGTCAATCTAGCGGAAAACCCCTGTAAACTAGCCACGAATCGAAAATACTCAGCCAGTTTTACCCACTCGATTCAACGAAGACCCTCAACTATTAAGACCCATAACTCGCGATTATGAACCAGCGGATCAACGCTCCCATCACGCAGGCCATACAACAAAACCTGCTTGAAAGGGCATTAGTTCATTATGATGCGAGCGAATTCCATCAGGCTCGTATCGCTTCCGATGAATTATTGCGGTTAATGCCGCAGGACTACGTAGCACTGCATCTCGCCGGTGTTATTGCCACCGCGCAAAAACGGCTTACGGAAGCCGCGGAACTCCTGAAGCAAGCTTTGAGGCTGGCACCGGATACACGAAACGCGGCAGCCAGTTGGTGCGGACTCGGGCAGGCCCTGTTTACCGCGGGTGATTTCCGGCAGGCCGAGGAAGCTTTCCGTCGCGCACAGCGCACGGATTCAAGCGTTTGCGGCTACGCCATCGAGCTGGCTTTGACCTATGCGGCGCAGTGGAAGCTGGATATGGCCGTCGATATTCTGCGGCTCGCCATCCGACGTCACCCCGCGGATGCCTCGCCCTGCGTGGCATTGGGCACCATTCTGACCCAAGCCGGGCGGCAGATGGATGCGCTGGTTCCTTTCGAACTTGCCTTGCGGCGAGAACCGAACAATGTGCCTGCTCATCACAATCTTGGCAATACACTGAAGATGCTGGGCCGTTACCAGGAAGCCGAGACAGAGATTCGCAAGGCATTGCAGGGTAATCCTGATTCCGAACTTTATTTCCAGTTAGCGCAGCTCAAGAAATTTACTGTTGATGACCCGGAGCTTGACATCATAAAAACTAGGCTCATCCCAAAATCAAACGCAACTGCAGGAGCACGTATTGATGCGGGTTTCGCACTGGCCAGAATCCATGATGACTTCGGCGACTACCGTACAGCTTTCCGGTATCTCGAGGAAGCCAACCAACTAAAGAGAACAACCATCGAGTATTCCGCAGCAGCGCAAGAATTGATGGTTGATGGAATCATGAGACTTTATAGCCCGGACTTCTTCACGCGCTTTGCAGGCAAGAGCACTTCGCAACTCGCGCCAATTTTCATTGTCGGCATGCCGCGCTCAGGGACGACCCTATTAGAACAAATTTTGGCCTCGCACTCACAGGTTCGGGGTGGAGGTGAATTGCCATATCTCATAAAGCTGGTTGCCGATATGGGTGATGTTTGGGGCAGTCGCGGTGACTTTGCTCCAGGTGACGATAACACTGTTACCCAGGATCTGATTCAGACGGCTGGGCGTTATGCAGAGTTGACGGCGCATTTATGGCAGAGGCAGATGCGATTTACCGATAAATTGCCGATGAATTTCCTTGCGATAGG
>DAHUYB010000081.1 GCA_027315405.1 Gammaproteobacteria bacterium | reverse complement strand
GATAGAAAATGATGCAAATGCCACAGGAATCGCAGCATGAAACACCTGAAACGGTGCGAAACCACACTTCGCGACTGTAGACCCTCGTCCTTGGCGCAAGGTGATGTGATTTTATCAAGTTGTGCAGAGCTTCCTTAAATAGTTTTCCACGCCGAAGTGACCGCATGAACACCGATCTTTATGCCCAGGCTATGCAACGGTTCCAGGCGGTGTTCGCCAGAGCTCAGGCATTGGATATTCCCGAACCTGCGGCCATGAGTCTGGCGACAGTCAGCAAGGACGGTCAGCCCTCAGTGCGCACCGTGTTGCTCAAGGCATTTGATGCGCGCGGCTTTGTTTTTTATACCAACATGCGGAGCCGTAAGGGCCAACAGTTGCACACTAATCCACGTGCCGCCCTTGGTTTTTTCTGGCAAGCACTGATGCAGCAGGTGTTGGTGGAAGGGGCAGTTCATGCTGTAAGCGATGCCGAGGCGGATGCCTACTGGATCAGCCGCCAGCGCATGAGCCAGATCGGTGCCTGGGCTTCACAGCAGTCCG
The DNA here is from genome assembly GCA_027315405.1 of Gammaproteobacteria bacterium. Taxonomy (GTDB): domain Bacteria; phylum Pseudomonadota; class Gammaproteobacteria; order Natronospirales; family REEB76; genus REEB76. Next base: position 1,198 of record DAHUYB010000081.1, on the reverse strand, counting down.
AACCCCTGCCGGAGCGAGCACAGTTGGAAAAGAACTATTCGGAATTCGAGCAGCGTTTTGTAGGTCAGCCGGTGCCGCGCCCGAACCATTGGTCTGGCTTTCGTTTAGAGCCGCATATGATCGAGTTCTGGCTATCGCGACCGGGCCGTCTGCACGAGCGCGAACGTTATTTCATCGAGCACGGTAGCTGGCAGCACTGTCTGGTATATCCGTAAATCCAGGCGCTGATGCAAATCTACACTGGCAATACGCGCTCCACTGCGGCCATGGCACACCGAGTGTGCCTCGCTCCCATGATGGGCTACACCGACCGGCACTTCCGCTACTTTATCCGCCTCATGAGCCGGCATACCCGGCTATATACCGAGATGCTGACCACCGGCGCGCTGCTGCATGGTGATGCACGGCGCTATTTGGAGTTTCATGGCGCGGAACATCCGCTGGCATTGCAAATTGGCGGCAGTGAACCGCGGGAGCTGGCGCAGTGTGCGCGGTTGGCTGCTGAATGCGGTTACGATGAAATCAACCTTAATGCGGGTTGCCCGAGCGAGCGGGTTCAGTCGGGTCGTTTTGGCGCTTGCCTGATGCTTGAACCGCAATTGGTGGCGGAGTGTGTCGCGGCCATGGCCGCGGCCTCAGCCATCCCGGTCACTGTCAAGACCCGGATTGGCGTTGATGAGCACGACAGTTACGAACATTTGGCGGCTTTTGTGCGCGCAGTTGCGGTGGCCGGTTGTCAGGCGTTCATTATCCATGCGCGCAAAGCCTGGTTGCGAGGATTGAGTCCAAAGCAAAATCGCGAAGTGCCGCCACTGCGTTACGACGTGGCGGAGAAGCTCAAGCGTGATTTTCCCGAGCTCACCATCGTGGTAAATGGAGGCATCCAGACACTGCAGGCGGTGCATACTCATTTGGTATCGTTCGACGGGGTCATGATCGGCCGAGAGGCGGTGGCCAATCCTTATCTGTTCGCCGACATGGACCGGCGCTATTTCGATGCGAGCGCGCCGGTGCTTTCGCGTGCGCAGGTGATGGAATGTTGGCTGCCGTATGTCACTGCAGAACTGGCCCGCGACGTGCCGCTGGCACGCATGGCGCGCCATGCCTTGGGATTGTTCCAGGGTTGCCCCGGCGCCCGCCGTTGGCGGCGGTATCTCAGCGAGTACGCCAGCCGTTCTGGAGCTGGCATCGGGGTTCT
>DAHUYB010000079.1 GCA_027315405.1 Gammaproteobacteria bacterium | reverse complement strand
CTGAAGCACTTCCTTTCGAAGTAGCTCAAGACATAAAATCGGGCGCATGACACGCTCACCGACCCAGTAACATTTTTAGGGTGGCTGCACTTGGTTTTTTATCGCCCCCTTGACCACGGACGACTTATGGGTGACCCCTTAGGCCCCTCATGGTGCGCAGCGATTTGCTGGGTGTTATGGTGTGCGGTCCGCGGCCCGGCGAGCAATACGCCGACGACGAACGCCGGCTGCTGCAACATCTGGCCCGGCGGGTGGCGGCAGCCTGGCAGGCCCTCAGGATGCGCGACAAGGCCAGGCTGGGTGGACGCGCTTGCCAGCGATGTGCTGGAACCCCTGGCGGCCCGCGAACAGGCGCGCCAGCTGCTGCTCGCCGATCAGGCTGGCTAGGATGATTTCAACAGGGGTTCATCCCTTCACAAACCGGAGGGCAACATGAAAAACGTCAGAAAATTTTCCAAGGTTGTGTTCAGCTCCGTGCTCACTTGCGGCCTGATGCTGCCGCTCTGCGGATTTACGGCCATGACGCGCAATCCAGATCAGGCCGAGGTGGTCACCGCCGACGTGAGCCATTTCTGGCGGGCGTTCGACGACGCGGCCAGACTGCCCATGGCGGAGCGCACTGCGGTGTATCAGAAGGAATACATCGCGCGCGCCAGCCAGGGGCTCAAGGATTTTCTCGCTTACCGGCACGTGACTGTGGCCAGCCTGGCACAGCACGTGGAGCGGAATCGCGCGTATTACGAAAAAGTGCGCCCGTATATAGAACAAGTGGTGGATCAGAAACCGGTGATCGAGGCCGCCTTCCGCCGGCTCAAGGCTCTGTATCCGGACATCCAGTTTCCAAAACACGTGTATTTCGTGGTGGGGCCGCAGCGCGGCGCCGGCATGAATTCCGACCACGGCATCATCCTGGCAGCCGAGATGTTCGCCACCCCGCCCGGCACGCCCTACAGCTACAACAAAACCTATCCCAGCTTTGTGCCGTTCGCGGTGGTGCATGAAACCATCCATTTCAACCAGACCTTCCAGCCGGGCGTACATGCCACGCTGCTGCAGGACGTGATCACCGAGGGCACCGCTGATTTCATCGCCTCCCTGACTTTGCCGGAACCCGACCTGCGCCAGTACACCGACCGCTGGCACTACGGCTGCGCGCACGAGGCCGCGCTCGCGGCGCGTTTTGCGGCCGACCAGGACATGACGACTACGGGGCCCTGGATGTACAACCACCACCCCGATACCGGCTGGCCGCCGGACATGGGCTACTGGCTGGGCTACCGCATCGACCAAACCTTCTACGATCACACCGCGGACAAGCGGAAAGCCCTGCGTGCCATGCTGCAGGTGACGGATTTCAAGGCGTTCCTCAAGGAGAGCGGCTATGGCGATGCGCAAAACCGGCCGGCATGCGCAGACGAGAGGGTCGCGCACCCAACATAAGGGAAAAACGGGAGGAAAAGGGGAGAGGAAAAGGGGACGCTACCCTTATTTCATTGTGCCAAAATGTTCACCCACATACGCAAGACATTGATAGGAAGGGATCTGGTATTTGGCGGCGCGGGGCACAGCCACAACAGGAAACAGTGCGCCGTATCACCGCGTCCGCCTCGAACGCAAAGTTAGAGGTCATTTTTCTATTTTCCATTGAGCACCTGAATTGGGTTCCAGTTGTTCAGGCACTCCGAGAAGTTTCGCACGGTGTTTGAATACTGGCCTTGAGCGATTGCCAACTGTTCCTGACGCTTCAAACCGCGAGTTTCCCAACAACGATTTTTCTCTGTTACCCAAAGATAGCTCTGAATGGTTTTCGCTTTACCGTGGATTTTTTCGAGCCTCACCAAGAGTTCTGATGGTTTGATAACAACGAAATCGGTACTCCGGCGCTCGAAGCCTACCAATACAAACACCCAGTAATCTGCTTTTGACTTTGCGATTTTCTCACGATTCAAGGACCACCAGCCGCAAGCCCTCAATGGCTTTTGAAAAATGGCAGGCATATGTGTGGCTAGGAAATCTCTCGAGAACTTGACCTGAAGGGAAACAGATTTTTCATTCTTTGAATCTGTAACCAAGAGATCGGTGCCCGTATCGCGGGACGGCACCCAGAGATTTAGACGCGGGAACTTTCGCTCGATATAGTCACCGACCACGAACTCCCCGGCGTGAATTGTGAACAGTGGCCTCATTTAATGACCTCTAACGACTGAGCTCACCTGCGAGCGGTGCGTCAGCACCGCGAGTCAGGTGGAGCGATTTGTTAGCCATCATCTGCGCCTTGGCAGTCTACGCGGGTAAAGTACGCGCCAACCGTTATATTGCGGATGATGTGTGTGAAAGTAATCGATAGCCATCCTTGCAAGTTCTCGAAACTTTGCATCATTCCAGAGCGCAATAATTTTCTTTCTTGGCTCTCTGCTATTTTGCTTTGAACCGTGATAGATCCATCCGAGGTAGGCGTCTAGTTTTTGTTGGTTACGACCCTCGAAGTGTCCATGCGGTATGGACGGAAAATAGTCGTCATCGTATTGATGAAACACCCAACGAGATAGCCCGGTCGTTCCGCTTGGCAAGAACTGTAGTGACACGGCTCCATCGTCATCTTCGCGTTCTTCGATAGTGCTTTCTGTGAGCCCCGACTCTGACTGAGACATAACCCTGGCTACCTCTTCACCTTCAGTCCATTCGGCACTGTCATATTCTTCTTCAAGGCGCAAAATGTGCTCAACAAATGTGCGCGTGAGGTCATCCGGTGCGCACATAGAATGGAGCGCTACGAGTCTGGCAATAAGCAACGACCATGGAAGAAAACCGAAATAGTGAGCAATTCTCGATGAATCGAGAAACAATGATGCAGCACTTTGGTTCAGATATTTCATGATGGCTAACTTAAATTCGACTGCCTAAATGCGGGTTGCAAACACTGCATTTGGGCAGTAATAAAACTTGACCTGAATAAAATCATAGGGTTAGCATGTTTTATCATATCGAGACTGTGCAGGGAAGCACACATGAACAAACCGCGTTTACTCGATCAATTCCGCGATGTGCTTCGGGTTCGGCACTACAGTTTGCGCATCGAAGTAACGTATATGAAGTAACGTATATCCAGTGGATAAAGCCGGACCTGGGCAACTCTTCGACGCATGAGATATATCCTTCCGGTACCTCGCGGTAAACTGCCGTGAATCGCAGCGGCATTGGCCATGACTTCAGTGAACAGCGACGGGGTTATAGTGAATTTACCGAGGTATATATGCAACTCAATGTGGGCATGAACCAATTCGACCCCGCGCGGGTGTTCTGCATCGGCCGCAATTACGCGGAACATGCCAAGGAAATGCACGCACCGAAACCGGCGGAGCCGGTGGTGTTCATGAAGCCGGCCACTAGTCTGGTAGCGGAAGGCCAGCCGCTGGTGTTGCCCCAAGGCCGTGGCAGTGTGCATCACGAAATGGAACTGGTGGTGGCCATTGGCCGTGAAGGCCGCGACATTCCGCAGCACAAGGCACTTGGTCATGTCGCCGGCGTGACGCTGGGCATTGATCTCACGCTGCGGGATTTGCAGTCGCGGTTGAAACAGGCGGGCCAGCCCTGGGAGTTATCCAAGTCGTTTGACGGCAGTGCTGTCATCGGAAAACTCGTCCCCTGGTCCATGCAATCTGATATCCAAAACATCAGCATGCGTTGCACGGTGAACGGCACGCTGCGTCAGCAGGGAAATACCCGGGAGATGCTGTTCCCGGTGGTGGAGATCATCAGCTTTCTCAGCCGCCACTGGCGGCTGCTGCCGGGCGACCTCATCTATACCGGCACACCGGCAGGCGTGGGGCCGCTGGTGCCGGGCGATCGCATCGGGATTGAAAGCACCGAGATCGGCCGATTCCAATGGGAATGCCGATGAACAACGAAACGCTGTCGATCACTAAATTTAAGCGGATTTGGCGGCGGTTTTTTGCCGCGTCTGCCAGATATACAGCGGCACGCCCAGCAGCAGCGCCAGAAACCCCCAGGTCACCGATTTTTCTCCGGTGCCCTTGATGGCCCAAATGGCGAATACGAACGTGGCGCCGGCAAGCACGGTGTCGCGAATGCGCTTGTTGCGGGTGCGTTGGTCGGGACGACTCAATACGATTTCGGCGGCGGCGCAGAACAGGTAGGTCACCAATACCCAGAACGTGGTGACCAGGATGATTAACGTGAACATCGCCACCAAGCCGTGGCTGTAGTTCATGAGTATAAGTACGCTCACCAGAATGCTTGACAGCACCAATCCGATGGTGGGCGTGCCGCGCCGTGATTCGCGGGCGAAAAGTCCGGGGAATAAGCCATGCTTGGCTATGGCCTGAGGCAGCTGGCCTTCCATCAGGATCCAGCCGTTGAGGGCGCCGAAGCAGGAGATGATGGCGGCGGCGGCGATGAGATAACCGGCCCAGTTGCCCCACAATAATTGCGCCGCGTCGGCGAATGGCGCGTTGGAATGCGCCAGTGTGGCGCTGGGGATGATGCCCATCACCACGGTGGTGCAGACGATGTAGAACACCGCGGCGATAAGCGTGCCAAGCATGGTGGCGCGTGGAATGGTTTTCTCGGGATCGCGCACGTGCTCCGCGGGGATGGTGGCGCATTCGAGGCCCAGGAATGCCCACATGGTGAGTGCTGCAGAAGCATTGATGGCCGCTGCCGGTGAAGCGCTGGTGTGGCCGGAGGCCAGGATCCGCGGATCAAAATGGAAGATGCCGAATACCGCCAGCGCCAGCAGGGGGCTGAGCTTGAGGATGACGGTGATGAATTGCAGGTTGCCGGCGGCACGCACACCCCAGATATTGACTGCGGTGAGTACCCACACGGCCGCCAGCGCCGCGAATGCGCCCAGAATGGGTGTGGCCGCCAGCACCGGGAAGAAGTGAGCCAAGTAACTGGCGAAGGCCACGGCGATGGCGGCGTTGGTGCCGAGAATGCTCAGCCAGTAAACCCAAGCCATCTGAAACCCGGTGAACCCCCCGAAGGCCTCACTGGGGTAGGCGTAGGGACCACCCGCCTTGGGCAGGCGATGCGACAGACTGCTGAACACCCAGGCCAGTAACAGCGCACCGACGGTGCTGAAGCCCCAACCCCACAGGCTGTATGCGCCGTAGATCGCCAGTGAGGCGGGCAGCAGGAATACTCCGGATCCCACCATGTTACCGAGTACAATCGAGGTGGTGGTGACGAGGCCAAGACTGCGCTGGGTTTGCATGGATTTGGTATCCGTGTGTGTTGTGACCCACTGGGATTGTAGCGGAATGTACCTGGAGGCTGGGCATCAATGTCGCTGGCTGGCAGACAGAGTGCCGTGAGCCTGTGCTTTGCCACGAGCCTATGGACTGCTGCGCCGGCGCTGCTGACAAGGTCTGCCTCCCAGTATCCTATGAGATTAGGATCTTCGACAATGGTGTCGCCAAGCCATAAATGGGCTGCTGGGTGAATAAAAAGCACTTGACCGAAGCCGTGCGCACCGCCTGCCTCAAGGCCGCCCGTGAGGGCTACGAATCAGCGGCCCTGAGCGGTCTGTGCCATGCAGGCGCTGTTGAGGTTTCATTGGATGCCATCCGCAGGCTGGATCTGGAGGCGGTGGTACGGGCGTCAGCCCCGGCCCCGGATGAAAAGCCTTAAGCCACGCCACAGCGCCTTACCGACCCGCTACAATCTACGTTTCCATTTTATCGCCCGCGCCGAGGATGCCGCCGATGCTTGACCAGCAGAGCCGTTCAAATCTCTTGTATGTCAAGGAAGTCGCCGCCTTCATCAAGCACCATTACCGGCATTTCAATGCGGCCGCGTTGATTGACGCGGCGGAAGCTTACAAGGCGCATCTTGCCGCCGGCGGCAAGATGATGGTGACGCTGGCGGGCGCCATGAGCACCGCGGAACTGGGACTGTCGTTGGCGGAAATGATCCGCCGCGACCAGGTGAGCATCGTCACCTGCACCGGCGCGAATCTGGAGGAAGATATCTTCAATTTGGTGGCTCACGACCATTATGTGCGGGTGCCGAAGTACCGTGAGTTGACCCCGGCGGAAGAGCAGAAATTGCTGGACCGTCACCTGAACAGGGTCACCGATACCTGTATCCCCGAAGGCGAGGCCATCCGCCGTATCGAGAAAGCGGTGCTCAGCGAGTGGCAGGCTGCGGATAAACAAGGCGAACGCTTCTTTCCCCACGAGTTCATGTACAAGATCATCCGCAGCGGCGCACTCAAGCAGTATCATCAGATTGATCCCAGGGATTCCTGGATGGTGGCGGCGGCGGAAAAGAACCTGCCCATCATCGTGCCCGGCTGGGAGGATTCCACGCTCGGCAACATCTTCGCGGCCCATTGCCTGAAAGGCGACGTGCGGCATGTGCATACGGTGCGCACCGGTATCGAATATATGATGTATCTTGCGGATTGGTATCAGCAGAATGCAAACGGCAAGGGGGTGGGTTTTTTCCAGATCGGCGGCGGCATCGCCGGTGATTTCCCCATCTGCGTGGTGCCCATGCTGGAGCAGGACCTGCGGCAGGACACGCCATTGTGGGCATATTTCTGCCAGATCAGCGATTCCACCACCAGTTATGGTTCCTATTCCGGGGCGGTACCCAACGAGAAAATCACCTGGGGTAAACTGGGCGCGGCTACGCCCAAGTTCATCATCGAGTCCGACGCCACCATCGTGGCGCCGCTGATCTTTGCTTGCGTGCTCGCTGATTGAAGGAGATCATTATGTTGCGCATGCGTGCTTATATCGCCGTCATAATGCTGATTCCAGCCTTGGCATTTGCCGATGCGCTGCCTTCAGCGCCGTATGTGCGGGTATCCGGTCACAGTACGCTAAGCGTGGTGCCGGACATGGCGCATATATATCTCACCATAGAAAAGACCGGCAAGGATGTGGCTAGCGCGCGCGCCGACGTGGAACGCCGTGCTGCGCAAGTGATCGAGGCCGCAAAGAAACTCGGCATTGCCGCACGTGACATCAATGCTATGAATATTTCTGTCTGGCCCGCATATCGGTGGCAGAATAACAACCAGGTGTTCATGGGCCAGCATGTGAGCCGGCGCATCGAAGTTACCTTGCGCGATATGCCCCGGTATGCCGATTTGATGGGCACCCTGATCAATGCAGGCGTGACCAATATCGGCAGTACCACGCTGGACCGCAGTGACATGCCGCAATTGCGGCAGCGGGCTCTGGCTAAGGCAGTGGATGATGCCTATGGGCATGCTCTTGCGCTGGCGACTGCCGCCAAAGTTGGTCTCGGTTCCGTGTATAGCATCACCGAGAATTCCAGCTTCACTCCACGTCCGCTGATGATGGCGGCGACAGCCCACCCCGTGGCCATGCAAGGCGCCCCGGAATATGAGCCCGGTACCATTGATGTCACCGCGGATGTGAGTATCGTGTACTTGCTGAAACCAGCGCACTGATTTTGTGTGGGGTACAATCAAGCCTTAACCGAAGTTGGGAGGTGTGTTGTGAATAGTAATTTTATGAAAACCCTGATTTTTTCGGCGACTGTCGCACTGCTGCTTGGGGGCTGTGCCAGCATGGGGGGCGGGAGTTCCGGCGTTGAGGTGCTGGCCTCGGGCAATCACAGTGATATGCAGGACCAGCAATATGTGGATATTCATAAGCAGGCGGATTTCGATGCCCTTTGGCAGAAGACCTTCGCCAAGCTTTCCTCCGTACCTTCAAAGCCTGCAGTGGATTTCTCTAAGAACATGGTGTTGGCGGCATTCATCGGTACGCAGAATCATGGTGGCTATTTGATCCGTATCGTCAATATCGATGCTTCCGGAGCGACTGTGCAGGTCACCGCGGAAGTCACGATCCCCGGTGCGAATTGTCGCTATACGCAATCCAAGACCGAACCTTTTCTGTTTGTTACCGCTCCTGCTACCAACAAGCCAGTGAATTTCAACGTTACCCAGCGTAATGCGCCGGCCTGCGGCTGATAAGCGGCCAGTGAATGAGAATGCGGGGCGGATCCACGGGTCCGCCCCGCTTGTTTGCCGGGGTACAGCTATGTCCGAAAATGGCTAGCCAGGTATAGTCCAAGAGTATAGGGTGAGCACCGTTTTCCTGTGTTAACAGGCATAAGACGGTGGAACTGGACGAAAGAACCTGTGAACAGGCGCGCTTGACCCATGATGCGCGCTTCGATGGCCGCTTTTTTATCGGCGTCACCTCCACGGGCATTTATTGCCGGTGCATCTGCCCGACACCCAGCGCCAAACGTCAGAACGTGCGTTATTACCCCACCGCGGCGGCGGCCGCGGAAGCCGGATTCCGTCCCTGTCTGCGCTGCCGGCCGGAGGTCGCGCCCGGCACCCCCGCCTGGAACGGCACCTCGGCGACCGTAAGCCGTGGCCTGCGGCTTATTTCCGCAGGCGCCCTGGATGAGGACAGCGTGGGAAACCTGTCCGCGCGCTTGGGCGTAAGCCCACGGCATCTCGACCGGTTGTTCCTGCAGCATCTCGGCGCCTCGCCCATGGCTGTGGCGCAGACGCGGCGGCTGCACTTCGCGAAACAGCTCATCAGCGATACCGAGCTGTCCATGGCGCAGGTGGCGCTGGCCTCCGGTTTCCAGAGCATTCGCCGTTTCAACGACACGTTTTCCAAGCTGTACGGACGCACACCGTCAGAATTGCGACGCCTGCACAAAACGGCATCAGCTTCCACCGAACCGGGAGAATATGTTTTCCGGCTGGCCTACCGGCCGCCGTATGATTGGGAATCCTTGTTGGCATTTCTCGCGGCACGCGCCACGCCGGGAGTGGAAGCCGTGGTAAACGCCGCCTATTGCCGCAGCATCGCATTTAATGGCCAGCACGGTGTGCTGGAGGTGCGGCCTGTGAAAGGCGTCCACGCATTGGAAGCCCGTATTCTTTTTCCAGAACCCGCCAGTCTTTTGCAGATCGTGACGCGGGTGCGCGCCATGTTTGATTTGGCTGCCGATCCCGCCGTCATCGCCGGGAATTTTCGCCGCGACCCATTGCTGGCGCCACACCTGAAACGACACCCTGGTTTGCGGGTGCCCGGTGCCTGGGATGGTTTCGAGCTGGCGGTGCGTGCCATCCTCGGTCAGCAGGTGACGGTACGCGGGGCCAGCACGCTGGCAGGACGACTGGTGCAGGCTTTTGGCGAACCGCTGACCTGCTTCAATACGCTGGGCCTCACACATGTATTTCCAAAACCTGAAGCTTTGGCAGCGGCAAAAATCACCGGTTTACCGCAGACGCGGGCGCATTCAATCCAGACTTTGGCGCAGACGACACTTGCGGGCGAAATTACTTTTGACAACCAGTTTTCCAGCGCCCAGCTTTTGACGCGCTTCACGAGTATCAGCGGCATCGGCGACTGGACCGCGCACTACGTGGCCATGCGCACGCTGGGTGATCCGGATGCATTTCCAGCCGCCGATCTGGTGCTGTTGCGCACCGCCGGTGAGGGGAAAACTTTAACGCCGGCCGCGTTGTTGAAGCGCGCCGAAGCCTGGCGGCCTTGGCGCGCCTATGCTGCCATATATTTGTGGCGCGCGGCTGCGGACGCACAGCTAAAACACAAGCAATCATTGCAAGCGAAGAGGTAATCGTATGCAGTTCTGCACCCTATCAAGCCCGGTGGGCGAATTATTACTGGTAGGCAATGAAAGCGGATTACGGGAGGTGGGTTTCCAGAACGGTACCCATCCGACCCGTCCCCAGCCGGACTGGCAGGAAGACCCGCGGCCTTTCAAGAAAGCGGTTGCGCAACTGCGGGATTATTTTGCCGGCCGGCGGCACGAATTCGACCTGCCCTTGGCTCCCAGTGGCACCGAGTTTCAACTCAAGGTATGGTGGACGTTGCGCACCATTCCCTACGGTGAAACCTGGTCCTATGGCGAGCTGGCGCGGCGTATCAGAAAACCCAAGGCCGCTCGTGCCGTGGGCGCCGCCAATGGCCAGAATCCGATCCCGATCATCATTCCCTGTCACCGGGTGATCGGAGCGAACGGTTCGCTGACGGGATTCGGCGGTGGACTCAAGATCAAGCGGATATTGCTGGAGTTGGAGGGTGGCACACCGTCACTTTTCTAGCTGTTTGCGCATCAGCTCGGCCACTTCCCGTTTAAGCGGATCATCGGAATCCGCCAGTGCACGCACCACGCCTTCCTGATCAGTGCGGGAACGATTCTGGTTGAGTTTGAATTTGCCTTCCAGCCGCGTGATTTCCAGCTCGAACGCCACGATGTAATCCAGTTGCTGGTGTACGTACTCGTCCGCTTGAGCCGTACTCCAGGGTGGATCCACATAGGCCTCGTGCTCGTTCACCAGCCGCTCGAGCATCCCACGCACGCGCGTTTTATCCTTGACGATAACCGGCCGGCCATGGGCGTGCACCACCGCATAATTCCAAGTGGGCACCGTCACCGGGCTTTGGTACCAGGAGGGCGAGATGTAGGCATGCGGACCGGTGAACACCACCAGCGCTTCGCGCTGACCGTCAAACAGCTGCCAGTGGGGGTTGGCGTGCGCCATGTGCGCCAGCAAAGTGCCATGTTGGCCACGCTCCGCATCCACCATGAACGGCAGATGGGTGGTTTCGATGCTGCCGGTATTCATCGTCAGCAGCAGCGCGAAGGGATAACGCCGCATGATCTGGTGCAGGCGGGCCAAGTCATCCAGCTTGAAAGAATCCGGCGTGTACATAGCGGGGTTCATCCTTTGATATTTTCGTTACCCGGCAGTTTACCTTAGCTATCAAGACGCGGGAGAATAGACCAATGCACGGTGTATTTCTGGATCTGGATACCGTCAGTTACCAGGGCGACAGTGACCTCACGCCACTACGCCGGGTGTTGACCGAATTGCGCACCTTCGGCACCACGCCGACGGAACAGTTGACAGAGCGCGTGGCTGATGGCGAAGTTGTGCTTACCAACAAGGTAAAGCTCAATGCGCCGGCCTTGGCACGGTTTACCCGCGTGCGGCTTATCTGTGTGGCTGCCACCGGTACCAACAACGTGGACCTGGATGCCGCCCATGGCCGCGGCATCGCCGTATGCAATGTGCCGGCATACTCGACTCTGTCCGTGGCGCAGCTGGTGTTTGCGTTCATTTTGAATCTTACCCAGCATCTCAAGGAATACGAAACCTTGTTGCAGCGGGGCGCTTGGCGCCACGCGCCGCAGTTCACCCTGCTGGATTACCCCATCCGCGAACTGGCGGGCAAGAAGCTCGGTATTCTGGGTTACGGGGATATTGGCAAGGCCGTCGCCAAAGTGGCGGAAGCTTTCGGGATGCAAGTGCTGATCGGCGCCCGTAATGTCGATGATAAACGTCCCGGCCGACTGCTGCTGGCGGAACTGTTGCCGCAGGCGGACGTGCTCACCCTGCACGTGCCGCTGCTGCCGGAGACGCGCAATCTCATCGGTGGCGGCGAGCTCGCGCTCATGAAGCACGATGCGCTGCTCATCAATTGCGCCCGCGGCGGTATCGTGGATGAGCGGGCGCTGGCGGAGGCGCTCAAAGCCGGCAAGCTGGGCGGCGCGGGCATTGACGTGCTTTCCGAAGAACCGCCGATTCACGGCAATCCCTTGCTCAAGCCCGGCATCCCGAATCTCATCGTCACGCCGCATATTGCCTGGGCCACGCGCGAAGCGCGTCAGCGCGTGATTGTAGAGATGGCGGCGAATATCGAGGCCTTTAAGAAAGGCGAGAAGCGTAACCGGGTGGCATGATTTGCTTTTTCTCCCCTCCAGGAGAAGGTGGGGATGAGGGCGTATTTTGTGCAGCTGTGCTGCGGGCTCTCGCGGGCTGCGCACTCGGTGGAATCCGCGGGTATTCAAGAAGGAACGCGCCCAATGGGCGAGCGGTGCGTTTTTCCCAGTGATTACGGCAACGAATTGGTTGCTGGTCAAGAGTCTCGGTAATCCCGCTCGCCGGTGTCGGGGTTGTAGAAAACTTCCACCAGCTTGCCCGATGTGGGGTCTACGAAGCGCTCGCCGGTCGACTGCCAGCGGCCCTTGTTACGGTTGACGACACGCATATAGCGCCAGCGTTCCAACAGGATGCCCAAGGTCAGCGCCAGACCTTCAATGAACAGATACAAGGCCGCGACATAGGCTTTGACCAACACGCAGATGCCGGCACCGATCAAGCCGGCAATACCCAGGACCAACAGCACCCGGCGCAGCATTTCAATCTGCCTTTTCCAGCACCACCGCAGTCCCATAAGCCACGATCTCGCTCATGGTCTGGCCGATTTCCGAGGACTCGAAGCGCATCATGACAATGCCGTTGGCGCCCATGGCGGTAGCGTTCTGCACCAGGCGATCCACCGCGTGGCGCCGTGCTTCCTCGAGCATTTGGGTATATTCGGTGATTTCACCGCCCACGATCGAGCGCAGCCCCGCCATGATATTGCCGCCGATACCGCGGCTGCGCACCACCACCCCGAATGCCTGCCCCTTGGTTTCCTTGACGCGGTACCCGGCCACATATTCAGATGTCACGACGATCATGGTTGAGTCTCCCGCCAAGTGTTAGCCTAGACCTGGCAAGCATTGTTATGGAAGAAATAAAGAATACTCTAGTGTAGTGCTATGCGGAGCTCGAAATCCATCAGCTCTAAAACTCCTTCTCCCCTGGCGGGAGAAGGCGGGGATGAGGGGGGGGATTTTTGCATGCCAGTGGCCGCAACTTGAATGCGGGATTCCGTTCCAGCCCGACGATTTTGATCGAGCGCTCGTCGCAGTGCGACTCGACTCCCACAGGCAGGTGACTTTCCTTACTGGCCATGCCTGGGCCTCGCCCCGCGTCCTTTGGATGATAAGGCATTGCGCGCAGCGCTGGATTACGCCGATACTACCGATGGTTTGAGAAATACTCTCTAACGTTTTTTGATTCAAGTGTCATCCACCCTATATTTGGGGAGCATTAAATGAATACCGAAATGCAGATGCTGTTGTTCACTGTGGTGCTGGGATTAGTGCAAATGTTGTTGGCTGCGACCTTTACCGCTCAGAAATACGGTATTAGCTGGGCGTTTGGTAACCGCGACCAGTCCATGCCGCCGCTGGAAGGTGTCGGTGGACGGACCGTACGCGCGTTTCATAACTTCCGTGAGACTTTCCCCCTGTTCGCAGCCCTAGTGCTGCTGGCCGCCGCCCTTGGACACCATGACAGCCTGACCCTGTGGGGCGCGCAACTCTATTTCTGGGGGAGACTGGTTTACCTGCTCGTTTACATGGCGGGTATCAAGTACCTGCGCACGCTGGTGTGGGCCGTGAGCCTGGTGGGGCTGGTGTTGCTGCTGATTGCTTTATTCTAGAACTTACAACCCTGCTGGGTAGATAGTTATCCACCCAGCAGGGTAATTTTGTGCGAATCTATGACTCTGTCATGCATAATGGCGTGAATGCTATCTGGGCTATTTTGAAATTTATCTGATACGAATATTTGCTAACGGTCTATTTTTTTGAAAACTCGATTTTCCAGCAACGCCAAAAATTAAAATCGCTATTAGTCGGTTTTATCGAGACCATTCAGGGGGACACAGTATCAGCATTGCGATCTGCGTGCTTAACGATACTGGCGCGCTTATACATCGAAACTGCATCAGGAATTGAGCAGAATTCAATTCATTCAGGATTTTGCATCGCGGTGATTTTCGAGTTTTTCTATAGATATAGACCAGAAGCAGACACTCAGCCTTTGCGCAGCTTCAAAACTCAGTGCAGCCCATGATGGTTAGTGGCATACTTTGGGTATGAAATATTGGGTTATGATTTCCTTGCTGCTTGGCGCGAGCGTGGCCATCGCAGCCGCTGCCCAAAGCGTGCCTCCACAAGACTGGCCCATGTTTGGCGGCAACGTGCAAAGCACCAGCGCCAATCTCAAGTCCACCGGCATCACTGCCGCCAATGTAGGCGAGCTTACGCACCGGCAGATAAAGCTGGATGGCACCGTGGATGCCAGCGCCATTTACCTGCATGGCGTCACTATCCGCGGCACCCATCATAACGCCATTTTCGTCACCACCACCTATGGCAAAACGCTGGCGCTCGATGCCGGTAGCGGCGACATTTTGTGGGAATACACTCCGACTAGCTATCAGAAACTGGCCGGCACGCGCCAGATCACCAACTCCACCCCCGTGGCCGATCCCAACCGGCAATTCATCTATGCCGCCTCGCCCGACGGTTATATACAAAAGCTGGCCGTCAGCGATGGCCACCGTGTCTGGCGCACCTCCATCACCAAGCTGCCGCAGCGAGAGAAGATGGACTCGCCCCTGAAGTTCTTCCAGGGCTATGTGATTGCCGTTACGGCCGGCTACATCGGCGACCGACCCCCCTATCAGGGCCATGTAGCCATTCTCGACGGCAACTCCGGCAAGCTCCTGCAAGCGTGGAACTCGTTGTGCAGCAACCGGACCGGGCTGATGGAGCCTGGCTCCTGCCCGCAAAGCGATTCGGCCATCTGGGGGCGTGCGGGCGCGGTGATCGATCCCAGCAATGGCGACATCTTTATCACCACCGGCAATGGCGACTGGAACGGCAAGACCGACTGGGGCGATTCGCTCATCGAGCTCAATGCCAGTGCCAAGAAAATGCTGGGCAACTACACTCCGGCTAATACCGAGGAACTGAATGAGCGTGATCTCGACCTGGGCTCGACCTCACCCGTGCTGCTGGGCGACGATTTGATCGCCCAAGGCGGCAAGGATGGTAAGATCCGCCTGCTCAGCCGCAAGTCCATCGCCGGCACCGCTCCCCACAAAGATCACGAGTTGCAAATCGTTTCCACTCCCAGCGGCACCGATCTGTTCACCCAACCGGCCGTGTGGCAGCACGGAGGTCAAACCTGGATGTTCGCCGCCGACAACGGCGGCACCGCGGCTTGGGAGCTGGAAAATGGCAAGCTCCAGGAAAAATGGAAAAACGGCACCAGCGGCACCAGTCCGTTCGAGGCTGGTGGCCTGCTGTTCGTCTACGCGCGCGAGGGCGGACTGAACGTGTATGCAGCGGCTTCGGGCAAACACATCGCCACGCTGCCGTGTGGCCCCGGCCATTGGAACAGCCCGATCGTGCTGCAGGGCGAGATCATCCTCCCTGAAGGCAACGCCAACGATTACGCCACCAGTGGGGTGCTGGATATTTGGAGCCTCAGCGGGCACTAGCTGCCCCCTCTTTATCCAGCCGGAGTTGCGCGACCTGAATCAGGTCCCGCAACATTGCGGCTTCGGTGCTTGCCTGCGCCGGCCTTGGCATGCTGAATCTGGGGCGCGGGCGATTTCGGCCACGGCGGGCGGGTCATCCTGAAACCGGCCATTCGCCAACGGTAGATAAAGGGTCGTTAGCGACCCTTCGACTGTAATGTTCAATTTCGTTACTGCTCCAATTCTAAGAGCGTCTAACAAAATGCCTCAGCGCCCCCTCACCCCAACCCTCTCCCACCAAGGGAGAGGGGGGTTGAGCGGAAGGCAAGGGCAAGTGTTCTCATTTTGTTAGACGTTCTAAGTCTCCCGCAAGGTTTCGACCGGTGGTGCATTCAGGATGCGCCGGTTCGCCAATAGTCCACTCATTCCGACAATCAGGGTGCCGGCGATGATGCCGATGGCCCACACGCGCCCATCCGGGTGATAGGGCAATGAGAATACGCGGCTGGCGAGCAGCCAGGCGACGATAGTTGCCGCCAAGGCCCCCAATAATCCCGCAACCAATCCCATGGCCGCATATTCAGCGGCAGCAGCGGCGCGCAGCAGGCGCCGCGAGGCGCCCAGGGCACGCAATACCGCTGCCTCGAAGCGGCGTTCGTCGCGGGTGGCCTGTACCGCGGCCAGCAGTACCACGATACCGGCGCCGAGGGTGAACAGGAACACGTATTCCACCGCCAGCGAGGCCTGGTCCATGAGGTGGCGGATCTGCTCCAGAATCGCATCCACATCGAAGATCGTCAGGGACGGTAGTTGCCGCACCAGGTCGGACAACATCACGGCTTTCTGCGGCGCCAGGTATACGCTGGTGATCCAAGTGGCGGGATAAGCGGAGAGAACCCCAGGGGAAAGTTCCACGAAGAAATTCGGCTGGAAGGAATCCCAGCGAATTTTACGCAGGCTCGCGATCGTTACAGTGGTGAGCGTACCGCCGATATCGAAGGTAAGTTTGTCACCGATTTTCAGTTTCAGTTGTTTGGCGAAATCTTCCTCCAGTGAAGCGAGCGGTTGTTGCGTTTGCGCGGCATTCCACCAACGGCCTGCGGTGATGGTGTTGGCGGCGGGCAGTGTTTCCGACCAACTCAGGTTGGCTTCCCGGTTGAGCATGTGCCGGGACCGCGGATTGGTGAAATGGATCTTGCTCACGTCCACACCGTTGATGGCGGTGAGACGGGCGCGCACGATCGGAAACAGCGTGGGCGCCGCCAGCCCGTGGCTGGTGAAGAACTTCTGGACGGTACTGCGTTGATCCGGCTGGATGTTGATGATGAACTGGTTGGGTGCATCCGCCGGCAGCGAAGCCCGCCAGCTTGACAGCAAATCGCCGCGCACCAGTCCCAGCAGCAGCAACACCATCAGGCCGATGCCGAAGGCCACTATCTGAATGAGTGCATCGCGGCGGTGGCGGTTGAGGTTGGCGAGCCCGTAGCGCCAGCCGATGCCGGCACCGTGACGCAAGGGCCGTAGGGCAGTCAGCAATAGCAACGCTCCCAATGTCAGCACTGCGACCGTGATGACGAGACCCAGCAGCACATAGAGCGCCAATTTGAGTTCACGTACCTGCCACCAAATGAGTATCAGAGTGGCGAGAATCGCTGCGGCATAAATCACATAACCACGTACCGGCGGCGGCAGCAGATCGCGGCGCAGCACGCGCGCCGGTGGCGTGTCCCCCAGGCGCATCAGGGGCGGCAGGGCAAAGCCGGTTAACAGCATCAGGCCGATCCCGAAAGCGGACAGGGCCGGGATCACCGAGGCCGCAGGCAATTCCCCCGGCAGCAGCCCCTTAAGCGCCGCCACCAGACCGTACTGGGCCAGCAAGCCGATGAACACGCCGATGATTCCGGCCAGGATTCCCAGCCACAGGAGTTCCAGCAGCAGCAGGGTTTGCACGCGCCGACGCGTCAATCCCAGGCATTTGAGCACCGCGGCGGTGTCGGTGCAGCGGGTGGCATAACGGCGGGCCGCCAAGATCACCGCCACCGCCGAGATCAGCACGCTCACCAGCGCCGCCAGCGCCAAAAAGCGCTGCGCACGATCGGTGGCGTCCACCAATTCGCGCCGGCTGTCGCCGGCATCCTGCATTTCCACGCCGGCAGGCAGATGTTTTTGCCAATTATTTTTCAGTGCGGTGATCACCTCCGGTGTACCGGCCATGAGCAGTTTGTAACGCACCCGCGAATTGGCATTGACGAGACCGGTGGCCGGCAGATCGGCGTAATTCAACAGCACCTTGGGCGCCAACGACGAGAACCCGAACCCGCCGTCGGGGAGATAGGCAATCACGGAAGTGATACGCGCGTTGAGCTTGCCGATCCGCACCGAATTACCCACCTTGAGGCCCAAGGTGGTGAGCACACGCGCCTCCACCCACACCGTGCCGCTGGCGGGAATGGTCTGAATGACATGTGTCGGACCGAAGGGCCGTGCGCTCACCCGCACCTGGCCGCGCAGTGGATAACCCGGGCTGACCGCGTGAATGTCCGTGAGTACGGTGTTACTGCCATTAAAAAGCACCGAGGGGAAATCCATCACCTGTGTGGTACGTGCGCCGGCCAGGCGCGCGCTTTTGGCAAAGCCGGCCGGCAAGGGTTCGCCGGAAGACAGCACCAAATCCGCGGCCAGACTTTCGCCGGCCTGTTCCTGCACGGCGATATGCACGCGATCGGTAAAAAAGCCCACAGCGCTTACCGCGGCCAGCGCCATGACCAGCGCCAGGCCAAGCACCTGGAGTTCGCCGCTGCGCAGACCACGCTGGAACTGGCGCAGGGACAGGCGCAGCAGCATCATGCAGCGTTCACCAGCCGGCCGGCGTGCAAGTTCAGAATGCGGTCGCAGCGGGAAGCCAGTTCCGTATCGTGAGTCACCAGCACCAGAGTGGCGTGATGCTCGCGGTTGAGACCAAACAATAGATCAATAATGAGGTGGCCGGTGGCGGCGTCCAGATTGCCGGTGGGTTCGTCGGCAAACAGAATTTCAGGCTCGCCTGCATAAGCCCGGGCAATGGCCACGCGTTGCTGTTCGCCGCCGGAAAGTTTCGGTGGGTAATAATTGGCGCGCTCCGCGAGACCCACGGCTGCCAGTACTGTAGCGGCGCTGTCTGCGGCCTGCGGCTGGCCATTCAGTTCCAGCGGCAGCATGACGTTCTCCAGCGCCGTCAGGCCCGGCAGCAGGTGGAAGGACTGGAACACGAAACCCACTTGCCGCGCGCGCCGCGCCGCGCGGCTGTCTTCGTCCAGGGCGCCGAGATTCTCGCCGTTCAGCCACACGCTGCCGCTGCTGGGCACGTCCAGACCCGCCATCAGACCCAGCAGGGTAGATTTACCAGAACCGGACGGCCCCACGATGGCCACCGATTCGCCACGCTGGATTGCCAGCGAGATATCCGCGAGGATGGTCAGCGCGCCGTCGGGGCTGGTAACCTGTTTGCCCAGATGCTCGACGCGCAGTAAAGCTTTATCAGGAGAATCCTTGGACATATTGAAACGCATCCTTCTGGTTGGGCTGGTGTGTTTTGCTACGGCAGTTTGGGCCAAACCGGCTTCGCCACCCGTCATTCTGGTGATGGGCGACAGCCTTAGCGCCGCCTACGGTATCGAAACTTCCCAGGGCTGGGTAGCGCTGTTGGCGGAACGTCTTAAAACACGCGCTTACGATTACCGCGTAGTCAATGCCAGCGTCAGCGGTGATACTTCGGCGCAGGGATTGACGCGTCTGCCCATGGAGCTCACGCAGCATAGGCCCGCCATCGTGATCCTGGAATTGGGCGCCAACGATGGTCTGCGTGGCCTGTCGGTCATTGCCATGCAGGCTAACCTTGCGAAAATGATTTCGCTGTCAAAACAGGCAAGCGCAAAAGTCTTGCTGCTAGGTATCCTGTTGCCGCCCAATTATGGGCCGGAGTACACGCAGAAGTTCGCCGCCGTGTATCCGCGGCTGGCACAAGATTACCACGTGCCTCTGGTACCGTTTCTTCTGGAAGGTGTAGCCCAGCATCGGGAGTGGCTGCAGGCGGACGGCATGCATCCCTTGGCGCCCGCGGAGCAACAGGTGCTGGATAACGTTTGGGTAAAACTTGCATCACTGTTGAAAAAAACGACTTGATCCGGCCGCATCATTCGCGCACGGCGGCGACCTTTATCGGATGTTGTTCGCTGGCCATAGCATCAGCCCAATCCAGAATCAATTTAACCCGCGGCGTAACCAGCTTGAGCGCCTGCCCGTAATTCACCCAGCGGTATTCCATGTGCTCATGGATGCCGGTCTCGGGGTTGGCGGCGAGCGTCACTTCTTCCTCTCGGGTGTGTGCCAGGTAATAACGCGCCACTTTGCCGCGGTTATAGGGTTCGGTTTCCCGGTAGTCTTGGCCCCAGTGGAACTCCAATGTATGGATGCCGGTTTCCTCCCGTACCTCCCGGATTGCCGCCTGGATGGGTGTTTCGCCCGGTTCCACGGCGCCCTTGGGGAAATCCCAATAGCTATAGGCGCGCAGCAGCAGGAAATAACGGCCGGCCCGCGTGTCGCGCAGTACGGCCACCCCGGCGGAGAGATGCGTGTGGGCGGCGGACATAGTGACAGTATAGAACCGCCCTGAATCGTGTGGCTGTATTAATTGCTCATAAGTGTTTGTTTAAATAACCCCCCGCTGAACAGGAGAGCAAACGTAGCGGCTAGAATAAGGCTGTATGAAGTCACTGCTTGCAATTCGCCACGTACCCTTCGAGGACTTGGGATGCTTCGAGGCGCCGCTTACCGATGCGGGTTATGCCATCCGCTATGTGGATGCACCCACCGCTGATTTCGCCCGCATAGCCCAGGCCGATTGGGATTTGCTGGTGGTGCTGGGTGGACCCATCGGCGTACACGAACAGGATGATTATCCGTTCCTCAGCCAGGAACTGCGCCTGCTGGAAGTGCGCCTCAAAAATGCAGCCCCGACGCTGGGCATTTGCCTTGGCAGCCAACTCATGGCGCATGCGCTGGGTGCGCGCATCCACAAAAATCGCAGTGCGGAGATCGGCTGGAAATCCTTGATTCTGACCAGTGCCGGCCATGATTCCTCGCTCCAGCATTTCCACAAACCGGTGTTCCACTGGCACGGTGAGAGCTTCGATCTGCCGGCCGGTGCCAGGCATCTGGCATCCACGGATCTCTGTCCACATCAGGCGTTTTCCCTGGGTAGTGCGCTCTTGGCGCTGCAATTCCATCCGGAGGTGACCGCACGCGGACTGGAGCAGTGGTACGTGGGGCATACCGGCGAACTGCGCGGCCAGGGTCTGTCGCTTGGGGGCTTGCGTCAGGACGCGGCGCGTTTTGCTGCCGCGCTGGCGCGCCAGTCCACTGCGTTTCTGCATGACTGGCTAAGCGTGTTTTGAAACCGGTGTCAACCACGCGTCACGATTTCCGGTTGAATTTCAATCTGGGTTTTCAGACTATTGGCGATGAAGCAATGCTCGTGGGCGGTGTGCACCAGTTTTCGCAGCCGTTCTTGGCTGGCTGCGCCCTTGATGGTGATTCGCGGCTTCAACACGATGCGCGTGATGCGCATGGGTTTGTCATCCTCCGGCATGAAACCTTCAGCATGATCCTCGTATTCCACCACATCCAGGCGCGCTCGCGCGGCAATGGCGAGGAACTCCAGCATCTGGCAGGATGCGGCTGCCATCACCAGCAGTTGTTCGGGGTTGAGCCGCGTGGGATCGCCGTGGAACACGGGATCGGAAGATGCGGCGATGACAGTTTCAGCCGGTGCTGCACCCAGCGCATGATTGCGTCCATACGCTTCATAACCTGCGCCGGTTGAGCCGTTCCATTGACAGGTGGCGTGATAGTGATGAATCTTGTCGGATTCAGACATGGCGAACCTCACTTGTGCGAATAGAATTTCTTCATCAAGGCAAAATAAATCGGATAGGGCAGGATACGCATGAATTTCGTGAGCCATGCCAGGCGTCGTGGGAACACGATTTCGAATTTGCGCTTCAGGATGCCGCGGTAAAGTCGCTCGGCGGCCTTGTCGACGTTCATCAGGAACGGCATGGCAAAGTGATTCTCGGCGGTCATGGGCGTGTCTATGAAGCCCGGATTGCACACCGAGATCGTGATGCCCTCGCGCTCCAGCGGAAAACGCAGCGATTCCGCCAGATTGATGAGCGCGGCCTTGGTCGGCGCGTAGGCGGCACCCTGCGGCAGGCCACGGTAGCCGGCGAGACTTGCGAGAATCACAATGTGCCCAGCATGGCGTTGGCGAAAAGCTGGCAGCACGGCATCCAGGCCGTTGATCACGCCTAAGTAATTGGTCTGCATGTGTTCGGCGAAGGCCTCGGCGCGCAACTGGTCGAGCTTCAGAAAATGACCGATGCCGGCGCTGAACACCGCGAGCGTGATCGGCCCCAATTCGGATTCGATACGCGTCGCCATCTGGCGCATGGCCTCAAGGTCGCTCACATCCAGGGGGTAGGTATACACGTTTCCCGCCGCCAGCCGCGCGGTTTCCTGCAGCGCTTCTGGCCGGCGGCCGGAAACAGCCACCGTCCAGCCCGCGCGTACCAGTTTCAGGCACAGTGCCTGGCCGATGCCGGAGCCACCGCCGGTGATCCAGGCGATACGCGCTAAACTTGTTTGCATCCTGCCATCCTTTGACGTGGTGGAGTGGGTACGATTCTACCTTGAAGTAGGAACATACCTGCTTGCCGCCCCCCAGTGGCTGCTATACCTTGTTACTCCTGATTGTCCTGTCCCCAAGGTCCACGAGGGTTCCATGGAAAAAATCTGGCTCAAGGAATATCCGAGGGGTGTGCTCGCCGAAGTCAATCCCGATCAGTACGCCTCGCTGAAAGCCATGTTCGAGGAGAACGCCCGTAAGTACGCGAGGCGCCCGGCCTATTCCAACCTGGGCGCCACCTTGGGCTACGCGGATTTGGATCGCCTGAGCCGTCAGTTCGGCGTCTGGCTGCAGAAAGTGGCGGGACTCAAAAAAGGCGACCGGGTCGCCATCATGATGCCGAATCTGCTGCAGTACCCGGTGGCGCTCTTCGGCATACTCCGCAACGGCATGGTGGCGGTGAACGTCAATCCGCTGTACACCGAGCGCGAGTTGGAGCACCAGCTCAAGGATTCCGGCACGCAAGCCATAGTCATTCTCGAGAATTTCGCCACCACTCTGCAAGCTACGCTGCCGCATGTCAGCCTCAAACACGTGATCGTCACCGCCATCGGCGATCTGCTTCCGGCACCGAAACGTCAACTGGTAAATTTCGTAGTGCGGCGCATCAAGAAGATGGTGCCGTCGTGGCGTATCGAGGGTGCGGTGCCCTTCCGCGACGCACTCACGCAAGGCGCACGACAAACACTGGAAGAGGTGCCGGTAACCGGCGAGGACATCGCCTTCCTGCAATACACCGGCGGCACCACCGGCGTCGCCAAGGGCGCGGTGCTTACCCACCGCAACATGGTTGCCAACACCCTGCAGCTGGCCGCCTGGGTGGGTGACCACTTTACCTACGGCGAGGAACACATCGTCACGGCGCTGCCGCTGTATCACATCTTCTCGCTCACCGTGAACGCCATGGTGATGCTGCATTTCGGCGGCGAGAACATCTTGATTACCAATCCGCGCGACATCCCCGACTTTATAAAGACCCTGAAAAAATCTCACTGGAGCTGCATCACCGGCGTCAACACCCTGTTCAATGCGCTGCTGCACGCTCCGGAATTCGAGCATCTGGATTTTTCACATCTGCGCTTCGCGTTGGGCGGCGGCATGGCGGTGCAGCGCGCGGTCGCCGAGCGCTGGAAGAAGCTCACCGGTATTCCGCTCATTGAAGGCTACGGCCTCACCGAGGCCTCGCCGGTGGTGAGCGCCAATCCACTGGATATCAAGGAATACAGCGGTGCCATCGGCCTGCCCATGCCTTCCACGGATGTTTCCATCCGCGATGACGACGGCCGGGAATTGAAAATCGGCGAAGTGGGCGAGCTGTGCTTCAAGGGCCCGCAGGTGATGCGCGGCTACTGGAACCGGCCGGACGAAACCGCCAAAGTGCTGTCGGCCGACGGCTGGCTGCGCACCGGTGACATAGGCCGCATTGATTCGCGCGGTTACGTGTATATCGTGGATCGCAAAAAAGACATGATCCTGGTGTCAGGTTTCAACGTGTATCCCAACGAAGTCGAGGACGTGATGATGATGCACCCTGGCGTGCGCGAAGTGGCGGCGGTGGGTGTCCCGGACGAACATTCCGGCGAAGTGGTGAAGCTGTTCGTGGTGAAGAAGGATCCCACGCTTACCGTCGAGACCCTCAAGGACTGGGCTCACAAGGAACTCACCGGCTACAAACGGCCGAAATACATCGAATTCCGCGATGAATTGCCCAAATCCAACGTCGGGAAGATTTTGAGGCGGGAGTTAAGGGATGTGGAACTGCACAAACAGCAGCGGTAATTGATTTATTGTCCGTCGGACACGGAATTACGTCCTCTGGCGGCGTTCCATCTTTCCAGCCAAGTATTCCATGAATCAACGTGATCCCCGAGACCGCGAATAGCACGTACAGTTACTACTGTCATCTTTTCGAGATCACTTAAAATGTCTCCAGCAACCTGTACACGAACTATCGTGCCTCCTGTTCCCCTGCCGTACGGCTCAGCTAAGGCATATCGCAACGTATAGTGCTGATCCATATAGTCTTCTAGGAACTTCCCGGCAGATTTCCCGCCGAAGTGTCTTTCTGGGAATGCCCTCGACAAGCGCAACCATATTTCCTTCACGACTTCAATAATGTCATACGTTGCATTGACCATCTGCGCGGTATTTCCCGACCAT
>DAHUYB010000049.1 GCA_027315405.1 Gammaproteobacteria bacterium | reverse complement strand
GTGGTGGCCATCATCGGCATCATCGCGGCGATTGCCTATCCGTCCTATGAGCGTTCGGTGCTGAAATCCCACCGTTCCGACGCCGAAAACCTGCTGACCACGGATTCCCAGATCCTAGAACGCTGCTATACCCAGTATTTCGCTTATAACAATCTCTCCTGCACCCCGCCGTTGGTATCCTTCACGCAATACGGCTATTACGCTCTGGCGACGCCACCACCGGCGCCCACCACCAATACCTACACACTCACGGTCACGGCCATCGGCAATCAGCTCAACGATACTGACTGCAAGACCTTCAGCATTGACCAAACCGGCAATAAAACCGCCACCAATTCCGTCGGCGCCAGCAACCCCGCCTGCTGGGGTTCCTGATGCCCTATTGATTCCCTCCTCCCGGCCGGCTATCGCCGGCCTTTTTTTGAATACTCCTGGATTAAGTTGAAGCTATCTCAAAAACCCATCTCCCCTTGGGAGCGGGTGCGGATTTATTACACAGTATCCGCATTATTCATTCTCACCTCCATTCCTCTTCCGGAAGGCCAGGGGAGTAAGGCTGCCTTCCAGATATTTTTAAGGCCACATGTCATTATGGACGCTGCATCACCCGCCTCAATCGTCTTTGGATAACAGTTGCGGCTCCCATAAATCCGGGTTGCCGAGTCGCATGGCGATTGATATCGCGGCAATGACGCGCGCGCATTATATGGCTGCTTGCGCTCCGCCCCCGGTTTACGCCACCATACGCCCCCGGCTCCGGAATACTCCATGCCCGCACGCACCGATCATGAACAGCGGCTCACGCAACTGCTCAATCATGGGAGTGCCGCACTGTTGTGCGGCGGTCTCAAGGGCCTGGAAAAGGAAAGCTTACGAGTTGACGGCAACGGTTGCCTTGCACACACGCCGCATCCAGAATCCTTGGGGGCGGCGCTCACGCATCCGCTTATCACCACGGATTATTCCGAAGCGCTCATTGAGCTGGTGACGCCAGCGCTGGCCACGGTGCCCGAGGCTCTTGGATTCCTGTGTGATATTCACAATTTCGTCTATCAGAATCTGGACGGTGAAATGCTCTGGGCCACCAGCATGCCCTGCGCGCTGGCAGGCGATGCCAGCATTCCCATCGCCGCTTATGGGCGCTCCAATGTCGGCATGATGAAGCACGTTTATCGCCGCGGCCTCGGTTGGCGCTATGGTCGCACCATGCAGACCATTTCCGGCGTGCATTTCAACTATTCGTTTCCTCAAGCCTTGTGGCCGGTGCTGCGGGAGTTGCAACAGGACCGCCGACCGCTGCGGGAATTCGTGGACGAGTCCTATTTCGGCATGCTGCGCAATTTCCAGCGCGTCGGCTGGCTGGTGCCGTACTTCTTTGGAGCTTCGCCAGCCGTTTGCAAGAGTTTTTTCCACGACCGCTATCCGGATTTCAAGGAGTTCGATGCGCACACTTTGTATGAACCTTACGCCACCTCGCTACGTATGAGTGACATCGGCTACAAGAACAAGAACCAGGCACGTGTAGGCGTGCGCTATAACAGTCTCGCCGACTATGTCGCCACCCTCACGCATGCCATCAGCACACCGGAACCGGAGTACCAGCGCATCGGTGTCAAGGTTAATGGCGAGTACCGCCAGTTGAACGTCAACATACTGCAGATCGAGAACGAGTTCTATACGTTCGCGCGCCCCAAACAACCCATTAATTCCGGTGAACGCCCGACGCTGGCCCTCAAGAAACGCGGCGTTATGTATGCCGAGGTGCGGGCTCTGGATGTGAATGCCTACGATGCGGTGGGCGCGGACTCAGCGACGCTACGTTTTATCGAAGCCCTGCTGGCCTGGTGCCTGCTCACCGACAGCCCGCCGGTTTCCGATTCAGAACAGCACGCCATCAACCGCAACCAGGCGGAAGCCGCGCGCCGCGGGCGCGACCCGGCGCTCAAGCTGGTACGTGATGGAGGTGGAATCCTGTTGCGTGACTGGGCTGCGGAAATCACCGGCCAGATGGATGGCATTTGCGCAATCCTCGACGCCGATGATCCGCTCAAGCCGTATAGCGCCAGCTTGCAGGCGCGGCGCCAGGATCTGGCCGACAGCGAGCGCCTGCCTTCTGCACGGGTGCTTGCCGACATGCGCGCCCACGGGGAAAGCTTCTTTTGCTTCGCCAAGCGTCTCTCGGAAACCCATCGGGATTATTTCCTGCGGCGGCGCTTGCCGGCGGCCAGCCAGCAGCACTTCCGACAACTGGCATTGGAATCCCTGGAAAAACAGCAGCAAATCGAGGCGGCGGATACACTCTCGTTTGACGAATACCTGCAGCACTATTTTTCTCAGACCTGACAGTTTTTGTGTCAGCAAAAACGCCGCGTAACCCCAAGCTGACTGGGTTAAAATACGTTCTCAGAGCATCACAGCGAGTGAACCATGAATGCCCGGGAACCGCAGAAACCTTACGGTATCCGCTGTAGCCTGCCGCCGGAAGACCCTATGTCTGCCCCGCACTTGCTGGGCCGAGATTGGGAAGCCTACCGCTGGTATCAGACCGAGCAGCAGCGCGACGCGGACTATGAAGATTACAGCCGCGAACATATTTACTCACGCCGCGGCGACCAACCCAGCGTGATCTATACAAAAATCAGCCGCTGAGCGGTGCGCGTTAATGATTTAACAGATGGCGCAGACAGCGCGCGTGCCCGTCATACCCGCGTGCAGCGCCACCACTCTTGCTTATATACTGATTGCCGGCACAGGGGAGGGTGACAGATGCTGAGCTATGACATCGGCGTGCTGCTATTGGCGCTGCTCATCATCCTCGCCGGTTCGCAACTGTTCACCAATGCGCTCGAGCATGTGGGGCAGCGCCTTTCACTCTCCGAAGGATTGGTGGGCTCGGTATTCGCCGCTGTAGGCACGGCACTGCCGGAAACCCTAATACCCATCGTGGCGGTATTTTTCGGCGGCCCGAGTCCAAGCATACGCGGACACATCGGTATCGGCGCCATTTTGGGGGCGCCGCTTATGCTAGTGTCGATGGCCATGGCGTTAATGGCCCTATTCGCCGGTATGAAGCGCGGCTGGCACGTGCACCTGAGACCGGAGATCAGCGGCTTTCTGCGCGACTTACTGTATTTCCTGGCGGCTTTCATCATCGCCCTGTTGTCGCTGTTCATACCCGCGCAGCAGCCAGGGGCGCGCATCCTGGCGAGCGCCGCATTGGTATTTCTGTACATAATCTACGTAACCAATACCGTGCGCGCCTCAAAAATGCTGGTGCTCAACGGTCATGGCACACACACCGAACATCCGCTGTGGTTGAAGCGCACCGGCATCCCGCACGGATTATGGTTGGAACTTACCCAACTGGCGCTGGGGCTTGCACTCATTATCGCCGGCGCAAAAATGTTCGTATACGGCGTGGAACAATTGGCCGGATCCACCGGCATCAGCGCGCTGCTATTGTCACTGCTGATCGTCCCGGTGGCCACGGAGATGCCTGAGAAGGTCAACAGCATTCTATGGATACGCCGCGGCAAGGATACCCTGGCCTTCGGTAACATCACCGGTGCGCTGGTTTTTCAGGGCACGCTACTGACGGCCTTTGGAATTCAGCTGTCTGGATGGGTACCGCAGGCTGACATTCTCTGGTCCATGGGGCT
This sequence comes from Gammaproteobacteria bacterium, assembly GCA_027315405.1. Lineage (GTDB taxonomy): Bacteria > Pseudomonadota > Gammaproteobacteria > Natronospirales > REEB76 > REEB76. The sequence goes on along the minus strand of DAHUYB010000049.1, from coordinate 5,475 downwards.
CACCTTTGCCGCCGTCCTGTGGGTGTTGCTGCTAAGTGTCAGACGGCAGCTTACACCGGCCTGGCTGGTCTTCACTGGACTCGCCTATGCCCTGCTCTTTATTCTTATCGTGTGAGCATACCATCACTCTGCCACCCAGGCGATTACCGGCATGCATGATTTGGTCGCCTCGCCCTGCGTGAGCATCTGCTGCCTCGATGACGATGATGTCTGCATAGGCTGTGGACGCACCCTGGATGAAATCCGCCGCTGGTCGGATATGCCTGAACAGGAGAAACGTGCAACCCTGAAATTTTCAGTGGAACGGCGCGCTGAACGCAAGCGCCGTTATCCTGGCTTGAACCAATAGGATTCCAACAACGATGGCCTGCGTCTCGAAAACTGCACATTAGCTCGCGATCGCGTGCCTCTTTGAAACACCAATCTCATCACCTGATGGCCTTGGGCTCACTGACTCGAAACTCTGGCGCCATCGATACAAATATGGATGTTTGTGACAGGATTATTCAATCACTTACAGCATCGGCAGGCGAGTACGGGTGTACACTTATTCTCGGGCTGAAAGAGTTGTTTGCCATTTGAGCGATATTAATCGGCAGGCTAATTATCATTATAAGAACCAACGTTTGCACAACGCACTTTCTACTGGGACATATGCATGAAGATCCAGTATCGCGTTGAAGAATTGGAAAAAGGCATGTACATCGCCGAACTGGACCGGCCGTGGGTCGGGACGCCTTTCATGTTCCAGGGTTTCACCATCGAGAGCGACGAAGAACTGGCGCAGTTGCAAGAGCTCTGCAAGCATGTGTTCGTGGATGATCTAAAATCCAGCGCCGATATGAATCTCCAGAAGAAACTGCATAGCGCCGTGCGCGGCAGCACCATCACCGTCGAATTCCAGGAATGGAAGGGCCTTGAGAAGCTGCGGGAAACCCTAACTAAAATCAAGACGCAGAGCGATGATACGGTTGTCAGGCTCACTCAATACGCAGAAAGCGAGACCAACGAGAGCAGCCCCAGTGATCGCCAAGTGCGTTTCCGCGAAACCCGCAATGCGGTCACACGCCTCATCGATACCATTGCTGCCGATCCGAAGACCAGCCAGTGGATGCGCATCCTGTCTGAACAGGATGCCACCTTGGGCCGGCATGCCATGAACACCACCACCCTGGCGGTTGGATTCGCCGGCGCCCTGGGTTGGGACACCGCTCTCAAGGCGGCCGTCGGCGAAGGCGCGATGCTGCATGACATCGGCATGGCCAAGATACCCAAGCAGATCCGCGACAAGCCCGGAAAACTCAGCAAGGATGAATTCAATCTGATCAAGCTGCATCCCGCTTATGCCGCGACCAAGCTTAAGAGCAACGCCGGACTCGACCCCCGAGTCCTGGAAATCGTCCGCCATCATCATGAACGCCTTGATGGCAGCGGCTATCCGGATGGCCTGAAAGATGACATGATTCCGGAGTATGTGCAACTGGTATCCATCTGCGACGTCTACGATTCCTACATCACTGATCAGTGCTACCGGGAAAAATTCACTTCCTCAGCGGCCATGGCGCATATCACAAAGCGCGCGATCAGGCACTTCAGCAGGGAGCTGATCGAGAAATTCATACGCTGGATCGGGATTTATCCACTGGGTAGCCTGGTTAACCTGCGCAATAACTCCCTGGCCATCATCGTGGCTTCCGATGAAAAGAAACGCCTGCATCCCACGGTGCTGCTGGTACGCGATGCCGATGGCAAGGCGTTGCTGCCGCGCCGCACATTGAACCTGCAATTCATCGATTCCGCCGGGCTTTCTGCCGAATGGGGCCTGCGCGAGATCGTCGATCCGAAGAGCGTGCAGATCAACGTGCGTCAGATCCTGTTACAGGAACTACAGATGCACTAACAGCTTACCAGGTTGCATTTCTTTCCATGAACATGCATGCACATCCAAGAATACGCCATGAATTCCACTTAGACGCTGGTTGAACGTTTTTTAGGGTATTTACCCAATAGATTTTCCAGCACACAACACGCCAACAGGCTCCCCACCACTGCAACCCAAAAAATCCAATTCCAGCCGTTCAAACCGAGCGGCAGGATAGCCAGCCCATATAGCAAGGAAGCGGCTGCCGCCACGAAAAACAGCGGTGCCGTATACAAGCAATGCAGTCGTCCACAACGGCGGGCGTTGGTCAGGCATGCCGCTGCCATCACCGAGAAACTGAAGGTCCATACGACGGTGCGTATGCGGGTTCCCGCTATAGGCGCTGATGATTATCAACACCCATGGCACTATCCATAGCAGCAACATTGCCCAGCGGGAGCCGAGCAGATCGTTTTCACCGGGTGTTTTGCACAGCTCCATTGTTCATGCTCGCGATTGATTGGTGCAAAAGTTTCTTAAACCAACCTCAAGATCACACCCAGCAATCCACCCAGCATCAGAAGCGTTGTGACAACACCGCTTATCACGGCAGGGTAATGGCGCCGGGCAGGTTGAAGCGACGGTGGTGCCGGCGGAGCAGGGGCTACTGCTGTTTGTGACACCCACCGAGGAACTGCTGCCGGCCTCGTATTACACACTATTCATCCGCGGCGCGACCACACCGCAGGGCCAATCCTTACCGTTGGTGACACTCAATTTTCAAACCAGTGCGCTTACGCCTGGGAACGGCGGCGGCTCAATGGCCAGCACCGGCGGCACCATTTCGGTAATTCGCAGCCCCGTGGCGCCGTCGGTAGGCGTCTGGCAGCCGTCAAGTGACAACTACCTCAAATCGTGGCGTATGGGTCCGGCCATGAAAACCGGTCCAGCCCTGGAACCCCTGCTGCAGGCGCTGGTGGGCGTGACCGCGCTTTCGGGCCGGGTGCTGTTGCAAAACGGGGTTCCCTTGGCCGGCGTTGCGGTATCCGCCGGCAATCAGCAAACGACCACTGATTCCGCGGGCCGGTTTCTGCTGCAGCATCTTGTCGCCGGGCACATCGAGTTCATTGTGAACAGCCGCACCGCCAATACCCCAACGGTTCAATTCGGGCAATACGTGATCGGCGCTGATCTTCAACCCAACGTCACCACCACCCTGGGTTATACCGTCTGGATGCTGGTTATTGATACCGCACACGCCGTCAACATACCATCGCCGACCACCCAGGAAGGGGGGTGTAAGGAACTTTGTGTAAAAGGTCATCCGGCAGGATACTGCCGCACCCTGTGAAGGAGCAACGATGACCCTAGCCAAGCCGATGATTTCCAATGATCTGATTGATAGCTTGCTGAAAAATTACCGCAAACCCGAGGATTTGATCGGGGCGGACGGGATTTTAAAGCAACTCACCCAGCGTATCGTAGAACGCGCTTTGCAGGCGGAGATAACCGAGCATCTGGGTCACGGTAAGCACCAACCGGTCGAGAACGACGCCGGCAATACCCGCAGGCAAGAGCCAGAAGACCCTCAAGGGTGAGTTTGGGGAACTGCCGATCGAGATTCCCCGTGACCGGTAGGGCACGTTTGAACCCCAGCTGGTTCCCAAACACCAGACCTTCTGGAGCGGTTTCGACGACAAGATCCTGTCGTTGTATGCCCGCGGCATGACGGTGCGCGAGATCCAGGGGCATCTGGAGGAGATGTACGGCACCGAGGTCTCACCGGCGCTGATCTCCTCGGTCACGGATGCGGTGATCGAGGAGGTCAAGGCCCGGCAGGCGCGCCCGCTGGATGGGGTGTATCCCATCGTCTATCTCGACTGTATCCATGTCAAAGTCCGGGATGCCGGCACGGTGCGGGGCAAGGCCGTGTATCTCGCGCTCGGCATCAACCTTGCGGGTGAGAAGGAGCTGTTGGGCCTATGGATCGCCCAGACCGAGGGTGCCAAGTTCTGGCTGTAGGTGGTAACCGAGCTCAAGAACCGGGGTGTCCAGGATATCTTCATCGCCTGCGTGGACGGGCTGAAGGGTTTCCCGGAAGCCATTGAGACTGTGTTCCCCAAGACCGAGGTGCAGTTGTGCATTGTGCACCTGGTGCGTCACAGCCTGAACTATGTGAGCTGGAAGTTGCGCAAGCAGGTCGCCGAGGATCTGAAGGCCATCTACACCGCGGCCACGGGGGAGGCCGCGGAAACCCGGCTCACCGAGTTCGAGCGGAAATGGGATGCCACGCATGCGCCCATCGGCCAATCATGGCGGCGCAACTGGACGCGGATCATCCCATTCTTTGCCTACCCGCCGGAAATCCGCAAAGTGATCTACACGACGAACGCGATTGAGTCGGTGAACATGAGCTTGCGCAAGATCACCAAGAACCGCGGTTCATTCCCGAGCGACGAGGCACTGATCAAGCTGTTCTACCTGGCGCTGCGTAACATCAGCAAGAAATGGACCATGCCGCTCAGGGACTGGAAGGCCGCCCTGAATAGATTTACCATCCAATATGAAGAGCAGATGCCACAACATTAACCGTAATCAACCACCAATCCGTTTACACAAAATCTAAGACACCCTCGCCCGCACCACTGGATGTTCCTCATGTTTGAGCCAGGCTCTCTCTTTTACTTCTACAGCTTCATATTTAGGCCACAAGTATTAGCGCTAATTTATCTCTTAGTGATTAGCATTGTTATCTTTGTATTATCACGGCGCACAAAAACAAAAGCTGCCCTCTCAATAAGAATATTATTTATTTCATTGATAGTACCGCAATTCCTGGAGATTACGATAATAGCAACATATTCCGCTTATAGATTTCAGTGGAAATTGATGTCCACACAAGCGATGGATATCGTACTCGCAATAAGCCCGTATTTTCAGTTTTATCTGATTCAGATATTTGAGTATGCGTTACTAGCCTCTGTTGTAACTTATGTAGCTCTTGCAAAAATATCATGGAAAGAGCTTGGTCTTAGAATGCCGACAATAAAAGCGCTGAAAACCATTGGATTTGTTGCGGGTGCTTTCATAGTGTTTATGATAGCGTTGTTTATTATTGAGAAGGTCCCAATACTAGTAGAAAGAGAATCGAAGATACAGGCAGCGACATTGGATAACATGATTATCCACATTAGATCAGCTAGCACAATTCTTGATATTGCCTATGTTATCTCTGTGATTGTCGTAGCACCCTTCATTGAAGAGCTATTTTATCGAGGGTTAATATTTACAAGTATAGAAAAAGTTAGTGGCCCATTAATTGCATTAATTCTGCAGGCGGCATTGTTTTCGGTCATGCATGAGCAGCCCCTGTACTATGTGCGATTCTTTATATTTGGATTAATAACCGGGTATCTATTTTATAAGAGCAAATCGATACTGCCTGGTGTAATATTTCATGGCGCGATAAATATGATGGCGGATTCAACTCTGAAGTGCAACTTCAATTGACGGGCTGAGTGGGCAAGCTGCGGTAGTATCGCTGCTTTTCCGACCGGCAAGTCGAAGGAGCACAGATGAATGGCTACACGCAGCTCACCCGAGAGCAACGATAC
>DAHUYB010000048.1 GCA_027315405.1 Gammaproteobacteria bacterium | reverse complement strand
GCCGCTGCGGGAGGGGTAACCGCGGATATAGCGCGCAGCCGCACTCTCGAAGAAATCCTCACCCACCAGCTTCAGTACCGCGGGATAGTCCGTGCGCAACGCCGCCGTCAGATTATTGAAGATGATGTTCTGATAGATCTGTAGCCGTGCTGCAGGTGCCAGACCGTTTCCGGCCACGACTTCCGGCAGCGGCAAGCCGTGCTCGCCCAGCATCCAGCGGGCGAAGTCAGTTTGCAGATCATGCAGCAAGGGCGCGGTATTCATGGAGCATGCTTTCCGCTTTGGCCGCTTCCGCCAACAGCACTTCCAGTTCTGGAATATCCTGGTCCCACTCGATGAGCGTGGGTACCGGTCCGAGGTGTGCGAGTGTTTCGCGGTACAGGCTCCAGACTTCATCCGCCACCGGCCGGCTGTGGCTGTCAATCAGCAGCTCCACCGGCAGATTTTCCTTGCGGGTGAAACCCGCCAGATGAATCTCGCCCACCGCCTGCGGCGGGATGGCACGCAGGTAGGTATGCGCATCGAAGCCATGATTCACGCTGTTGACGTAGATATTGTTCACGTCCAGCAGGATGCCGCAGCCGGAGCGTTGTGCCAGTGCTGTGATGAATTCCCATTCGGGGATGGTGGAATGCCGGTAGCAGAGATAACTCGACACGTTTTCGATGAGCAGTTGCCGGCCGATGAATTCCTGTGCGGCCTGCACGTGGGTCACCATGAAATCCAGGGCTTCCTCGGTGTAGGGCAGCGGCAGCAGATTATTGAGGTGGCGTTCACCGATGGCGCCCCAGCACAGATGTTCTGAAACCAGCGCCGGGGCGAAGCGTTGGATGAGTTGCTGCAACTTGCCCAGATGTTCGCGCTCGGGCCCGTCGGCGCGGCCCAGCGACAGGCCCACGCCGTGCAGGCTCAGGGGATAATGGCAGCGCACCGCTTCCAGCAGCCGCGGCATTTCGCCGCCGGCGCAGAAGAAATTCTCGCTGTGCACCTCGAGCCAGGGTATGGACGGATGCTCCCTGAGCACCCGCGGGAAATGCGGAGGGCGCAGACTGATCCCGGCTTTCACCGGAACTAGCCGCGTCTGAAATGCCGGTTGGCCAGAAACCGCGTCAAAAACTGCTGCGCTTGGCATGACTTTGTTGCGCGCCGGCTCGAAATCCTCATGTGCTGTCATGCACACTCCGGTTTCTCGCCGTCGCGCGCCGCGTCCTGCCCTAGCTCGCGACGTTCTTGAGCGGTTTCTGGACACCGGCAAACGCCTTACATGGCTTTGGTATGGCCGCCTTCAATCTTGCCGCACAAACCGGCGGGCAGCAGCACGAATGCGCCCGGGTCGCGGGCCTTGGAATCCTGGCCGGCGCAGGAATGGCCGGGTGACTGGCAGTCGTTCTTGTGGGCGGCATTGATGCCGAAACAGGGCTGCATGCCTTCGGCCATCAATTTCTTGGTGTGGGCCGGACCGGCCATCATGCCGCCGGCCGATGCAGTCTGGGCAATACCGGTGATGCCCAGGGCGAGGGCGCCGGCGAGGGCGGACTTGAGGATCAGGTTGGAATTCTTCATGGCAGTAATCTCCCTAAGGGTAATGGATGGAATCACGGGTTAATGGACCCGGGGGACGGCGGGATTATTTCGCAGGGATTGGGATTTATCCAGTGCCGCGGCTCCTCAGGCAGGCCAAGTAGGTCTGGTCGTCCGGCAGCCGGCCATCCCGCTGGCCGTGCCACAGAGTTTGCGCCAGACATTCCAGCATCACATGCTCGGCGGCGTGGGGATCGCCGCTGCGTTTCAGCAGTGCTTCATAGGCGGCTTTCACGCCGGCGGGCCGATCGATCGAGAGCTGCTCGCGGATGGCGATGTGCAGGCCCATGTGCAGGAACGGATTGGTTTCGCCGCCTTCCGGCTGCCAGTCCCGGTCCAGCATCGTATCCGGATCGGCGGACAGCAGCGTCTGGTATTCGGGGTGCAGGCGGATGATGTCGGCGACGACGTTTTCCAACGCCGACAGCGGCTCGCCGGCCTGCTGCTTGCGCCACACGTCGAAGAATGTCCGGCGGATATCGGTGCGATTGCTGGAATACATGTTCATAAATCCGGCCTGCTTTCAAAAGCATTTTAGCGCGTCTCATGGATCCGTGGTCTCGGCCGCGGCCCGACGGTGGCGGCGCAGTATGCTGACGACGGTCAATATCGGCCCAAGTGTATCCATCCATCCGAAATGAAACTAAATTCTGACGCCTGCAGAAAATCCGGTGCCGGGAATGCGCGTAATCCCGGCACCGGCCAAAGTACACTGGGTTTAGTGGAAGGCGGACAGCTTCACATTCTTTTCACCGAGAGCCTGGGCGACGTCGTAGAAGGCCTGGTTGCTGATAGCGTGATAGTTGGCGTCGAAGGCCACGCCGTATTTGGCGTCGGTGTCGTCCATCACCTGCATATGGATGCCGTGGGACAGGGCGTGATCGAATAAAAGCCCTGACCAGAAGGTATTGTCGGGAGCGGTACCGGCGCCGACCAGCGTCTTGGCCAGTTGCACCCCGGACAGCTTGGCGGGAGCCGGCAATGCGATGCGCTTTTCCTGCACGATCTTGAGCGCGTCATCCACGGCGAAATCAATGCCGCTGACCCATTCACCCACGTGCTGCTTGCCATATTGCTTGGTCAATTTGGCCACCTCCGCATTCACGGTGGCCGCACCCAGCATGTGATTCAGGGCCGTCACCAGTGAAAAATGCCCGGGACCCCCGCCGGCCATCACCAGCGCCACGGTCACCGGCAGCGCGGGGGCACCGTCGTACACCGGCCCGCCATAGCGATTGACCTGCATGTTCATGGCATCGTTCATGGAGCGGTTGCCGGCGTCCGGCGCGGCCGCCAGGGTGTTACCCGCCAGTAGCAGGCCCGCCGACACGAACAGCGTGACCACGCCCAGCCGGGCGGGTTTGCGCATCAGAAAGGTCTGAAATTTCATAATGTCATCTCCTGTGTTGAGTTGGCTTGGTACACCCGAATCGGGAACAAGCTCACCCTCTAGTACTCACAGCCCGGAGATTTGGATGCACTCCCATGGAACATCATCGGCCCGGTTGCGGCGTTATGGGGCTGCGGATGCACGCTGCCGAGTTTCAGCCGGTACGGACGCTGAAAGTGTTGTTGCTTTTATGTGCTGACGATGGGAGCGACGTACACTACCGGTCCCGTGGGTTGACCGGTGGGTGATCCGCCGTAGGGTTCGATGGAGATGGCGAGACCTTTGGCGCCGGCCAGGGCCGCAATAATCCGCGGGTTGAGACTGGCGCTGGCGAGACCCTCGCTGTTCATGAGTCCCATGGCCATGGGCTTGCCGTGGCCCGGCAGCATCCACAGCTCATAGGATTTGCCCGCCGGCGGGGTATTGTTGGCAAGCGCTTGCATATCAATACGCCGTGATTTGGAGTGCACGCTGATGAGCCACAGAGGACGGCCTTTGGTACTGGACATGACGGCAACATAAGCCGGTGCGCCCGGGGGAGTGATCAGACTCCGGCCGATGAAGACACCCACCACCAGCACGGACGCAGCGGCCAGCATGACGCCGCCGCTCCAGAGCATCCTGTGGGCCGGCCAGCCCGAGGGTTTTTCGCGCGGCTGCGCGTCCGCCTTGAGGCGCACTTGCAGTTTCCGCCATACGGAATCCGGCGGCGCCAGCGGCTTGAGGCCACGATTCCAGGCAGCCAGCTTCCCTTCCCAGTCCACCACTCCCTTACACAGGCGCGCATCTTCAATCAGCAGACGCTCGAAGCGGCGGCGCGCGGCGCCGCGTAGCAGGCCGAGCACGTATTCACCCGCCAGCAGTTCGCGCAGATTCTGGTTGCCGTAGTTCATGCCGTTTCCAGGCAATGTTTCAATCCCTGCAGCCCGCGGCGCACCCAGCTCTTGACCGTGCCGAGAGGTGCGCGCAAGACGTCCGCAATCTCTTCGTGCGAGCAGCCGTCAAAATAGGCCAGTCTGAGGCTGTTGCGCTGGCCTTCGTTCAATTCATCCAGGCAGCGCTTGAGCGCTCGGGCTTCCGCGTGGCTGATGAAATCATCCGCTTGGGATTGATCGGCGAATTCCGTCAGCCAGGCATCTCCGTCCTCGTCGCCTGATGATTCCAGATACACCTCCCGATGCTCGCGGCGCAGCAGGTCGAGCGCCCGGTAGCGGCAGATAGAGACCAACCAAGTCAGCGGCGCGCCTTTCTGCGCGGTGTAGCTCGCGGCGTTTCGCCAGACACTCAGGAAGGCGTCCTGCAAGGCTTCCTCCGCCCAATCCCGTCGCTTCAATATACGCACCAGGATGGCAAACAGTTGCGGTGAGGTGAGTTGATATAGTTTCTGGAAGGAGGACTGTTGTCCCTGGGCGCAGCCGTGGAGTAAATCCATGAGCACCCGGGTCTTGTCCAGTGAGGTTTGGGCGGACAAAGTCATGGGTGGTTCCCGTTCACCTGATTATCCTGCAAAGCCGTGGACAGCAGACCCGCTGGTATGAATTGCAGATCAGTATACCTGCGGCTACCGCCGAAAAAACCTCACTCGGCCGGGGTCTTGTGCCGGTACTCGCACAGACCGGCGATCACGCAGCGCCAGCATTCCGGCTTGCGCGCCTTGCACACGTAACGTCCGTGCAGGATCAGCCAGTGGTGCGCGTCTTTTTTGTATTTGTCGGGCGTGAATTTCAGCAGCTTGTCTTCCACCTCACGCACGTTCTTGCCCGGCGCGAGCCCGGTGCGATTGGCGACCCGGAAAATATGCGTATCCACGGCGATGGTGGGTTCGCCGAAAGCGGTGTTGAGAACCACATTGGCGGTCTTGCGGCCCACCCCGGGCAGCGCTTCGAGGGCGGCGCGTTCCCGCGGCACTTGGCCGCCGTGTTTCTCCATGAGGATGTGTGCCGCCGCCAGGATGTTCCTGGCCTTGGTATTGAACAAGCCGATGGTGCGGATGTACTGCTTCACGCCCGGTTCTCCCAGCGCCAGCATGGCGGCGGGGGTGTTGGCAACCGGGAACAATTGCGCGGTGGCCTTGTTGACGCTCACGTCGGTGGCTTGTGCCGACAGCACCACTGACACCAGCAGTTCGTAAGGCGTGCGGTACGTCAGTTCGGTGGCGGGTTTGGGATTCGCCCGCTTGAGGCGCGCGAAAATCGCCGCGCGTTTTTCAGGATTCATGTTTCTTCGATTCCCGCGCACGTTGCGCGCGCTTGGCCTGCACGCGCACCACCGCGGCGGCGATTTCGGCCCGGCGTTGGGCGATGATCTCCCGCGCGCCGCTGCCGGGGAGTTCCTGCTGGCGCAAACGTGCCTGGCGTTCAGCCTTGTCCTGGGCCAACCGCGTGCCGCGGCGGTGATAACGGGAGCGGAAAAAATCCGCACGCCGGCGTGGGTCAGTGGGAAGCGTCACGCCCACGGTCGTGCCGTGTGCCGGCCGCATCGGTATGCAGTCCACCGGGCAGGGCGGAATGCAGAGTTCACAGCCGGTACACAGCGCTTCGATGACCGTATGCATCCGCTTGGGTGCACCGACGATGGCATCCACGGGGCAGGCCTGGATGCATTTGGTACAACCGATGCACAAGGTTTCCACGATGAATGCCACCCGGCCGGGTGTGAAACCACCGAGTGCCGGGTCGACGCGGCTGGCGGGCCGACCGGTGAGCGTGGCAAGTGCCTCCAGGGTTTCCTGGCCGCCGGGCGGGCAGCGGTTGATGCCGGTTGCGCCGGCGGCGATGGCCTCCGCATACTCGCGGCAGTCGGGATAGCCGCAGCGCTGGCACTGGGTCTGCGGCAAGAGCGCATCGATTTTGTCAGCGTAAATATTCACGTTTAATACGAAGTGCGCCTCAGAAAATGAGGGATTTTGGATTCTGGCTAGGCGCGCATGACCGAGAAACCGGAGCGTACACGACAGTCCGTGAGGATTCCGAGGGCAGGCACAACACCGCCAGAAGTCAAAAGATCCGTTTCAGGGGCGTCACTTCACCCGCATGCCCGGCTGCGCGCCTTGATGCGGTTCCAACAGCCAAAGATCCTTGCCACCGGGGCCGGCCGCCAGCACCATGCCCTCGGAAACGCCGAATTTCATCTTGCGCGGCGCCAGGTTCGCGACCATCACCGTGAGCTTACCTTCGAGTTGTTCCGGCGCATACGCGGACTTGATGCCGGCGAACACGTTGCGGGTCTCGCCGCCGAGGTCCAGCGTCAGGCGCAGCAGTTTATCGGTGCCCTCGATGTGCTCGGCCTTGACGATGCGCGCGATGCGCAGATCCAGCTTGGCGAAGTCGTCGTAGCTGATTTCCGGGAAGATGGGTTCCATATTGGCGATTGCCTGCGTGGGTGATTTCAGGAGATTTTCCTTTGATGCGTTGCTCATTGCTTCTACATCCTTGCTGTCGACACGCACTATCAAATGAGTGTACGCATTGATTGAATGTCCGGATTGCAAGTGATCATCCTTGCTGGACCATGTAAGTTCACCGATATTCAGGAAAGCTTCAGCTTCTTGGGCCACTTTTGGAAGAACCGGCTTGAGACAGATAGTCAGCAGCCGGAATGCTTCAAGTGTGATGCTGCACACATCATGCAGGATGCCCAGTTGATTATCCTTGGCTTTTTCCCAGGGTTTTTGCTCATCCCAATAAGCATTAACCGCGTCGGCCATTTTCATGATTTTGGATATGGCCAGACTGAAATGGCGTTGCTCATAAAAGGCCTCAACACTGGCCATGTCATCCAATAAGCTCATATTCAGTGAATCAGCGGGTACTTTTACGATACCACCATGCGTCCACCCACCATCAGTTTTGCCGATTTTTCCACCAAAATACTTATGTATGAATCCGGCCGAGCGACTGGCGATGTTGATGTACTTGCCCACCAGGTCCGAGTTCACCCGCTGAATGAAGTCATCCATGTTCAGGTCAATATCTTCGACACCGGCACCCAGTTTGGCGGCGAAGTAATAGCGCAGGTATTCCGGGTTGAGATGATCCAGATAAGTACGCGCCTTGATGAAGGTGCCGCGGGACTTGGACATCTTCTGGCCGTTCACCGTGAGGAAGCCGTGGGCATAGACTGCCGTGGGCGTGCGGAAGCCGGCACCCGAGAGCATCGCCGGCCAGAACAGGGTATGGAAATAGGTGATGTCCTTGCCGATGAAGTGATACAGCTCCTTCTGGCTGTCCTTGCCCCAGTAATCCTCGAAGCGCAGCTTGCCGCCGGGGTTCTTTTTCGGGTCATCGCACAGGTTCTTGAAGCTCGCCATGTAGCCGATGGGCGCATCCAGCCATACGTAGAAATATTTTCCTGGCGCGTCTGGAATTTCAAAACCGAAATAGGGCGCGTCCCGGGAGATGTCCCAGTCCTGCAATCCCACCTTGAACCATTCTTCCAGTTTCGCGTGCACCGCCGGGTGCAGCTTGCTTGTGGTTATCCAGCCCTTGAGGAAATCGGTGAAGTCGCCGAGTTTGAAGAAATAATGCTCGGATTCCTTTTCGACAGGCCGGGTGCCGGAAATCACCGACACGGGATTTTTCAGATCCGCGGGCGAATAGGTGGAGCCGCAATTCTCGCAGGCATCGCCGTATTGGTCCGGCGTGCCGCAGCGCGGGCAGCTGCCCTTGATAAAGCGGTCCGGCAGGAACATTTTGGCCTGCTCGTCGTAAAACTGGCGGATGCTGCGCACCGCGATATAACCGGCGGCCTTGAGACGCTTATATATAAGCGTCGCCAGCTCGCGGTTTTCCGGCGAATGGGTGGTGTGGTAGTTGTCCACGCCGATGTGGAAATCGTCGAAGTCGTGCCGATGCTCCTCGCCGGTGCGCGCCACCAGCTCCTCCGGCGTGATGCCCAGCTCGCGGGCCTTGAGCATGATGGGCGTGCCGTGGGCATCGTCGGCGCACACAAAAATGCAGTCATTGCCCCGCAGCCGCTGGAAACGCACCCAGATATCGGTCTGGATGTATTCCAGCATGTGCCCCAAGTGAATCGGGCCATTGGCGTAGGGCAGGGCGCTGGTGACCAGGATCTGTCGTGGTTTTGTGCTCATCGGCTCGCGGATTTCGTTGAAATTATTCGATGGCGGCGGGCGCTCCGCGCCGGATGAAAGTATGCCATAGACGGCATGGCTCAGGCCGGACTTCGGCGGGATGGACGTCCGTCAATGCTAAAATGCCGCCTCATTTGCGATGCACCATCCATGAACGACGCTTCCCGCGAACAGATTGAAACCGCCTTGCGCGGCTGGCAAGAGCCGTATCTCGGCAGCGACCTGGTTTCCGCCAATGCAGTGCGCGAGATCGGCGTTAAGAACGGCCGCGTCTCGGTGGAACTGGAACTCGGTTTTCCCGCGGACGGCTATGCACGGGAACTGGCGGGCACGCTACGCGGCTTGCTTGAGGCGCTGCCCGGCGTGCGCCAGGCGGAGGTGCAAATCAAAACGCGCATTCTTTCCCACGCGGTGCAGCACAATCTGAAACCCCTGGCGGGGGTGAAGAACATCATCGCCGTGGCCTCCGGCAAGGGCGGCGTGGGCAAATCCACGGTGGCGGTGAATCTGGCGCTGGCGCTCAGTCAGGGCGGTGCGCGCGTCGGCATCCTGGATGCGGATATCTACGGTCCCAGCCAGCCGCGCATGCTGGGGCTTACGGGCCGGCCTTCCACCAAGGACAACAAACGCATCGTGCCGATGGTGGGTCACGGTGTGCAATGCATGTCCGTGGGCTTTCTGGTGGACCAGGAGACGCCCATGGTGTGGCGCGGTCCCATGGTGACCCAGGCGCTCATGCAGCTGATCGGCGATACCGATTGGGATGATCTGGATTATCTGGTGGTGGACATGCCGCCCGGTACCGGCGACATCCAGTTGACCCTGGCGCAGCGGGTGCCGGTCTCCGGCGCCGTCATCGTTACCACGCCCCAGGAGATTGCGCTGTTGGACGCCCGCAAGGGCCTCAGGATGTTCCAGAAAGTGGAAGTGGGTATCCTCGGCATCGTGGAAAACATGAGCACCCATGTGTGTTCGCAGTGCGGTCACGAGGAGCATATCTTCGGCGAAGGCGGCGGTGAACGCCTGGCGGCGCAGTACAACGTGCCGTTCCTCGGCAGTCTGCCGCTGGAGTTGCGCATCCGCGAACAGACCGACAGCGGCAACCCGAGCGTGGCCGCGGATCCCAAGAGTCCGATCGCGCAGCGTTACCGTGACATCGCGCGCCGTGCCGCGGCGCAACTGGCGCTGGCGGGCAAGGATTATGCCGGGGCATTTCCGAAGATCGTGATCGAAGAATAGTGCTGAGAGCTGTGTACTGCGTGCCGCGTAAAATAGTGATTTCCCAAACGCAGCACTCAGCACGCAGCACGACAACACCACATAGATGAGGATGGAATTGCTGTGAGCATCAAATCCGACAAATGGATCCGGCGCATGGCCGAGCAGTACAAAATGATCGAGCCGTTCGAGCCGGGGCAGGTGCGCCAAAACGGCGGCGGCAAGATCGTCTCCTACGGCACTTCCAGCTACGGCTACGACGTGCGCTGCGCCGACGATTTCAAGATTTTCACCAACATCAATTCCACCATCGTTGATCCCAAGAATTTCGACGAACGCAGTTTCGTGGATTTCAAGGGATCCTGCTGCGTGATCCCACCGAACTCCTTCGCGCTGGCGCGCACCGTGGAGTATTTCCGCATTCCCCGCGACGTGCTCGTGGTGTGTCTCGGCAAGAGCACCTATGCGCGCTGCGGCATCATCGTCAACGTCACACCGCTGGAACCGGAATGGGAAGGCCACGTAACGCTGGAATTCTCCAACACCACGCCGCTTCCGGCCAAGATTTACGCCAACGAGGGCGTGGCGCAGATGCTGTTCTTCGAGTCCGACGAAGTCTGTGAGACCAGCTACAAGGACCGTGGCGGGAAATATCAGGGGCAGAAGGGCGTGACGCTGCCGAAGACGTAATCTTCGTAATGATTTTGAAAATAGAGGTTTATAAGATGGCATCCAAAGCACTGAAAGATTTCCAAAGTCGGTTGTCAGAAGTTACGCAACTTCTAGAAGCGCACAGTGCTCTTACGCGATTTCGTAGGGCCGAGAATGCAGCGAAAGAATCTAATAGCCAAAATTTGCAAAACGTTGCTGATGTAGTGAGACATCTAGTATCATCGCCTGGTCGAGGTCGACCTGCAGAAGTGCATGCACTTAACAGTGCAGCTATTGCCTTGCTTTCCGCTCATTTGCAAGGTTTTATTGTTGATTTGTTCAAGGAAGTAGCGGAGAGAATCTTGAGGAATGTGGTGCAAGATGTTGACGCAGTCATAGCTGGTGCTAACACGCGAGGTAATCCGAACGAACAGAACATAGTAAAGTTATTTAAGGCGATAGGATTTACTGATGTGCTTGATGGTCTATCGTGGCAGCGTATGAGCAATAAGCAACTCCGTGCAAAACTTCAAACATTTAATAAGCTTCGCAACACTATAGTCCACGGGACAAGTGAGCATGTTAAAAAATCCACTGTGACAAATTATGTGGGAATTTTTCAGAATTTCGCAGTGCACATTGATAAAAAGTTAAGTCCACGAAAGCGGCGCCTGATCTGATTGTGTCACAGCATAGATAGCGCATATGTACACTTTTATTGGCAGCTATCTTTGATTTTACGCAGGGCTGCGTCGGGCTTTAATGTCTCTATCGGGGATTGCGGAAATCCCTCGCCTTCAGGCGAAGCGCGTAGGTTGGGGTGAGCCAGCGAACCCCAACGTAATCAAATTGTTGGGCTTCGTTTCACTCAGCCCAACCTACTTTGAATTTGGAGTATCGAATTTGATGTCCAACAGCACCAGGCTGATGGTGGCCTTGCCCGGCTCGGTCTGCTCCATCTGTACCGGCAGATAATCCAGTTTCGGCGCCAGCCAGAATGTGGTGACGCGGTCCTTATGCGGGTGCCGCCCGGCAATCGCCTGGAAAAACTCAGGGGCGAGAGGGTCGGTCAGTACAGCATCCGCATCAATGATCAGTGGCGCGTCTGTTTTCGTTGGACGCAAGCAGGCGCTGAAGACGTGGAAATAGTGGACTACCACTGATGCGAGGTTATTTATGAGCAAGCTCAAACCTGTTACCCCTGGCGAGCTCCTTTTGGAGGAGTTCCTGAAGCCCATGGGCATCACCCAGTATCGCCTAGCCAAAGAAATTGGGGTTCCGGCACAGCGTATTGGCGATATTGTGGCTGGCAAGCGTTCGGTTTCAGCCGACACGGATCTGCGTCTTTGCCGTTTCTTTGCGTTGTCCAACGGCTACTGGCTGCGCGCGCAGGCCGCATACGACACAGAAGCCGCAGGACGGACAATCGGACCCAAACTCTTGAAAATCAGGCCCTGGGGGACGAAGGTGACCCCAAAGGTTCCAGTGAACGGCCCTCGCGCCGCGCGTTCGGCCCGCCGCTGAACTCAGGCATTGGGTATCTGAAAAACGATCACTTTGCGGAACAGCGCGATAGGTTGGGGAGAGCGCAGCGAACTCGAACAATTGCAGGAATACAACCTGTTGGGCTTCGTTTCACTCAGCCCAACCTACTTTGAATTTGGAGTATTGAATTTAATGTCCAACAGCACCAGGCTGATGGTGGCCTTACCAGGCTCGGTCTGCTCCATCTGTACCGGCAGATAATCCAGTTTCGGCGCCAGCCAGAAAGTGGTGACGCGGTTCTTTTTAGAATCTTTGCGTGCTATCTCGATTACCTCATACTCGCCGGCAGGGGTCTTCAGAGCAGTGTTGCCCTGGGGTTGCATGTGATAGATGTTGATTTCATTGTGATCCAACACCCGGTATTTCCCGACAGTTTGGCCTACTTCCAGGTCCACTGACACCGCCAGTTGTGCCAGCAGGCGGTCGTAGGTGCCGGCCGTGAGCGGCAGCGTGTGGTGTTTGCCGCCTTCGTTGCTGTGCGCCACACCTTTAGTCCAGTCAAATTGGATATTCTCTTTTCTGTCACGACTGTTGCCGGAGTGGTCGTAACTGTATTGGAGGGGTTGCAGATTGCCATCGGTTACTTTGAAGCGGCTGGTTTCCGTGATCACGTCGCTCAGGAACAGCGCCGCCAACCCGGCGGCCCGGCTCACGGACGTGTAGGTATAGGTGCCATCTTTGTTTTGCGTCAGTGAGAAGCGAGCGGTACCGAGGCGCAGGCTGTTGCGTCCCACGGAATAGTCGGCTTTATAGAGTGGAATTCGCAGCTCCGCTCCCCGAACGACGCCGGTCATGCTACACAAGAGCGCGGCCAGGAGAGCGCCCATGAACAATGGTTGATTCTTTATCACGCTGGCTGCTCTTGTGCGGGCAACATGACCGGCGCTTGCAGGCGCCGACCGTCGAATACCACGTGCTCGCCGTCAAGCTGCACCCGGCCACGGGCAAACCAGCCGATGACCTCGGGGTAGAGCCGGTGTTCCTGGCGCTGCACCCGTGCGCGCAGTACGACTTCGGTATCGTCCGGTCGCACTATTACTTTCGTCTGGGCGATCAGCGGGCCGCCATCCAGTGTCTCCGTGACAAAGTGCACGCTGCAACCATGCTCCCGTTCGCCACCCGCAAGCACGTGCCGATGGGTGTGCAGCCCACGGTATTTTGGCAGCAGGGAAGGGTGAATGTTCAACAAGCGGCCGCGGTAATGCCGCACAAAATGATCGCTGAGGATGCGCATGAAACCCGCCAGCACCACGAGGCCGGGGGAGTGGCGGTCAATCAGCCGGATGAGCGCGGCATCGTATTGTTGCCGATCCGGATATTCCGCGGGCAGGCAGGTTTCCGCGGCCACATCCGCGGCGTGCGCGCGTGCCAGGGCGCGGGCTTGGGAACGATCACTGATGACGGCGGCCACCGTTACCGGCAAGGAACCGTTGGCGGAGTTATCGAGGATCGCCTGTAAATTGGTGCCTTCACCGGAAACCAGCACCACCATGGGCAAGTCGCTGTGCGTGGTGTGCGTCGGCATCAGCGGATGACGACGCCTTCGTGGCCGCTTTCCACCTGGCCGATGCGAAAGGCACGTTCGCCCTGTTCCTGAAGGAATGTGAGTGTGCGCTCGGAATCCGCCGCGCTGACGCACACCACCATGCCGATGCCCATATTGAAGGTGCGATACATTTCCTTTTCAGGAATGTTGCCCTGCTGCTGCAGCCAATCGAAAATCCCAGGTCGTGGCCAGGATTTCGCGTTCAGCGACACACCCAGTCCCGCCGGTATCACCCGTGGAATATTTTCCAGTAGCCCGCCGCCGGTGATGTGCGCCAGTGCATGCACCGGCACGCTCCCGATCAGCTTCAATAGCGGCTGCACATAGATGCGCGTCGGTTCCAGCAAATGATCGATGAGTGCGCGCTCGCCGAGGCGTTGTTCGAGGGAAGCGCCGCTGGCCGAAATTACCTTGCGGATCAGCGAGTAGCCGTTGGAATGGGGCCCGATGGACGCGAGGCCGATAAGCGCGTCACCGGGCGCGATTTCGCTGCCGTCGATGATTTTGCTTTTTTCCACCACGCCCACGGCGAAACCGGCGAGATCGTAATCCTTGCCTGCGTACAGGCCGGGAAGCTCCGCGGTTTCGCCGCCCACCAGCGCGCAACCCGCCAGTTCGCAACCGCGGGCGATGCCGCCGATTACGACGGCGGCGGTCTCCACATCCAATTTTCCGGTGCCGTAATAATCCAAGAAGAACAGCGGTTCAGCTCCCGAGACCACGATGTCGTTCACGCACATGGCCACCAGATCGATGCCGATGGTTGCATGCCGGCCGCTGTCAATGGCGAGACGCAACTTGGTGCCGACGCCGTCGGTACCGGATACCAGCACTGGCTGACGATAGCCGGCCGGGACTTCCACCAGCGCCCCAAAACCGCCGATGCCGCCCAGCACTTCGGTGCGCCGGGTGCGCTTGGCGGCCGGAGTGATGCGCTCCACCAGGGCATCACCCGCGTCGATGTCCACGCCGGCATCGCGGTAGGTGAGGGGGTTCTTTGCAGTCATGGATGTCCCCGGAGGGCGTGTCTTTAATGTAGGCCAAGGCGACGTCACTCGCCGGACGGTGCCTCTAGCCTGTATATTCTACACGCACGGGCCGCGCGGCATGGGCGGCCGGTATTTGGATTTGGAGGACTAGGTGAGAACAGTGCGCGTATGGATCTGCGGTTTGTTGGCCGGTTGCTTGTTGTGCGCGGGTATGACGGCACAATCTGCGGTGATGCCCGGGCTTTACGAAGCCAGTGTTCCAGTACCCGACCAATCCACCGCCGCCCGCCGCCTGGCCTTGCAGCAGGCATTGGCGGCGGTGCTGGTGAAAATCACTGGCGATCGCGGCGCCCTTAAGCTGCCGGCACTGGCGAATCTCCTGCAGAATCCCAACCAGTTCCTGCAGCAATACCGTTATCAACAATCATCCGCTGACGGCACAGCCACCGACGGCAGCACGGCGGTCACACCCACGGTCATGTTTGACCTGACACGCACCGGTACACCGGCGATTGCGCCCACCGGGTTATTGCTGTGGGCCAAGTTCGATCCCGAGGTGTTAAACCACGCGGTACGCGCCGCCAACGAGCCGCTCTGGGGGCAGGAGCGGCCGGTGACACTGGTGTGGCTCGCTATCCAGGATAGTTCCGGCCAGAGCATTTTGTCCGCGACCAACAATCCCAGCGTCATGCAGGCCATGAACAGTGCCGCTGGCCTGCGTGGCATAGCGCTGATTTTCCCGCGCATGGATGCACAGGATCAGCAGGCCATCGGTTTTCCCGATATCTCGAGTGATGATGTCAAACGCATTCAGCAGGCCTCGCAAGCTTACAAAGCGGATGCCACCCTGGTGGGCAGTGTATATATGACAACGCCGGGGCAATATGCCGCCCGTTGGCAACTGACGGCCAGCTCCGAATCGCAATCCTGGACCACTTCACCCGACACGCTGGCGAACGTGGCTGCCGACGGCATCCAGGCCGCCGCGAATCATTTTGCGCAGTGGTTTGCCGTGGCGGCCGGCGCCATCGGCGTAAACGGCGTGAACGTGAATGTCACGGGCATAAACAGCGTGGATGCTTACGCCAAGGTACTGGCCTATTTGAGCGGACTCACCGCGGTCAAGAGCGTGCAGGTAACACGGGTGGAGAATGGAACGGTGGCTTTCAGCCTGGATACGCGCGGCTCGCTCGACAATCTATTGCAAGCCACGCTGCTTGGTGACGTGCTCAAGCCGCTGACGCCGGCCTCGGAAACTGCAACGACTGCCGCTCCGGCCACAGCAACGGCGTTGCAATTCCAATATGTGCCGTGAACGGTCGCTGGCTACCGAATGCCATCAGTATTGCGCGTATCGCGCTGGTGATACCGGTGGCCTGGAGTATCCTTCATGGTGAGGATCAAACGGCATTGATACTGATTATCATCGCCGCTCTGAGTGATGCGCTCGATGGGTTGCTGGCCAAAGGTTTCGGTTGGACCACGGATTTGGGCGCAATACTGGACTCGATAGCGGACAAAGTGTTCATGGCCGGCAGCTTCATTGCTGCTCTGTGGGTGGGTTTGATACCGTTATGGATTACCGTGATCGTGATTGCGCGTGACGCCATCATCGTAACGGGCGTGCTCATATACCATTTACATGTCGGTGATTTCAAACCACAGCCAAGCGCGCTCAGTAGAGTGAATACCTTCCTGCAATTGCTGCTGGTGCTGGCGGTGGTGGCCCAGCATTACATCCCTGGCTTACCCAGGGGCACGGTGCTGGCGCTGGTGATTGCCGTGGCTATCACGACACTCGGCAGTGGCGTGGATTATTTCATCCGCTGGGGGCGGCGTTTGGCGCGCGCACTCAGGAGGAGACCGGCATGAGTGTTGCACAGAAAACCTGGATCATCGTTGTATTGGCGGCGGTCGTGGTACTCATCTATTACCTGCGGCCCATCCTCACGCCGTTCCTGGCAAGTTTTATCCTTGCGTATCTGGGCAGTCCACTGGTAAACAGACTTGAGCGCTGGAAATTGCAGCGCACGCTGGCGGTGCTGGTGGTGTTCGTGCTGACGCTCATCGTGCTGGCGCTCATTTTGCTCTTGGTGATCCCCATGGTGGTGCGCGAAATAGCCGCGTTGCTCACACATGCACCGCAGGTGATTGCGTGGTTCCAGGCTAATGTATTGCCATGGCTCACCGCGCATTTGGGCGTGCGGCCGGACGTACTCGCCCCGGCCAGGCTCATGGGGTTGGTGAGTTCCAATTTCGCGTCGGCCGGCAAGCTCGCGGGCCAAGTGCTGCTGTCCGTATCGAGTTCCGGCGGCGCGGTATTCGAGTTCTTCATCAACCTTATCCTGATTCCCGTGGTGACTTTCTACCTGTTACGCGACTGGAACCGGATGGTGGAACGTATCGCGGCGCTGGTGCCGCGCGCGGCGGAGCATACGGTTACGCGCCTGGTGCGCGAATGCGATGCCGTGTTGGGGGCATTTCTGCGCGGCCAGTTGCTGGTGATGGTGTGTCTGGCGATTTTCTACAGCCTGGTGCTGTCGATCATCGGACTCAATAACGCCGTCGCTATCGGGGTGGTGGCGGGTGTGCTGAGTTTCGTGCCCTACCTCGGCATTATCACCGGTCTGACACTTGCATTGATTACGGCATTACTGCAGGGCCAAGGCTGGTTGCTGCCGGTGGAAGTGGCCATTGTGTTTACCCTGGGCCAGTTGCTGTCGGACTTGGTGCTGACGCCGAGGCTCGTGGGCGAACGTATCGGCCTGCACCCAGTGCTGGTGATTTTCGCGATTCTCGTCGGCGGGGCGCTGTTCGGGTTCGCCGGTATCCTCCTGGCATTGCCGGTGGCCGCCGCTTGCACGGTGCTGGTGCGTTACGCCCGCGAGCGCTATGTTGAGAGCCGTCTCTATCAAGACGGCGGCGACGTACCATGACCGCAGGCGATGTGCCCAGTCAGTTGCCGCTGCCCATCAGCCTGGAAGCGGGCGCCACCTTCGAAAATTTCTATGCGGCCTCGAACCAGGCGGCGGTGGAGGCGCTGATGCAATTGGCACGTGCCGGCGGCGAGCGTGCCTTGTTCCTGTGGGGCGGCGATGGCCGTGGCAAGTCGCATCTTTTGCAGGCCGCTTGCCGGCTGGCGGATGTTTCCGGGCGGCGTGCCATTTATCTGCCCATGGCCCAAGCGGCATTGCTCGACCCGCAGGTGGCGGAAAATCTGGACAGTTATGCGTTGGTGGCGGTGGACGACATTCACCGGGTGGCCGGCATCGAGCCTTGGCAGCGGGCCTTGTTCGTGCTATTCAACGCACTGGCGGAAAAGGGCGGTAGTTTCGTGGCCACGGCCCGCAACGCACCGAACGCCATCAAACGGCTGTTGCCGGACCTGGCTTCGCGACTCGCTTGGGGGCCGGTGTTCCAGTTGGCGCCGCTCACGGATGAGGAAAAAATCATTGCCCTCAAGCAACGCGCTTCCCGGCGCGGCTTCGAATTGCCGGATGATACCGCGCATTTCCTGCTCAAGCGCCAGCAGCGTGATATGCACACGTTGTGTGCGACGCTGGATGCACTGGATACCGCATCACTGGTGGCGCAGCGCAAACTCACCTTGCCGTTCGTTAAATCCCTGCTGGTCAAAAAACTCTAGCGCTTACCAGGCGGACGGGGGTTCGTAATGGCTGTGGAATGTTTTACCGGCGCGCGCGCAGTGCCGCGCTCGCAGCGGCGAACAGCAGCAAGCTCAGGAACACTTCCACGGCTCCGGAACCCGCGTCACTTTTGCTGGTAAGCGTCACGGTGACGCCCTGCGCGAAATAGCCAAGCGCCATGAATCCGCACCAGGCGAAACTACCTTTATGGTCGTGCCACAGAAAATAACCCACG
Source organism: Gammaproteobacteria bacterium (assembly GCA_027315405.1). GTDB lineage: Bacteria > Pseudomonadota > Gammaproteobacteria > Natronospirales > REEB76 > REEB76. The sequence continues at coordinate 17,864 of DAHUYB010000048.1, read as the reverse complement.
ATCGCCAATGGCAACAAGGCAAGTAGCAGCCACAGGATGCGCTGCTGCCTATCGGCATGAGTTAAGAAGCCGAGCCACAACAGCAGCCAGAGCATCAACAAGATCATGGCAATGAGTACCAGCGTGCGAGCGCTAAACCGGAAGTTCATTTTGATTGTAGTTTATGGGCGACATCCGCCACACGCGCGCCGAGTTTCTGACAGAGTTGCTGTTCCAAATTGCTGAGCCCGCGGTCGCTATTGATACCGGCGTGGTGGCTTGGTCCATACGGCGTACCGCCATCCGTGGTTTCCATCAGTTCCCGTTCCGTGTAGGGCGTGCCCACAATCAGCATGCCGTGATGCAGCAACGGCAACAGCATGGACAACAGTGTAGATTCCTGTCCGCCATGCAGCGAACTGGTGGAGGTGAAGACGCCGGCGGGTTTGCCCGCCAGCGCACCGGATAGCCACAGACTGCCGGTGCCGTCAAGAAAATATTTGAGCGCTGCCGCCATGTTGCCGAAGCGCGTGGGGCTGCCGAGAATCAATCCCGCGCATTCCTTGAGGTCGTCATGGGCAGCGTATGGTGGACCGGACTCCGGGATGTTGTCCTCCACGGCCTCGCAAACGGCGGATACTGCGGGCACCGTACGCAGGCGCGCGTGCGTGCCATGCACGCTTTCCACTCCACGGCCTACTTGTTGCGCCATTTTCGCGGTGGCGCCATAACGGCTGTAATAGAGCACCAGGATTTCCATGTGCTATAGGATATCCAGAACCGCCTCTGGCGGACGGCCAATGCGCGCCCTGCCGTTGGCGAACACCACGGGGCGCTGAATCAGGATTGGGTGCGCGTGCATGGCGGCAATGAGTTGCACGCGCGTCAGTTCCCGGTCATCCAGATGCAATGTCCGATATTCATCCTCAGTCGTGCGCATAAGTTCGCGCGGCTCCATGCGCAAAAGCACAAGTGCGCGCTCGATGTCCAGCAGCTCGGGAGGTGTTTTCAGATATTCGATGATCTGGGTTTGCATGTGGTGTGATTGCAACAGCCGCAAAGTTTCCCGGGATTTTGAGCAGCATGGGTTATGCCAGATTGTGACTTTTTGCATACGCGCGATCAGGGCAGGGTAAAGTTGAAACTGAGCCACTATAACCCAGGTCCAGACGCTTGACGGGTCTGCGGCCCATTGCTAGCTTGATTGGATGCATGCTTAGTTAGTCATAACCCGCCGATCCAAGTGCAACACAAAATCCTGACAGCCCCGTGGTTTGCCGCATTCGTAGCCGTAGTGCTGCTCTCGGCATGTGCCGGCGCGCCCGTACAGGACATGAGCAACGCCCGTCAGGCGGTGGCAGCCGCCCGGCAGGCCGGTGCAGAGCGGACCGCAGCCAGTGAAATGGCCGATGCACAGCGGTTTTTGCAGGCTGCCCAGGCGGCCCTTGACCAAGGGGATTACAGTAGCGCACGCCAGAATGCGATCCGTGCCCGCAATGCAGCGGAACAGGCCTTGCGTATCAGCCAGGGCAACCCCCACCCCCCCTAGAATTTTCCCGTATTTTCCTTATGTTAAGGCTCATTGTTCTCTTGACCCGAAGCTTGCGGAGCGTTAATCTTTATACACACCAGATTTTCAAGACCCATCAAACGGTTGTGATTTTCCCTGTCTGAGTTTTTACTTATTCGTTGTCAAAACAACAAGGTTGGAGATGCCTACCATGATCAAGAATTACACCAAACACCTCGCTATGGTGTTGCTGACCGCCGGCATCGCCGTCGGTTGTGCCACCCACAAAGTTCAACCGGTTGCGGCCGCGCCTGCAGGTCCGAATGCGGCAACCACTCAAGCAATCGCGGATGCCCAGGCGGTGATTAACGCTGCTCAGGCACCCTGCACCGATACTGGTGACGCTTCGCAATTGCTCACCCAGGCGCAGCAGGCAGGTCAGGCCGGTGATAACGCCAAGGCACAGCAGTTGGCCGCTCAAGCCAAACAGGATGCGGAAACCGCCATCAACGACTGCTATATGAGCCATTCTCGGGATCTGCTTGCCCAGGCTCAGGGTTTCACCAACCTGAACGCCGACCAGCAGAATCGATTGAACCAGGGGCAGACGGACATCACTAACAACCAGGGTAAGCCCGCCTATGACGTGCTGTCCGCTCTGGTTGCCGAGTTACAGGCCGCCAAGAGCACCTACACCGTGATGCGTGGCGATAGCTTGTGGCGGATTGCCGGCAAGTCCGATGTGTATGGCAACGCCCTGGAATGGCCGTTGATCTTCAAGAACAATGCCGATTCCATCAAGCATGCGGACCTGATTTATCCGAAACAGAGCCTCAACGTGGTGAGCAACCCGCTGAAGACCGATGTGGATTCCGCCACCTGGTATGCGCAGCATCGTGGCGCCTGGAAGCATCACAAGGCTGACCGGCGTGATCGGGAATGGTTGGACGGCACTCTTGCACCTCCGGCTTCTGCGATGCCGGCTCCCGCGGCGAGCACCGCTCCGGCCCCGGCGGCAAGCACCGCCCCAGCTGCAGCTCCGGCGGCTTCATCCGCCGCCCCGGCTGCAAGTGCAGCACCCGCTACCCCTGCACCCAGCGCTACGACGCACTAAAGCCAGCCGCAAGGGCGATCATGAACGGCATCAGTGTTTGATCTTTAAAGGGCCCTTCGGGGCCCTTTCCTTTTACGCCTCTGACTACCTGATGATGATTTGCAAGCATTGCTTGATCTCCGGTCGCGTGCAAGGCGTGGTATTCCGTGCCAGTACAGCACGCCGTGCGCTCGAACTCAGCGTTACGGGCTACGCCAAAAACCTCCCGGACGGTCGCGTGGAAGTGTTGGCCTGCGGCGAACCTGCCGCAGTGGATGCGCTCTGCAAGTGGTTGTGGCAGGGGCCGCCGGCGGCGCGGGTCAGCGACGTGCTGATACGCGCCGTGGAATGCATTGACGTACCAAGAGTATTTGCCATCAGCTGAAGTGGGTTATTACATCAGCGCGGGAATCCACCTCGCAACCGGATTCACCAATGCATGCAGTCTCAGTTCCAGCTCCATGTCCTGCTGAGTGCCTTGAGCACACTGTCGGAGTAATCGATACCGACGGTCGCGCCGTTATAGCGTTGCAGGGCTTCGCGGATGTCGCCATGGGAGCGCTCCAGGTAGTACTTGAGGATGGTGCAACCGAGCCGCAAATTGGTGGTCTCATGGAACAAGTTGCCGTTGGGCTGGCCGCTCAATTTCAGCCAGAAGGGCATGATTTGCATGAGTCCCTGGGCGCCGGCATGGGAAACGGCAAAGCGGTGAAAATCGCTTTCCACGTTGATGATGGATAGCACCAGCTCCGGTGAAACCCCGGCGCGGGTGGCTTCCGCATGAATCAATTCCAGCAACGCCAAGCGCTTGTGCGGGTCGGCGATGGTTGCTGCCAGGCGGTTGGACATGGTCATGAGCCAGACTTGGGCGTCGTACTTATCCTTAAAATTGGTGTTATCGGCGGCGGCCTTCGTTACCAGCGCCAGCAGCTCAGGACTGGGAGTAATGAATTGCTGGGCGAAGGCCGGGGCGCTCGCCAACAGGCTTGCGCCCAAAAACATCAGAGGCAGGCTGCGCAGCATCAGGACAGTTGGGAAGAAGTCCGCACGCGTTCTTTCAGAAACGCAAGTAATTCGCCGCGCGGCACGTCGCGGTTGTCGGTATCGCGGCGTCCCTTGTATTCCACGGTGCCGGCATCCAGACCGCGTTCCGAAAGCACTACACGGTGTGGGATGCCGATGAGTTCGGCATCCGCGAACATGGGGCCGGGGCGCAGTTCACGATCATCCAGTAGCACGTCATAGCCGGCAGCGGTGAGCTCGGTATAAAGCGCCTCCGCGGCAGTCCGCAGCTTTGCCGATTTGTGCATGTTGAGCGGCAACAGCATCAGCTGGAATGGCGCCAGCGGTTCCGGCCAGATAATGCCGCGCTCGTCGTGGTTCTGTTCGATGGCGGCGGCCACGATGCGGGAAACACCTATGCCGTAACAGCCGGTAATCGGCGTCTGTGTGCGGCCCCGATCATCAAGCACGCTTACGTGCATCGCTTCGGTGTATTTGCGTCCATTCTGGAAGATATGACCAACCTCGATACCGCGCACGATTCTTAGTGTGCCTTTGCCATCGGGTGAGGGGTCGCCTTGCGCTACTTTGCGAATATCTGCAATGATGTAGCCGGGTTCAATATCACGATCCAGGTTAAACCCTCGGCAATGATACCCGGGCTCGTTGGCACCGCAGACGAAATCCGCCATCTTGTCCACGGCCCTGTCAACGATAAGCATGAATGGTGCAAGCTCATCGATCGGAGCCGAAGCTGTTGCGGTGTATAGAGTCCTATTCCCATGCATATCTGGATATGGGTTAAGGTTAACCGGGCCGATATATCCCGCGCGACACCTTAAATGCCGCTCGATCTCTTTTTCCGTAGCCAGACGATAATCACCAAAGCCCCCGATCTTTTTGAGTTTGGTTTCATTTAATTCGTGATCACCGCGCACAAGGATCAGGGCAAAGCCGCCTGAACCAACTACCGCGATGGCCCTGACCGTGCTGGTTATTGGAACCTTGAGGTAAGCTGCAACTTCCTCGCAGGTTGTTTTATCTGGGGTATCAATTTTCGTGCATATTTCTGAGGGCTTGGGCCGTTTTGCTGCAGGCGCTAACGCTTCTGCAAGCTCGATATTGGCGGCGTAGTCGGACTGGTCGGAGAACACGATTGCGTCCTCGCCGGAGTCAGCCAGCACCTGGAACTCGTGGCTCAGCTCGCCGCCGATGTCGCCGCTGTCGGCGACCACGGCGCGGAAGTTTAGACCGAGCCGCGTGAAGATACGCGTGTAGGCGTCGTACATTTCATGATAGGTTATGTCCATGCTGGCCTGGTCCAGATGAAAGGAATAAGCATCCTTCATCAAGAACTCGCGCGCGCGCATCACCCCGAAGCGCGGGCGGATCTCATCGCGGAATTTGGTCTGGATCTGGAAGAAGGTAACCGGCAGCTGCTTGTAACTTTTGACCTCGCTGCGCACAATATCGCAAATGACCTCCTCATGGGTCGGGCCGAAGCAGTACCACTGTTCCTTGCGATCCTGGATGCGCAGCAGCAGGTTACCATACTTGTCCCAACGCCCGGATTCGTCCCACAGCTCTTTCGGTTGGATGCAGGGCATCAGCAGTTCGCGCGCGCCGGCGCGATTCATCTCCTCGCGTACCACGGTTTCAACCCGGCGCAGCACTCGCAGTCCCAGCGGCAGCCAGCTGTAGATACCGGCCGCCAGCTTGCGGATGAGGCCGGCCCGCAGCATGAGCTGATGGCTTACAGTATCCGCGTCGGCGGGGGTTTCCTTGGCGGTAAACAGGGGGAAGCGGGAGGTTCGCATTCTTGGTGGGGGCTTTATGTTGCAAAGGTGGTATTTTAACTAGCGTTACGCAGTCCAGTATAGCCATTGAACGCCTATTTCCACCGGCAATGTCGGTTGATTTCAGCGCGGGCTACGGTTAGCGTGATGCCGCCAACAGGGGTAAATCGACATGGCTACAGTGCTGTACGACACCGGCATTAATCCTTCGTTGATCAGGGCGCGGCGTGTCGCGGTCTTGGGTTTTGGGGCCCAGGGGCGCGCGCAGGCGATGAATCTCAAGGATTCCGGCGTCAATGTGACTGTCGGTTTACGCGCCGGCTCGGCGTCACGTGCTGCCGCGGAAGCCGCCGGGCTGCGAGTGGTGGAGCCTTCCACGGCGGTGGCCAAGGCCGATATTGTAGTGCTGCTGATCCCCGATGAAACCCAGGCGCGGGTCTACGCAGAGACGGTTGCGCCCACCCTCAGGAAAAACGGCGCGCTGATTTTTGCTCATGGATACAACATTCATTACCAACGCATTATTCCACGTGACGATCTCGACGTGATGCTGGTAGCCCCCAGCGGCATCGGCGAACAGGTGCGCGCGCAGTATCAGGCGGATCGTGGCGTGCCGGCGCTCATCGCCGTACATCGGGATGCCAGCGGCAATGCGCGCGCGTTGGCATTATCCTACGCATGGGCACAAGGGCATGGCCGCGCCGGTATCATAGAATCCAGCTTTCGCGAGGAAACTGAAACCGACTTGTTCGCCGAACAAGCGGTGCTGTGCGGCGGGCTGACACATCTTATTCTGGCGGCCTTCGATACTCTGGTGGAAGCGGGCTATGCACCGGAAGTAGCCTACTTCTCATGCCTGTATGAAGTGAAGCTCATGACTGACATGATTCACCGCAAAGGTATCGCCGGCATGCGCGAATCCATTTCCACAACCGCCGAGTTCGGGGATTACACCCGTGGTCCGCGCGTCATCGGGCCGGCCTCGCATGCCGTCATGAAAGAGCTGTTGACGGAGATCCAGAGCGGCCAGTTTGCGGCAGAACTGGATCGTGAAATGGGAGCCGGCATGCCGACTGTGAAAATCGAGCGTGTGCGGGCGCGTACCCAGCTCATCGAAACCGTGGGCAAGGCGCTGCGTAAACACCTGCAAGGCGCCGGCTGAACCGGGTGGCTGCAGGTCGGTCGCCCCACGCAGCCCGTCATGGCATCATAGAGATCCATGAATCGAGGCCATGACATGCACACATCTGTGAATCCGGACCCGGAAGTTGATACCGAAGTCGGCATCGACGAACAGATAGGCGAGGCGGAGGACGCGGGAATGGAAGGCCCGCGCCGCCGCGGCATTTATTTGTTGCCGAATCTGTTTACCACCGCCGGTCTGTTTGCGGGTTTCTATGCCATCGTTGCCGCCATGGCCGGGCATTTCCAGCCCGCGGCCATCGCCGTGTTCTTCGCCATGATCATGGACGGTCTCGACGGGCGTATCGCGCGACTTACGCATACCGAAAGTGCTTTTGGCAAGGAATACGACAGTCTCTCGGATATGGTGTCCTTCGGTCTGGCACCGGCATTGGTCATGTACGAATGGGCTTTCAAGGACATGGTCAACTTCGGTTTTGTATGGGGCAAAATCGGCTGGCTCGGCGCATTTTTCTACGCCATCACCGCGGCCTTGCGTCTCGCACGTTTCAACGTGCGCACCGGCGTGGTGGATAAACGCTACTTCCAGGGTCTGCCGAGTCCGGCTGCTGCGGGCATCCTTGCTGGCGCTGTATGGTTTTGCGCAGATCTGGATATCCCCGGACCTGCTGTGCTAATCCCAGCCTATATCATTACAGTGGGGGCTGGCGCACTTATGGTAAGCAGTATCGGTTACTACAGCTTCAAGGATTTCAATCTGCACGGCCGCGTGCCTTTCACGACCATCCTGTTCATCGTCATCGCTATTATTGTCATCTATCTAGGAACACCATGGGTGCTCTTCATTGCTTTCTTCGTGTACGCCTGTTCTGGCCCGGTTATGGCGCTGTGGCGCTTGCGCCGCCGGCTGGCGCGCCGGTATGCACACTGAGTCGTCATGGATGCGCGTCACGCTCAATATCTATACGAGTTGGGTATCACGGTATGGCAGCGGCGTGAGCTGCTGAACGACTCGCGGCTTTCGCCGTCTGACAACACCGACATTTCATCCGCTTCGCGGGAAACATCCGTGACCGTCATGGATTGGCCGGCGCTGGAGCAGGCGGTCAAGGCCTGCACCGCTTGCGGGCTGCGCGCCGGTTGTACCCAGACGGTATTCGGTGTCGGCAACCGGCGGGCGGAATGGCTGGTGATCGGTGAAGCACCCGGCGCCGATGAGGACAAGCAGGGGGAACCCTTTGTAGGCCGTGCCGGCCAACTGCTGAATTCCATGCTCGTGGCCATCGGATTGCAGCGTGAACAGGTGTACATCGCCAACATCCTCAAGTGCAGGCCGCCCGGGAATCGTGATCCCAAACCGGAGGAAGCGGAGCTCTGCCGTCCTTTTCTGGAGCGGCAGATCGCCCTGATTCAGCCGCGACTAATTCTCGCGCTGGGTCGTATCGCCGCCCAGAATCTGCTGGCGACCGATACCCCCATTGGGCGTCTTCGCGGCCAGGTGCATCAATTGCATGGCATCCCCGTGGTGGTGACCTATCACCCGGCCTATTTGCTGCGTTCGCCGGGTGAGAAACGCAAGGCCTGGGCCGATTTGCAGTTCGCCGTGCGCACCCTCAAGGACGGACATGCATGAGCGCGGTGGTCGCCATCTCGGAATCACCGCTGTACCGCCCGATGCGCGAGCCAGACGTGCCCGCGATCATGGAAATCGAAAAACGCGCTTATCAATTCCACTGGAGCGAGGGCATTTTTCGCGACTGCCTGCGGGTAGGGTATGGCTGTTGGGTGATGGAATTGGGCGGCGGCATCGGCGGTTATGGCATTCTCTCGCTAGTGGTCGGTGAGGCGCATCTGCTGAATATCTGCGTGGCCCCCGAATGGCAGCGGCAAGGCTACGGCCGGCTGCTGTTGGAGCATTTCATAGAGCTGGCGCGCGAGCGCGGGGCCTACCAGATGCTGCTGGAAGTGCGGCCTTCCAATCAAGCGGCTATGCGCCTGTATCGCGTGCGTGGTTTTGAGGAGACCGGTGTGCGCAAGAATTATTATCCCGGTGCGCACGGCCGGGAAGACGCGTTAATCCTGGGTTTGCCGTTGTGAAGTGAAGCGCCGCGCCGCAATCAGGTAACATACCCGCTTTCCCGTGAGTTAGGTGACCATGTTCGACCAGGAAATCGGCCGGCGGCGTACTTTTGCCATCATCTCGCACCCGGACGCCGGCAAGACCACCCTGACCGAGAAACTGCTGCTGTTCGGCGGCGCCATCCAGTTTGCCGGTGCCGTGAAAGGTCGCAAAGCGGCGCGTCATGCCACCTCCGATTGGATGAAGCTGGAACAGCAGCGCGGCATTTCCGTCACCTCCTCAGTGATGCAGTTTCCATACCGCGAGCGCATCATCAATCTGCTGGACACCCCCGGCCACGAGGATTTTTCCGAGGACACTTACCGGACGCTGACGGCGGTGGATTCGGCGCTCATGGTGATCGACTGCGCCAAGGGCGTGGAGGAGCGCACCATCAAATTGATGGAGGTCTGCCGGCTGCGCGACACGCCTATCATGACTTTCATCAACAAACTCGACCGGGACGGCCGCGACCCCACCTCACTGCTGGATGAAGTGGAGTCGGTGCTTAAAATCCGCTGCGCGCCCATCACCTGGCCCCTGGGCATGGGCCGCGATCTCAAGGGCATCTACCACTTCCACGAGGACAGCATCCATATCTACGCCGGCGAAAAAACCGGGCGTTTGGGCGAGGTGCGCATCATCAAGGGATTGCGCAGCCGCGAAGCCGACGAACTGCTGGGCGCCGACGCAGCCGGATTCCGCGCCGAAGTCGAGCTGGTGCATGGCGCCTCGCACCCGTTTGATCAGCAGGAATATCTGGCGGGCCGGCTGACACCGGTATTTTTCGGTTCCGCCATCAATAACTTCGGCGTGCGTGAATTATTGGATGCTTTCGTGGAATATGCGCCGCCGCCGCGGCCGCGGGCCACGGCCACGCGCGCGGTGGCGCCGCTGGAGGAAAAGTTTGCGGGCTTTGTGTTCAAAATACAGGCCAACATGGATCCCCAGCATCATGACCGCATCGCCTTCGTGCGTTTGTGTTCCGGCCGCTACCTGCCCGGCATGCGCGTGCAGCACGTGCGCATTGGCCGGGAAATAAAAGTTCCCGATGCGCTGACGTTCATGGCGGCGGAACGCGAGCGCGTGGAGGCCGCCTATGCCGGCGATATCATCGGCATCCATAACCATGGCACCGTGGCCATCGGCGATACCTTCACCCAGGGCGAGAATCTGCAATTCACCGGAATTCCGAATTTCGCACCGGAACTGTTCCGCCGCGTGCTGCTCAAGGATCCGCTCAAGGCCAAGGCGCTCAACAAGGGGTTGGCGCAATTGTGCGAGGAGGGTGCTACCCAGTTATTCAAGCCATTGCGCAACAACGATCTGATTCTGGGTGCCGTGGGCATGCTGCAGTTCGACGTGGTGGCCTACCGCCTGCAGACGGAATATAGCGTCGAGTGCAAATTCGAGGGCATTCCCGTGGCCACCGCCCGCTGGGTGGAATGTGAGGATAAGAAAAAGCTGGAAGAATTCAGGAATAGGGCTTTTGATAATCTGGCCCTGGACCACGCCGGTAGCCTGGTGTACGTGGCGCCGACCCAGGTGAACCTGCAACTCACCCGCGAGCGCTGGCCTGAGATTCGTTTCCGCAAGACCCGGGAGCACGGCGTGGAAGTCATGGCCGTGTGATCTCTTGGCCGCCAGCCGATGCCGCTATTCTTTGGTTCTTCAACCAATGAGTCCGCTGACACGCGCGGGATTTATTGCGGGCAGGAGTGGCGATACTCGCCGCCATAGTTCAATTTCCGCGGTGGCTATCATCGCTCCCACAATTGAATATCCCCTTTTCCATCCACAGTATTTTTTGGCGCATAGCCTCCCGTTTGCATTCCTGCTAGCCTGTGGCCTCCTTCTCCGGGAGCCGGTGCATGCAGTTACCGAAGAACCGCAAGCTGTGGGGTTGGGCACTGTATTACTGGGGCAACCATGCGTTTGCCACCTCCGTCATTACGGTTTTTTTCCCAATCTTCTTCAAGGAGTATTGGAACCGGGGCGTATCGGTAAGCCTAAGCACCTTTCGATTGGGGCTGGCGGATTCCATCGCCAGTTTGGTGGTGGCGCTGTCTGCGCCGGTGCTGGGGGCGATCGCCGACAGCGGCGGTCACAAGAAACGCTTTCTCATTTCCTCCGCCTTTTTGGGCGCCATCATGGTCTTGGCGCTGCATTTCGTCGGTCAAGGTCAATGGCAATGGGCCTGGCTGTTTTATGTGGTGGCCTCCATCAGCTATTGGTGGGGCAATGTGTTCGGTGATTCCATGGTGGTGAGCGTGGGTGAGCCGGGCAAACTTGATATGACATCGGCCATCGGCTATTTCGCCGGTTATCTGGGTGGCGGGATATTCCTGATCCTGGGCGTGGCCATGAGCCTCAGGCCCCAGTGGTTCGGCCTGACGGAACCGGCTGCGGCGGTGCGATTGATCCTGGTGTTTACCGCCATCTGGTGGGTGGTGTTTTCGCTGCCACTGCTGTTTTGGGTGCCGGAACCGCGCAAGCCGGAAAAAAAGATGAATCTGGCGGCCGCGGTGCGTGCGGGTTTTGGCCAATTAGCCGAAACCTTTCGCCACGTGCGAGCCTACAAAGCGGTGTTCATGTTCCTGATTGCCTACTGGGTGTATATAGATGGCGTGAATACTGTCATTCAAATGGCAGTGGATTACGGCAAAGCCATCGGTTTCGGCACCTCGGATCTGATTCTCGCGGTGCTCATGGTACAGTTTATCGGTGTGCCGGCGGCGTTGGTTTTCGGCCGCCTCGGCGAGCGTATCGGTCCGAAACGCGGCATCTTCATCGGCTTGGCCGTGTATGTATTCGTCACCGTGTTTGCTGCTGTTATGCAATACTCCTGGGAGTTCTTCGTTCTGGCGGGATTGGTGGGACTGGTACAGGGGGGGGTGCAGCTGCTTTCTCGTTCCTATTACGCGCGCTTGGTGCCGCCGGAACGAGCTGGTGAGTTCTTCGGCTTCTACAACATGCTGGGAGAGTTTGCCGCTATCATCGGCCCATTTCTGGTGGGCATTGTGAGCTACATGACCGGCAGCCCGCGGCTCTCCATCCTGTCGGTGATTGTATTGTTTGTGGTGGGTGCGGTGCTGCTGGCGCGGGTGGATACCCGCGAGGCCGGTGCGGGCGCGCCGGCGGCCGGGGTCCCTGGATGAACCCGGACGCAGTCTTGCCGCGGCCGCAGGATCGTCTATGGAGCCTGCGATTAGGCGCCAGTCGTGGCACAATCTGACCCTTCGGCGGAGGCGTGTTGCCGTCGCCAGCACTCTTGGGAGGCGATTATGAAGCGGTGGTTTCCGGGTTTGATGCTCTTGATGCCGGTCGCATTCCTGGCTGCCTGCAGCTCGTCGGGTCCAACGTATGCACTCGTCGGGGTGCCGGGACAGTATTCCTATACCGACAGCGCTAATATCTTGATAAGCAACGGCCAGTGCAGTTATGTCATGTACCGCGGCAACGGCGTGACGCCACCCGAGGTCGTGGAACCTTGCGCCCTGGTTGCGGACAAGAAAGACGCCCTGGGTAATCCACATGGCAAAATCGAGATTGGATTCAACACCGCCAAGGGTGTGCAGATTCTGTCGCTGAGCGAGACCGGCACCAACGGCGAATTCGCTCAGAGCGTACCGGATATCGGCGTGTATCTGCCGAATAACTGGAACATAGTCAACCCGTCAGGTAATTTGGCGCTCAAGGCCACGGCTCAGGGAAGTGTCTACGCGAACCTGCTGGTGTCCATCGGCGGCGTGCGTTGCTCGTTGACCGTTGTGCCGGTGGCCACCAACACCCCGGTCAATATGCCCTGTGGGCTGATGTCCTGGAGCGACACCTCAGTGTCCATCAGCATACCGGGGGCGCTGGTTTCTACGGTTTACACCACGCGTTCCTGGCCACTGCATTTCACCATAGATTCCAAGAGCGGTAATTGGAATCTGGTGTCGGCTCCGGCGGGATTTCCGACAACTTATACGCTGGCGAGTAATCCAACTAACTAGAAGCGGTCTCAAAAATGCCGTTTGCCCTGAGCGTAGTGCCAAAGGCGCGAAGTCGAAGGGTGGAATTTCTGCCGCGGCAGGGATGTTTCGACTTCGCTTCGCTACGCTCAACATGAACGGATTCGGTTTTTGAGATCGCTTCTAGGTATCGGTAGGTGCAGTGGGAGCGCAGGCGCATGAAATTTACAAGCGCGCAGTAACCCGATGATGGGCCGGGTTCCTCATGACTAAACCCAGCGGCGTAATGCTGGCGGCGGCCGTGCTCTTTATGGGCCTGCGCATGGCCGCTGCCGCGCCGCCGGAATCCTGGGTCGCCACCGCAAAAGCGGCATGTAAAGGATTGACCGTCGGCTGGACACCCACGCTGGCTGCTTTGCAACACGTCGTGGGCCCCCGCTGGCGACCTGCGCAAGGGCCGGTGAAAGGCCATGGCGTCCTGCTGTTGTTCGCCACCTCCTGCTCGCGATCGCGTATTGGCAAAACCGAGAGCGGAGCATTCACCCTCGGTGCAGTCATCGTACCGGTAGAGAATCCAGCGGATACCCACGGTATCCATCAGTCAAACGTACACGGCTGGGCGGTGGTACCGGACGCACTCGGACCGGCGGCCAGCCCAGTCTTGCAATTGTTCAAGCGCCACGCTTTTGCAGTGACGGATGCCAAGGTGACACTCACCATCCACAGCACGGCGAAGGGCAGGCGGGCCAGCATGAGCTTCGTGACATCGAAAGGACGCATGCAGATCCATGCCCTGGTATCCGGTCCGGCCAAACGCTTTCATTATGTGAGTGCCCTGGCCGGCACCGATGCTTCGATTTTTTCGGTTTTCACCGGACCTGAATCCGCGTCACGCCAGGCACAGGGGTCGGCCGAAGTCAGCACCCGGGGTGATACCTGGGTTTCGCGCTTGAACCTCGATGCCAAGCCAAAAATAGTGACACTGGATCAGGATTTCGTGTGGGCATTCAATTTTTCGAAGCAACCGTATTGAAGATTGACGGGCCGCGGCTTGGTTTTATAGCAAGCCTTGGAAGGTTTAATTGCGTAATCTGTATTGGCAGATGAGGTGGTCAAAATGAAATATGCCATTCCCGCATTTTCGTGCTTGTTAAGCGTTGGGCTGTGCTTGTATAGCGTTGTTGCCCAGGCACAGCCGGTAAGCAAAACCCCGCCTGCAATAGTTCGCAGCAGTTGCTATATGTGCCATAGCACCCATGGCAATGACCCGGATCTTGCATTCATCCCGCGCCTCGCTGCGCAAAATCAGGTTTATATCGAAGAGCAGCTCAAGGCATTCCGCGATGGCAGCCGCGCTGATCCGCCCGCCACCATTTACATGTGGCCCATCGCCCAGGGCCTGAGTGAAAAGCAGATCAAGCAGGCGGCCGAGTGGTTCGCTACCCAAGCCCCCGCTGAGCCCTTCCCGCCGGGTTCATCGGCCAGCGAAGGTCGTGCCATATTTTTGAACGGGGTACTTAAAGCCGATGTGCCTGCGTGTGCAAGCTGTCACGGCCCCCAAGCCGATGGCAATGGGATATTTCCGCGCTTGGCCGGGCAGAATGCCCAGTACCTGCTGGCTCAGTTGCGCTATTTCCGCTCGGGCGTGCGCAACGACAAGAACGCCGACATCATGAAGCAGGTGGCGCTTCATCTCTCCGATAGTCAAATGAATGCGGTCGCCAATTATCTCAGTTCGCTGTGATCGACGGTGGTTTCCGGCATCGATTACAAGCCCTTCGGGCCGGTCACCGGCCTCACCTATGGCAATGGCCTCACCGAGACCCGGACCTATGATGAGGATTACCGGCTGACCTCACTCACGGTGCCCAACACCCTGTCCTGGACATTGGGCTATAACGCCGACGACGACATCACCGGCCTCACCGACAACCTGGTCGGCAGCAACAGCCAGACGCTGGGCTATGACAACCTGAATCGCCTGAACACCGGCAGCGGCGCCTATGGCAGCCTGAGCTATGGCTACGATGCCAACGGCAACCGCAACACCGAAACCCTGAACGGCACTACCACCACGTTCAACCTGGCGACCAGCAGCAACGAACTGCTGTCTTTGAGCGGTGGCATCAACATCAACTATAGTTACGATGCCAATGGCAACCTGACCGGTGACGGCACCTACACTTACACGTATGACGATACCAATCGCCTGGCGGGTGTTACCAAGACCGGACTCACAGCCAGCTATATCTACAACGGCCTGGGCCAACGGGTAGAGAAGACTGTCAATGGCACCAGTACGGTGTTCGTCTACGACGAAGCCGGGCATCTGCTCGGGGAATACACCCCCAGCGGCACGCTGATTGCTGAGCATATCTGGCTGAATGACCGGCCCATCGGAGTCATTACGTCCGCCGGTCTCTATTACGTTCATATAGACCAGTTGGACACGCCGAGAGTCATCACCAACTCCAGCAAAACAATCGTCTGGCAGTGGAACAGTGACCCGTTCGGGAACACCACACCTACCGGCTCGCTCACCTATAACTTGCGATTCCCCGGCCAGTATTACGATGCTGAGACTGGGCATAATTACAACTACTTCCGGGATTATGATCCGAGCATTGGGAGATACATCGAGAGTGATCCGTTGGGTTTGGCTGGCAGGAGTTACTCAACGTACAGTTATGTAAATGACAATCCGATGAGTAAAGTCGATCCGTGTGGACTTTATGATTGCGTGTATTCGATTTCTGCGCACAGTATGAATTGTGCCCCTGATTTGCCTGGGGACCCGAGTTTCTCGAGCAACAGTTACGTCTCAGGGAATAACGGAGAAAGCAGCTGTCCGAAGTGTCAGAATAATCCGGACTATACGAATGTCCCGTTTCACGGGCCAATACCGGCTGGCATTTATACAATTGGCCCACCGACAACACCCGGTGGATATCGACGCAATCTCACACCTAACCTGAATAACCGGATGTTCACTCGAAATAGCTTCCAGCTTCATGGCTGTCCTAATCCTGCTACCTGTTCTGAAGGCTGCATAGGTGCTACGAGCAATGCGGTTAGGGATTTATTAAACGCGGATCTCAGTCTAGAAGAAGGGCAAAACACGTTAACGGTGTTGCCATGAAATGCCTCATCGCCAGCGTGGTCGTTGGTTTGTTAGTCGGGATGGTGGCGATTGCCGTTGCGGCGGCACCTTCGGCTCCGTCTCTTAACGCCAGCAGCATCTTAGCTGATATTAGGGCTAATGGTGCGCAGCCCGTTGTGGCGGCGCTTTGGTCAGACGATGGCCGCTGGAACCAAGTCATGGTGAATATTGGCAGCGGGAGATCAGACTGGCTGCAAGTTGGAGTTGCGCTTCGTCCTGGAACTGACGCTGGCGCAGCTGAAGAGCTGGATGAAGCAATCTTCCTGGCATTAGGTACGGCACCTGTTGCTGTTCTGAAATTGCTTAAAGACCATCAATTTAAAACTAAATTTGTCTGTAGCTCGAACATTGGGATAGACTACACGCCGACCGAGGCCCGGAGATTCATCAATGAAAGGATCAAAATCCTTTCGGGTTTATCCAACGAAAAAATCCTGGCAACACGGGATGAGTGTTTAGTAGGACTGCGGGCTGCACTTGCTGACTTTGGCACTTCCAAGTAACGAGGGCTTTGAATCGGCAACCAGGAATGCGTGGAAGCTCGTGCTTCTGACCACATCGCAAGGAAACCTGAGAGAGATCATAAATAACTATGGCAACGGCCTCACCGAGACCCGCAGTTATGACCAGGATTACCGGCTGACCTCACTCACGGTGCCCAACACGCTGTCCTGGACATTGGGCTATAACGCCGACGACGACATCACCGGCCTCACCGACAACCTGGTCGGCAGCAACAGCCAGACGCTCGGCTATGACAACCTGAACCGTCTGGATACCGGCGGCGGCGCCTATGGCAGCCTGAGCTATGGCTACGATGCCAACGGCAACCGCAACACCGAGACCCTGAATGGTACCAACACCACGTTCACTATCGCGAGCAGCAGCAATCAGCTCGTGTCTTTGAGCGGCGGCATCAACATCAACTATAGTTACGATGCCGACGGCAATCTGATAGGTGATGGCACCCACACCTATACCTACGACAACACCAATCGCTTGGCGAGTGTCGTGACCAGCAGTGGCACGGATACGTATCAATACAATGCCCTGGGCCAGCGGGTAGAAAAGACCGTTGGCAGCACCACCACGGTCTATGTCTACGACGAAGCCGGACATCTGCTCGGCGAATACAGCCCCAGCGGCACGCTGATTGCCGAGCACATCTGGCTGAACAACCGGCCGATTGGCGTCATCACCCCGACTGGGCTTTACTACGTGCACACTGACCAACTCAACACGCCGCGCTACATCACGAACTCAAGCAAGCAACTGGTGTGGGAGTGGCAGAGCGATCCGTTCGGCACCAGCGCACCGAACCAGAATCCGAGTGGGCTTGGCACGTTTGTGTATAACTTCCGGTTCCCCGGCCAGTATTACGATGCCGAGACCGGCAAGAACTACAACTATTTCTGGGATTATGATCCAACAGTTGGGCGTTACATTGAGAGTGATCCGATTGGACTTGGCGGCGGCATCAATACATATGCCTACGCATTTAATCAACCCACAAATTGGATTGATCTGCTAGGCCTATATGCGACTGTGACAATCAACGGCAATACGATTACGGTAAATGTACCTATTTCGATTAACGGAAAATATGCAACATCAGCTTTAGCCAGCGCTTGGCAGAGCTCGATTAACTCTTACTGGAACGCCAAAACCTGGAAATATGAGAACTGTACCGTAACGTTTAATGCGACGGTAGTTGCGAATGGAAATGCGGCTAACTCTATTCAGGTCGGCCCCCCGGGTATTAATGGCCGTAGCTTCGTCAACCGTGTAGGGGGAGACACGGGCACTTGGTATGCCGATGCCGGCGATTGGACTGCTGCGCATGAGACGGGACATCTTATGGGGGAATCTGACCACTATCAGGATGTAACTCAGAATGGAGTTACAATATCCGTACCGAACCCAGGATGGGGCCAAAATATAATGGCCATTTATGGTGGTACTGTGGATGGCGGATTCAACTCTGAAGTGCAACTTCAATTGACGGGCTGAGTGGGCAAGCTGCGGTAGTATCGCTGCTTTTCCGACCGGCAAGTCGAAGGAGCACAGATGAATGGCTACACGCAGCTCACCCGAGAGCAACGATAC
>DAHUYB010000027.1 GCA_027315405.1 Gammaproteobacteria bacterium | reverse complement strand
TTGCGTATCTGCCGATAGGGTTGCAGCATGCCCGCACCGCGCCGGTTCTGCAGCCAGGACCGGCATTGATTGACCCAACCCATGAGTAACGGAGCCGCGATTACCGCGAGGATGACCTCGGTAAGCTGCGTAATGAGCGTCACGCTGTTCACAACGCGAAGGCCAGCAAAGCGACGAGGGTGAGGAAGCTATAGAGCAGGTACACGGAAATGCGGCCCTGCTGGACCGCGCCCGCCAAGCTAGAAATGCGCCGCACCAAGCCGGCGATGGGCGCGTATAGCGCGTACCAGAAATGATCTTCCACCTGCACGCGGTAACCGGGAGAGCTGTCGAACGGTGAAGGCAGTTCACGTTGCATGCGGAAGAACGGCTGGAAAATCTGGCGGATCGGCTGGCCGAAACCCTCGGCCGTATCCTGCATGCGCGCCGTCAGCAGCGGAAAACCGCATCCCCAGGGGGACGCTTTGCGGACCCTGCCGTGGTAGAACAGACGCACGCCGAGCACCAGCACAGCCACCAGCACCACGGTACTCAACATGAACACCACCGGGCTATACGAAGCGCGCTCGGGTGCGATGGGCGCAAGCAGCCACCAGTGCCGCAACTGACTGCCGAGCGACGCTCCCAGCAGTTCCCGGCTGACGCCATTCAGCAGCGCCAGCAGTGGCACGGGGAAGATGCCGAGCAGCACACAGCCGGCTGCCAGCCACAACAGTCCAATCCGCTCCAGACGCCCGCAGTCATGCGCTTCGCGCGCGGCGCGCTCGCGCGGCTGACCCAGGAAAATCACACCGTAGAACTTGACCATCACGTAGGCGGCGAGCGCGGCCACCAGTGCCAGCGCCGCGGCTCCCATGGGCAGGAGCATGTTGATGTAGTCATGCGGCAGATCCGGTGTGAAGAGAAAGGCCTGCAGCAGCAGCCACTCCGAGACGAAGCCGTTCAAGGGCGGCAGACCGGCGATGGCGAGTGTGCCCACCAGCGCCAGCCACGCCACCCACGGCATGCGGTGAATCAGGCCGCCCAACTTGCCAAGACTGCGTTCCCTGGTGGCGTGCAGCACCGAGCCGGTACTGAGAAACAGCAGGCTTTTGGAGAGTGCATGATTGAGGCAGTGATACAGTGTGGCCGCCAGGGCCAGCGCCGCGAGCAATGGCATGTGGAATGTGTGGAAAATAATGCTCAGGCCGACACCCAGGAAGAGGATGCCGATGTTCTCGATGGAGGAATACGCCAGCAGGCGCTTCATGTCGGTCTGTACGGCGGCGAACACCACACCGAATAATGCCGTGAACAGACCCAGCCCAAGCGTCACCAGGCCCCACCACCACAGTTGCATGTGCAGCAAATCAAAAGTGACGCGCAGCATGCCGTACACAGCGATTTCCAGCA
Source organism: Gammaproteobacteria bacterium (assembly GCA_027315405.1). Taxonomy (GTDB): domain Bacteria; phylum Pseudomonadota; class Gammaproteobacteria; order Natronospirales; family REEB76; genus REEB76. The sequence continues at coordinate 7,716 of DAHUYB010000027.1, read as the reverse complement.
TCACACCGCTCATGAGTGCGGAAACCGGCGAAGGCGCGGCGGGATGGGCTTCGGGCAGCCACACGTGCAGGGGCACTAGCCCTGCCTTGGCGCCGAATCCGAGCAACGCCAGAAAGAATGCGGCGCTCGCCCAGACGGGAGTGAGCTGCGCCGCGCGCATGGCTTCAAAGGTGAATTGCCAGTGGCCGTCCTGCATCACACCGAAGCACAACAGCAGACCGATGGCGCCCAGGTGCGCGATCAGCAGATAAATAAAACCCGCGCGGCGGATTTCCGGCAAGCGATGCTGGGTGGTGACCAGAAAGTAGGATGACAGCGCCATGCTTTCCCAGGCCACCATAAACAGGTAGGCATCATCGGCTATGACGATCACGAGCATACTGGCCAGGAAAAGATGATATTGCAGGCACAGCAATCCTGGCGCGGTGCCCTCCCCGGAGCGGAAATAACCGGCGGAAAAAATCGAGATACCCGCTGCCGTGGCGCCGATCAGCAACAAGAATATCGCTGACAGGGCATCGAGCCGCAAATGAAAGTGCAGGTCCGGAAGGCCCAACGGCAGGATCAGCGTCTCAGCAGGCTGAGCCAGTGCGACGAGCGCGAGTGCCGTGATGGCGATGCCCAGCACCGCACCCAGCGGAAACAGTGCGTGGGCCACCCAGCCCGTACTGCGGGGACGAATGAATCCCAGCAAGCCAATTGCCAACCAACCGCAAGCCAGCGCGGTGACGCCGATGAGATCCGTGGGGTGGCCCGTCATATACCTAGGGGGAACCGTGCCCGGCAAACACTGACGTCGGGCTTGACAGGCGCATATTAAATTATCATTCTACACGATGTAAATGTTAATCAAAGACACATAGTATGTTGGCCGAAAATCGGACCGCCCGGCTCACGATCCTGATTGATCCACGCAAGAAAGCCGTGTTCGAGCGGCTCTGCACCGAGGCGGATGTCACCCCATCGCAGATGGTGCGCAAGCTGATTCGCGACTATATAGAGCAACGCCAAGGGCGCCCTTGGAAGCCGGAAGAAGGTACGGCCACCAAAAATCGTTAGGCGTCCCGAGCATTGGGATTCCACACTCTTATGACCACAGCAAAAAAACGGCGGCCTTAAGGCCGCCGCGAATTTCAGCAAGGCACCCCTGTGTTGTTATTCGTGGCCCGGGGGCGGGTAAGCCGGGATCAGCGGTGGGGGTGGCGGCAGATTCAGCGGATGTGCCTTGATCTTGCCCATCAGGTAATCCACCGCCGTATGCAGTTGCGCGTCGTAACCGCGCATCAACTGTTCCGGCAGATCGTCCACCTTGATGTCCGGGTCCACGCCGTGGTTTTCGATGACCCACTGGGAATCCAGCCCGTAGAGGGTGCTCTCGGGGATGGTGATGTAGCCATTGTCCAACAGTGGCCAGTAACCCCGGATGCCGCGCACCCCGCCCCAGGTGCGGGTGCCGATGAGCGAACCCAGACCGTACTTGCGGAAGAAGTACGGAAAGATATCGCCGTCGGAGGCCGAGTAGTGATTGATGAGCGTCACCTTGTAACTGTCGCTCACCTGCTGCGGAATCGGCGCAGCCACCCGTTCGCGGTTGCTGTTCATGCCGACCAGGACTCTGCGCAGACGTTCCAGCACGATCTGGTCAATGAAGCCGCCACCGTTGTAGCGGTCGTCAATGATCAAGCCCTGCTTGGTGATCTGCGGGTAGAACTGGCGGATGAACTGGTCCATGCCCTGGGCTTCCATGTCGGACATGTAGATGTAGCCGATCTTACCGTCGGAAAGTTTGTTCACTTCCTCGCGGTTGTGGTCTACCCAGGCCTTCAGGCGGATATCCAGTTCGTTGGGGATGGTTTTCACCAGCAGGGTGCGGCGGTTCTTGCCGGCGGCGGTGTCCGCCACGGTGATGTCCACATCCTGATTGGCGCTGCCCACAAACAGGCTATAAGGATTGGTGGGCGCCTGGAGTTCGCGGCCGTTGACCGCCAGCAGAAAATCCCCGGCCTTGACGTTTACGCCCGGCTCGGTGAGCGGCGAGCGGTAATTGGCGCGGGTATTGTCACCCGGGTAGATGGTCTTGAAATAGTAGCGGCCGGAAGCCTGAGCCAGCCCGAAATCCACGCCCAGCAATCCGGTCGGCGTGCGGTGCACGTCATAGGCCATATCACCGCCGCCCACATAGGTGTGGGAATTGGACAATTCGCCGATGATCTGGCCGATGAGGTAATTGAGATCCTCGCGCGAGCCCATGAGTGGCAGCAGCTTGGCGTAGTTCTGCCGCACTGCCTGCCAGTTGACGCCGTTCATTTCGCGGTTCACGAAGAAGTCACGTTCCAGCCGCCAGGCCATGCTGAACATCTCGTTCCATTCCTGCAGCGGGTCGATCTGCACCCACATCCGGGAGGTATCCAGCGGTTTGGGTTTGGCGCCCGGTGCGGCATCTTGAGTCAAAAGCTTACCGTCCGGGGTGTTGTACAGGATGGTGGAGCCGTCGGCGGACAGGGTCCAGCCGGCGAGCCCCGTCACCAGCACCTTGTCGGCGCGCTTGGCCAGGTCATAGACATGCAACTCCGGCTGTGTCCCCGGCAGCGGTCCGGCGATGGTTTGGTTGGGTGCGGTGCTGTAATACACATGGCCTGGCGTGGCGGCCAGTCCGGTGATATTGGCCGCCGGAATCGGCAGCGGCACGGCGCGGCTCATGAACCCGTGCAGATCAATGTGGATGGGCTTGCTGTCACCGGGTTTCCACGGCTCCGGTTTTCCGCCGGATTTACTCTTTGACAGGCTGCCGCTGTCGTCCTGTGGCGCGAACGGCGAGGGTGTGTCCTTGGCGAGCGTTACCACATACACGCCGAACATCTGCAGGGTGGCCACGTTGAATTCCGATTCGCTGAACGTCGGGTTCTCGTGGCGCATGGATGCAAAATACAAATACCTGCCCTGCGGATCGAACACCGGGTTCATGTCGCTGTCCATGGGCGAGCTGACGCGCGTGGCTTTGCCGTCCGCCAGCTTGTAGAGATAGATCTGGCGCATCTGGTTGGGTGCGGTGATGCTGTAGGCCAGCCAGCGGCCGTCCGGCGACCAGCTGTAATCGTGCATCTCGCTCCATTTGTCCTGGGCCACTTGCGTGAGCTTGCGGCTCTTCACGTCCAGGTACCAGAGCCGGTGCAGGTTGTCGGAGAACGCCAGCTTGTCGCTGGCCGGCGACCAGGCGGGGCCGTAGAAATAGCCGGTCTTGAAGCCGGTGAGAATTTTTTGCGCACCGGAATTGTCCGCCGGGCGCACCGCGATCTGGTCTTCACCGCTGGCGTCGGTGGCGTAGGCGATCCATTTGCCGTCCGGCGACCACGCGGGATATTCCTCCTCGGCATTGGAGGTGTCGGTGAGATCCCGCGACGGGCCATGCTCCTTGGGGAGCGACCAGAGGTCGCCGCGCGCCTGCAATAGCGCGCGCTTGCCGTTGGGCGAGAGATCAAGATTGGTGTCGCCGGCGGTATCGGTGGACTGGATGTACTTGGAAGCATCCACCCAGCGCGGGCCGGTGCGGCTGCCGTCATCCGGCACGTTCACCGTGAGCTTGTGCAGTTGCTCGCCCGGCAGATCCATCACATAGAGCGCGCCGCCGTCCTGGAACACGATGCCGCTGTCGCCGAGGCTCGGCCAGTCAATGTCGTAGTGCCTGAAATGGGTCACCTGGCGGAACCGTTTGGTGTCGAAGTTGTAAACCCATAGATTCTTGCGCTGTTCGGCGCCGCGGTCGGAGAGGAAATAAATCAGGTGGCCGTACCACATGGGGTCTGAATCGGTGCCCGGGTAATGGGTGATGCGCGTGCTCTTCTTGGTGGCGAAATCGTACAGCCACACATCCTGGGCCAGGCCGCCCTGGTAACGCTTCCAGGTGCGGAAGTTGCGGAAGATGCGGTTGTAGGCGATGGACTGGCCGTCGGGCGAATAAGTGAGCATGCCTCCTTTGGGGATCGGCAGCTGCGTCGGCAGGCCGCCGGTGAGCGGCACCGCGAACAACTGACCGAACCAGGAATTAAAGGTGTTGCGCCGCGACAGGAACACGATGTTCTTGCTGTCCGGTGTCCAGGTCACCACCATGTTGTCCGGACCCCAGCGCAGGGGCGCGTCCGCCACCACGTCCGAGTGGAAAGTGAGTCGTTTGGCGTCACCGCCACCCGCAGGAATCACATATACGTCGGTGTTACCGCGGTACTGACCGGTAAAGGCGATCCACTTTCCGTCCGGCGAGAAGCGCGGCATGATGTCAAAACCGGGATCCGTGGTCAGCCGTCGGGCAGTGCCACCGGTGCGGTTCACTTCCCACAGATTGCCATGCGCTTCAAACACCACGCTATCAGCGTGCAGGGTGGGGTAGCGCATGAGGGTGTCGTTTGCGCGGGCCGCGCTTGCCGCCAAGACCAGGATGGCCAGCGACGGCAACAGTACAGCCCGCTGGATGGATGACCAGCACCGATTCATGAAGAGCTCCTTACAGGAATTTGTTATACGCGGGTGCCAGTATGCCACCCGCGAAGCCAGCCGGTTCATCCGTATTCCATGTTAGGCTTTATGCGCGACCTGGCGAGCGGCAGCGGAAAGGCTCTCCAGGAATAAATTCTAAATAGAAACAAGGAGTTAACATGACAAGCGACATCGAAGCGCGCGGCACGCGCATGGCGCAAATCTGGATCAAATTGGCGGTTCTTTATCTGCTCGCGGGCGTGATTTTCGGTCTGGTGATGGCCTCTAATCATCATTTTGAATTCGCACCGGTGCATGCCCACATCAACCTGCTGGGCTGGGCCTCCATGGCGCTGGCGGGGCTGATCTACCACCAGTTTCCACGTGCCGGCGGCAGCCGCCTCGGTCTGTGGCATTTCTGGCTGCATAACCTGGCCTTGCCTGTGGCGATGGTGGGGCTGTTCTTCATGCTCGCGGGCCATCCGCAGTTGGAGAAACTGGTGGCTGCGGCCTCCGCGGTGATAGTGCTGGGCGTGCTGTTGTTCGCCATCAATTTATTTGTGAATATGCGTCCTCACGGGTGATAATCGCGGGGCAGTGCGGTAGTCCGCACCACCCCGCCTGCGTTATCCTAGGACACTGGCTCTCAAAATATCCGCCGTCCGGCGGAGCGTTCTCTCATCTCAGGAGTATTCCATCATGCGTTACGGATTTTTTGCCACCGGCCTGTTGGCGGCCGGTCTGTTAATAGTCACTTCGGCACAGGCAGCGGAAGGGCCGCGTATTGCGGTCGTCAACCTGCAGGAAGTCATCGGTAATTCCCAAGCTGGCCAGGATGCCAATAAACAGCTGCAGGGCATCATGCAAAAACTACAGGGTGAGGCGAAGGACAAGCAGCAAAAGATGCAGGTGCTGAAACAACAGCTCGATAAGGCCGACAGTAAATCGAAGGATTACTCGAAGCTGCTGAAGAACTACGAAGACAGCCAGAACGATCTGCAGCAGTTCATGCTCATGGGCCGCCAGGATCTGGCGGCGCAGCAGCAGCAGTTCCTAAAACCGATCGAGCAGGAACTGAGCAAGGTAATTGGCCAGTATGGCAAAGCCCATCACTACGACATCATCCTGAGCCAGGGCGCTGGCGCGGTGTATGCAACCAATAAATATGACATCACCAAGGGCGTGATCGCGGCTTTTGATACCGATTGGGCCAAACAACAGAAGACCCAGAGCACCCAGAAGAAGCCGTCCGGCGGCGGCAAGTGATTTTTTCCTGATTCTGGTTTCTTCTACGCAACCGGAAAGAACTATCAAGCAGCACCGTCGGCACGATCACCATGATTGATCTGCGCAGCGACACGGTGACCCAGCCGACACGCGCAATGCGTGCCGCCATGGCCGCGGCCGAGGTGGGTGATGATGTATTCGGTGACGATCCCAGCGTCAACCGGCTGCAGGAAAAGCTCGCGGAGATGACCGGCCAGGAGGCCGGTCTTTTCTTTCCCAGTGGCACGCAATCCAATCTCGCCGCGCTGATGGCGCATTGTGAGCGCGGCGAGGAGTTCATCATCGGCAGTCTCGGCCACAGCTTCAAATACGAAGCCGGCGGCGCCGCGGTGCTCGGCAGTCTGTGGCCTTGCCCCGTCGAATATGAAGCGAATGGTACGCTGGATCTCAACAAAGTCGCGGCGCTTATAAAACCCGACGATGCGCACTTCCCGCACACACGCCTCATGGTCCTGGAAAACACCCAGAACGGGCGTGTGCTGCCGCTTGTCTATCTGCAGGCAGCGACTGAATTTGCGCGCCACCATGGCTTGAATATCCATCTGGATGGTGCGCGGGTATTCAATGCGTCAGTGAAACTGGGCGTGCCGGTGCGGGAAATCACCCAACATTTCGACAGTGTCTCCATCTGCCTGTCAAAAGGTCTGGGCTGTCCCGTGGGTACCGTGCTGGTAGGCAAGCGTGAACTGATTGCGAAGGCGCAGCGCGCACGCAAGATTCTGGGTGGCGGTATGCGCCAGGCAGGCATTCTCGCCGCGGCGGGGTTGTATGCGCTGGAACATCACGTGAAGCGGTTGGCGGAAGATCATGCCAATGCGAAGAAACTCGCGGAAGGCTTGGTGCAGATCAAAGGCATCCAACTCGATCTCGCCGCAGTTCAGACCAACATGCTGTTCCTGGAAATCCAGCCGCAACACGCCCAACCGTTGGCGCAGCATCTCAAGCAGGCGGACATCCTTATCCTGCCCGGTGTCAGGCTGCGGCTCGTGACCCATCTCGACGTGAGCGCCGCTGATGTGGGGCGGGTGATCACGGCGTTCCAGGGATATTTTGCCAGCCGCTGAACCCCGCCTGTTCGGCATGTTGGACAGGCGCTTGGTACCCGCCTCAAGCAGACGCACCGCGAGCTTCACGAGCGTGCCCGCTCAGCCAAGCGCGCACACGACCAAAGCCTGGCAGGAAGGAAGTCAGAACCAATTAATAATTGGTCCTGCTGAGTGATACGTTGTGGGATGACGGGCAAACAGAAACATGAGAGGCGAACCATACACACGTCCTTGTGTTGTCATTATCATTTTACTTGGATATTCGCTCTGAAATTAAGTCTATCATTCAAAGCCCCTGCTGGGTTTCTGGCTCTGCTTTGACGGACGTCCGCGGCGATCGGGCCTGGCCCGCCGCGCTAGGGCTTTCTCAATGTATTCCCTGAAACGATCATTACCCAGCACGACTTCCTGATTCAGGCTCTCGCGTATGATTTTCAGGGTCCCTCACCGAGGTTCGTCCGAAACAGCTCCCGGTAGGCCGTACAGCGAGACGCTGGGTTGACGCCCAATGCAGTGTAAAGCTCATGGGGAACGACAACCTCATCCTTCTCATCGAATGCATTGTGGCGATAACTCGACCAGCGGTAATCAGATGGATTGGCTGCCATTGCGGCACGTACCGGATTCATTTCAATGTATCGATAGCAAGTCAATACATACGCTTCAGTATCCACCAGGCTCGCTTGGTAGCGGCCCTCCCAGTGAGTCCCGGTGCGCTGATAACAGAAATTGAAGTACTGCACATACCGCCGGCCGATATGCTGCATGAAACGCGGGAGCACGTCTTTCTGCGAGGGTGTCACCAGAAGGTGGACGTGATTAGTCATCAAAACGTAGGCATGCACCGCACAGGCGTATCGCCTCGATGCTGCACGCATACATTCAAGATAAAACCGGTAATCGCTTGCGCCGG
>DAHUYB010000073.1 GCA_027315405.1 Gammaproteobacteria bacterium | reverse complement strand
ATGCCGGTACTCGGTGCTGGTACTGGTCGAGACCACCTCAAACAGCCCGCCGATGTAGGTGGTGTCGGTGGTGGCTCCATTGAACGTCGCGGCTTGGTAATAGCGCTGACCGCCCGGACCGTAGCTGAACGTGCTGCTGCCCTCGGCCGCACCCAGGCTGGCGGGAAGGTTGGCCGCTCCCGGCTTCCTGCCTCCCGCGGCACTTGTACTTCCCTGTACATCGTCCACGGTCCAGATAATCGGCGAACCGTTGCGCGTGGTCATGTCGTCGTCACCATCGTAGGAGGCGCTGTAGACCGTGGTCGAGTCGTTGGTCACCGTATCCACCGCGTAGGGATGGTTGGAATCGTAATCTCAATAGCTCGGCTATTCGCTGAAATTTACGATGCCGTTACTTATGAGGTACCCATTTCTGAATTTTCCACTCGAAAGCAGCTAGGCTGATTGTCGCGGATGCGCGGGCAGGATACCAAAATGTATTGTGGAATAACTTGTAGAACGGCTGGCCTGTCTGCCTGACATTTTCCTTTTTCATCAATCGGTTGGTGAGATTTAATGGCGGAGAGAGTGGGATTCGAACCCACGATACGCGTTTTGCGCGTATACGCCCTTAGCAGGGGCGCGCCTTCGACCAGCTCGGCCATCTCTCCGAATACATCATTACTAATACAATTCCTGCAAGCTGGTCTCAGGCGCGCTCAATAATGCGCGCGTTACTCCGGGCGTCCTGCCCTCCGCCCCTTCGGGGCCGCTGCTTCGCAGCGTTCAAAATCGCTCCCGGCGATTTTGTCGACCAGCTCGGCCATCTCTCCGTAAACCTAAGTTGTATCACTGAACCATCCCTGGTACCGCACCAGCTCAGCATCTGGCCGCCGGGGGCGTGCGGCGTTAGTCACACGCGGGCATACACGGAAGTATGCCCTGGACTTTCAAACGGTGCAGGATGCACAGCTTGAAAGGCGAAAGCGCGGATTTTGCAGGCGCAAAAAACTGCCTTGCTTCCGCGGCCGCTCCCGGCATCCTGCCCCTTGCGGCACACCTGCATCCTTGCACATCGCGCACCGGGAAAAGCAGCTCACTGGCGGGGATGATACTGATCCCCGCCGGATGGGTCAAAAAACCGCGCTTCCCGACTTCTTTAGGCTTCCGGTGCCGCGGAATTGCCATTTTCTTGTTCGTTCTTGATGCGCTCGTAGATTTCTTCGCGGTGGACGGCGATATCCTTGGGGGCATTGACGCCGATACGCACCTGATTGCCCTTGACGCCCAGTACCGTGACAGTAACGTTGTCACCGATCATGATGGTCTCGCTCACCCGTCTGGTCAAAATCAACATGGATTTGCTCCTGGTTACGCTCAATCACCTTAAGTTATAAAAATTCCATTTTTGGTCTTGTTGTTTCGATGCAAGCATCCCGTCAGGGGCCCGGGACGTGGCATTCTGAGGGTTTTCGAGGCGCTACTCAACCCACGGCGCCATTTTTTGCACCGGTGGCGTTGCCGATTGTGGCAGGTGCTCCTGCTGCGGCGGCTGGTGCAGACGAAAGGCCGCGTGCAATGCCCGCACGCCGGTTTCCAGGTGTTTCTCGTCCACCACCACCGAAATCTTGATTTCCGAGGTGGCCACCAGGCGGATACTGATGCCTTCTTCGGAGAGCGCCTGGAACAGACGGGTGGCCACGCCCGAATGGGAGCGCATACCCACGCCCACCAGGGAAATCTTCACCACCCGATCGTTGCCTATTACCCGTTCCGCGCCCATGCGCTTGAGGTTGGCTTCCAGGATTTCCATGGCCTGGGCATAGTCGTTGCGATGCATAGTGAAGGTGAAATCCAGGCGACCTTCGCGGGCCACGTTCTGCACGATCATATCCACCACGATATTGGCGTCTGAAATGGGGCCGAGTATGTGGTAAGCCGCGCCCGGCTCATCCTGAATGCCGATGAGCGTGATCTCCGCTTCATCGCGGTTGAAGGCGATACCCGAGACGACGGCGGCTTCCATGTTGACATCCTCATAAGTGATGAGCGTGCCCTCACCTTCTTTGAAGGTGGACAGTACCCGCAGGGGAACATTGTATTTGCCAGCGAACTCCACGGCGCGGATCTGCAGCACCTTGGAACCCAGGCTCGCCAGCTCCAGCATTTCCTCGAAGGTGACGCGCGCCAGGCGGCGCGCTTCCGGCACCATGCGCGGGTCGGTGGTATAGACGCCGTCCACGTCGGTGTAAATCTGGCATTCATCCGCCTTGAGCGCCGCTGCCAGCGCCACCGCGGTGGTGTCGGAACCGCCGCGCCCCAGAGTGGTGACATCGCCGCTTTCGTCCACACCCTGGAAACCCGCCACCACCGGCACACAATTATCAGCCAACAACGCACGCAGCTTGCTGTCGTCAATGGATTCAATGCGTGCCTTGCTATGCTCTTTGTCGGTGCGGATGCATACCTGTGCGCCGGTGAAAGAGCGCGCGGGAAAGCCGCGCTTTTCCAGGGCGATGGCCAGGAGCGCGATGGTCACCTGTTCACCAGTGGACAGCAGCACATCCATCTCGCGGGTGCTGGGACGCTGGGAAATGCTTTTGCCGAGACCCATCAGCCGGTCGGTTTCACCGGCCATGGCGGAAACCACCACCACCAGGTCATGCCCCGCATGGCGCGCGGCGCACACCTTATCGGCCACGTGTTCGATACGCGCGCAATCCGCCACCGAGGTGCCGCCGTATTTTTGGACGATCAGTGCCACGACGATACGCTGCTGTTATTCATAAGAAGCACGGGCAAGGACCGGAGAACCTTTGGAATAATTCCGTTCGTACTGAGCCTGTCGAAGTATGAACGGAATTTTCTTGCCTGTCTCCAATCTTTTGGAGATCACCCTTCGACAGGCTCAGGGTGAACGGGATATAAATCAGTGATCCTTTTTTCAATTGAGATGCGCCCGCACCCACTCTGGCACGGACTTGAGCGCGGCGTCGAGTTTCGAGGGGTCGTTACCGCCCGCCTGGGCCATGTCCGGACGGCCGCCGCCCTTGCCACCCACTTGTTCAGCCACGGCATTTACCAATTCGCCCGCTTTGATCTTCGCCATGTGGTCCGCGGTCACACCCGCCACCAGCCGCACTTTGCCGTCCTCAATCGCAGCCAGCACTATTGCCGCGGAACCAAGCTTGTTCTTGAGCTGGTCCACGGTATCCCGCAGGGTTTTCGCATCGGCGCCGTCGAGACGTGAAGCCAGCACCTTGATGCCGCGCACGTCCACCGCCTGGGAGGCCAGATCGCCGCCCTGGCGGCTGGCCATCTGGCCCTTCAATTGTTCCAATTCCTTTTCCAGCTTGCGGTTGCGTTCCAGCAATTGTCCAACCTTTTCTTCGATATTTTCTAGGCTGCCTTTGGTCATCTCCGCGACGCCGCGCAAGCTGTGCTCGGCTTTGTGCACCCAGGCAAGCGCACCCTCGCCGGTAAGCGCCTCGATGCGGCGCACACCAGCCGCCACGCCGGACTCGCCCACGATCTTGAACAGGCCGATGTCGCCTACGTGGCGCACATGGGTGCCGCCGCACAACTCCGTGGAGAACTTGCCGAACTTCATGACGCGCACCGTGCTGCCATATTTCTCGCCGAACAGCGCCATGGCGCCGGATTGGATAGCCTCGTCGTAACCCATCTGTTGCATATCGGCTTCAGCATTCTTGCGGATTTCCCCGTTCACCAGGTCTTCAATCCGCTGCAATTCGTCCGCTGTCAGCGGCTGAGTATGAGAGAAATCGAATCGCAGCCGGTCGGGCGCCACCAGCGAACCTTTCTGGGTCACATGGGTTCCGAGTTGCTTGCGCAGCGCCGCATGCAGGAGGTGGGTGGCGGAATGGTTGAGCACCGTGGCGGCGCGGAGGTTTTCATCCACCTGTGCTTCCAGCGTTTCGCCCAGTTTGAACTCGCCCTTGACCACAGTGCCAAGATGGGCATGAGCGCCGCCGCCACGCTTCTGCGTATCCTCGACTTTGAACTCACCTTTGGCAGTGCGCAGCACGCCTTGGTCGCCCACTTGGCCGCCGGATTCCGCATAGAACGGCGTGCGATCCAAGATCACCATGCCCTGCTCTCCGACTTTGAGCGATTTCACTGCGTCTTTGCCGCGGAACAGCGCTACGATTTTGCCTTTATCCGTCAGGGTCTCGTAGCCGGTGAATTGGGTTTCGCCGTTGATCTCCACATCCTGGCCGTACTCGGCACCGAACTGGCTCGCCGCCCGGCCACGCTCGCGCTGCTTTTCCATCAGTTGACCGTACCGAGCAAATGCATCGGGTGGAATCGAAACACCTTTTTCTCTCACCACATCCGCAATCAAGTCCGGTGGAAACCCATAGGTGTCATGAAGCAGGAAAAGGTTTTCTCCGGACAGCCTTCCTTTACTTTGAGTAAGAAAAGATTCCAGTCGCATCATTCCCGAATCAAGTGTCTGCACGAAAGCCTTTTCTTCAGCACGCAGGACTTGCTCTACGAACGCTTGCTTTGCTTTCAATTGCGGATATGCGCGACTCATCTCATTTACAAGCGGTCCAACCATTCTCCAGAAATATCCATCCCAACTAATTCCACATAGTTTGTAAAAGTGTCGAACCGCTCGCCGGATGATCCGGCGCAGCACATAGCCACGGCCTTCGTTGGAGGGCAGCACACCGTCGGTGACCAGGAAAGCGCAGGCGCGAATGTGATCGGCGATCACCCGCAGCGAAGGACTGGTGAGATCCTTGGTGCCAGTGACTTCGGCGGCGGCCTGGATCAGGTGCTTGAAAAGATCAATGTCGTAATTGGAATGCACGCCCTGCAGGATCGCAGCGATACGCTCCAGGCCCATGCCGGTGTCCACGCAGGGCTTGGGCAGCCGGGTGAGCGTGCCGTCAGCGGCTCGGTCGAACTGCATGAACACCAGGTTCCAGATCTCCACGTAACGGTCGCCTTCCTCATGGCTCCCCGGCGGTCCGCCGGGAATGCCGGGACCGTGGTCCCAGAAAATCTCAGTGCACGGGCCGCAGGGACCGGTATCGGCCATCTGCCAGAAGTTGTCGCTGGCGTAAGGCGCACCCTTGTTGTCGCCGACGCGCACCACGCGCCCCCGCGGAACGCCTATTTCTTTTGTCCAGATGTCGTAGACTTCGTCGTCATCCTTATATATAGTGATCCACAGCCTCTCGGGCGGCAGCTTCCAGACCTTGGTCAGCAGCTCCCACGCATACACGATGGCGTCGCGCTTGAAATAGTCGCCGAAGGACCAGTTACCCAGCATCTCGAAGAAGGTGTGGTGGCGGGCGGTGTAGCCCACATTCTCCAGGTCGTTGTGCTTGCCGCCGGCGCGCAGGCAGGGCTGCACGTCGGCCACGCGCAGATGCGCGGGTTTTTCGCGGCCCAGGAAGATGTCCTTGAACTGCACCATGCCGGCATTGGTGAATAGCAGCGTCGGGTCGTTGACGGGCACCAAAGATGCAGCAGGCACGATGGTGTGTTTCTTGGAGCGGAAGAACTCGAGGAAACTTTGACGGATTTCGTTGCTGGTCATCATGGAATAGGTACTGCGTACTGCGTTCTGTGTGCTGCGTAAAGAACATATTCCTGCGTGCACGCGGTACGCCGCACCCGGCACGCAGCACTAATCTTCGATATCCACATCGCCCTTCAGCACCTGACGAATCTGTTCGGCGGTAAACCCGCGCTGCTGCAAAAAACGCGCCTGCCGGGCGCGTTCCTCAAAATCCCCCGGCAGCTTCGCACCGAAGCGTTTGCGACGCGCCGCCTCGGCATTGGTGAGCCACTCGCGGCGGCGCTCGCTGAGGGCATTATCCACCAGGGATTCCGCCACCCCGCGGCCGCGCAGTTCCTCGCGGATTTTCACCGGCCCGCTGCCACGGCGCAGGCGGCTGGCCACGAATTCATCCACGAAACGCCCATCGGACAGCAGGTTCCTATCCGCCAGCGCCTCGATGACGGCCAGCACCGTCTGCTGTTCATAACCGCGCGCCGTCAGCTTGGTGGTCAATTCCCGGGTGGAATGTTCACGCCGGGCCAGCAACCGGAGCGCCACTGCGCGCACCCGCGCGGGATCGCGGGCCTCCTCCTCATCAGGCTTCCTGGGCTGCGACTGCTTCACCCGCGGGCGCCTTCACTTTTTTCGGTAACAATTTGTCGCGGATGGCCTGCTCGATCTCGGCGGCCACTTCCGGATTCTGCTGCATGTACTCGCGTGCACCTTCCTTGCCCTGGGCGATTTTCTTGCCCTTGTAGCTGTACCAAGCACCGGATTTTTCAACCAGGTTCTGCAACACCCCGATCTCAATGATCTCGCCGGCGCGGGAAATGCCCTCGCCGTAGAGAATCTCGAACTCCGCCTGCCGGAAAGGCGGCGCCACCTTGTTCTTCACCACCTTGACGCGGGTCTCGCTGCCGATGACTTCCTCGCCCTTCTTGATGGCGCCGATGCGGCGGATGTCGAGGCGCACGGAGGCATAGAACTTGAGGGCATTGCCGCCGGTGGTGGTTTCGGGATTGCCGAACATCACGCCGATCTTCATGCGGATCTGGTTGATGAAAATCACCAAGGTATTGGAACGCTTGATGTTGGCGGTGAGCTTGCGCAGTGCCTGGGACATGAGGCGCGCCTGCAGGCCCATGTGGGAATCGCCCATCTCGCCTTCGATCTCGGCCTTAGGCGTGAGCGCGGCCACCGAGTCCACCACCACTACGTCCACGGCCGCGGAACGTACCAGCATGTCGGCGATCTCCAGCGCCTGCTCGCCGGTATCCGGTTGCGAGATCAAAAGATCGTCCACGTTTACACCGAGTTTTCCGGCGTAGGTGGGATCCAGCGCGTGTTCCGCATCCACGAAGGCGGCAGTGCCGCCCTTGCGCTGGATTTCAGCGATCACCTGCAGGGTCAATGTGGTCTTGCCGGAGGCTTCCGGCCCGTAAACTTCCACCACCCGGCCGCGCGGCAAACCGCCGACGCCGAGCGCGATGTCGAGGCCCAGGGAACCGGTGGATACCACGTCCACGTCACGGGAGGCAATATGGTCACCGAGACGCATGACCGATCCTTTGCCAAACTGCTTCTCTATCTGGCTGAGTGCGGCGGCCAGGGCTTTTTTGCGATTCTCATCCATGGGGCACCTGTATACGTGTGGGTTGTGAGCAGAATTTCAGCTGAAAATGCCAAGAAAACTATTATTTCACAGTTCCCTAGACCCCGCAGCCTTTGCTGTCAGCGGCCGGAACGCAAGCAATTCAAATTCGCTGCCCCGCATGCCGTATATATAGAGCATGGCAACGGGAACTGCCATGCCCGCCAATCAAGCGTATGCCGTTCGACCCATTTCACGGGTTTGCAGACCAAAGAGTGCGGCGCCGGGGGCTAAAGCAGCCGCCGGACCTCAACGGCCGACACCCTGCAACAGGCCTTTGAGGGCTTCCGCCACCGCGGCCCGGCGCACGGCCTCGCGGTTGCCGCCAAAATGAAAACAGCGTGCGCTGACCCGGCGGTCCGGCCAGGCCCAGGCGATCCACACGCTGCCCACGGGCTTTTCGGCGCTGCCGCCGGCCGGACCGGCGATGCCGCTCACCGCCACCGCCACCTGCGCCTGGCTGTGACGCACCGCCCCCGCGGCCATTTCCCGCGCGCTTTCCTCGGATACTGCACCACGGGACGCGAGGGTATCGGCGCTGACTCCCAGCATGGTTACCTTAGCGCCGTTGCTATAGGTCACGAAGCCGCGCTCGAACCACTCGGAGCTGCCGGCAATGTCAGTGAGGCACTTGGCAATCCAACCGCCGGTGCACGATTCCGCGGCCGCGAGTTTGAGCCCGTGTGCCAGCAACTGTTCGGCGAGTCTGGCGGCCAGCGCCGCCAGCGTGGCATCGTTGGTTTCCGGGACAGGAGCTGCGGCTTTCGGCATGCCCACAGGGTAGCACTGCTTGCCATCGTCACCCACCGTCACTAGCATCGTCCCCTCAACCTTGAGTGCTCCATGAACGACCCGCGCGACGCTACCCATAACGACCACACGCCGGTCATGCGCCAGTACCTGCGGGTCAAAGCCGAATACCCGGATATCCTGGTGTTCTACCGCATGGGGGATTTCTACGAACTCTTCTATGACGACGCGCGCCGTGCCGCGCGCCTGCTGGATATTACCCTCACCCAGCGCGGCCAATCCGCCGGCCAGCCCATTCCCATGGCCGGTGTGCCCTATCATGCGGCGGAAGGCTATCTCGCCAGGCTGGTGAAATTGGGCGAATCCGTGGCCATTTGCGAACAGATCGGCGACCCGGCCACCGCCAAAGGTCCGGTGGAGCGCAAGGTGGTGCGCATCATCACTCCCGGAACGGTCACCGATGAGGCTCTGCTGGAGGAACGCCGCGACAATCTGTTGGTGGCGGTGCACGCCGCCGATACACACTACGGTGTGGCGGCATTGGATATCGGCAGCGGTCGTTTCAGCGTGCTGGAAATGGACGGACAGGATGCATTGCTGGCCGAAGTGGAACGCCTGTACCCGGCGGAACTACTGCTGGCCGAGGACAGCCTGTTGCCGCGTGCACTTACGGAACGCAGTGGCGCACGCCGCCGCCCGCCTTGGCACTTTGATACAGCCAGCGCTACGCGCCTGCTGACGGCGCAATTCAAAACCCGTGATCTAGCCGGCTTCGGCGCCGATGATTTGAATGCCGCCATCGCCGCCGCCGGTGCCTTGCTGCAATACGTACAGGAAACCCAGCGCACGGCGCTGCCGCACATCACCGGCCTGGCCGTGGAACGGCGTGCTGATGCACTCATTCTCGACGCCATCACCCTGCGCAATCTGGAATTGGAAAGCACTTTCACCGGCCAGCCGCAACATACCCTGGCGGGCATCATGGACCACAGCGTCACCGCCATGGGTTCGCGCCTGCTGCGCCGCTGGTTGAGCCGGCCGCTCAGGGATCACGCGCAGCTACGCTTGCGTTACCACGCGCTGGCAGCGTGCCTGGAAGATCACCGCTATGCGGCCTTGCGCGAACGGCTCAACGGCATCGGCGATGTCGAGCGCATCCTGGCGCGCGTGGCGCTCAAGTCCGCGCGTCCGCGGGATCTCGCACAACTGCGTCATGCACTCAGCGAACTACCGGCACTGCAAGCGCAGTTGCAAACACTGGATTCACCGCGGATCCAGGAGCTTGCGGTGGGGGCCGCCGTTCATCCGGAAATTCATGCGCTGCTGCAAAAGGCCTTGATCGAGACGCCGCCGGCCCTGATCCGCGATGGCGGCGTGCTGGCCGCGGGTTACGATGCTGAACTCGACGAATTACGCAAGCTCAGCGAGCACGCTGACCAGTATCTGACCGATCTGGAACTCCGCGAGCGCGAACGTAGCGGCATCGCCACGCTGCGCGTCAACTATAACCGCGTGCATGGCTATTACCTGGAAGTCACCCGCGCCCAGGCGGACAAGGTGCCCACTGACTACATCCGCCGACAGACCCTGAAAGGCGTTGAACGCTACCTCACGCCGGAACTGAAACGCTTCGAGGACAAGGTGCTGTCGGCGCGCGAACAGGCACTGACGCGGGAGAAAGCCCTGTATGACGGGCTGCTGGACCAGCTCATTGAGCGACTCGCAGGCCTGCAAGAAACCGCCGCGGCACTCGCGGAACTGGATGTACTCGCCAATCTCGCGGAGCGCGCCGATGCGCTCAAACTCGCGGCCCCGGAACTTACCGAGGCACCGCTGCTGCACATCGAAGCCGGCCGCCATCCAGTAGTGGAACAGGCCCTCGATACTCCCTTCGTGCCCAATGACCTGGAGCTCAACGAGCAACGGCGGATGCTCATCGTCACCGGACCGAACATGGGCGGCAAATCCACCTATATGCGGCAAGCGGCGCTCATCGTGATCCTGGCGCACATCGGCAGCTATGTCCCGGCGACCAAAGCGGTGTTCGGTCCGCTGGACCGCATCTTCACGCGCATCGGCGCCTCCGACGATCTCGCCGGTGGGCGCTCCACCTTCATGGTGGAAATGCTGGAGACCGCCAACATACTCAACAATGCCACCGACAAGAGCCTGGTGCTGATGGACGAAATCGGCCGTGGCACCAGCACCTATGACGGCATATCACTGGCGTGGGCAGCGGCCAGCTACATCGCCCGGGAGATCAAAGCCTTCACCTTGTTCGCCACCCATTACTTCGAACTCACGGCCTTGGCGGAATGGCTGCCGGGTATCGCCAACGTTCACCTGGACGCCACCGAACACGAACACACCCTGGTGTTTCTGCATGCGGTCAAGGACGGACCGGCGGATCGCAGCTACGGTCTGCAGGTGGCGGCCCTGGCCGGCATACCGAAAGCCGTGATCTCAGAAGCCCGCGGCCGGCTCGCCGCCATGGAAGCCGAATCACGCCAACAGGCGAACAAAGAACCGCACCGCCCACCGCAACTGGGACTGTTTGCACCGGAACATCCGGCGTTGGCGGAACTGCGCAACCTGGACGCCGGGGATCTCACGCCCAAACAGGCGTTGGACTTGATCTACGACTTGAAAAGAAAACTTGAATAAAAAGAGGAAACAATGGATTAATCGAACTTGGCCGCATTGAATTGTGAATTCCGATAAAGCAAGCAGCGCACCCAAAAAATAAGGATACAGCTGTTACATGAATACAAGACTTAATACAGGATCCTGGCTCATCGTAGGCGGTGCCGGTCGCTGCGCCAACCGAGTCGGCTGCGGAGCCAGGACTATACTACTGCCGATTTACGGAGCGCAAACTGTATGCATGAACGCGAATGCGATGGGTGCCGGGGTGTAATGCTGTGATTAAGGTGTTGATCGTTGATGACGAGCCGCTGGCACGTAAGCGCGTCCGCGACCTGCTGGCTGCTGAAGCAGACATGCAGATTACTGGCGAAAGCGGTGATGGTCTGGATGCATACGAGAAAGTGCAGGCGCTTAAACCGGATGTGCTGTTCCTCGATATCAAGATGCCAGGATTGTCTGGCTTACAATTGAGCCGGCTGCTGCGGACCGGGAAAATACCTTATATCATCTTTACCACGGCCTACAGCGAATACGCCGTGGAAGCTTTTTCGGTGGATGCGGTGGATTATCTAATGAAACCCTTCGACAGGGAACGTTTTCGTCAGGCGCTAACCAGGGCGCGTAGTCGTCTCGCCGGCTCCATGCCAAAGGCCGAGGAATGGCAGCACATTATCCAGCAGCTTTCCGGCCTGACCGCCGGATTGCCCACGCAACCTCTGGAACGTTTAACCGTGAAGGATGGCACCCGCTTGAAGTTCCTCAATCTGCCTGACATCACCCATATGCATTCCGACGGCGATTACCTGCACATCCACACCGTGAGCGGCGAACATGCCATGATCCGAGAACGCATGCACGACATGGAGCGGCGTCTGGCGGGTGACCGGTTCGTGCGCATCAGCCGTTCGGTGTTGGTCAATCTTGAGCATGTAAAAGAAATACGGCCAGCCATGCATGGCGATTACAAATTCATTTTGCCCGGCAGCGAGCCGTTGTCTTCCGGGAAAACCTACCGGGAAACCATCCGGGAGCTGATGATACGGTTCCGGGGGGACAGCCGATCAACGGCCCACCGTTAACCGCCCGCCAGTACCACTTCATCGCATAAACCCTACTGTTCGCCGCAAGCTGCGGCGCTCTTACCGCAACCAGCCGAAATCGCTCTGAGGGAGTGCTTTAATCTGCCAGTCCGGGGCCGCGATGGGAAAGCGCGCCCTGTTGAGTCGTTGCGAGTGCTCCGGCATGCCGGACTTGCTTTACTAAGCAGGGCGCAGGGATTAAGCACGGTCATGTGAGGTGACGGACATGAAATATTACGGGCTTACGCGGCAATTGAGGTAACTACCATGAAAAAATTACATATCTATACGGCCATCGCGATCACAGCGGTGTTGCTGTCGATTCAGGGTTGCGGTGGCCCCAGTGGTTATGGCGGCGGCGGAGGTTCCTCCGGCGGCCAGGTTGCCAGCATCACCATCACACCGGCTACCAGCACCATCGCCGTCAACGGCATGCAGCAATATATGGCGACGGCCAAGGACTCGAACGGCAATAGCTTGAGCGGCGTTACCTACACGTGGGCCTCGTCGAGCAATAGTGTCGCGACGGTGAATGCCAACGGTCTAGCGACCGGCGTAGCCGCCGGTACCACGATGATTACAGCCTCCGTCACCTATTCCGGCGGCATTTACGGCATGGGTTACACCATCACCAGCAATAGTGCGACGCTGACCGTGACCGCAGCGGGCATGGCCATGGGCATGGTGGCAACAGGTCGCGCCGTGCAGGGTGCGATGGTCAGTCTCGAAGATGCGCACGGCCAGATACAGGTCGCCATGAGCGATGCCAATGGCCGCTACGTTATGCCAGTGGCCGGACTCACACCGCCTTTCCTGTTCAAGGCAACCGACAACCAGGGCCATACTTTGTTCAGCTCGGGCACCGGCGAGGGCATCATCAACATTGATCCGCTCACCGACCTGATGACGAGTATCTGGTACCGGTCCCGCGGCATCACCGCTGAGGCTGCATTTGCCGATATCGCCGCACATCCGGCACCGGAGAAAAAGACCCACACGGCCCTCAACCATGCGCTGGTCACTCTGCTCGCGGATTCACTTGCCAGCCAGAATCTGGATGCGACGAAGTTCGATTTGGTTTCGACACCTTTCATCGCCAACAGCACCGGTTTCGACCACATCCTTGACAACACCAGTGTCAGCATGGGCGGGGGACAGATGCTGCTGCGTGATGCGCTCGCGGACACCGAAACGGAAATCACCTTCAGCGTCAATTCCGTTACCTTCAATACCGTAAGTCATAGGCATACACAGCCACACCTCACGCGTACGCTTTTGCTGCTGCCGTGATGCGCCAGTAGCGAATCAGTGAGCCTATCCTCAATCCACACCAGCCGGCGGCTCGCGAGCGTTCTGCTCGCGACCGCCGGGCTGCTGGCACCCTCGCTTTGGGGTGCCAGCATCTACAAGCTGGATGTCAGTCAGAAAGCCGGTGTCTACCAGGTGGTGGCTGAAGCGCATGTGGACGCGCCACCGGCGCAGGTGTATGCGGTGTTGGCGGACTTCACCGATCTCGCTGAGATCAGCCCCGATATCCTCACGAGCCGGCTGGTCAAACAAGTGAATGCGCGCACCATGGTGGTGTATACGGAAACCCGCGGCTGTGTCGCCATCTTTTGCCGCACCGTCAAGCAAATGCAGCAAGTAACGGAATTATCCAGCACGGATATCGTCGCCGTCACGCTGCCACAGGGCAGCAACGTGAAACAGGGCACCAGCTCCTGGCACCTCACCGCCGAAGGCCATGGTACGCGTCTGCAATGGAAGGCCACCGTTGAGCCGGCATTCTGGGTGCCGCCGCTCATCGGACCCGCACTGGTACGCAGGGTATTGCAGATGCAGAGTCAGGAGTTTATAAACGGGATCGAACGGAATGTGACCGATCATCGCACCGCGGAGTGGGCGCATACAATTCGGGGTCTCACGATTTGAATGGGCAGAAGCCGGTGCGTAGCCGATCCCCGCGCGGCCAGCCACTGCGCGAACGGGTGGTAGTGTCATGGCCGGAGGTTCAGACTAGGGCGTCGGTGGCAACCAGCGAGGCACGGTCCGGATTCGTGGCGGACCACGACGACCCAATGGATGACGAGGATTCACTGCGAAACACGCAGGCCGATAACGCACCTAGAGCGCGCGGCTCGGCACTGCTCCGGCTGCTGCAAAAACCGGGCTCGCTGCGCCGCCGCCGTATATTTATCGTGCTGCTGATCAGTATCCCATTGTGGCTATATGCCGCCACCTGGGACATCGTGATGATGCTGCTCGACGATGCCGCCAGTGGCAAGGGCGCGGGCTGGAGCGACATCGGCCAGCGCGTGCTGACGCGGCTGCTGCTGCTACCGCTGCTGGTGGGCGCTTATTTGCTGGCGGTCAACATTTCCCTGCAACGGCGCCGGGCAGTGTGGTTTGCCGCCGGCCAGGCGGCCATCGCGCTCGGCTTTTCGCTGCTCACGCCGCCGGCGCTGGCGCTTTCCTACTATCTCACGAACCGCGTCTACGCCGATTCCCATAGCCTGCGGCAGGCGCTGGCACTCATCGGGCCGTGGCAGGAATGGCTCGCAAGCACCGTGCAGTATTCCATCGTGTACCTGCTGGGGCTGGTCCTGATCCTCGCCCTCAACGCCTTCCTGCGCTACAAGTCTGAGCAGATCAAGGCGGCGCAACTGCGTTCCAAATGGTTGGAGGCCAAACTCGGTATCCTGCGCGGCCAGTTGAATCCACATTTCTTCTTCAACGCGCTCAACGCCGTCGTTGCGCTCATCCATACCGAGCCGGATCGCGCCGAGCGGCTACTCACTGAACTCAGCGCGCTGCTGCGTCGCAGCCTGAGGGATACCCATCATGAGTTTACCACCGTCAAGGATGAGATGCAGTTCATTGAGCGCTACCTGGCTGTGATGAAGGTGCGCTATGAGGACCGTTTGAGTGTGCGCGTGCAACTGGAGCCGCAACTACTCGATGTAAGCATCCCTACATTCCTGCTGGTGCCGTTGGTGGAGAACGCCATTAAACACGGTGTGGCCAAGGTACCGGGTTATGACACGCTGGTGATCACTGGACAGCGTGCCGGCGAGTACCTACAGTTCACGGTCACAAACATCGCTAGCGTGCATGAAACGAGTTCCGGGGATGAAGCGGGCGGCGGTGTTGGTCTCAGCAACACGCGCAAGCGGTTGTCAGCCATTTACGGTAGCCATTATCGCTTTGAGGCGAGCCGTGATCAGCAGGGGCATTGGCTGGCTTCGGTCGCCATCCCGGCGCAGGATAAGCCGCTGGCTGCGGGGTTGGCCCTGGCGTGACGGTGACCGGGAATGATTTAATTGTGTCCCGCGCACGGGTTTGCACGCGCGTGTGGCGGCGTTCAGTCCCGTTCGGCGACGATATGGAACTGCACTTTCACGACATCCGCGACCTGCAAACCACCGCCGAGAATACTGAATGGCGTGATGCCGAAATCGCTTTGCCGAATGTCGAAGCGGCCGGTGGCGATGAGCAATTTGCCGCAGTGATTGAGCGCAATCGGCACGCTCAGCTCGCGCTCGGTGCCGTGCAGCGTGATACGCACCGTCACTTCCGGCCCCCATTCCGGGCCCACCAGCCGCACCGAGCGCACCCGGATGTCCGGATAGCGCGCGACATTGAGTACCGCCGGACCCAGCATGTTGTGCAGGGTTCCCGCGATGGCCGCGGCCGAGGGTTGGGCGGCAAAATCGGCGCCTTCCGCAGCCCGATCCGCCGGCGCATCCACTTGCAGGTCTGCCAGCGGCAGCGAGAAGGCAAAACCGGAGAGTGCAAATTTGCGGTTAAGATACAGGTCACCGTGGATGCCACTGGCACGGATCACGTGGTTGTGGCCAAAGGCCGCCAGCGGTCCCGCCCGGTACACCAAAAAGCGTATATCCGAAAGCTCGGGACGAATACTGTAGCGCACCGCACCGGCGGTAATCAGGGGGGAGAGTGGCGCCAATGCCGGGCCAGCCGGGTGCTTGACCGCCACGCCTGCGCAGCCGGTAATAGCCAACAGTGCCAGCACCGCAACGCTGAAGGTGCGTCTCCGTGGTGGAATACTAGTCGGTAGTTGCATTTTAGGGCTTCCTGTAAAACCTGAACCACATGCGCTGCGTATAACCAATGCCAGAGAGATTAAGTCAGATGCACGGCCCTTCACAACAGCCATTGATCCCGTTGGCTAATACGCCGATGCGCTACGGTATTGTGGCCCAGACGTTTCATTGGATCATCGTAGCACTGGTGATGCTGCAGTTCGTGCTCGGCATCTGGGCGCATGCACTGCCCATCAGTCTGGAAAGACTCATCCTGCTGGCCCGCCACAAATCCATCGGCTTCACCATTTTCGGCTTGGTGGTGCTGCGGCTTGGCTGGCGGCTGTATTCGCCGCCTCCGCCGCAGCCGCTCGTACCGCACCCGGTCTTCCGGATGGCGGCACGCCTGTCTCACATGCTGTTGTATGCGCTGTTGCTCAGCATGCCAGTGATCGGTTGGCTATTGTCCTCCGCTTCCAACCTGACGGTGAGCTGGTTTGGGCTGTTTTCGCTGCCGAACCTGGTGAGACCTGACCGGCGGCTGGCCCACTGGTTGCTGTTCACACACCAAAGCATGGCTTGGCTGCTGCTGGCCGTGGTGATTTTGCATATCAGCGCCGCGCTTTGGCATCACATTATCCTCAGGGATGATGTATTGTTACGCATGCTGCCTTTCACGCGCAGCGGTAGCCGCACCAGGAACCTGCCATGAACCGGCTAGTGATACTGTGTTTATTCGGTTTGGTGGCTGCGTGCAACGCGCAGTTTGCTGCCGCGAGTTGCTGGGTGCCAGTACCCGCGCTAAGCCGTATCGTGTTCAGCACCACTCAGGCGGGAGCGCCGTTCCAGGGTACTTTCCATGATTACAGTGGTCTCGTTTGTATGGCTGCCGGCGGCGACAGCCATATCCGTGTCAGCGTAAATACTGCGTCCGTGGATACTCAGTTGCCGGAACTGGACACCGCGTTGCGCGGCCCGGATTTCTTCGACACCCGTCGCTGGCCGCAAGCGCTATTCGAAAGCGAGGCCGTACGCCCAATGGGACAGGGGCGTTACCGGGTGACCGGGAAATTGACGTTACGCGACGTGACCCACGAGGTAAACGTACCATTCACATTTACGCCTATGACGGATGGCAATGCCCGGCTCAAGGGTGAGCTGAGTCTTGAGCGCTTGGATTACCATATCGGCCTCGGCCAATGGGCTGACACCCGTTGGGTAGGCAATCAGGTGGAGTTAACATTTTCAATTGTTGTCCAACCCGCGGCCGGGAAATAAAGCAGCGGGGAATCGGGCTGTTCAAAATGAATTCGGCGCGCGTGACCGTATTCAGATTTTAACTATCGCGCATATTCAATTCAGGAGGTTTAATCATGAAACGCTTCATTTTTGTTTTGACGTTGATCGGCACACTGTTTGCACTGCCGGCGTTCGCGAGCCTAAATGTGGGTACCAAGGCGCCGCTGTTCACCGCCGAAGCTTCCTTGGGCGGCAAGGTCTACAACTTCTCGCTGGCCGACGCCCTGAAGAAAGGACCGGTGGTGCTGTATTTCTATCCGGCGGCCTTCACCAAGGGCTGCACCATTGAGGCCCACGACTTCGCTGCGGCCATGGGTCAGTACCATGCTTTAGGTGCCACAGTGATCGGCGTGTCCCACGACAACATCGCCATCCTGAAGAAATTCTCGGTGAGCGAATGCCGCAGCAAATTCCCGGTAGCCGCCGACACCAACCAGAAAATCATGCGCTCTTATGACGCAGTACTGCCACAGCACAATCAGTACGCCAACCGTACCTCCTATGTGATCGCGCCGGACGGCACCATCATCTATACCTATACCAATCTCAACCCCGACCAGCACGTCGCCAACACCCTGACGGCCCTGAGGAACTGGGAATCCCAGCATAAAAAATAGGCTAAAAGCCTTCTCCGGTAAATTTTGCGATCTACCCTCCACCGCGTGCAATGCGCGTGTGGAGGGTCAGCAAAGATTAACAAGTTGTTGGAATAGGTTTTCAGTCTTGTTCTAAATCTTATCGAATCTTGCCTGGAAGAATCTCAGGTGCTTCGGCTCATAGACCATTTTCAAACCTTTAATCTTCTTGCGCCCTTCATATACGGCAAGAATCGACTCGGCGGTGACATCCATGTGTGCCTGCGTATACACGCGCCTCGGAATCGTGACGCGTACAAGTTCGAGCTTCGGATGACGGTGTGAACCTGTTTTTGAATCACGGCCTGCTGACACGATGCCCCTCTCCATGGTCCTGACGCCGGAATCGATGTAGATTTCAGCGGCAAGGGTCTGCGCCGGGAACCTATCCTGTGGAATATGCCCAAGTATCTTTTTAGCGTCCAGGAACACCGCGTGCCCGCCGATTGGTTTTACGATCGGGACTCCCCAATCCAGCAGTTTTTGTCCGAGATATTCGACCTGTCCGATGCGCGAGCGCAGGTAATCTTCCCTTACCATCTCCTCCATGCCGCGCGCCATGGCCTCCATGTCCCGGCCCGCCAAGCCGCCGTAAGTATGCAGCCCTTCGAAAACGACCACCATGTTACGCGCTTCGTCGTACAGCTTTTCATCGTTAATGGCGAGAAACCCACCGATGTTGACAAGCAGATCCTTTTTCCCGCTCATGGTCGCCCCGTCGGTGTACGCGCAGGTCTCCTTCAGAATCGCCGCGACCGGTTCCTTTGCGTAGCCTTTCTCTCTGAGTTTTATGAAATACGCATTCTCAACGGCGCGTGTGGCGTCGAGTATGACTTTGATTCCATGCTTATTGGCCAATTTGCGGACTGCTCTCAAATTCTCCATGGAGATCGGCTGTCCGCCCGCCATGTTCACGGTGGCCGCCACGCTGATGTACGGAATTTTCTTCGCGCCGACTTTTCTAATTAGCTCTTCAAACTTTTGTAAGTCCACGTTTCCTTTGAATGGGTGAGTCGATTCCGGGTCATGCGCCTCATCGATGATGACATCGACAAAGGTGCCACCGGCGCGTTCCTGGTGTTCGCGTGTTGTCGTGAAGTACATATTACCGGGGATGAAATCACCCGGTTTGATCATTATCTGTGAAATGATGTGTTCGGCACCGCGACCCTGGTGGGTCGGAACCAGGTATTTGTAGCCATAATACTTGCGCATGTTGGACTTGAGATGGTAGAAATTCTTGCTCCCCGCATAGGCCTCGTCGCCCAACATCATGCCAGCCCACTGGTAATCGCTCATTGCATTTGTGCCGCTGTCGGTCAGCAGGTCAATGTATACGTCTTCCGAGCGCAGCAGAAAGGTGTTGTACCCCGCCTCCCGGATCGCCTTGAAGCGGTGCTGCCGGGTGGTGGTCTTCAGAGATTCAACCACTTTGATCTTGAACGGCTCGGCCCAGCTGCGTCTTGTGGGTTTTGCATACGCCATGGAAATACCTGTTTGGTTGATGATTCAGCAATTCAATGAGCCCGGGCAGGCCATGCCCCGTTAGTGACCTGGATATGCCCGCGCACGCGGCCCGCCCGGTGGATGAATGCGCATGATTTGCATTCAAAACGGGAGTTACGCCCGTGTCAGGCGGGGAAATTCTATAGTTTTATTTTTTACGGGCGCTTGATGTAGGACAAGACAGGCGAGGAATGTTCGTCATTTATTCGTGGATCTCGTTGGCTGGCGGGTTGAAATGACCGCTGTTCAAAAAGCCGATGACCTGTTCGGCCACTTCCTGGCTGAACAGCATGCCGGTATGGTGTACATCCAGTTCGATTTGGTCGGTGGCACCGGAAATGCGGGTTTCTTGCACTGCTACCAAACCATCGTGGGGTTCCGGCAATTCCGGATGGGTCAGTCCGAACCCCGGGCCGGCGGTACCCACCAGCACGCCCAGTTCACGTTTGCAATGCCACACTGGCTCATATTTCTCCGCCAAACCATCCGCGCCGCTTTGACCCAGTAGCCAGCCCCAGTTCCTATCCACCATATTGCGCGCGGCGATGCTGCCGCGTACCGGTGAACCCAAGAGCACTACCCGACCCGGTGGAATTTTTGGACTCATTTCAAACATGCGTAGAATCACCAACCCACCCAGGCTATGTCCCACCAGATGCAGTGTGGTCGCATCAAGTTGCGCGATGTACTCCGCGAGGCGCCGTGCGTTCTCATGCACCGGTTCCAGCACCGTGTGATAGTGGAATTGATGGCTTTGGAACCCGGCTTGGGACACACGCAAGCGCAGCAGGCCCAGTTCCAGGCCGGTCATGTACAGCCCATGGACGAAAACCACGGTTCCCTTGCCGGCGCTCATGGATATTTTGATTGCAGGTTGCGCACCACCAGAATCGTCATGCCTGACATGGTACGCAAGCGCGGCTGGCCTGAGAAGCCGGGAAATTAGGCATTGCCGCGCTGCTGAATGTGTCTCCGGGCGCCACTTTTGTTCCGCTCACGGGAGCCGCTGGTGAATCTCAAGAATCCGCTATCATTAAGGGCCATAATGCGGCCGTGAAATCCATGGAAATCTCTATTTCCCGGCAAAAACGCCGTCAAAGCGTAACAGTGATGGTCGGCCCCGTGCGGGTGGGCGGCGGCGCGCCCATCGTGGTGCAATCCATGACCAACACCGACACCGCCGACGTCATGGCGACCGTCAAACAGGTGGCGGAGCTGGCGAGCGCCGGTTCGGAACTGGTGCGCATCACGGTCAACACCGACGCCGCGGCCGCGGCCGTACCTCATATACGCGAGAAACTGGATGCCATGAGCGTGAGCGTGCCGCTTATCGGCGACTTCCATTTCAACGGCCACAAGCTTTTAACAACCCATCCCGCCTGCGCTGAGGCGTTGGCGAAGCTGCGCATTAATCCCGGCAACGTCGGGCGCGGCAGCAAACACGATCAGCAGTTCGCAATGCTGATCGAGGTAGCGCTCAAACACGGCAAGCCGGTGCGCATCGGCGTGAACTGGGGCAGCCTCGATCAGGAGCTGCTCACCCGGATGATGGACGAGAATGCGCGCGCATCCGGGCCGAAAGACGCCAAGGAAATCCTGCACGAAGCCATGGTGGCCTCGGCGCTCAACTCCGCGCAGCGTGCGGAAGAGCTGGGACTGGGTCACGACAGGATCATCCTGTCCTGCAAGATGAGCAGCGTGCAGGATCTGATTGATGTGTACCGACGTCTCGCGCCACGCTGCGATTACCCACTGCATCTCGGCCTCACGGAAGCCGGCATGGGCAGCAAGGGCATTGTGGCCTCGACCGCGGCGCTGGCGATACTTTTGCAGCAAGGCATCGGTGACACTATCCGCATCTCTTTGACACCCGAACCGGAGGGCGATCGCAGCCGCGAGGTCATCGTGGCCCAGGAAATCCTCCAGACCATGGGCCTCAGGGCTTTCATGCCGCTGGTGGCCGCCTGCCCGGGCTGCGGACGCACCACCAGTACCGTATTCCAGCAGCTCGCCCAGGATATCCAGGGCTACATCCGTACCCGCATGCCGGAGTGGAAACGTGCCTATGCGGGCGTGGAGACGATGCAGGTGGCCGTCATGGGTTGCGTGGTGAACGGCCCCGGCGAAAGCAAGCACGCGAACGTCGGTATCAGCCTGCCCGGTACCGGTGAAAAGCCTGTCGCGCCGGTTTATGTGGACGGGGAAAAGACAATTACCCTCAAAGGCGACACGATCGCAGCAGAATTTCAGCAGATCGTGGAAGATTACATTCGAAGTCATTACCCGCCACGAGCACAAGCCTAGGCCTCGCTAGCTTTATGACCAACGGTCATTACTTTCACAGCATATCAAAGGCCAATGTATATATTAGGTGGGAACCGCAATGTACCCCCAGCGTTTCCCGGCTGTCCGCTCCCGACTGGTAAACTGGCGGCCTGAGGCAGAACTCCATGGGCAAAAGCACTAAATACACCGCCAAAATCCCGGACGAGAACGGTTTAATCCCTTATACACCGGACGAGGATGCCGTCTGGCGCGATTTGATCACGCGCCAACGACCCATCGTTGAAAAATATGCCTGTGACGATTATCTGCAGGCCCTGGAACGCATGCACTTTCCGACGGACCGCATCCCCCAGTGCCCGGAGGTCTCGGCGGTGCTCCAGCAGCATACCGGCTGGCAAGTAGTGCCGGTGCCAGCCCTGATCCCCTTTGATCAGTTTTTCAGCCTGCTAGCCGACAAAAAATTCCCGGCCGCCTCCTTCATCCGCAGCCGCGAGGACATGGACTACCTGCAGGAGCCGGATATTTTCCACGAGGTCTTTGGCCATACTCCGCTGCTCACTGATCCACGCTTCGCGGAATTCACCCATGCCTACGGCAAAGCGGGTGTGCGTGCGCACAAAAATGACCACGTGATGCTGGCACGGCTCTACTGGTTCACAGTGGAATTTGGATTAATAACAACGCGCAGGGGCTTGAAAACCTACGGCGCCGGCATCGTGTCATCGTTTGGAGAAACCCCCTATTCCATCGACAGCAACAAACCCCTGCGCAAGCCCTTCGACCCCATTGATGCCCTGCGCACGCCCTACCGCATCGACATTTTCCAGACCACTTACTTCATCATCAACAGCCTGGAAGACATGTTCAATCTAGCCCATAAGAACCTGATGGTCCTCATCAATGAGGCCCGGCGGCTGGGGATGCATGACCCCAATTTCCCGCCTGCCGACAAGAAAATCGGCTGGGCCTGAACGTATTCATTCGCTCACATAAAGAACTCACTACCACGAGGTTATCATGACGGAACTGGCCGAGAAGCACTGCGTCCCCTGCGAAGGTGGCGTCAAACCCCTGGTCCGCGAGGAAGCGGAGCGCTATTTGAAAAAGCTGGCGCCTGAGTGGCAACTCGACGCTGACGGCAAACAGATTTACAAGGATTTCAAATTCAAGGGTTTCAACGGCACCATGGGCTTTGTGAACGCCATCGCCTGGATCGCCAATCAGCAAGGCCATCATCCTGACCTGGAAGTGGGCTACGGCCACTGCCTGGTGCGTTATACCACCCATGCCATCGGCGGCCTGTCAGAAAACGACTTCATCTGTGCTGCCAAGGTGGACAAGCTGCTGGCAAAATAAGGGGTTGCGCCTAGCGTAAGACTCATAACCCCGCGGCCGCGGGGTTATGTTTGGGTGTCGGGATTGCGGACTGCTGCGCTGGCGATGCCTTGCCGATGCCGGCAACAAAACATGGGCGCCACCCAGCATCCGCGGTTTTGATCTATCGAGTCGCGCAAAACACCGCCGGCATCCCGATCGAGGCAACCCATGTCTGAGTGACACAAAACACCAGACGGCCAAGCAAAGAGATTCAGTGTATCGCTGCGGTGAAATTGCCGGTTAAACCCATTGCGCGCCGCATTAAGGCACTCTTGAGCGGCGTAAAACGGTCTACAGCGCACAATCCTGTGTTACGCATCCACGTCAACGGCGCAATATCATTGCTGAAAAGGCGTTTAAAACCGTCTAGCGCGATAATCATCGCCAAGTTATCGCCTTTTCGGGCACGCTGGTAGCGGCGCAACACCGCTAAATCACCCCAATCGCGGTGCCGCGACTGCGCCTCCAAAATGATAGTGCTGAGTGCCGCCATATCCTTAAATCCCAGATTCACCCCCTGCCCCGCCAGCGGATGCAGCGCATGGGCGGCGTCGCCGATGAGTGCGAAGCGCGCATGCACGTACTCGCGGGCGTGCATGCGCTGCAGCGTAAAACTGGCGCGCGGAGTGCTACTCGTTACGTGGCCAAGAGTGGCGGCGCTGGCCGTGGTCACGGCGGCGCAAAACCCCACATCGTCCAATTGCCGGACCTGTTCCGCCCGCGTGTTATCCAACGACCACACGATCGAAGAGCGGCCATCCGGCAGCGGCAGCAGCGCAATCGGGCCACCGGGCAGAAAGCGCTGCCGGGCCGTGTGGTGATGCGGCTTTTCCGTGGCCACATGGGCAACGATGGCCTGCTGGCCATAGGACGCAGTGCGGGATTCAATGCCCACCAGCTTGCGGGTGGCGGATTCCACACCATCCGCCGCCACCAGCAGGCGCGTGCGCAAACGGCGACCGTCCTGCAACGTGAGCGTTACCTGATCCGCATCGGTCGCCACCGCTTCCAGAGTCACCGGATGGATCGCGCTGACATTGTCAGCCGTCTGCAGTTGCAGCCTCAATGCGTGCTGGATGAGGCGATTCTCAACAATGTAACCCAGCGCCGGTTCACCCACCTCGGCGCAGTCAAAATGGATGCTGCCGCTGCCGCTGGCATCCCACACATGCATCTCGGTATAGGCGGCAACGCGTTGTGCCTGGATAGTCTGCCAGGCACCCAGGGTCTCCAGGATGCCTCGTGATGCTGGTGAAATTGCAAATACCCGCAGGTCAAGTTCCGCTGCGGCTGAGAAAGATGGCGGCTCACGGGCATCCAAAAGAGCGATGCGCAGACCACTATTGCGTAGCGCGCAGGCGAACGCCGTACCCACCGCTCCGGCACCCACGATGACCACGTCGAACTGTGATGGCGAGCGAGATGCAGTCATGGCAATCCACATTCCATCCTGCTTGCGGAGGAAGAAGCAGGCAAAGAAGGTTGCTTGGCCAGGTAATCTGCCTCTGTTTTGATTCCAAGTCCACGGGCGAGACGCGGCAGACGGCCGGCGATGCCCATATTATGGCGTGCAAGCCTATGACGCGCGGCTGGAAATAAATCCAGCCCCAGGAGACCCAGATTACGCGCCCAGCCGATAGATGCCAGCGGATTGGTGAACACGCGCGTGAGCATATCCGTGAACAGGGTGGTGGTCATTTGGTCACGGCGGCGCGTGCGTACATAAGCGATAAGTTGGCGCTCGTCTCCCAAGTCACCGCCAACGGCGGTGATATCCGCCAGCATATCCGCGAGCGCCGCGATGTCGCGTAACGACAGGTTGAAGCCCTGGCCGGCGATGGGGTGCAGGCTGTGGGCGGCATTTCCCACCAGCACTGCGCGACCCCGCAACTGTGTATGCGCGTGTACCAGACTCAATGGATAGGCTGTGCGTTTGCCGGCTTTGATGAAACGTCCCAGGCGGCCGTTGAATCCGACGGCAGCGGCATCCAGAAATTCGGTGTCGGCCATGGCCAAAACTTCGGCCACGCGCGCGTTAGCCAGCGTCCAGATGAGCGCATAGCGGTCTGCGCCCATGGGCAGCAGCGCCAGTGGACCATTGCCGGTAAAGCGTTCGAAAGCCGTGTGTGCCTGCGGTCGTTCGACACTGACATTGCAGATGACGGCGCTCTGCCCATAATCCCAGACGTGCGCGTTGATGCCGAGCTGTTCGCGTATTTTCGAATTGGCACCGTCTGCCGCCACCAGTAATCGGGTTTTGATGTTGTTCATAGCATCGCATTCCAGTGTTGTACAGACGCCCTCAGCTTGTATCTGCACACTTTCGAGTTTCGCCGGTGCCAGCAGCGCGATGTGTTTCTGGCGTAGCAGAAATTCGCTCAAGGCAAGGCCGATAACGCGGTTGGGCACTACATAGCCCAACGCCTCCACTCCCATCTCCACTGCATGCAGGCGCGTCATGCCCGCATGCCCACGGTCCGACACATGGATGTGATGGATGGCAGTGGCCTCCGGCGCAATTTGCGGCCACAAACCGATGCCTTCGAAAATGCGGCGGCTACCCCAAGACACCGCCGTGATACGGTCGTCGTAACTCGGCTGGCCGCGGCTGCCAAAACGGACGGCTTCCACCACCGCGATTTTGAGAGCTAAGGGCGCCAGCGCGGCCGCAAAACTCGCGCCCACCATGCCGCCACCGGCAATCAGGACATCAAAATCGGCGACAGAATGATTGTTATCACGCTCTGCCTGCTGCTTTTCAGAGTGCGGGGAATGTTTTGTCGGGGCGCTGTGTTTCACTTTCATGCTGGCTGCCAGCTGCACGGAAACACACGCGCCGCACTACTCCTGGAAGCTGCCGGGAAACGAGCAGGACACCGGGGAACGTCTTCTTGGATCATCATGCCCGTCACGCGGCCGTGCGCCGCATGTAAGCCTCAATCTCATCCGCTTGCTTGATGAGTGCGCCGGTCAGCACCTCCGGTTCACCCCGGGTTACCAGCACATCGTCCTCGATGCGCACGCCAATGTTCCACCAGCATTTGGGTACGCCGCGGGTGCCGGCGGCAATGTAGAGGCCCGGTTCCGCGGTCATCACCATGCCGGGTTCCAGCTCACGCCATTCGTCACCCACTTTGTAATCCCCCACGTCGTGGACGTCGAGGCCCAACCAGTGGCCGGTACGATGCATGTAGAACTGCTTGTAGCCTTCGTCCTTGATGAGCCTGCCCAGCGGACCCTTGAGCAGTCCGAGCTTCACCAGACCGGCGGTAAGCACTTTCACCGCTTCTTCGTGGGGCGTGTTCCAGTGGTTGCCAGCGCGCATCTTGGCGATGGCGGCGAGCTGCGCCTTGAGTACCAGTTCGTAGATAGCGCGCTGTTCCGGGGTGTAGCGGCCATTCACTGGAAAAGTGCGGGTGATATCGGTGGCGTAACTTTGGTACTCGCAGGCAGCGTCGATCAAGACCAGTTCGCCGTCCTGGAGAGGCCGATTGTTTTCCACATAGTGCAGAATGCAGCCATTCTCACCGCCGCCCACGATGGGGTTGTAGGCAGGTACGCCGCCGTGACGGCGGAATTCATGCAGAAATTCGGCCTCCAGTTCTGATTCGTTCATGCCAGGACAGCAGGCGCGCATGGCGCGCGCATGCGCACCCATGGAAATGGCCGCTGCACGCCGCATGACCGCAAGTTCCGGTTTGCTCTTGTACAAACGCATGTCGTGCAGAATGTGATCCAGAGACACGAATTCCTCGGGCGAGTGCATGCCGCTTTTGGCCTGGGCGCGCAAACCGTTCACCCAGCCGATCACACGCTGGTCGAACTCCGAATAATTGCCCATGGTGTAGAACACCCGTTCGCGACGCTCCATGAGGCCGGGCAAGATGTCGTCTATATCGCCGATGGGGAAGGCGTCGTCGGCGCCGTATTCGCGGGTGGCGCCTTCTGGACCGGCGCGCCGGCCGTTCCAGGTTTCCATGAGGGGATCACGTTCCCGG
Source organism: Gammaproteobacteria bacterium (assembly GCA_027315405.1). Classification (GTDB taxonomy): domain Bacteria; phylum Pseudomonadota; class Gammaproteobacteria; order Natronospirales; family REEB76; genus REEB76. The sequence continues at coordinate 19,839 of DAHUYB010000073.1, read as the reverse complement.
CAGAACAGGATGTATTCCGCCTGGCGGCGTCCCGGCACCAGTACCAGCACGGCCTCCGGCTCGGGAAAGCCGCTAAGGTAGTGGAAATCGCTGTCCTGGCGGAACGGATAGTGACTATCACGGTTGCGGATCTTCTCGCGCGCCGCCGGTACGATGGCGATGCTGCCGTGACCCATCATGCGCATGAGTTCGCGGCGGCGGCGGGCGAATTCCTGGGGTCGTATCTGCAATTTCACAGCCTCACGAAAACTGAAGGTAACCCGGATACCGCCATGCGGCTGCGGAGTGCGCCGGGTCAGCCATTATCCTAGCATCGTGCACCCATGGTGCGCGGATGGCGTTGACCGCTTCACTGGCGCCGCTCTATAGTGGTTGCATGCATACTGAGAAAGCCCGCGAACTGCTGGAACAGGAACTCAAGCGCCTCGAAGGCCGCGTGGAGGAGCTGGTGGCGGTCTGTGTCAGACTGCGCGGCGACAATCACTCCCTGCGCCAGCGGCTGGACTCCCTCAACACGGAGCGCGCCGGCCTGCTGGCCAAGAACGAACAGGTACGTGGCCGGGTGGAAGCCATGATCTCGCGTCTCAAATCCCTGGAGGAAAGCGCATGAGCGAAGAACTGGCGCGCGTCACGGTGCGCATCCTGGACAAGGAATACCAGGTGGCCTGCCCGGATAACGAGCGTGAGGCGCTGCTGGAATCCGCCGAACTGCTCAATCGCAAGATGCGCGAGATCCGCGAGAGCGGCAAGGTCGTGGGTCTGGACCGGGTCGCCGTCATGGCCGCTCTCAACCTGTCCCATGAGATTTTGCAGAACCAGGCCATGGCCAACGAGGCGGATCATGATCTGCTTGGCCGGGTGCGCACACTCAATGACCGGCTGGCAGCCACCGCCAGCGATCCGTCGCTGGCAAATTAGCAAGCACGTCGGTAACCTGATGGGCGCAGTGTTTTTTTCACGTATGGCGTCTCCTATGGTGTGCGATACGGGCTGGGTTACTCTTTGAGCCTAAATCAAACCCCCGGAACCGGCCCAGTGATGACGGTGTGCAGGTCCGCCATGCAGCGGAAAGCCTAAAGCATCACGGCCGGCTCCACCTGAACCTTTGGTTCAAGGGCGATAGCCGGTAACGGCACCGATGGGAGACGCCTCTTTGAATTCCTCCCGTGACTATCCGTAAATCCATACGCCAGGAAATGCGCGCCCGACGGCGCGCACTGGACAGCGCCACCCGTGCCCGCGCGGCTGAGGCCTCGACAGCACTGCTCACTGAGTTGCCCGGTTACCGCTCGGCACAGCACCTGGCCGCCTATGTGGCGATAGACGGGGAAGTGGATACGCAACCACTACTGCAGCGCGCGCACCATGACGGCAAACACATTTATCTGCCGGTAGTGGCCCCAGAACACTCCGCCGAACTCCGGTTTTATGCCTGGACACCCGCTACCGCCATGCAAACAAACCGCTTTCATATCCCGGAACCGATCGCATCCAATTCTGTCGGTATTGCGCCACAGTCGCTGGATCTGGTGCTCACTCCACTGGTGGCTTTCGATCCAGGCGGCAACCGTTTGGGGATGGGCGGCGGTTTCTATGACCGCACATTTTCTTTCCTGAAAACCGGTGACTGCAAGCCGCTGATACTGGGTCTGGCTTACGAATTCCAGCGGCTCGATCGCATCGAGGAAGCTTCCTGGGATGTGCCGCTCAGCGGCGTGGTTACCGAGCGCCATGTCTACTTTTTTACCGGTGACGAGGGGAATCACCGGTGAGCTATTGGTTGATGAAATCAGAACCCAGCGCGTTTGGCATTGACGATCTCGCCAGCACGCCGCGCAAGACCACGGCTTGGGACGGAGTGCGCAATTTCCAAGTGCGCAACATGCTTCGGGACCAGATGCACAAGGGTGACCTGGCCTTCTTCTATCACTCGAGCTGCGCCGAACCCGGCATCGCAGGCGTCATGCAAGTGCGCTGTGCCGGTCACCCGGATAGCACGGCTTTTGAGCCGGGAAACCCGCATTTTGACCCGCGCAGCACGCCTGCAAAACCGCTTTGGTATGCCGTGGATATGACTCTGGTGAAGCGCTTCAAACAGCGAGTGACGCTCACCGAAATGCGCCGGCATGCCGCACTCGAGGACATGCTCATCCTGCGCCGCGGTAACCGTCTTTCCATTACTCCGGTAAGCGCGAAGCACTGGCATTACATCCTGAAACTGGCTGTTGTTATCTGATTGACATCGCTAAGCGACAAAAATCATCTGCAAAATACCGTTGGCAGTCGCACATTGAACTCCAAAACACCTGCAAACTGCGAAAATGCATCCTAAACAGGTGAAAATTGATTGCAAAACTGGAATTTTGTATTTTCTTGTATATACTCAAGTGCGTGTGATCTAACCGGGAGGATCTTTGAGTATGAAACGTAAAGCGAAAGCGAAGAAGTCCAAGGTTGCGGCTAAGAAAAAGAAAAAGGCCGCTGTAAAGAAGGCCCCACGTCGTCGTAAGAAGGCTGGCGGTCGCAAGAAGAAGGCCGGTGGCCGTAAGAAAAAGGCCGGCGGTCGCAAGAAGAAAGGCGGTCGTCGCCGTCGCAGAAAAGCCGCTAGCGCGGCAATGTAAAGTCGTCAGGCTTTGCTTAAGTAGGCCCGCCTCGGCGGGCCTATTTTTTCAGGTGAGCAGCGGGAAAATCCACCACCATGAGCGCGGAAGATAACAAGAAACGGGCGGCCCTTGAGGCTCTCAAATGGCTGGATGACGCCCGGGTAATCGGCATCGGCACCGGCTCAACTGTTAACCATTTCATTGATGCCCTCGAGAGCATCAAAGGCCGCCTGGATGGGGTGGTCTCCAGTTCCGGGGCTTCCGCCCAGCGCCTCAAAGCGATAGGCATCCCGGTACTGGATCTGAACGCAGCGGGCGAGCTGTCGGTGTACGTGGACGGCGCCGATGAGGCCAACCATCGACTGCAACTCATCAAGGGTGGCGGCGGCGCACTCACCCGCGAGAAGGTCGTAGCGGCGGTGAGCAAGCAATTCATATGCATCGTGGACGATAGCAAGCTAGTGGACGTACTCGGCCGTTTCCCGCTGCCGGTGGAAGTGATCCCGATGGCGCGCAGTTATGTGGCACGCGAACTGGTGAAGCTCGGTGGCCGGCCCGACTGGCGCCAGGGTTTTGTCACCGATAACGGCAATGTGATCCTGGATGTCCACGGACTGACCATCCTGTATCCGCCCGTTCTGGAGGCGGAAATCAACCAGATCACCGGCGTAGTGAGCGTGGGAATTTTTGCCCGTCGGTCGGCGGATGTGCTGCTGGTGGGCTATGGGGATAGAGTGGAAAAGATTACTCGTTGAGGCAAGGATGCGCCGTTAGAACAATTCTCAATAAGAATATGCGCTTGGTTATTCTGGGTTTGAGGCACGACCCGGCTCATCTGGAACTGCTTAGCAAATACCAGCTTACCAGCGAACTTAAACTTTCACCTGAATCAGGCATCGATGTCGGGATGGAAAGTGGTGATATTGGGCGGGGCTCGGAACGTTGAGCATAGATACATCAGCCTCAAACAAAAACCCGTCATCGGGACGGGTTCTTTTTGTGGTTGGCTGGGGGACTAGGATTCGAACCTAGGTTGGCGGAGTCAGAGTCCGCAGTCCTACCGCTAGACGATCCCCCAAAATGAGGTCGGGAATTTTAACCTAGGGAACCATCCCTGGCGGGCTTACTGGCCTCGACTGCGCGCTCATAAGTAGTGCGCGCGATCACTACTGCTAGTTGACGATCCCCCAGGGGAACCGTGCAGCTCCGGATTAACGCTTGGAGTACTGCGGCGCGCGGCGGGCCTTGTGCAGGCCGACCTTCTTGCGTTCCACGGCGCGGGCATCACGGGTTACGAAACCGGCTTTGCGCAACGGCGAGCGATGGATTGCATCGTAATCAATCAATGCACGGGTGATGCCGTGACGGATGGCGCCCGCCTGACCGGTGGTGCCGCCGCCGGCCACCGTTACCGTAATATCCAGGCTGTCCAGTTGGTTCACCACCTCGAGTGGCTGGCGCACGATCATGCGTGAGGTTACACGCCCGAAATACTCGTCCAGGGGACGGCCGTTGACGAGGATTCGGCCCTTGCCGGGTCTCAGGAAAACGCGCGCCTTGGAAGTCTTGCGGCGGCCGGTTCCGTAATTGCTGCTCACTGCCATTGGATGTTTCTCTTGAGGAAAACGGATTTTCAGATATCGAGTTTCTGGGGCTGCTGGGCCGCGTGCTTGTGCTCCGCGCCGGCATACACCTTGAGTTTCTTGAACATGGCGCGCCCCAGGGGATTCTTGGGTAGCATACCCTTGACGGCCATTTCGATGGCGCGCTCGGGATGCTCTTGCAGCAGCTTGCCCAAGCTGGTGTGCTTCATGTTGCCGATGTAGCCGGTGTGCTGGTGATAGATCTTGTCTTCCAGCTTATGACCGGTGACATGAATTTTTTCCGCATTGATAACCACCAGGTAATCACCGGTATCCACATGTGGGGTGAATTCGGGCTTGTGCTTGCCGCGCAGGCGGCGCGCCAGTTCGGTGGCCAGACGGCCCAGGGTTTTGCCGTTGGCGTCCACCAAATACCAGTCGCGCTTGACGGTTTCTGCCTTGGCCGAGAAAGTCTTCATGAACCAGAACTCCGGGGAACCGCTGAAAGGGGCGCAATGCTACGCGACAGCCCGTTGTTTTTCAACCACTTACGGGCCTCCATGAGGCCGGCACCCGCTATTACTGCGCGGGTGGAACAGTGATAAATATGCAGTAAACTCAACCACTTAACTATATCTTCAACCGCTCCACCACGCGTCCAGCGAGCAGATGTTCCTCGACGATCTCGTCAATATCGGCCAGATCGGAATAGGTGTACCAGACACCTTCCGGATAAACCACGGCGATGGGCCCCTCACTGCAGCGATCCATGCAACCAGACTTGTTGACGCGCACCCCACCCGGTCCGGCAATCCCAAGGGCTTTCACCTGCTGCTTGGCGTAACCGCGGATGTGATCCGCATCATGGTTCTGGCAGCAAGGCGAGCCGTCCTCGCGCTTATTGGTGCAGAAAAAGATGTGGCGACGGTAATACATAAACTAGAGCGGCGCTACCGGGATCAAACTCCGCACATTTTACTCCTGCGCGCCCCACTCAGAAGGTGTAAACCAGCGAAACGGCGGTGATGGTGTCGGTGTTCTTGAAGCCGGGCAACACAGTGCTGTTGTGCTTCACGGTGTAAGACACAGACAGGGCGAAGTCGCCGGCCAGGTTGGTGGTCAGGGCTGTGACGGATTGGGTAAAAGTACTGTCCGTGCCATGAACCACGCTTAGATTCTCGGAAAAATTGCTCTTCTCAGCGAACTTCCACAGATAATTGGCGGCCAGCATTTCAACCAAGCCGTTGTCACTGGTATCGTTGGTATTGCGGGTCTGGCGCGCGCCGGCGCCGAACTCCAGATCCAATTGCTGGGTATCGGTGGCTAGCAGTCTGCGGCCGTAACCCAGGATTTCGGAAGTGCGCCGCTGGTAGCCGCTAAAGGTATCGCGAAGATAGTCCGCCATGCCGAAGACATAATCCGTGTCGGTAAAACTGTAATCGCTTTGGCCATTGAGGTCGTAGTTTTCCGCAGTGGTCGCCCCGTTTTGGCTGGACTGGAGGGCTTGCAAGGACAGCAGGTCCTGCCAAGGGCCGGATTTATAGCCCGTCAGGGCCTGACCGTTGAGGCTGCGGGTATTGGTGTTGCCGGTGGTGGCCAGATAGCCGAGGGAAACCGAGCCCTGCCAGCCTTCCTTGGGCGCGGCTTTTTTGGTGGCGGCCACGTTGGCATCTAATTGTGTTACATCCGCGTCTGCATAGGCGCTGCTGCTGATCAGCGCGAACGCCGCAAGCCCAAAAACCAGGCATTTCTTTTTCATGATGGCGCTCCTCCCAGAGTGTCAATACAGTCCCTAAAATCAAATCGGATGGAAAGCCCCTGTATTCACGCAACCCACCGCCAACGGCCCGGGTTGTGAATTGTTATTATAGCCACTCGCACAATTGTACGCGGGTCATCCATCCACATGCTGCAGGTATCCAAAGGTTTCCCGCTTGCCGATGCCGACAAGTGCGTGAAATGTGCCCTGTGCCTGCCGCATTGCCCCACTTACCGTGAAACTCTGGATGAAGGCGAATCCCCCCGCGGCCGCATCGCCCTGATGCAGGGTTTTGCCACCGGTGCATTCGACATTACGCCAGCCCTCATCGGCCATCTGGATCGCTGTCTTGCTTGCCGCGCCTGCGAGACGGTGTGCCCCGCGGAGGTGCCCTACGGAAAACTCATCGACGCCGCGCGTGCAGAACTCGGCCGGCATGGTTACCAGGAACCAAGGACTGCGCGAGCGTTTGCCGTGTGCATGCGTCATCCCTGGTTACTGCGCTGCTTGCATTTCCTGTTGTGGCTCACACAACATCTCGGCCTGCCCATGCTTGCATTCATGTCTCCGCAACTGCGGAGGCTTATGAAAATGTTGCCGCCGTTAGCCGCACCGCACCGTTGGTATCGCGTCAATCTTCCGTCACGCGGCAGCCCACAGGAAGTGGAATTGTTCCTGGGTTGCATTGCCCGTATCACCCAACCTGGGGTGATACGCGCGAGTATCGAGGTGCTGAACGCACTCGGCTATAGCGTTCGCATCCCCGACGGACAGTCTTGCTGCGGCGCCCTGGATCAACATGCGGGCCGCGCCGCCCAGGCATCGGCACAGGCCCTCAGAAACCTGGACAGCTTCAGCACCAATACCGCCATGCCTTTGCTGCATACCGCCAGCGGCTGCGGAGCGACCTTGGGTGAATATCCGTTGCTGGTGGCGGATCCGCGTGCCGCTGCATTCAGTAGGCGCAGCCGGGATATCAGCGATTTTCTCGTCGGTCAAGATCAGCTTAAGCAAATCAGATTCAAGCCCTTAACGACAACGGTGCTGCTGCATACTCCCTGTACCCTGAAAAATGTACTCAAGACCGATAAGTCTGTGGCTGAGTTATTGCGCCGCATCCCGGAACTGAAACTGGAAATTCTGCCGGGCAGCACCGGCTGTTGCGGCGCGGCCGGCAGCTATGTGATGAGCGAACCGCAGATGGCGGACCGCCTCGCGGAACACATCGTGGCGGCCGTGGGAAAGGCCCATCCCACCATCGTAGTCACATCGAACGTCGGTTGTAGCCTGCACTTGCGAGCCGCTCTGCAACGTCATGGCCTGGAAATACCGCTGTTGCACCCGCTGGAACTGCTGGCGCGGCAACTACCCGACGACACAGGCGCCAGCGTTATAATCCCCACGTGAATACCACCCGCACCCTGAGTCCCTTGGACCGGTTCATCACCGAACTGGATAGGGCGCTGCGTACCGCCTTCCCGGCTGCCTCCCATACGGCCGCGCGCGCCAACCCGGCAGCAGCACAGACACAAGATGATTTAACCGTACAGGAAGGCCAACTTTCCGGACGGCTCATGCGCGTCAATCATGCCGGGGAAGTAGCCGCGCAGGCGCTGTACCAAGGGCAGGCATTCACCGCCCACAGTGATACGGTACGCAGCGGCATGGCGCAATCCGCCGCCGAGGAAATTGATCATCTGGCCTGGTGCGAGCAACGTCTTCAGGAACTGAACGCTGGTGTCAGCAAGCTTGACCCCATCTGGTACCTGGGTTCTTTTGCTATCGGCGCCCTGGCAGGAATCGTAGGCGACAAATTCAGCCTGGGCTTTGTGGCCGAAACTGAGCGTCAAGTGGTTGAACACCTCGACAGACATCTGCAACGCCTGCCCGCGAACGATCACAAAAGCCGTGCCATCCTGGAGCAGATGCAACAGGACGAAGCCCGCCACGGCAGCATCGCCACCCACGCCGGCGGCGGCACCATGCCGGCGCCGGTACGTACCTTGATGCGGTTCACATCGAAACTAATGACTGAAACCGCCTATTGGCTTTAGCCGGGGAACCTGTGCATGCGCCAGCTACTCACACCCGCATTTATGAGTAACTTCAGGTAATCCCCAAAACAATAAGGGCAACCCCCACTGCCACCATGGCATAGCCGCGCACCCGGCTGCGGCTGAAGCTGATGTTTTGCCGCTCCGGCTGCAGCAGATGGCGCATGTTTTTGAGGCTGTTGAACCGACTGTGGGTGATTTCTTCCGATTTCAGCCAGTCTTCCTGTTTTACGTCCTTGGCACTACTGGCGATGCTCCACAGGATAACCACGCCGTAGAGGATAGCCAGCACACCGGCAGCGACAAACAAACTATTGATGGCGGTCATATCAAAAACCTGTCTCGGTCATTCTGCGCAATTCCCAATGGCGGGCGTTACTGAATATTACGCCCGCAAACGCTTTCCGGCATCTGGTTCTCAACCGCGGGCAAGGGTATTCAGTTTCCGGGCCAGGAATTCGCCCATTCAGGAATTAACGCGGCCACAACACGGTAAACCGTCGCACCGGCCATGCGTAAAGATGCGGTAGGGGGCGTGTTTCGCGCCGCCAAAACTCATCCTGGGGAATCGGTGCAACGCGACGTGGACAGCGCAGCAATACCGCAGTTCGGCGTGGCCGCCATCAATCGCCTCCTGGGACAGTGCCAGGTGCGGCGCGTGGCTGCCAAAACGATAGTCATCAGTGCCGGTGAAGCCCCCGGTTCCCTGTACTTTGTCATGGAGGGTTCAGTGGCGGTCATCAGCAAAGACGAAAATGGCAACGAAATCGTGGTGTCCTACTTGAATCGCGGTGAATTTTTCGGCGAAGCCGGCTTGTTTCAGCAAACACCCGCGCGCAGTGTCTGGGTGCATACCCGCAAAGAATGCCTGTTGGGAGAAATCAATTATCGGCGTTTCCGTGAACTCGCGCGTAACGATCCGGAGTTGTTGTTCGAGCTCGCAGGCCAGCTTGCAGCGCGCCTCGGAACCATAACCCTCAAAGTACGGGATCTGGCTTTTCTGAATGTCAGTGACCGCATTGCGCGCGGCTTGCAGGATCTGTGTGCACAACCGGACGCCATGACCCACCCGGACGGTATGCAGATACGCGTGAGCCGCCGGGAACTCGGACGCATCGTGGGCTGCTCGCGGGAGATGGCGGGACGTGTGCTGAAGTCACTGGAAGACAAATCATTTATTGCCGCGAACGGCAAAACCATCGTGGTCTTCGGCGCGCGCCCGGTCAGCGACAAGACCGTAATGCGGCGTCAACTCCGCGTCAAATAACGGTTTCAATCACTGAACAATTCGCGCAATTTTGCGCCTGGATCCGGCGCGCGCATGCAGGTCTCACCGACCAAGAATGACTGCACGCCGTGAGCGCGCAAATTCTGCACCTGTGCGTGCGTGCCGATACCGCTCTCGGTCACCACCACCCGGTCAGCGGGGATTGTCGGCAGCAGTGCCAGCGTCGTCTGCAGATGTGTCTCGAAAGTGCGCAGATCGCGGTTGTTGATGCCGATGAGCGGTAGATTCAGCGATAAAACCCGAGTCAGCTCCGCTTCATCATGCACTTCCACCAGCGCATCCATGCCAAGATCGTCGCTAAGCGCCGCCAGATCGCCAAGCATGGCATCGCCCAGCGCCGCCACAATCAGTAGGATGGCATCGGCGCCCAATACCCGTGATTCATACACCTGCCAAGGGTCCACGATGAAGTCCTTGCGCAGCACCGGCAATGCACAGGCCTGTTTGGCGGTGCCCAGGTAAGCGGCATCGCCGTGGAAGTAAGTTTTATCCGTCAGTACCGACAGACAGGTGGCACCACCCGCGGCATAACTGGCGGCGATGCCGGCCACGTCGAAATCCGCCCGCAAGATACCTTTACTGGGGGAGGCCTTCTTGATCTCGGCAATCACCGCCAGCGAACCGGCAGCCGTGCGCCGCTGCAACGCTGCCAGAAACCCGCGGCTGGGCGGCAAGCCCGTAAGCGCCCCGCGCAAATCCGCTAGTGGCCGCAGAACGCTTTGCTGCGCCACTTCTTCGGCCTTGCGCAGCAGAATGCATTTCAGCAGATCGGGCAAGTCGTTCATTGCGTCGCCTCAACAAGACATTCGAGCCGCCGTTGCGCTTCGCCGCTGCGCAGGACTTCCCGCGCGCGCTCCACGCCCGCCGACAGCGTGTTGGTCACGTCAGCCGCATAGATGGCCGCGCCGGCATTAAGCGCCACTATATCGAACGCCGCGCCCTGCGTGCCGGCCAATACCTGGCGTATGAGCGCCACACTACCGGCCACATCCGTTACTTTGAGCGTATCCAGTGGTTGTAGCCGGAGACCGAAATCCTCCGGCCGCAGGCTGTAGCTGCGAAGCTGACCGCCTTGCAACTCGGTCACATAGGTAGGCGCCGCAATGCTGATCTCGTCCAGTCCATCCTGGGAATGCACCACCAGCACGTGACGGCTACCGAGGGTGCGTAATACCTTGGCAAGCGGTTCCAGCCAACGCTGTGCGAATACGCCCACAAGCTGGTGCGGCGCACCCGCGGGATTGGTGAGCGGCCCCAGCAGATTGAATAACGTGCGCGTACCCAGCTCCCGGCGCGGTGCCGCCGCATACTGGGTGGCGCTGTGATGTTGCGGCGCGTACAGAAATCCAATGCCAATCTCCTGAATACACCGGGCGATGCGCTCCGACGGCAAGCCCAGTTTGACTCCCATCGCCTCCAACACGTCGGCGCTGCCGGAACTGCCGGACATGGCGCGGTTGCCGTGCTTGGCGACCCGTCCGCCAGCCGCCGCCGCCACGAAGGCAGCGGTGGTGGAGACGTTGAACAGACGCGCACCATCGCCGCCGGTGCCGCAGGTGTCCACCAGATGCGCTTGGCTGACAGCCACGCGCACCGCCAATGCGCGCATGACGGCCGCCGCCGCCGCGATTTCCTCCACGCTCTCGCCCTTGGCACGCAAACCCGCCAAAAATCCGCCGATCTGGATGGGCGTGGCCCCACCGGTCATGATTTGGCGCATGACGGATTCCATGTCGGCGCGGGAAAGGTCTACCCGGTCCACAATATGGCTGATAGCTTCTTTGATGTCCACGTATTTCGGCCTCGCGGACTTACTCGCCCTCTCTCCTTGCGGGAGAGGGCGGGGTGAGGAGTGATGCATGAGGGGCTTCCTGCTGCAAAAAATTCTTCAGCAATGCATGCCCATGCTGGGTCAAGATGGATTCCGGATGAAACTGCACCCCTTCCACCGCCAGCGTTTTGTGGCGCACCCCCATGATCTCCTCCAAGCTGCCATCGTCATTCCTGGTCCAGGCGGTGACTTCCAAACACTCGGGTAATGAGTGCTTGTCGATCACCAGGGAATGATAACGCGTAGCCTCGAAGGGATTAGGCAAGTCCGCGAACACGCCTTTACCGGTGTGATGCATAATGGAAATCTTGCCGTGCATCACCCGGCCGGCGCGCACAATCCTGCCGCCGTAAGCCTGGGCGATGGCCTGGTGGCCGAGGCAAACTCCCAGAATTGGGAGTTTGCCGCCCAGTCTTTGTATCAATTCAACGCAAATGCCGGCTTCGTTGGGCGTACATGGCCCCGGCGAAATCACGATGCGCTCGGGACCAAGTTGCTCCAGCTGCTCGAGAGTAATCGCATCATTACGATACACGCGCACATCAGCGCCCAGCTCACCCAGATATTGCACCAGGTTGTAGGTGAAGGAATCGTAGTTATCAATCATGAGCAACATGCATTGCGCCTCATACCGTTGCCTCTCTCGTCATGCTCACGGCCCGGATCAGCGCCTGGCCCTTGTTCAGAGTTTCCTGCCACTCGCGCTCGGGTACCGAATCATGCACGATGCCGGCGCCCGCCTGTACGTGCAGGTAGCCGTCCTTGATCACCGCCGTGCGGATGGCGATGGCCATATCCAGATTGCCGTTCCAGCCCAGGTAACCCACGGCGCCGGAATAAATGCCGCGCTTCACCGGTTCCAGTTCGTTGATGATTTCCAGCGCCCGCACCTTGGGGGCGCCGCTGACGGTGCCGGCGGGAAAGGCCGCGCGCAGCGCATCCAGCGGCCCGAGCCCGGCGCGCAACCGGCCTTTGATTTCGGAGACAATGTGCATGACGTGGGAATAGCGCTCGACCAGCATCTGCTCGGTGATATGCACGCTGCCGGTCTCGGCCACACGGCCAACGTCATTACGCCCGAGATCCAACAACATCAGATGCTCGGCACGCTCCTTGGGGTCCGCCAGCAGTTCCGCGGCCAGTGCTGCATCCTCAATAGGTGTCTGTCCGCGCGGGCGGGTGCCGGCAATCGGCCGCACCGTGAGCTCGCGATCCTCCACGCGCACCAACACTTCCGGTGAAGCGCCCACCACCTGGAACTCGCCGAAATTCAAGTAATACATGTAGGGTGAAGGGTTGACACCGCGCAATGCACGGTACACATCCAAGGCCGAACCGGCGAAGGCCGCGGTCAGCCGCTGCGACAACACCACCTGCATGATGTCGCCGTCGCGGATGTAATCGCGTGCCCGCGCCACCGCCTGGCAAAAATCCTCACGCTCGAAGCCCGGTTGAAATTCTCCAGCGACGCTGCCGACGAAACCGTGCAGCGAGGGGTAGCGCAACGGTCCGCGCAACTGCGCCGCAAGATCCGCCAGCCGCTGCTCGGCCACCCGCAAACCGCCGGGGTCGGCGGCATCAGCATGCGTCACCAGTGTCAGGATCCCGCGCAGGTTGTCGAACACCACGAACTCATCCGCCTGCATCAGGAAAATATCCGGGCAACCGAGGACATCGGGTTTGGCGCATTTGACAAGACGTGGCTCAATACTACGCACCGTATCAAAAGCCAAGTAGCCCACCAATCCACCGGCGAAACGCGGCAAGCCCGGCAGCACCGGTACTCGCACCTGCTGACGCAGCGCCTCGATTTCCATGAACGGATCGGCGCTGCGGCGGCGTTGCTCCAGATTGGCGCTCTGCACCCGCAATTCGCCGTCGGCGTAACGGACACGAACCCGTGACGGCAGACCGATGATCGAATAGCGCCCCCAGGTTTCGCCGCCCTGCACCGATTCCAGCAGGAAAGAATAGGGTGCGTCCGCCAACTTCAGATACGTGCTTAAGGGCGTGTCGAGATCCGCCAGAATCTCGCGGGTAACAGCAATGCGATTGAAGCCGGCGCGCCGGAAAGCGTCAAACTGCTGATGATCCATGCAACGGTCACTCTGAAAACGGAAAACAACGATTTGCTTAAATACGCAAAAACGTCGGCCTCACCATCGCCGGGTGCGGGCTTTTTCGACTCCGTTCAGCTTGACCAGTAAAGACATCTGGAACCTGCAAGCGGGGCGCGGTGGATGCGCCACCGATCAAACATACCGGCTTGCACCGGCGCTAGCAAGCCCCACTGTCCACTTTTCCAGCAGTGGCGCTAATTCCGTAAGCGAGCCCAACAAGGCATCGGGCTCCAGAACACCCAGGTCCTGACCGTAGCCGTAGCCCACACCGATGGCCCTGAACCCCGCGGCCCGGGCTGCGCGCAGATCATTCCTGGAATCGCCGACCATGTATCCGTGTTTCGGATCAAGCTTGAAATGCCGCGCCGCGAACAGCAAAGGCGCGGGGTCGGGTTTGCGCCGGGGCAGGGAGTCTCCGGACAGCACGACACCGAAGTACTCGCGAATGTGCAGTGCCGCCAACAGCGGTTCGGTGAATTCCGCCGATTTATTGGTAATGCAGGCCAGGCCATAGCCGCGTCCCTGCAGCTGCCGCAACACTTCCAGGGCGCCGGGATACAGACGGGTTTCCTCCGCCAGATGCGCGCGGTAGCTGCGGCGAAAGGTCTCGAACGCACGCGCATACAACTCGGGCTCCGGCTCGCCCTCCTGTGTGCCGGTGAGTACGCGCTTCACCAGACGGCGTATCCCGTCGCCGACCCATTGGCGCACCTGTTCAAGACCGGGCGGGGCTCTGCCCAGGGCTTGCGACATGCTGTCCACGGCGCGGGCAATGTCGGGCGCGCTGTCGGCCAGCGTGCCATCCAGGTCAAAGGCCACGAGTGCCTTGACGCTTTCTTTCGGGTCAATCTTCAAGGCAATGGAAACCCGTTATTAAAAATCCGGATATGACTCACGGGACATCAAACCGCAGCCCGGGTGGCGCTTGACGATCCGCATCGCGTTATGTATGAATACTAGCGGCGATATCCACAAAACTACAACCGGATACCGCCTCTTGGGGGAGATCAGCATGAGAATTCTCGGGTTGGCTCAAAGGGCCGCGCGGCTCGTTTTTATGGCCGTTGCACTCTCAGGCTGGGCAGGGCTCGCACGGGCCGAACCCGGCAATGGTTTTGGCCTGTATCTTGGAGCAGTGCATAGCAGCGATTCCTCACACTATGGTACCGGCCGCGGCCTGAGCCTCACTGCAGACGCGCAAATGGCGATCAATCCAGACTGGTCGCTGAATCCCTACCTCGAAATCTCGTATGAACACACCGACAAGCCTTACGCCATCCTGAATGGCGCCGCCGGCCTGCAGGCGCGGCGCTGGATCGGCGATTGGTTTCTGGGGGCGCAGTTCCTGTTTCACGATGAATTGGAGCGCAGCAACGGCACCATCAGCGCGAGCACCTATGGGCCAGGCCTGGGCTTCGCCATGGGCTGGGAAAGCCGCAGCCACTGGTCCATTGTTCTCGAAATGAACGGCTTCGAAGGCCAAGGGCTGAGTTTGTCCACCGGAAACAGCCGGAGTGATGCCCGCATTCTGTTCGGCTATCACTGGTACTGAAAGGGAAACAACATGAAATTCGCCGTGCCCTTTGGCTTTTTGCTGCTGCTCTGCGTGCTGCCGTCAAGCGCACTCGCCGACGACAGTGCCACCGATACCTCGTCTTCCGGTCAGATTCAAAACACAGTTGATGCGATCACCAACACCTTGAACGTACATTCCATCGTGCTGGGGATCGGCTACGATCAGGGTACGTTCAAGATGTTCAATGACAGCGGCACCACCAAAATACAGATGACTGACAACGGCCGGGCCGTTCCGGTCCTTGATTACGTCAGCCCGGAGCACGTGCTCGCCAGAGTGCCCATGCGGTATGGAGACGCGGTGCTGGGCCTGAACTTCACCGGCTCCTTCGGAGAACAGAACACCTCCTACGAGAACCTACCCGGGGGCAGCGCGATCATAGGCCAGAATGTCGGCTCCCGTGTCAGCGGCGATTATCTGGCGGGCGCGCCGTTCATATATCTTCGCTTGGGGCCAATCTATCCGGGCAGCGACAGTTACTGGCTATTTGGCTACGGACTGGGCGTGGCGCTGTGGCACTTTAGCGGCAATCCGATCTTTTACATCCCCAGCGGAAACAACTATATCGCCACCTCCATGCCGGTCAGCAGCACGGCCAAGCTGTTTCTCTATCAAACCTGGCGCTGGCAATTCCATTTCGGCCACTGGGACGTGCGCTTCGACGGCAGCATGCTCAACAACCGCAAAATTGACGGTTTAAACACCAGTTTCGAAAATTACGGCATCGGCTTCGCGTACACGATCCATTTCTAATGCCGGGCAGCCGGCGCGGCTCAATGCCCTACTCGCTTGAAACTTTCGCCAGCTCACGCCGCATTGCCGTGATCACGGCGGTGTAATCCGGGGCGCCGAAAATCGCGGAACCGGCCACGAACGTGTCGGCGCCAGCTTGGGCGATTTCGCGGATATTGTCCAGCTTCACGCCGCCGTCAATTTCCAGGCGAATGTCGCGGCCGCTTTTCTCGATAAGCGCGCGTGCCTCGCGTAGTTTGACCAGGCTCGCCGGGATGAATGTCTGGCCGCCAAAACCGGGGTTCACGGACATGATGAGAATCATGTCGAGCTTGTCCATGACGTGTTTCAGGTGCGTAAGCGGCGTGGCGGGATTGAACACCAGCCCCGCCCGGCAACCGCTGTCGTGGACGAGCTGCAGGCTGCGATCCACATGCTCGCTGGCTTCGGGATGGAAGGTGATGTAGCTGGCGCCCGCCTCGGCGAAGTCGCCGATCAGCCGGTCCACGGGTTTCACCATCAGATGCACGTCAATGGGGGCCGTCAACCCGTGCTTGCGCAGTGCTGCGCATACCACCGGCCCGATGGTGAGGTTGGGTACGTAATGGTTGTCCATCACGTCGAAGTGGATCAGGTCAGCGCCGGCTTTGAGAACGGCATCCACTTCCTCACCCAAGCGGGCGAAATCGGCGGATAGAATCGAAGGGGCGATGCGAAAATCCCGCATGAGCGTTCCCGGTTACCCTGTGGCGGCGTTGGCGCTACACTCTACCCTATCGGCCGGCTGACGAGCCAGCCGCACCACCGGCAACCAACAACGGAGCAATCATCCATGAACGCCATCGCCATTGCACTGCACGTGCTGTCGGCCGTCATCTGGGTGGGCGGCATGTTCTTCGCATACGTGGCGTTGCGGCCGGCGCTCGCGGGCCACACTGCCCTGGCACGCGCACACTTGTGGGCCGCGGTGTTCGGGCGTTTCTTCCCGTGGGTGTGGATTGCCATTCTGGTGCTGCTGGCAACGGGTTTCTACATGCTGTTCAGCGACTTCGGCGGTTTCAAACAGTCGCCGCCCTTCGTAAACCTGATGCTGGCCCTCGGCATCCTGATGATGCTGCTGTTCGCGCATGTGTTCTTTGCGGGCTACCGGCGTTTACGGCACAGCGTGGAAATCAACGACGAGGCCGCCGCAGGCAAGGCCATGAACCAGATCCGCATTGTCATGCTCATCAATCTGATCCTGGGATTGCTGGTGATCATTGTGGCGATGATGGGAGCCTATTCGCTCTACGACTAGCCTGTGCGGCACGATGAATGCCTGCGTGGCAAACTTCTAGCCCGGCTTGACAGCGGCCATATACACCAGCGTCTCCTTGCGTTGACCCGGCGGCGGCACGCGCCGCAAGCGGCATAATTCCAACACGCCTGCCAAGGTGGTCCGGCTCCACCAACGGTAGGGCAGCAATACATTGCGCGGTTCAAAAACAAAACCCGCGCCGCGGATCATCGCCAGATATTCATCGGCGCTGCGCTGTACCTCCATGGGATGCCGGAACAGAAAGCGGATAACCCAGGTGCAGATATAGGCACGCGTGGATTCAGCGAACAACAGAACGCCGCCGGGTTTGAGTACGCGGTAAAATTCCGCCAGCGCCTTTTCCTGGTGCACTAGGTGATGGAAGGTCTGATGGCAAAACAGCAAATCAACGCTTTGGTCCGGCAAGGCGATGGCGGCACAATCACCTTTCAATAATTCCACATCCAGACCCCGGTTCGCGACTTGCTTGCGGGCGCGCATGAGTGCTTTATCCTCCGCATCCAGGCCAATCAGCCGTTGCGGCCGAAATCTGGAATGCAACAGATGCAATGCCCGACCCTGGCCACAGCCCGCATCCAGCACCACCGCATACGCTTTCCGCGGCGCGTTGATCAACGGCGCCAAATCATCGAGGGTGATCTGGATGACATGCTGTTCCCAGGTACGCGTGCCCAGAAACCAGAAACCAAAGCGGGACTCCGGAACGAAGTGCCGTTGTTTTTGCACAGACTTGCCGACGCCCGGCAACGTGTTATCCAGCATGATCGCAATATCTCCGGTTAAGCGCTGTTCCTGCGAGCGTGGCCAAAGAGGAATTTAATTCATGGCTCATCATAGCTATTCGTTATCGCGGCGAGTAGCCAGCATAATAAAGCGGCGCGCACCACGCCTGCATCGAATGGATACGGGATACCGCAGCTATCGGCCGATAGCACTTACCTGATGCCCCTGGCGGTCTTGATGGCCTCGTAGGCGACGTTGATCTGCTGGGTCCTTTCCTGGGCGAGTTTCAGCATCTCCTCCGGCAGACCGCGCGCCACCAGCCGGTCAGGATGGTTATCTTTCATGAGCTGCCGGTAAGCGCGCTTGATTTCCTCGTCGCTGCTCCCGGGCTGTATGCCCAGGGTCTGATAGGCCGCCGCCAGCCTGTCAGGTTGGGGCCGCGAGGGCCCGCGCCCGCCGCCAAACGTTTGTTGGGCGCGGATAAATTCCTCGTAGCGATGCAGCTCTACGGGTGGAATGCCCAAGAGCGTGCAGATGCGCGTAAAGATCGCCTGCTCCGCCGGGTGCAGCACGCCGTCGGCCAGCGCGGCCGTCAACTGGATCTGCAGAAACATGCGCAGCAGTGCCGGATAACCGCCGCATTCATCGCGAAAGTGGATGAGCACCGCCTCCAGCTGAAAATCCGGCTGCTTGCCCTGGTTAAACAGTTCGATGGCGGCGCGTTGCTGTTCCGCGCTCAGATTCATCTGCGCCATAACGGCGCGGGCGGCACGAATCTCGTCTTCCGAGACCCGGCCGTCGGCCTTGGCGATGCAGCCCATCACCGAGAACGTGGCGCTGAAGAACGCTGCCTGCGCACGCCCTGGGTTCAGATGCGCCCAATTCACGCGGACGCGGCTGGCAGCCAGGCTATAACCCAGCAACGCTCCCAGTAACGCGCCCCAAGACCGGCCGACCGCCCAACCCAGCAACGCGCCGATGATTGCTCCCCACCAACCCATGCACATGCCCGATGATGGATAAAGGAGTCTTATTCTAACCGCTGCGACTCGAACGGCTGGACAGGATCTCGGCCGTCACGGAAGATAGGCGCCTGCCAGTTATTTGGATCAGCGCATGTCCGCCGCGACCGCTCCGGTATTCGAAACCCATCTCAAGAGCCTGGTGCTCATTCACCGCGGCAAGGTACGCGACATCTACGCTGCCGGACCGGAACATCTGCTGATCGTCACCAGCGACCGGCTCTCGGCTTTCGACGTGGTGTTGCCGGACCCGATTCCCGGCAAGGGCGCGGTGCTGACCGGTATTTCGCGCTTCTGGTTCGGGCGCACGCAAGCCATCATTCCAAACCAGCTGACCACGCTGACGCTCGCCGAGGTGGTGAAGGATCCCGCCGAGCAGGCGCTGCTCAAGGATCGCGCCATGCTGGTGCGCAAACTCAAGGCGCTGCCCATCGAAGCGGTGGTGCGCGGCTATCTCATCGGCTCCGGCTGGAAGGATTATCAGAAGACCGGCGCGCTCTGCGGCATCGTCCTGCCCCAGGGACTCAGGCTCGCGGACAAACTGCCGCAACCGATCTTCACACCCGCCACCAAGGCGCCCACGGGGCAGCACGACCAGAACATCTCCTTCGAGGACACTGCCAGGTTGCTGGGACAGCCGCTGGCGGAAAAGGTCCGGGAGACGAGCCTGCGGCTTTATGAGTACGCGGCCGCGCACGCCCTCACGCGCGGCATCATCATCGCCGACACCAAGTTCGAATTCGGCCTGGATGACACTGGCCAATTACTGCTGATCGATGAAGCCCTGACGCCCGACTCCTCGCGCTTCTGGCCCGCCGACAGCTACCGGCCCGGCATCAGCCCGCCCAGCTTCGACAAGCAGTACGTACGCGACTATCTGGAAACCCTGGATTGGCCCAAGAAACCTCCGGCGCCGCATTTGCCGGCGGAGGTCATCGCCAAAACCGCGGAGAAATACCGCGAGGCCTACCGGCGGCTGACGGCCTAAGCGGCGGCGCTGTGGAATGCCGCAGTTATGCATAAGACGCGGATCTTCGGCAACAGCCTCATAGCATTGGTGTTTTGCGCATGCTGCAGCGTGGGCGCGCGGGCCGCGGAGATCTGTCACACACCTGAACCGCAGACACTGATCGCCTGGTTCCAATCCGCATACCCGCGAACAGACCTGCACTACAGTCCGAAGAACTCACTGATCTATCACCCCATCGAGGTGTTCCAAACCGAACGACC
>DAHUYB010000090.1 GCA_027315405.1 Gammaproteobacteria bacterium | reverse complement strand
TGCCGGCAAACGCGGGGCACCCCGCTACCGCCCCATTTGGGTTCAAGCCGACCGCGGCTATGACTCCCAACCGCACCGACGGGCGCTGGCCGCCTGCGGCATTCGCACCCAGATTGCTCGCCGCCACACCGAGCACGGCAGTGGCTTGGGCGTGACCCGTTGGGTGGTGGAGCGCACCATCGCTTGGCTGCATCAGTTCCGACGCCTGCGCGTTCGCTACGAACGCCGCCCCGACATTCACGAAGCGTTCCTCAAACTCGGTTGTGACATCATCTGCTGGCGTTTCTTGGCTACCACATGAAAACTCATTTTGTTAGATGTGCTCTTAATAAAAAATGGACATTTCACACCATGTTTCGAACTATAAATTTGTTTGCCGCATGCCTGTTTGCATGTTTCACGGGCCCCGTTTTCGCCCAGGCAGTGCTGCCGCTGCACCCCGTCCATGTAATAGCTGGCGTCACTTTGGGTGACGGGATCATCTCGCCCTACAAGATGATGGAATTGCCTGGCAGTGAGGGCAAGCGCCTACTGGTGGTGACGGGATTGGGCGAAAGTTTCGGCATTTCCGTGTTGCACGAGTTGAATGCCGAAAATCTTCAGGATCAACGCCCACCGCTGGGTCTTTGCAGTAATGTCAGCGCCATGGCGCCTGCTGGCAACGATGCAGTGGTTATTGCATGCCGCAGCTCACGGGAGTTGGTTGAGGTTAATTTGGACAGTTGGGAAATCGTTGCACGACTGCAAGTGAACTTTGCAGCCATCGCTCTCGCATCGGTGTCTGCCGACTGTATCGTGGTGACGAGTGTCAACTCCGGAGATGTGGAACTGATACAAGTCGAAGGTCAATCCTTGAGAATTATCCGCCACGTTAGCCTGCGTCAGAATTCATATGCGGTGGTTGCCGATCCCCAAAACCAACTAATTTATGTAGTACAGCCCAATTTTGGCATTGTGGCATTGCATTCCAACGATCTCTCAATTTCTCAAGAATATCCTACCGCGGGGACCCCTTCTTTTGGGGTCGTCGTGTGGAGGCACAAGCTGCTGTTCACGGATCGGGACGGTTACCTACGTATTCTCGATCCTGTGACCGGGCGCATACAGGCGGTGGGTCTTGCGGCCATCCTCGGCTTAGACCGAAAGGCACTTCCACCGCGTGGTATTGATCCCACCGATGTGATCTCAGTTGGCGGGGGTAATTTCCTGGTCGTCAGCTCACGTCAGAACAGTGTGATTCTTACGTTAACAGGTCAATTTCCGTTTGACGTGAAGCTCGCTCACCAGGTGCCGAGCGGCGCTTACAGCATGTACGCTGCGTCAAGTTCCACGGCCTACATTACCCAGCCAACCGGAAATAAAATCGTGCATTTCCAGGTCGGCGCCAATATCCAATCTTCCCAGTCTCTGCAGATAGTACGCACAGTCGTTGGTCGGCAACTGGTTTATGCCACACGCTACCGTGTTGACAATGCTCCTGCGATTGCCGCCATTGATAGCCAGAACAACCTGTTCACGGTGTCCGACGCCGGTACCTTGATGGTTCGGCGCTTGTCACCCCCCCATTTTGTACCCATCGGACCGCTAGTGCGCGGACCGGATGATTCAATCCTGGTGATCGGAAATTTTCGCGGCATACACGTGCTCGGACAGGTATCGTCAGGCGGAGTGTTGCAACGATATATTAATGTCGGCAACCTGTGGCCGGTGTTCTCCATCAGGCGCACAAATAACCAAGTCCTGCTAGTGGATCGGCTCAGCGCAAAAATTGGCGTGCTTAACCTGGATACCTGGGAGATGCAGCTGTTCAACACGGACCGCAGCCGCCCGCGTACGGGACTTTTGTTGCCCGACAACAGATTGATATTGATTCATGACACTAACCCAGATATAGGGTACGCCCTGTGGGCTGACGGGCGTATGCAGGAATTCATAAGCACACATCGAATCGGGCACAATTTCTCGTCTTATCCCACTGATATCGTTTCGTGCGATGCGGGACGCAGTGCGGTTATCAGTTTCTTCGGCAACGACATCATAAGGATAGATACCCGTAGCGGGGAGATACTGGATCACGCCAAGCTGCCGGACGGGAAAACCATGCAGCTAAGTGCCTGCTGTGATGAGGGGGTCTGGGCTGTGTCTCCCGATTTTGATCGTGCCGATCTGGTTGATCTGAGAAACGGGCTGCAGGTTATGGATCGAATCCAGATCCAGGGGCTGGATTACATCTTTCCTTTTGGGTTGGATCCCGAGTGCGAGAGTGGATTGTATGCGAGACACTGGGCCGTTACCGACACTAAGGTGATGCTGTTCAGCTTGCTGCCTCCCGGTAAAACCAGGCAAGGTGCGCAAGCGTGTCATGCTGAGCGGGACCACATTATGCAAACGAGTTCCTCCGGGGCCGGTCAGAGTGTCCATGAAAACGATACGATCACCGTGATGGGCTCCTGATTTTTTAGTTGGCGTTCCGCCGAAAACCAACGTTGATGTGCCTATGGTATTATTTGTGCAATTTTTGCACGGTATTTGTTGAATTGGGAGTGGCGGATGGGAGGGGACCAAGCAGTAAAGCGGTTAATCCAGGTGCCGGTGGGGTTAAAGCGCACCTTGATTTTTGCACATGACATTGCCTGGTTGCCAGTGTGTGTCGTCGTTTCGTACTGGCTACGTGAGAATCTTGGATTTATCCACGGATCTGATTGGAAATCTATCGGCCTGCTGACACTGGTATCAGCTGCGGTTTACGGACCATCCTTCTGGGTATTTGGCTGCTATCGCGGTATCTGGCGGTATGCTTCAATCCCGGATTTGATTAGGCTGATCAAGGCTGTTGTTGTTGCCGCCCCCCTTACCATACTAATCTGCTTTCTTATTGGTCGTTTGGAGGGTATACCGCGTTCGGTATTGCTGTTGTATCCGTTTCTCCTGATCATTGTGCTGATCTCAAGTCGAGTCTTTTACAGGATCTTTCGCGATCATCGTTTTCGTCTGGACTTCGGGAATCGTCAGAGTGCTTTGCTGATTGGCGCGGGGCGCGCAGGCGAAATGCTCTTGCGCGATTTGGAGCACTCTGAGTCATTTGACCCCGTTGGATTCCTGGATGACGATCCCGCCAAGATCGGACATGAGGTTCGGGGCATAAGGGTCTATGGAACTACGGACGAACTTATTGCTGTAGTGAGGAAACTTGAAGCGCAGGTGGTGTTGGTAACCATGCCTTCCGCGCCACCCTCGACTTTGAACAAGATTGTTTCTCAATGTGCGCAGGCGGGAGTCAAGTGTATCACGCTGCCCTCAATGAGGGACTTGGCGGATGGACGCATTGAAGTATCGCGTTTACGTGCGGTTACGGTCGAAGATCTCCTTGGTCGTGATCCAGTTGAGCTGGATCCACAGACGGTAGAGTCGTTCCTGCGTGGCAAGCGAATTTTAGTAACCGGGGGTGGCGGCTCCATTGGATCCGAGTTATGTCGTCAGATCGGCAAACACAAGCCGAGGCTATTGACCATACTGGATAACTGCGAGTACAACCTGTATCGCATCGATCAGGAGATCAACACAACCTGTCCGGGATTACTGTTCAACAGCCTGCTCAGCGACGTGCGCGATCCCGGCGCGATTCGCGATATATTCGAGCAACATAAGCCCCAAGTGGTATTCCATGCGGCGGCATACAAGCATGTGCCGCTCGTTGAAGACAATATTATCGAGGGGGTCCGCAACAATGTCTTCGGTACCCGAGTGGTCGCGGACATGGCGAAGCGTTATGGAGTGGAGACCTTCGTGCTGATTTCCACGGACAAGACCGTCAATCCCACCAATGTGATGGGAACCACTAAACGCGTGGCGGAGCTTTACTGCCAGGTGGTGAATGAATCCAGCAGCACGCATTTCATAACCACACGTTTCGGCAACGTATTGGGATCCGCTGGTTCGGTGGTACCGCTTTTCAAGCGCCAGATCGAAGCTGGCGGTCCGATCACGGTAACGCACCCTGAGATCACGCGTTTCTTCATGACTATTCCCGAGGCCGCGAACCTGATTTTGCAGGCCGGCTCTATCGGCAGAGGCGGGGAAATATTCGTACTGGATATGGGCGAGCCGGTCCGCATCAGAAGTCTTGCCGAGAAATTGATACAGCTATCAGGCTTGCAGCCCGGACGCGATATTCAAATCGTATATACGGGACTGCGGCCGGGCGAGAAGCTGCATGAAGAACTGTTTTATGCCCAGGAAACCCTGCGCACAACGGTTCATCCCAAACTGATGTTGACCAGCGGCACCACCACAGAGGCGGCTCTGATATCAGATGGTCTTGTGAAGCTAAAGGAAGCCATTGACGAGCACGATCAGGAACAAGCCTTGAGCGTATTGCGCACGCTGGTACCGGAATTTAATCACAGTGTATCTTTGGAAGAACGTAAGCAGCGTCAGATGCACCCTCACTTGAAGATAGTAAAATAACATCGCCCATGGCTAGGGGACCGCGAAACCTAGCAGCCGCCGACCTAAATCTCTTTATTTCCTTGCCTTCAGCAAGGACTGGCGGTAACAACACAAAGGTCATGATTAGGCCCTGATTCATACTTCAGGAGCGAGATCTTTTGAAGATATTGGTTACCGGCGGTACCGGCTATATCGGCTCCCATACCTGCGTGGAGCTGCTTTCTGCCGGCCATGAGGTGGTGATCGCTGATAACTTGTCAAACAGCTCGATTCTGGTGCTCCAGCGCATTGAGAAAATTACCGGAAAATGGCCAATTTTTGAAAAACTCGATATGCGTGACTCGGGCGGACAGATTTCGGTGTTATCCGGTATCCTTACGATTTCAAGCGGCAGACATGGGAGAACGACGGTTTTGATCTCGACGACCGTCAGCAGGATTTCAATATCGGCGGTGTGAAGGTCAGTTTCTTTTCGGCGGATTCTCAAAGGCTTGTAAAGGCCTTAGAATCGCCGGGCAGGACCACGATGGCCGGAAGCGCCCCAGGCAACCCGGGGGCCGATGTGTTTAACCGCATTGCTCCATAAGGAATCCGCATGCATTACAAAGGGATTATTCTCGCCGGCGGGTCGGGTACGCGGCTCTATCCGATCACGCGCTCGATCAGCAAGCAACTTCTGCCGGTG
>DAHUYB010000069.1 GCA_027315405.1 Gammaproteobacteria bacterium | reverse complement strand
TTGCGCGCCTGCCAATCCTGGTTGCCGTGATTATTGAAGGCGTGGTGCTGGGGTTAATTGGCGGCATTGCCGCCGCGGTGATTGCCTATCTGGTATTCAACGGCTATCAGGCCAGCACCAACACCAACGGCGCCATGATGGCGTTCAGTTTCGCGGTCACGCCGAGCCTGATAGTCACTGCGCTGATTCTCGCGATCGTGATGGGGTTTATCGGCAGCCTGTTCCCCGCGGTGCGGGCCGCGCGCCTGCCGGTGGCCAAGGCTTTGCGCGAGGCGTGACGTGACAGTGGATAATTGATGTTGTAGGAGCGGCGATCTTCGCCGTGATTCTTGGGATTGGAATCGCGGCCGGGACAGCCGCTCCCACAATAAGCGAAGGAGTAAAAAAATGAATAGCGTGACTTTGATCTGGGCCGCGTTGAGACGCCACAAGGCACGCAGGCTCTTCACTTGGCTCTGCGTGGTAGTGGCCTTTACCCTGTTCAGCATTCTCGCGGCGACCCGCTACGGCATCATGGGCCAGCTGACCATCCGAACCGCAGAACGCCTGGACACCCACGCAATGGTTTCGCAAGGGACTCCGCTGCCATTGAGTTATTACAACAATATCGTGAGCGTGCCCGGCGTCATGGCCGTGGCGTATTTATTGGGTTTCCAGGGTTATTTCCGCGAGAGGCAAAGCACATTTCAGGCGGTGTTCACCAATGCCCAACAGCTTTTCAACGTGTACCCGGAATTCAGCACGCCGCCAGCCGAAATGCGGGCATGGTTGGCGGATCGGCAAGGCGCGGTCGTGGGCTCGCTGCTGGCCAGACGTATGGGCTGGAAAGTGGGCGATACCATTCCAGTGCAGGGCGGTCCGGCGCAAAAGGACGGTGGCACGACCTGGTATTTTCATCTGCGCGGCGTTTACCACACGGATTTGCCAAGCGCCTACCGGAGTCTCTTTTTTGCTCACTACCGGTACTACAACCAGGGAGTGGCCCCGCAGTTCCAGAATCTGGTTAACCAATATAAGGAACGCGTGGATGATCCGCGAAATTCCACGCGTATTTCCAACGCGATAGACGCACTGTTCGCCAATTCTTCGCCCCAGACACTGACGCAGTCGGAGGTTGAAGAAGCTGTGAGCTTCATCCGCCAGTTCGGCAACATCACCGCCATGGTGATCTACGTTGGCATCGCGGTGTTTTTCAGTTTGCTGTTGATCGTAGGCAATATGCTTGCCCAGTCGGTGCGTGAGCGCATCGCCGAATTTGCTATGTTCCGTGCATTGGGATTTAGACGCGTTTGGATCGTTCTGCTGGTCATTCGTGAAGCATTGCTGCTGATTGTTTCCGGCGGCATTATCGGGCTGATTCTGGGTTGGGTAGCCACGCGCCTGCTGTATCCGAGCGTCGGAAATCTACTGCAAACTTTCCAGATGACTTGGAGTGCGGCTGGAGCAGGCGTTGTCTTGGCTGTTGTTCTCACGATTTTGGCATGTCTGGCTCCAATGCAGCGGATTGCCAGTTTGCGTGTGGCAGAGGCCCTCAGAAAGTCGTAGTTGACACCGCATATTGCTGCACCGTGCCGTACGCTCGCCTACCGGTGGCCACGGCCTTGCGGGAAACATGAATTATGTAGGTGCGCAAACGCACCCTACCTTCATAACTGGAGACCTGATATAGCAATCATAAGGCGCGCAACCATGAATTCCTTTACGCTGATCTGGGGTGCACTCAAGCGCCGCAAGGCGAGAACCATATTCACCTTCCTGTCGGTGGTAGTGGCCTTCATGCTGTTCTGCATACTCGCAGCTGTGCGTCAGGGCCAAGTGGGGCCATTAGCCATATCGGTCGCTCAGCGTTTGGTTACTAGCAATAAAATTGCACGTAGCAACCCCTTACCATTGAGCTACTACAATAAAATCGCAACAGTGTCCGGGGTGAATGCTACAACATATTTGAACGGATTCACTGGTTACTACAAAGACCCACGGAACCAGTTCCAGATTTTTTTCTTTTCATCGTCCTTTCTTCGTGTATTTCCAGAAGTCATTGTTCCACTAGCGCAACGCCGTGCGTGGTTACACGACCGACAGGGTGCATTGGCAGGCTCATTACTGGCCAAGCGCATGGGTTGGAAAGTTGGCGACACGATTCCAGTAGAGTCCAAAACGCTGCAGAAAGATGGCAGTACTACGTGGTACTTCCATTTGTCTGGCATTTACCACACAGCCTTATCTTCTGCTTATCAGAATTTTTTTATAGGCCATTATGCTTATTTCAATGAAGGTGTAGCGGATCCCCGGGGTCACGATTCAGTGTACATCTATTTTGAACGCATTGCTGATGCGCGAAAGGCTCAATCGATTTCGTCCGCAATAGACAGGCTCTTCGACAATTCCTCGCCTCAGACGCTTACACAATCGCAGCAACTAGAGACCATCAGTTTTATTCGTCAGTATGGCAATGTCAGTGCCATAACAATTTTTGTTGGTCTTGCGGTATTTTTTACTCTTTTGGTCATCATTAGCAATACGTTGAACCAGTCAATACACGAACGCATTGCAGAATTTGCCATTTATCGCGTACTTGGATTCACGCGGTTGTGGCTGGTGAAACTGGTTTTACAGGAATCTTTATTGCTGATAACTTCAGCCGCAATTTGTGGCCTTATATTGGGATATGAACTAACGCAATTGCTGTACGGCAGCGTGGGTGCGTACGCACCGACTTTCGGCCTAACTTGGTCGGCTATTTTCCTGGGTATTCTCCTAAGCATCTTGTGTGGAGTGTGGGTCGCAATTATCCCAGTGCTGCAGGTGACCCGACTTCACGTGTCAGACGCGTTGAGGAGAACATGAGATGAGCGAGCCAATTAGGCAATTGGTAGCTGTAAGCGCTTGGAACGTCCGCAGCATGAGCAGCAGGCTTAAATCATCGACCGCTGCAGCGGTCGGATTTTTCGGTGTCGTGCTGGTATTCGTGGTAATCCTGTCCATTCGTGAAGGCTTGGTTGCGATTGCGAAAAACACGGGCTCTAACAGCGTCGCAATTGTGAGCAACAGTAGCGGTTTACTCGACGGTAGCGCCATCCATATTATTGGGCAGATGCCGGGCGTGGCTCAGGATACGACCAGCGGTCCGCTGGTTGCTGGTACGTTTGAGGCAACCGCTCAAATTACCACGCGGAGCAGCAATCTGTTGGGTACCGTGACATTGAGAGGTGTAGGCCAGAACATTATGAATATCTGGCCGAAGTTGCGCATTATACAAGGTCGCATGTTTAAAGCTGGGCGGGATGAGATCGTCGTGGGCCAGCAGGCAGAGCGCCTGTTTCGGGGACTTTCCGTTGGTGATTCCTTTAACTGGAACCACCGTGACTGGAAAGTTGTGGGCATTTTTGCAATGGGAGGCGGAATTTACGAATCGGAATTGTTTACCGATGTGGTCCAATTGCAGACCGCATATAACGCAGCGAATCAATACTCAAATGTCTACGTGCGGCTCACATCCCCGTCTGCATTCCAGGCATTCAGGATTGCCTTGGAGCGAAATCCACAACTCAGCGTAACTGCGGTGCGCGAAACTGCGTATTTTCAGCAGATCGCCGGGCCTTTAAGCAAGATACTTATACTGGTTAGCGCTGTCATAACGTTACTCATGGCTATTGGAGCAATATTCGGGGCCATTAACATCATGTATTCAAACGTAGCCAAGCGTATGCAGGACATTGCTACGATGCGAGCACTGGGCTTTGCGCGTCTGCCGATCCTGTTCGCGGTGGTGCTGGAAGGCGTGGTGCTGGGACTCGTGGGCGGCGCATCCGCCGCCTTGATCGCCTATCTCATCTTCAACAATTACCAGGCCAGCACCAACACCAACGGCGCCATGATGGCGTTCAGCTTTTCGGTGACACCGGCGCTGATCGCGACCGCGTTGCTGCTGTCGCTGGTCATGGGCTTAATCGGC
>DAHUYB010000035.1 GCA_027315405.1 Gammaproteobacteria bacterium | reverse complement strand
ATGAGCACCGGCACGCCGCCCACCGCCAGCAGGAAACCCAGGAAATGAGTCAGAGTGTTCAGCCACTCGTCGGAATTGAATTCGTCGGGAACCGAGGTCGTTTCGTGCATACGTTTTCTCAATTTCTATACCCTATCGGGAAATAATCCCGGCATCCATCGCGACGCAAACTTCGCGGGGAACGCCAGTCGCAGCGGGGTGCGTGTGCTTTGCGAGCTGAGCACACCGTGTTCGAACAAGGCGGAGACAATACGCCGGGCATGGCGCGCTTCGGTGCTGACGATTGAGGCGACATCACCGCGCGGCAGTTCGCCGCGATAAAGAACCGCTTCAAGGATGGCGCCGGATTTCGGCGGCAGATGGTTGAGGCGGATTTCTTCTTCGGTCCACAGCAGGATGCGCGCGCGCAATTGATCCGGCTGCATCAGGCGCTCCATGAAGGCGACCTGGTCGATGCAGGTGCTGAGAAAGAATCGCGTGAATTCCACCAGATTCTCTTCACTGAGATGGCCGCGGCCGTCGAGGTCGTTGCGGCGCTGCAGGTCGCAGGCGGCCAGGTGCGCCTTATAAGCATCAACATTGCGGGCCAGACCGCGGGCGATTGACCACACTCCGCCGGTGTCGAGCGTATCCAGCAGCATCGCATGCGACATGAGGCGCGCAACACGACCGTTGCCGTCCAGAAATGGGTGTATCCACACCAGACGGTGATGTGCGGCGGCGGCGGCAATGATGTTTTCGGTTTTGCCGAGAGATGCATAGACCTCTTCGAAGCGCTTCAGGAAGCGCGGTATGGCAGGCGGGCTGATGGCGACATGTTCGCCGACCTTGATGTCGCGGTTGCGTAGCTCGCCGGGGGTTATCTTGGTCCGTTCTTTGGTCGATGGGTCTTCAACCCAGAGAAGATCCTGCGGCAGTAGTTCGCAGAAACGGCGATGGGTTTCGCGGATAAATTCTGCAGTGAGAGCACGGCCTTTCAAGCCGCCGCCGTCGATCCATTGCTGAACTGCGATATGCGCTTTTGCCTCGAGTTGCAGCTCGCGCTTTTTGGCGTCCTTACTGTAATCACCTTTGAGGGCGCGCTCGATATCAATTGGGTGTGTGTCGTGCCCCTCGACCAGGTTGCTGTAGTAGCAATTCATGGAGCGCACCAGATCGGCGAGCGATGCCAGCAGGCTTGGGGGCAGGGAACGGCGGAACCCAGCGCTCTTTTGCGCCAGCTCCAGAGCCAGATCGGTCAGTGCGGCGCGCTGGCGCGAGCCAACGCTGATCAGCAGCGGCTCCATTAGGGAGGCCGCTTCACCCCGGTCTTTGACCGCTATAAAGTCCTCTTTTATGTCCGCTTCTCTATTAGCCATAGTGCATTTTATATCAAATAGTTATATGAATTAAACGGGTTTATAAGTCCGCTTAAAAGTCCGCTTTCGAGGCCGTTTCCAGGAGCATGCGCGCTCACCCTTGGTGGGAGATGACTACAGGGAGGTAGGAGGTACGGCAACGCAAGGAGCGGTTGCCGAGGGTTGGAGTGAGGGGGCTAAGAAATGGGCGTTGAGGTACTGTGTTGGCTGGTTCAAAAGGGTTTTGCTGGATGACGGATACCTGCAGCGAGCGGCTGTTTTCCTATGGCACGCTCCGGGACGAAGCCGTGCAGCGCGCCAATTTCGGCCGCACGCTCAAAGGCACGCCGGATACGGTCACCGGCTACAAACTTTCCAGCGTGCAGATCACGGATCTGGAAGTAATCGCCGAGAGCGGTTTGGGAGTGCACCGCATCCTGGTGCCCAGCGACGATCCGGCGAACACAGTGGAAGGCGTGGTGTTCGCCATCACGTAGCATGAACTGCGCGGCGCGGATGAGTATGAGACCGACGCCTACAAACATGTGTGCGTGAAGCTGAAGTCCAGCTTGGACGCTTGGGTGTACGTCAGCGTGAAACATGGATGACTGCGTATTCATTGTATTCATTGCTAAGATTACGGTTCCAGGTTTGTATTTGACCAGGGGCAGGCGTATCTGAAACCAGCAGTTTGATGAGCGAGTACGCGTCTACAAAAGGGTGAAGCCCACATGACAACAAGCTTGCATGCAAAGCGACTGATCGTTCTGGCTCTTCGCGTAACCCTCGTTGCATTGGCGCTGTTTGGCTGTACACAAACTCCGAAGACACCGGCCGAGCTGCAGAAATCCGCGCTCGACTGCATGCGCAACCAGGATCTGGAATGCGCCGAACGGGACTGGCGGGCCTACCTGCGGCTGCGTCCGAATGACGGCGTCGCGCTCGCCCGTCTCGGCATCGTGCAGAACCAGCGTGGTGAAGATGCGCAAGCCGTGGTGCAATTCCAGAAAGCCATCGCGCTGGGCGAGGGCACCTACGATCTCTTTTATTATTACGCGAACAGCCTCGCCAATCTCGGCAAGACCGACCAGGCCATCGACTGGTACTACAAGACGCTGGACGTGGTGCCTTACCTGGTGGATGCGCGCGGCAACCTGGCCACGCTGCTGGTGCAGAAGAAGCGCTACTTCGAGGCCCTGGCGCTGCTGGCCTCGTTCGACGAGCATCTGGCCGCCATCGGACAGCAGCCTTATTTCACGGGTCAGCGCATCGCGATTGAATCGGACATGCGACAGGCGGACCCGAAACAGTTCAAAGAGAAAGCCCAGCTCAGACTGTCCAAGACCTACGGAAATTTTTACGCGCCGGTGATCCTGGGCCAGTCGCGCGTGACTGCCTTCATGGTGGATACCGGCGCGAGCGTTTCCGCAGTGAGCGATGCATTCCTGAAGAAGTCGAAAGCCAGATACCAGGTGCTGCACAATTCGGTGACGGCGACCACCGCCGACGGCCGGCATATCCGCGCGCATCTGATCAACATCGATTCCATGCGGCTCGGAGCCTTCTCTCTAAAAGACGTGCCGGCGCTCGAATGCGCCGGTTGTCAGTTGCTGCTGGGCGAGAAAACCCTGTCGCACTTCGATCTGTCTTCCAGCGAGGTGGAGGGTGTGGAATTCCTGACACTCAAGCCGCGAAGAATCTAGCCGCGGAGTTCCAGGCTCGTAAAATGGAACTAACCGGTCTATAACTAGCCTGGGTCATTCAAAGGGACGGGCATGAATACGCCGGCGTCCGCCACTTCGCTCCGGGATATCCTTACCGATGCCTGAGTGTGCTTTACCTCAAGGTATTCCACACCGACCGCATGTAGTAACTCGTCTCGGCACAGTCTGGCATCAGCCTTTTGATAACCATGTGGGGTCGAAAGCTGCAATTCCGGGGAGCGTGGCCGGGGCCATAAATAGGACTTTATCGGACACGATAGCCTAGATTGAGTAATTTTTTTGCACTCAAGAATATGTTCATGACCTTGGCGAGATTATCTGATACTACACCCGGCCAAGCGCTGCCAATACGTTCGCAACGTCCATGCCCCGCTACATTGGCATCGTCGCCTGCTCCGCTGAAGGCGCCTCGCTCTGCTAGCAGACCATTTGCGTGAAAGGCCCTCAATTTCTGGGCGAGCACATGCGCATCCCGAAGTTTCCCTGCACACCTATTCGCTGACCGATTACATGCAGCGCATCTACTGCAACGACTGGTCCGGGGTGGCGAAGCTGATGCTGGCCTCGGCCGACAAGCTGGCGAACAGCGGCGTGGATTTTTTGATTTGCCCCGATAACATCATCCATCGGGCGCTGCCTTACATGGAGCCGCGCTCGCCGCTGCCGACCCTCGATTCCACGCGCCTGCTGGCGCGCGCCGCGTTGCGCCATGCGATCCAGGCACGGTTACGCCAGCCTAAACACCCTTTCCAGGATTCAACATTTTCGTTCAGTGATCAGCGGAATTGCATTCCTTGTTGATCTGTTGCTGGAGTTGCTGCTCCTGCTGCGCGTGTTGGGCGTCGGATAAATACGTCCGGTTGCCCTGGGCATCTACCGTTGCCACGATTCCGACCTGTTCCAGGATTTGCAGCTGCGCCTTTAGCTGGTTGCAGCGCTGTTGCTGTTGGGCCTGTCGTTGGGCCTCCGCTTGGGCTTGCTGTTGAGCAGCTTGAGCCTGCTGGTTCTGCACCTGCATCTGCTGCACCAGGTTTTGCGCGTTTTGCACAGCGGTGGGGTCCGGCGGCGGCGCGGAGACGTCTTCGCTCTCGGCGTGCACCACGGTGCTCGCCGGCGGGGTCTGGGAATAATGCACGTGACCGTCTTTGTCCACCCATCGGTACACCTGGTCCGCGGCGGCGGCCGTCATGCAGGCACATAGCAGCAGCGTTATCAGGGTTTTCATCGCGATCCCTCCCGATCCCCCAGTGTATTAAGTATAGCTTCCCGGCGCCGAGCAGCTTTAACGATTTGCTGCGGATGGAGCTTGCGGCCCGACACACTAACCCGTGGCTGCGGCATTCAACAGCGTGCGCGCCTGCGCCTGCACTTCGGCGAGCGAGGTTAAGGGCGCCTGTACCAGCGCATCCACGAGTTTTGCTTTGGCCTGCATGCGCAGCGCGTCCACGATATTGACTTGGACCGGCAGACTGGCGACCTTGAAGATGATAAAGATGCCGTAAACCGAACACGCCACGATAAATATGGACAGCAGCATCAAGAATGTATAGCGCCGTTGCATGCATATCTCCCTATTCAGGTGGTTTTCTTCAACCAGGAGCTTGAGCGGCTCGCATAGTATGCATGGATTTGCATCCTCAGGGCCGTAGTACACAGACGTCCACACCAGGCCGTAAGCGGCGCATCGCCGGAAACATTAAAGAACCATGAGGTGCCGCAGAATAACCGTCCGGCGGCTCCGCAAAATTTGCATCCCTCATCACGATCCGGGAGTCACGGCGCATGGCGGCAAGCGCGGGATCCTCCAAAGCGCTCCTGTCCCCAGACGCCTCAGGCCTGCGCGTGGCGGAGACGCGCACCGAGGCGCTGCGTTGCGGTTTTCAGCCGTGCAAGAACCGTAATTCCGCATGACGCAGGAGTGTCTACTGCCGGCTGATCCCCAGCGGATGATGTGCCACGGAATGGTGATAGGCTTTCCGCCCATGCAAAGCGTCGCCAATCATCTGGACGAAGCCGCCATCGGCAAGCTGCACCGGCGTTCCGCCTGGGCCGCTGGGTTGGGAATATTCCTCGACGGCTATGACATCTCCATCATCGCCATCGCGCTGATCCTGCTCAAACGGCAGTGGCATCTGGGCGCATTGCAGACCGGGTTGCTGGGCGGCGCGGCGCTGGTCGGCGCCTTTGCCGGAAGCCTGCTGGGCGGGCCGCTGGCCGACCGCTTCGGCCGCAAGGCGATTTATCTTCTCGACATGGCCACGTTCCTGGTGGCGGCGCTGGCTTCCGGGTTTGCCTGGGACATCGCTTCCTTGGCGGTGCTGCGCTTCGTGCTGGGCTTGGGGGTGGGCGCGGATTACCCGTTGTCCGCCACCTATCTGATCGAGTTCCTGCCGCGGGCGCGCCGCGGGCGCATTACCGTGTGGGTGTTCGCGTTGTGGATGGGCGGCGCCGCGGTCTCGAGCATGGTGGGCCTGACGCTGCTGTCCTTGGGCGAACACGCCTGGCGGTTCATGTTGGTTTCCGGCGCGATTCCCGCACTCGGCATCCTGTGGCTCAGAAAAAATCTGCCGGAATCGCCGCGCTGGTATCTGCGGCGCGGACGCGTCCAGCAAGCGGTGGCGGTACTTGCGCAACTGGTGCCGTCCCTCGGCGAGAAGGAACGCAGCGCCTTGATTGCAACGGAACAGCAACGCCGGCAGACGCCGCTGGCCTCCTGGGCCGAATTGTTTTCGCACACCTATATAAGGCGTACGTTATTCATCACTCTGCCTTGGTTTCTGTTCGACATCATGGGCTACAGCTTCGGCATTTATGCACCGCTGCTGCTCCTGGGTCTGGGACTGCACGGCAACGTGCAATCCGTCATCGGCAACACGCTGTTGGATATCGTCGCCATCATCGGCACCGCCCTGTTGGCCATCAGCATCGAGCGCGTCGGCCGCCTGCGCGCGCAGATATCGGGCTTCGTCGGTTCGGTCATTGGATTGTTGCTGGTATGGGTGTTCGCACTGCACGGCCCGCCGCCGCTGGCGGCGCTGGTGATCGGACTCTTGCTCTGGCAGGTGGCCATCAGTTATGGGCCCGCCAACACCTGCTGGATATTTCCGGTGGAACTCTTTCCCACGGAACTGCGCGCCTCCGCCCACGGCCTGGCCACCGCCGTGTCGCGGGTGGGAGCGCTGGTGGCGGTGTTCTTGTTGCCGCTGGTGCAGGATGTCATCGGCGTGGCTTGGTTGATGCTGATTTTCGCCATTATCGGTATTTTCGGCGCACTGTTGTCCGTGTGGCTGGGCGAGGAGACGGCTCAGAAACCGTTGCCGCAGGAAGCGACCATCGTTCCGTCAGATTCACCGGGCGGAAAAACCGAATGTGTTTCTCCGTGAGAACCGACCAACCTGATGGCTGACCTGAGGCGGCTCTCAAAAATCGACATTCCCGTACTGAGTTTTCAACCGCCACAACAGGTAGTGGATTCTGGAGCAGCAGCAGCGTTCCCACCGCCGCCCATGGGTTTGTGGCTAGAGGCCGCGTGGTCGTAACTGGTGATCTCACCATGGGTGTGGAAGCTCTCCCAGCGGATGCCGGAAGGATCGGTGCTCCAGGTCTTGTCGGAGCGCGCATAGCAGCAGTGGGCGTCGCTTTCCTGGCACAATTCCCGTTCGGCGCCGCGTAGGCGCGCGGTGATCGCAGCCAATTCCGCGGGCTGTTCCACTTGGATGCCCAGATGGGCCACCCCCGGAGTCCGGCCGCGGGCCGAGATGGCGAAGTTTACGCGTGGATCTTCCAGCATCCATTTGGCGTAATCCTGCTGGCGCACCAGCGGTTGCGCGCCGAAAAGCGTCGAATAATAGCGGACGGATTCGTCGAGGTCGCGCACGGCGACATGGACATGCAGACGATTTATGGCAGTTCTCCTTGGGTAAGACCGTACGGATACGGAACTTCGGTTCAGGTCTGGCCGCGGCTTTTGCGGTGGCGCACGGCGCGGGAATTTTTTGCGTATCTGGCGGCGGCCGGGGCCGCCGGAGTGCAGGCAACGCCCTGGCAGCAATTTTCGGTGAGGTAGGCGATCAGGCCGTTCATGGCGGTGTAATCGGCGGCGTAAAAAATGCTGCGTCCGGCGCGCTGCTGACTGACGAGGCCCGCGTGCCGCAATTCCTTGAGATGGAAGGAAAGCGTGGCCGCTGCCAGGTGCAGCTGATCACCCAGTTCACCGGCTGGCAGGCCTTCCGGGCCGGCCGGCACCAGCAGACGGAAAATCGCCAGGCGGGTGTCATGAGCCAGGCCGGTGAGTGCCAGCCGTGCGGTTTTTGTTTCCATATTTCCAGTATTCTAGAAATATTGTAAGGATGTCAAGGGCGCCGTCAGCCGCTGGCGAAACTTTGGCCACGGCGCGCAAGTCGGCGCCAAACGTGTAAAACTTATGCCCGTCTCATCGGTCCCAAACTCGCGTCACCCACAAGAATCCGGAGAACTCCATGAGCGTGCGTGCCTGGTTGTTGTTGTCGCTGTTGACCTTATGCCTGTTCAACGCCCCTGCCCAGGCGGCGCCCTTGAACCCGGCCCTATATTCGAGCCTGCAGTGGCGCATGCTCGGCCCGTTCCGCTCCGGCCGCGCGCTGGCGGTCAGCGGCGTGCCCGGCGAGCCCAACCATTTTTATTTCGGCGCCGTGGACGGCGGCGTCTGGGAAACCCATAACGCCGGCCGCACCTGGGCCCCGATTTTCGACCAGCAGCCCGTGGGTTCCATCGGTGCGCTGGCCGTGGCGCCCTCCGATCCCAAGGTTATTTATGTGGGCTCGGGCGAAGCGGATATGCGCTCGGACATTGGCTACGGCAACGGCATGTATAAATCCACGGACAGCGGCCGGCACTGGACCCATATCGGACTGACCGATAGTCAGCAGATCGGCGCCGTGCTGGTGGACCCAAAAAACGCCGATACCGTCTATGTGGCGGCCCTGGGCCATGCCTATGGGGCCAACGCCGAACGCGGCGTGTTCAAGAGCAGCGACGGCGGCCGCACCTGGAAGAAGGTGCTGTACAAGAACGACAACACCGGCGCCATTGACCTGGCCTTCGGCGGTAACGACCAGACCCTGTTTGCCGCCCTCTGGCAGACGCGCCGGCCGCCGTGGAACGTGTATCCGCCCTCCAAAGGCCCCGGCAGCGGCCTGTATGTAAGTCACGACGCCGGCGACCATTGGACGCAGATCAGCGGCCGCGGATTTCCCGACGAGGGCGTGGGTCGCATCGGTGTGGCGGTAGCGCCCAGCAATCCGCAGATCGTGTACGCGCTGGTGGATGCCGACCAGGGCGGGCTTTATAAGTCCAGCGACGGCGGCGTGAATTGGACGCGAGTATCGAATGATCAACGCATCTGGCAGCGCGGCTGGTACTTCAGCGGTGTGACGGTGGACCCCAAGAATCCCGACATCGTGTACGTGTGCGACACGGTTATCTACAAATCCAGCGACGGCGGCAAAACCTTCCTGCCCCTGAAGGGCGATCCCACCGGCGACGATTATCACAGCCTGTGGATCGATCCGGACAATTCCGCGCATATGATCGCCGGTTCGGATCAGGGCGTGATCGTCAGCCTCGACGACGGCAAGACCTGGTCAAGCTGGTACAACCAGCCCATCGCCCAGATTTATCACGTGACCACCGACAACCGTTTCCCCTATTGGGTGTACGGCGCGCAGCAGGACTCGGGCGCCGCGGCCCTGCCGAGCCGCACCAATACCACCGACGGCATCGGCATGATGCAGTTCCGCGAAATCACCGCCGGCGGCGAGAGCGGTTATCTGGCGGTGGACCCCCGCAACTTTAATTATGTGTACGGCAGCGATTACGGCGGCGGCGTCGACCGCCTCGACATCGCCACCGGCCAGACCCAAAGCGTCGGCCCCACGCTCGCCTACCCCGGCTTGTACCGCAGCGTCTGGACCATGCCGCTGGCGTTCTCGCCGGCCGATACCCATGCACTGTATTTCGCCAATCAGAAGATGTTCCGCACCACCGACGGCGGACGGCACTGGAGTATCATCAGTCCGGATCTGTCGCGCCCGAATCCGGGGGTGCCATCCAACCTGGATGCGGTTACGGCCGTGGATGCCTCGGTCAAAACTCCCCGCCGTGGCGTGATCTACAGTATCGCGCCCTCGCCGCTTAAAGCCGACCTTATCTGGGCCGGCACCGACGACGGGCTGGTATGGGTAACCCATGATACCGGCAAGCATTGGCTTAACGTTACCCCGCCGCCACTCACACCCTGGTCGAAAGTGGCCAGCATCGAAGCCGGGCATTTCAACGCCGCCACCGCCTACCTGGCCGTTGACCGTCACCGGCTCAACGATTACCAGCCGTACATCTATGTC
Source organism: Gammaproteobacteria bacterium (assembly GCA_027315405.1). GTDB lineage: Bacteria > Pseudomonadota > Gammaproteobacteria > Natronospirales > REEB76 > REEB76. Next base: position 58,662 of record DAHUYB010000035.1, on the reverse strand, counting down.
ACTCACAACGGCGGAAAATCCTGGAAGCTGAGGGTGAGCGGCATTCCCGACGGCAGTTTCGTCAATGTGGTGCGCGAGGACCCGACGAAACCGGGATTGCTGTACGCCGGCACCGAGAGGGGCATCTACGTGTCCTTCGACGACGGCACTCATTGGCAAAGCCTGCAGCAGAATCTGCCGGTGACGTCGGTGCGCGATATTGACGTGCATGACGGCGACTTGGTGATCGCCACCCACGGCCGCGGTTTCTGGATCATGGATGATGTGGCGCCGTTGCGGCAGCTCACTGCCAAGGTGGCGCAGGCGTCCGCCTGGTTGTTCAAGCCGGCACCTGCCTATCGGGTGTTGCCGGCGGGGTTCACCGGTACGCCGTTGCCGGTTGACGAGCCGCATGCGAAAAACCCGCCGCTGGGCGCCTACATCGATTACTACCTGAAGTCACCCGCTTACACGCCGGTGACGCTGGACATCTATGACATGCTGGGGAATCCGGTGCAGCATTTCAGCAGCGACACTCCGGCGGAGACAATTAACCTCTCCAAGATCAATTCCACGCCCGACTGGGTTACGCGACCGACGCCGCTGTCGGCCGGCGTCGGCGTGCACCGCTTCGTTTGGGATCTGCGTTACGCGCTTCCGTCGGCGCTCAAAAGCCACGGTCAAGCCGGCGGCGGTCTGTGGGTGGTGCCCGGCAAATACACGCTGAAACTCTCGGTGAACGGCAAATCCTACAGCCAGCCGCTCACGGTGCTGGAAGACCCGCGTGTGAAAATCTTCACCATCAGCCTGCGTCACCAACTCGAGTTCGCGCAGCAGATTGAGTCGGCGCGCGTGCAGGTGGCCGAGGCCAGCCACAGTATTGAATCCTTGCTGGCGCAGTTGCAGGCGCTCCACGGCCTCAAGGGTGCGCTCGCCGAGCAGGCGGCGGCGCTCACGCGCAAGCTGGGTACCATCGGCGGGGTCGCGCCCGCCAATCCCGACGATTCCGTGGGCGTGCCACCTGTCAACCTGGAAAACCTGAACTATTTCGGGGGCGCACTCGCGAATCTCGAACAGGCGGTGGAGAGCGCCGATGCCGCACCTACTCCGGACGCGCGCACCGGTTTCAAGCGCCAACAGAAACTGCTGGCGCCGGTCATGCACCAGTGGCGTCAGCTACAATTGAGGGATCTGCCGCAGTTCAATGCCGCGCTGCAAAATGCCGGTCGCGCGCCGCTAAAACAGTGATATGAAGGACTCCGCCGCGCTGCGCCGCAAGGCGGAGGTGTTGCGGGCGCTGCACCACGGTCCCGAGCCACTGCTGCTGCTCAACGCCTGGGATGCGGCCAGTGCACGCGTGGTGGAATCGTTGGGGTTTCCGGCCATCGCCACTACCAGTTCCGGCGTAGCCAATGCCCTCGGCTACGCGGATGGCGAACATCTGAGCCGTGAGGAGATGCTGGCCGCGGTGGCGCGCATCGTGCGGGCGGTAGCCGTGCCGGTGAGCGCCGACCTGGAAGCGGGTTACGGCGCGAACACGCGGGCGGTGGCGGAAACCGTGCGGTTGGCCGTGACGGCCGGTGTTGCCGGTTTCAATCTGGAAGATTCCCGCGGCGGCGTATTGTTACCCTTAGACCAGGCTGTGGCACGAGTGCGGGCCGCGCGAGCGGCAGCGGACGTGCCGCTGGTCATCAATGCGCGCACCGATGCCTTTCATCCGGGTTATTTCCAGGGCGATGCCTGCGCGGAAGCGGTGCGCCGCGCCAACGCCTACCGGGAAGCAGGCGCCGACTGCCTGTTCCTGCCGTTCGTGAGTGACGCCGCCACCATCGGCCGGCTGGTCAAGGCTGTACACGGACCCATCAATATCCTCGCTGCTGCCGGCACGCCGCCGCTTCCGGAACTGAAAGACCTGGGCGTAGCGCGGGTGAGTGTGGGCGGCGCGCTGGCGCGGGCGGCGCTCACCGTCATCCGCCAGGCGGCGCGGGAGTTGCATAACACCGGCAGCTTCGATTTCATCAGCCGCATTATTTCCCATGCGGAGATGCACGTTCTGCTGACCGCAAAGCCGCATTGAGTGCGCAAGCGGGCTGTGATAGTCGTTGACAGTCATCAGGGATTTTCTCGGCAAAACCCATCCTGAACATCCACCGGGGACATCAAATGAACTATTTTCTATACAAACTCAATCCGCCGCGCCTGAGCTTTCCTGCCGACATGACGCCTGCGGAACGCACGCTGATGCAGGAGCATGCCGTCTATTGGCGCGGCCTCATGCAAAATGGTTGGGTCATCGCTTTCGGACCGGTCGCTGATCCCAAGGGCGCTTACGGCATCGCCATCATCCGGCTTCAAGATGCAGCCGACGTATATTCTCTCGGTGCCGACGATCCGGTCATAAAAGCCAATGCCGGTTTCAGTTTCGAGGTGCATCCCATGCCGAGTGTGGCACTGCCGGAGGAGCATGTGGTTGATGAAGCGGCCGGACTGCCGTCGCCTTGAAGGGTTAGAATGGCGCGCCGGAATAATATGGGTCAGACATGGGGCATAACGGGGTTGATATAAAGGCAGGGCAGATGCTGGCCATCCGCCGGCGCGTGCGGTTATGGCAGTTCATTGTTTTTGGTGGGACAGTCGCAGCTATCACGACGGTGAACGCACTGACCGATCTCAGCAATTTTGCCCGGGAAGGCCGGTCCTTGTCTCCCTGGGAGCCGTTCACCTGGGAATATAGCAGCGCGATCCTGGTGTGGCTGTTGATTCCGGCGATTGCGTGGCTGAATGACCGCCTGTTGATCACTGCACGCTCATGGCCCTGGAGCGTGCCTGCGCATCTGCTCGCGACCGTTCCGTTTTCCATTGTGCATGTCAGCGGTATGGTAGCGCTGCGCCAGGTGGCGTATATGGCGGCCGGGCGGTATTACCTTTTCGGCCCTCCGCTGTCCAGCTGGTTTTACGAGTACCGCAAGGACTTCATCTCTTACTGGCTGATTATTGCCGCGCTATATGCCTTCCGCATCTATCGCCTGTGGCTGGAAAGCCGCCTGCCTCAGACATCCACGCACGCCCCAAGCGCCGGTCCCATCCAGTCCGGTATCGAACGGTTGGTGGTGAGAAAACTCAACCGTGAGTTCATCCTCAACACCGCGGATATTGACCGCATCGAGGCGGATGGCAACTACGTCACCATCCATGCCCAAGGCGCAGTCTATCCGCTCCGCGAATCGCTCGCCGCGCTGGAAAAGCGCCTTGATCCCAAACGCTTCGCACGCGTGCACCGCGGCCACATCGTGAATTTGGATCGCATCCGTGAAATCCAACCCTGGGACAGCGGCGACTACCGCATCCTGCTCAAGGACGGCAGCTTCGTGAACTTCAGCCGCCGCTACCGCAGCCGCCTGCCGCAGCTTTTCAATTCCTGAGCCGACCGCTTAGCCGTGCAGCGGCGCCGCTCGACCCAATATGCCGCCGCTCGTCACCCTGGCTGTTGAGTGCTCAGCGCCGCGCGACTATTTTCACCCCACCCAAGCAGGAGGTGGCTTATGCACACGCTTTTCCGATATGGCTGGATGACGCTGGCGGTGGCCTTGACCGTCGCAGGTTGTGGGGGTGGACAGGCGCCGCTCGCACCGGTGCCGGATACCGACTGGAGTTATTACGGCGGTAATCCCGGCGGTACGCGTTATTCGCCGGTGGCCCAGATCACCCCGCAAAACGTCAAGCATCTCAAGGTAGCCTGGATTTTCCGCACCGGTGAGACCGGCCAAGGCTTTCCGGGCGATGAATGGAAGTCGCACATGACCTTCGAGGCGACGCCCATCCTCTACGACGGCACCCTCTACTTCACCACCAGCGAAACCAACGTGGACGCGGTGGACGCGGCCACGGGGAAACTGCGCTGGCGCTACGACTCAAACGTGAAAAAAATCTGGTACTCCGACGCGGCCTCGCGTGGCGTCTCGTTGTGGGTGGACGACCAGTCGCTGTCAGATGCGCCCTGCCATGCGCGCATTTTCGCGCCTACGCTGAATCACCGTCTCTTGGCGCTGGATACGGTTACCGGCAAGCTCTGTCAGGATTTTGCAGATCGTGGTGTTCTGGATCTCTCGCAAAATATCCACTTCACTTACAAAGGCGGCGAGTACATAAATTATCTGGTGACATCACCGCCGGTGGTAATTGACGGCAAGGTAATCGTCGGATCGTCCATTGGCGATGACCGCCTGGTGGACTCGGAGCGTGGCACGGTGCGCGCCTTCGATGCTCGCACCGGCAAGTTAATCTGGAGTTGGGATCCGATTCCGCGCGATCCCTCCAATCCGGAGTACCAGGAGTGGACGCCGGCAGCAGCAAAAACCGTGGGTGGCGCGAATGCCTGGCCGCCGCTGTCGGCCGATCCAGCGCGCCATCTGGTGTTCGTGCCCACGACTTCCCCAAGTGCCGACTATTTCGGAGGCGAGCGGCCGGGCGACAACCGCTGGGCGGACTCGGTGGTGGCGCTCAATGCCGATACCGGCAAGCTGGTATGGGCTTACCAGCTGGTGCACCACGATCTCTGGGATTACGACACCGTGGCACAGCCGTCGCTGGTGGACTTGATCCACGACGGCCAGCATGTGCCGGCGGTAATTGAAGCCACCAAGACCGGTATGCTGTTTACCTTCAACCGTGAAACCGGCGCGCCGATTTTTCCGATTGTGGAAAAACCCGTGCCCCAGGATGGCGTACCCGGTGAAGTGCTGTCCAAGAGCCAGCCGTTTCCGGTTCTGCCGAAGCCGCTGGTGCGACAGGGGCCGGTGACGGAGGGCGATGCCTGGGGGCTGACCTTCTGGGACGAGGGTAAGTGCCGCGCGCTCATCAAGCAATATCATTCCGAAGGCATCTTCACGCCGCCGGGCCTGAAAACCACGATTGAACAGCCGGGCAATGCGGGCGGCGTGGAATGGGGCGGCATCGCTTTCGATCCCGTGCATCAGCTTGCCGTGGTCAACACCATGAACCTGCCATGGCTGGATGCACTGATACCGCGCGACGAATATGAAGCTCTGATTCACTCCGGTAATTACAAAATCAAATACAAAGGCTGGGATCTCGCGCCCATGGCCGGCACGCCGTATGGCCGGCGCCGCTCGGTGTTCCTGTCGCCATTGCACATCCCCTGCGTGAAACCGCCCTGGGGACAACTGGCGGCGGTGGATATGCAAACCGGCCAAATCAAATGGCAGGTGCCGCTCGGTAACGCGTTGTTCAATCACTGGAACCTGGGCGTACCCAATATCGGCGGGCCCATCGTCACCGCTGGTGGCCTGATATTCATTGCCGCCACCGTGGACGCTGATATCCGTGCCTTCGATCTTCACAGCGGCAAAATGTTGTGGCAGTACAAACTGCCGGCGGGCGGCCAAGCCACGCCCATGACCTATGCCGTGGGCGGCCGCCAGTATGTGGTGATCGCCGCCGGCGGTCACGGCGATGGTTTCGGCACGCGCGGCGATTACGTCATTGCATTTGCTCTGCCGCAATGAAATCGGAAGACAGGTATCGCGACGGGTACCGGCGCTCCCGCGACCAAGATACCTGCTTCCAATGGCAGCGATCTGATAATGGGTTTTGGGCTGGGAGCGGCGGTCTCCGCCGCATTCTGCGACGCCTGCTGGCCTGCTCCGCATGGGGATTGTGCCTGTGGCTTAGCCACGGAGCGTGGGCTGGTGATAACACCGTGCAACTGGGACAGGTGGTGGTGACGGACACGGGCGCACCGGTGCCGGTGCGAATCCTGCCGGATAACACCGTGCGTATGGACAGCGCTACGCTGAATCTGCTGGGCGCAACCCAGCCCTCCCAGTTGCTGACTACGGTCCCGGGCGTGTGGATCACGGCGGGCAGCGGCCAGGAAAGTCTCATGGCCATCCGTTCGCCGCTGTTTACCGGCGCCGGTGCCTGCGGCGCCTTCCTGCTGCTGGAAGACGACGTGCCCATCCAGCCGGCCGGTTTCTGCGACGTGAACGCTCTGTTCGAAATCAACACCGAGCAGGCGGATGCGGTGGAGGTGATCCGCGGACCCGGTTCGGTGCTGTACGGCTCCAATGCGCTGAATGGCATCATCAACGTGCTCACGCGTCCACCGGAGTCCCTGCCACGGAGCAGTGTGACTGTCGAACGCGGTGCCAATGATTACACCCGTGTCGAGGCGAGTGTCGGCGGGTGGAACGGCACGGACGGGTTCCGTGTCAGTGCCAATGCCGCGCACAGCGATGGTTTCCGCGCGGATTCCGGTTACGCGCAGCAGAAATTGACGCTGCGCCTTGACCATGACGACAACGCGGTAAGCCACGAGACGCTGCTGGAAGCCACTAACCTCAATCAGAAGACCGCCGGCTATATTTATGGCCTGGATGCGTATGAGAATCCGGCCTTGCGCTCTTCCAATCCCACCCCCGGCGCGTTCCGCGATGCGCGGAGTGTGCGCGTGTTGCAGAAATGGCGGTTGAAACTGGCGCATGACCGCGAGTTGGACATCACGCCTTACGCGCGTCACAATTGGATGAGCTTTACCGAGCACTACCTGCCGGGAGAGCCTATCGCCACCACGGCCGCCAACAGCGCCGGCGTACAGGTGAAACTGCGCGATACCCTGTCAGCAACCACATCGGTGATCTACGGCAGTGACGCGGAATACGCCCACGGTAGCGTGATGGAGTTCCAGCCGGGTCCGGTAACCACGCTGCCGCCGCCGCAGGCCGCCATCCGCCCGCGGGGTTTGCATTACGACTATGCCGCCGACAGTCGCACGCTGGCCGCGTATGTGGACGTGACCCATTACTGGAATCCGCAGTGGCTGTTTTCCGGAGGCGTGCGCCTGGAGGGTGTGCGCTACACTTATGTGAATTTCCTCCACGTGGGCAACACCCAGGCCAACGGCATACCCTGCTCGTTCGGCGGATGTTTGTTCAACCGGCCGGCGGACCGCGCGGATCAGTTCGTGAATCTGCTGCCGAAGTTCGGCGTGAGCTATCTCGCGACTGCCTCACAGACGCTGTATTTCAACATCGGCCGCGGCGCTCGCGCGCCCCAGACCACCGAGCTTTACGAGCTGCAGCGCCAGCAGTCCGTGGCCGACCTGCATTCGGAAACGCTGAATGCCTTTGAACTCGGCTGGCGCGGACAGGCGGGCCGGTTCGGCTGGGACACGGATGCCTATTACCAGCTCCAGAACCATTTCATCTTTCGCGACGCCAACGGGTTCAACGTGAGCGATGGCCGCATCCGCTCGCGCGGCGTGGAGTTCACCCTCAACTACGCGCTGACTTCGTCCCTCGCCGTGCTGCTGGATGGCGCCTATGCGGTACACAGCTATGCCTTCAGCCAGAACCTCGGCCAGGGAAACTACATCACCGCCGGCAACGACGTGAAATATGCGCCCCGCAGTCTCGGCAGCGTGCGCCTGCGCTGGCGGAGCGTCGGCGGCACGCAACTGGAGCTTGCCTGGACGCACGTGGGCGGTTATTTCCTCGACGAATCCAACCGGCACCGTTACGGCGGCCAGGACCTATTGAACGTGTACGCGGAGAAATCCCTGGTGCGCGGCTGGTCGCTGACACTGCGCGTCACCAATCTCACCAACAAGGCCTATGCGGAGCGCGCCGACTACAGTTTCGGTAACTACCGCTATTTTCCCGGCGACGGCCGCGCGACGTTTATCGAGTTGCAGAAGGCGTTTTAGCCACGGGCTCGTGCACACCCGATTTGCGGAAGCAGCCATACTGCCTGCATCAGTGGCTTGTGGCAGCGGCCGTCCCGGCCGTAATGCCAAACACAAAATCAACGCGTCAGCCAGGATTTGGCGCGCACCGTGAGCACTGCATAGGGAAAAATCCAGAACAGCGCAAAGGCGGAATAATAGGAATAGAAAATGCCGTACACGAAATCCCAGGAGCGTTCACTGCGCAAGTAGTAGAGCATGTTGAAGGAAGCCATGATGCCGATAACGCAAAGGAAACGCACCAGCGTAGCCGGGTGCCAGATGATGATGGCCACCAGCAGCACCAGTGCCGCCCAACTTACCGGATAGCGCAGATTGGTTACGATGGCGTCGGTAACGGCGATGGCGCGCGCCGCCGGCGGACGTGTCCACACGATGCGTGCGAAGCGGATTTCCTCGCGCACGTAGCTCCGGTCCCAGCGCAGGAACATCTTGCAGAGCCGCGCATAGGTAAGCGGCACCACGGTATGCACCACAGCCGCGCGCTGATAGACGGTGTCATAGCCCTGGGCGAGGATGTAATTGGTCATGGAGCGGTCCTCGCCGTAGGTGCAGGCCACGCCCATGAATTTCTGATTCACCCAGCGATCCAGCACCGCGCGCACCACGCTGGCACGGTAGCCCGCGAGCGCCCCGGGGCAGCAATACACCGTGCCATAGGTGGATTGCACCGCGCGCAGATAATCGAAACTAAGAGCGTAGCGTACTTTGAGCATGCGCGGAATCAAGCCATCACCCCGGTTATAAACCGAAACCCGGCCGGCCACCGCGCCGATTTTCGGGTTGCGGAAAGGTCCGGCCATGGCCAACAGGGTGTCGCGCTCGATGACACTGTCGGAATCGATCGTCACGATGATGTCACCGCGGGCGTGACGGAAACCGGCTTCCAAGGCCGCGCGTTTGCCGCGGTTCTGGGGAAAGCGCAAGGTGGTGACCAGCCCCGGATGACGCTGGGCGGCCGCCTCTATATGTTCCCAAGTGTCGTCGCCGCTGCCATCGTCCACCACGAAAATCTCCAGCCGTCCGTACGGGTAGTGAGCAACAGCCACGGAATCGATGGACTGGGAGACCATGGGGCCTTCGTTATAGGCGGGGATGATCACCGTCAGCGTGGGGGCATCGCTGAAACCGGCCACCGGCGGGGTGCGGTAACGGAACCACAACAGTGTCCGGAAAAACAGCATCGAAAAACCCATGAGCATCCACAGGATGCTGGGATGCACGATGAAGCGCGTCCAGTGATGTTCCTGGGCGGCATGCAGCAGCGGCTGGAACAACTGCCAGCGGAAGCTCAGGTACAGGGCAGCTATGAGTCCCAGCACGATCGCCGTCCGGTAAAGTGAGTCCCAGGGCTTGAGGTGCAGGTGTTGCTGAGCGGCGTGTTCTTGGAGGCTCAGGCGGGGGATGGCGTCAAAAGGCGACATGGGTGCTTGCGATCATCCTTGAGGGGGGTGAAGTGTAATGGAACCGCCGGGGTTTACCAGCCCCCCTGTTGGCAAGCGCCGCGCTTCGGCTTATACAGTGCACTTTTGTTGATGGCATAGATACCGGGGGAGTCAAAATGATAAACGTTAGCCGCAAAATTGCGTTGACTGCCGCTCTGGGGATGACCTTGGGGATGGCAATTTCCACCGTCCAAGCGGGCGTGACAGTGCAAACCATAACCCATTTCGGGGGGGGTGCCGGGGTGGGCGCCAGCGATACCAGCTATCTGCAGGGACACACCAAACGCACTGACACCCGCATCAAGTTCACCGGCGCGGTGCTCGGCACCCTGCAGACAATGGATGGCGCACGGCCCGCAGGGCGGCGGCGACATCACTATCTCTACCGGGTGGATCAAAACACGCAGATTGAACTTCATCCCGACAAGCGAACCTACAGCGAACGTCCTATCTGTACGCCGCTGCCCGTCCGGCGACGCATCCAGCCCGCCGCGCCGGCAGCAGAGCAATGTGCGATACCGGCAAAACCCGAGTTATCAACGGCTTCAATACCCGCAACTATGAGGTGACCTGGGACGTGGAAACCGAGAATCCCAAAACCCACGAACGCAGCCGCAGCCTCATGACCACGGAGTTATGGAACTCCGATAATCCGCGTTTTCAGCAGCTGCGGCGCTGACAATCAACCGCAGCCGCAAACCCAGCAAAGCTCCGCGCCCCCGTCGGGCCTGGGCGGGATGTTGAGCGGGCTGCTCGCCAAGACCGCCGAAAAGCAAGCACAGAACCAGCCGCAGCAGAACACCGATGGTCTGAGCGTGATCTTTACTTCGCATACCGAGTTGAAAAGCCTGGATACCGGCAGCCTCTCCGGCTCGTTGTTCGAGGTACCGGCGGGTTATACGAAAAACTGAGCCATCGCTATCGGAATTAAAAGACCGGGGCCGCAAGCCCCGGCTTTTTCTGCATTAAACCCAAGGTTATTTTTTGAGGGCCGCTTCTTCCTGTTGCACCAGGAATTGCACGCACTTGACGATTTCCGGATACGGCATTTGATAGCCGGCGCCGGTCATCCACTTGCCATCGATGATGAACGTGGGTACGCCCTGCAGTCCGTAGCGTTGTTCGGTCTGCAGTGCCTGATTCACCTTGAGCTGTACCCCGAAGGAGTTCCAGGTGGAATCGAATTGCTGCTTGCTGACGCCATAGTTGGTGAAGAACTTCTGCAGGGCGCTCTGGCTGCTGGTCAGGTTGTACTGATTCTGCAGATGGATGGCGTTGAACAGCGGCTCATGGATTTTTTCACCGATGCCGAGGGCCTGGGCGGTGTAAAACGCCTTGGCATCAACATCCCAATGCTCACCGCCCGTAAAGGCACCGGGGATACGCTTGAAGACCACATTCGCGGGCTTGTGTTTTAACCAGGCCTCCACATAAGGCTCCACGCCGAAGCAATGTGGACACCCGTACCAGAAAAATTCGATCACTTCGATTTGGCCCGGATTGACACTCGTGGGTTGGGCCGGTGACACCGGCACATAATTCACGCCTTCCTGAAAGCTGGAAGTGTTGGTGGCCAGCGCCGCTGCGCTCACCGCCAGCGCGCCGATAGCCAGCAGTCCCATAGTCAGTACCTTAAGTTTTTTCATCTCAATCCTCCCGCAATTCGCCGAGATGGCGAAGGGTTAAAAAGCAGTTTTTAAAATGTACCCGGGGGTAGCAGCGCTTGTTCCCGTTGTGCCAGCCAGTTGACAGCGCCAATCATCTGAGCACCGCTCAAGTGAAAGCCAATGCCGGTGAGCCATTTGCCATTCACCGTGAAGGCAGGAACTTTGTTGATGCCGTAGCGCTGTGCTAGCACCTTGGCTTGGGAAATCTGCGCGTCCACCGCCAGCGAATTCCAGGCAGTTTCGAACTGCTTGGCATCAACGCCCAGCTGGCTGGTGAACAGGTTCTGATAATCCGCGGCGCTCGCGAGGTTGCGATGGCTGATATGGATGGCGGCATAGATTACGGCATTTACCTGTTCGCCGAGGTTCAATTGCAGAGCGGTGTAATAAGCGCGCGCCGCCAGATCCCATTGCGGATTGAGGGCGGCCGGTACCCGGATCAGCACCACATTTGCGGCCTTGCCCTTGTCCCAGGATTGCAGGTAGGGCTCCAGCGCGAAACATTGCGGACTGCCGTACCAGAAAAATTCCAGTACCTCGACCTGGCCCGGATTGACGCTCACGGGCTGGGCCGGCATCACCGGGATGTAGTTGACACCCTCCTTATAGGGTTCGGGCGCGCTGGCAGCGATGCTGGCGCCGGCTGCAAGAGCGAGCGCCAGCATGGCGGTAAGCCTGAATCTGTTTATATGTTTTTCCGTAACGCGACTCCACTCAAGGTGAGTTGTAGCCATTCAGAGGGTGTGGCACGCCAAAAGTTCAGCCGTGTCAGGGCTGAATCGGGGTGCTGTGCAGACCCTGAATATAGGAGGCCACGGCTTGCATTTGCGCCGACGTGAGCCGTGAAGCAATGGGGTCCATCATGGGTGACTTGCGGGCGCCAGCGGCAAATGCCTGCAACTGAGTCACCACGTAATCCGCGTGTTGGCCGGCGAGTGCCGGAATCGGCATTGGTTCGTTGCCGGAGCCATCCGGGCCATGACAAGCGAGGCAGGCTGGAATGCCGGTAGCCTGGTCGCCGCCGCGGTAAAGCGTTTCGCCGACTTTGACCAGGCTCGGGTCCGCTTCACCGGTCTTCACCGTCTGGCTGGAGAACCAGGCCGCCAGGTTCTGCATGTCCTGCGCGCTCAGGCCTGCAGCCATGCCCGCCATGATGGGGTTTTTGCGCTCACCGGACTTGAAGCGTTCGAGTTCCCGCACGATGTAGCCCGCGTTCTGACCGGCGAGCTTGGGGAATTGGGGGCTGACGCTATTGCCGTCGGCGCCATGACAGGCGGCGCACATCGCGGCTTTAACCTGGCCGGCAGCGGCGTTGTCATTGGCGTTTGCGTTGCCAACGAGTGCAAGAACACTGACCGCAGCTGCCATCATCACAAACTTGTTCATGGGCCAGAGCTCCTTATGGGAAAGCACACGGCACGGCGGTCATGGGATATGCTCGTGGGAACGCAGCCCCGGGCGAGTCCGCCGTAAATGAGGGCTGGATTTTACACCAGGCTCTCGAGCCTGCTCCACCGGAAACGCCCCCATGGTCGCTGATTTTCGTCATACCCGCTTTTTGAAAAGCGCCGCCAGCCTGGGGGATTTGCCGCCGGATAGCGGCCGTGAAGTGGCTTTCGCCGGGCGTTCCAATTCCGGCAAATCCAGCGCCTTGAATGCCATCACCGGGGTCAAGGGTTTGGCGCGCGTGAGCAAAACACCCGGCCGCACCCAGCTGCTCAATTTCTTCGCGGTCTCAGAGGCACGCTATTTGGTGGACCTGCCGGGGTATGGCTATGCGCGTGTGCCGTTGGCGGTGCAACGTCAGTGGGGGCGGCTACTGGAGAATTATTTCAGCGCTCGCGGCGCGCTCGCGGGCCTGGTGTTGGTGATGGATGCGCGCCATCCCCTCACGGAATTCGACAGCCGCTTGCTTGCCTGGACAGCTCCCTTGCGGCTGCCGGTGCTGGTGTTGCTCAGCAAGGCTGACAAGCTTTCCCGCAGCGCGGCGGTGGCGGCGCAGCGCCAGGTGGTGCAACGGCTTCAAGCTCAGGCGCAGGTGCAGCTATTCTCAGCACTTTCCAAAAGCGGGGTCGATGCTGCCCGCCAGGTGATCAGCACCTGGCTGTCAAGCCCCTGAGCCGTAAGGAAAAAAAGAAACCCCGGCGCTAAAGGGGTAAACGCCGGGGTTAATTACTCCACTCGGCTTGGGGGAGACCGGGTGGCTTTCCCCGCTCAGGGAGGTGAGCGGGATGAGCGCTATTGCGGCGCTCATAGGGTTTGAGGATCCTGTCCCTGGAAAAGTTCCGCGGCGCAACAAAAATATCCGGATTCCTGCGATTTTTTTGAATTTATGTAGGTTTCAAACCATTTCTGGAAAGTGTTTCAAAACGTTACACGACCAACGCCGGCAAGATAGCCGAGTCACGAAGACTCATGGACACAGGCAACTCCGGTGTCTGTATTTCGCAGATTTTTTAATGGGCTTCATCCCAGTTGCTGCCCACACCCACGCCCACCACCAGCGGAACTTTGAGTTGTGCCGCGCCGGCCATGAGCTTGGTGACTTCGTGTTTTAAAGTATCCAGCGCATTTTCTTCCGCCTCGAACACCAATTCATCATGCACTTGCATAATCATGCGCGCACGTGTGCCGCTTTCCTTAAGCCAGCGATGTACGGCAATCATGGCACGCTTGATGATATCGGCGGTGGTACCCTGCATGGGTGCGTTGATAGCGGTACGTTCGGCGTATTGGCGCACTTGCGCGTTGTGCGCGCGGATGTCGGGCAGATATAGGCGCCGGCCGAACACCGTTTCCACATAGCCCTGTTCCCGCGCGATCTCGCGGGTGCGGTCCATAAAAGTCTTGACGCCGGGGTAGCGTGCAAAGTACAGATCCACGTAGGCCTGAGCCGCGGCGCGTTCAATTCCCAGCTGCTTCGCCAGACCGAAGGCCGACATGCCGTAAATCAATCCGAAGTTGATGGCTTTCGCCGAACGCCGTTGTTCGTCGCTGACGGTATCGGGCGTCGCATCGAATACCTCCGCGGCGGTGGCGCGGTGGATGTCCAGGCCTTTCTCGAAGGCGCCGAGCAGTCCGGCATCGCCGGACAAGTGCGCCATGATGCGCAGTTCGATCTGTGAATAATCCGCCGCCAGGATTTTGTGACCTTTGGGCGCAATAAATGCCTGACGGATACGCCGGCCCTCGGCGGTGCGCACCGGGATATTCTGCAGGTTAGGATCAGTGGACGACAGTCGGCCGGTGGCAGCCACCGCCTGATGATAGGAGGTGTGCACACGCCCGGTTTTTGGATCCACCTGTGCCGGCAGTTTGTCGGTGTAGGTGGATTTGAGCTTGTTCAAACCGCGATATTCCAGAATCACCTTCGGCAATTCGAAATCCGCCGCCAGTTCCTCCATCACATCCTCGGCCGTGGACGGCTGGCCGCCAGGCGTCTTGCGTAGTGGAGGCAATTGCATCTTCTCGAATAATATCGTTTGCAATTGTTTGGGCGAATCCAGGTTGAAGGGCTGACCGGCGAGTTTGTGGGCACGCAGTTCCAGCTTGCGCAGGGCTTGGGCGATCTCGCCGCTCTGTATCTTGAGCATCCCGGTATCGATGAGTACACCGTCATGTTCCATGTCCAGCAGCACCGGTATCAGCGGCATTTCGATTTCCTCGAACACCTTGCGCAGCCCCGGGGTGGCGGCGAGTCGCGGCCACAGGATCTGGTGCAGGCGCAGGGTTACGTCAGCGTCCTCGGCTGAATAGCGTGTGGCCTCTGCGATGCGCACCTGCTCGAAGCCGATCTGTTTAGCGCCCTTGCCAGCCACGTCTTGGTAGTGAATGGTCCGGTAATCCAGGTATTTTTCCGCCAGCGAGTCCATGTCATGGCGGCTGGCAGTGCTGTCCAGTACGTAGGACTCGAGCATGGAGTCGTAGCGCATGCCCTGAAGATACACCCCCTGGTTCCTGAGCACATGGGCGTCGTATTTGATGTGATGACCGAGCTTGGAATGTTTCGGGTTTTCCAGCAGCGGCCGCAAACGCTTGAGCACCCGCTCGCGCCCAAGCTGTTTCGGGGCATCCGCGTAGCTGTGTGCCAGCGGTACATAAGCCGCTTCGCCGCTCTTCACCGCGAAGGAGATGCCGACAATTTCCGCTTGCATGTAATCCAGGCTGGTAGTTTCGGTGTCGAAGGCGAACAGTTCGGCAGCTTCGAGCCGCGCGATCCATTTACCCAGATTCTTTTCATCCAGTATGGTTTCATAGTTGGCCGCAGGTGCTGCGTGCTGCGTGCTGCGTGCAGAAGAAACGACCACCGGGGTAGTTTTATCCGTATTCTCCTGCGTATCGCCGTCAAGCTGGCGCAGCCAGGTTTTGAATTCGAGACGCGTATATAGCTCCCGCAAGCTACCCAGGTCCGGCGTGCGCATCGTCAAGTCTTGCGGTTTTACCGGCAACGGTACGTCGCAGCGGATGACCGCCAGCTGGCGCGAGAGCATGGCCTGTTCGCGCTGGTCCCGCAGTTTCCCGGGCAATTGCTTGGCGCCGCGGATGGCAAGCTGGGGGATCTCATCGAGCCGCTGGTACAGGATTTCGAGGCTGCCGAAGTGGGCCAGCAACGGCGCCGCGGTCTTGGGGCCGATGCCGGACACACCCGGGATGTTGTCGGAGCTGTCACCCACCAACGCCAGATAATCAATCATCTGTTCCGGCCAGACGTCGAACTTTTGTTTCACGCCATCGCGGTCCAGCAACGTACCGGTCATGGTATTTACCAGCGTCACGTGCTCGTTAACCAGCTGGCCCATGTCCTTGTCGCCGGTGGAGATCAGCACCGCTTGTCCGGCATCCGCCGCCTGTTTCGCCAGCGTGCCGATGACATCGTCGGCTTCCACACCCGAAATCTGCAGCACCGGAAAGCCGAGTGCTTTCACCAGCGCGTGCAGCGGCTCGATTTGCAGGCCCATGTCGTCCGGCATGGGCGGCCGGTTGGCCTTGTATTCCTGGAAAAGTTCATCGCGGAAAGTCTTGCCGCGGGCGTCGAACACCACCGCGATCCGCTCAGGCGCATGCTCCGCCAGCAACTTCTTGAGCATCGCGGCCACGCCGCGTACCGCGCCGGTGGGTTCGCCGCGGGAGTTGCTGAGCGGTGGCAGGGCGTAGAACGCCCGATATAAATACGAGGAGCCGTCCACCAGAATGAGCGGTTTCTGCTGGCCACTTAACATGGGGGTGCCTGTTTTAGCGTTTTCCGGCATGAGCGTTGCCTGGTAATTCGGAATGAGAACTATCCTGCGTTCACAGCAGTCACTGGCGGGGATAGCCCGCAACTATCGTATAGCTTTACCGTGAATGGATGTAATGCGGCGATGGGATCGCTGTTCAAGGCTTTGTCGAGGGTTATGTCGGTATGAAGCTCATTCAGGGCAGCCTTGAGCGCTTCTTCGATGAAGCCGAATCCGATGTTCTCAGGAGCATCTTTTTGCCAGGAGTAGAAGACGGTGTTGGCCATTTTTGCTCCGCAGAGGTCACTCCGGCGTTATCAGAGGAACAGTAAGGAAATACGACCGATACCGGCGCGGATCGCGTGTCAGGATGCCGCAACCGAGCACTGCCGCGTGCGCGCCCACGAAGAAGTCGGCGAGTACGTTGCTTTTGCGTCCGCCGGCGCGGCGGTATTTGGCGAAGGCCTTGCCGGCCAGAAACAGGGCGGGACGCGGAAGCTCCAGCATCTCCAGGGCAAGATCACGCACCGCCCGGTCCAGTGTTTCCACCGACGCAAACGTCAGCGAAAGCTGCGCGTAAATAACGGGATTGATCGCCAGTTCGTGTACCTGCGCCTGCGCCCGCAAGCGGCTGATGGACCAGTCGGCCCATTCGGGATCGTCTTCCAGCACGTCCACGAGCACATTGGTGTCAACCAACAGCATCAATCGCCCCGCAGCAGGGCCATGAGCTGATCGGTGCGCCACTTGATCTGCGCCCGGCCGCGCACCCGCTCGAAACGGTCCAGTTTGTTGCGCCGCTGTGCGCCTGCCTTGTGCAGTACCACCTGGCCGTCGGCATTGACGTTGAATTCCACGCGGCTGCCGGGTGTCAGTTGCAGCGCGTCGCGGATCTTCTTGGGGATGGTAACCTGCCCTTTGCTCGTGAGTGCGGTATTCATATCGTCTCCCAAGGTATTACTTACACTGATAATAGTAATACCTGCGACAGGGTGCCGCAACTGCGTATGCGGCGAAAGGAACCCAGCCACTCATCCAGATAGCAATTCTTCCTGGGCCATCAAGTCGTCGAGTGTTTCGCGGCGCCGGATGAGCGTTACCTGTTCATCATCCACCAGCACCTCGGCGGCGCGCGGCCGGGAATTGTAATTTGAACTCATGGAGAATCCGTAGGCCCCCGCGTCCATGACCGCCAGCAGATCTCCTGTTTGTACGGCGAGCCGGCGTCCGCGCCCCAGAAAGTCCGCCGATTCACACACCGGTCCCGCGATATCGTAGATTTCCGATGGCATGCCGGGGCGCAGAGTCACGGCACGGATCTCATGCCAGGCACCATATAAGGGCGGACGGATGAGCTCGCTCATACCCGCATCCACGACCACGAAGCGGCCTTGATCGGTTGTCTTCAAGTATTCCACCCGGGTCAGCAATGCGCCGGCTTCGGCCACCAGCGCGCGTCCGGGCTCCAGGAGCAACTTCAATCCAGGCTTTTCCACCAGCGCGCGCAGTTGTGAAATGAGAGCGCTGACATCTAAGCGGGGCTCAGCCTGGTAACGCACGCCGAAGCCGCCGCCGAAATCCACATGCTCCAGCAGGATGCCGTTTTCAAGCAGACGGTCCACCAGCGCCATGACGCACCGGGCGGCATCCAGGAAGGGGGCTGGTTGTGTGATTTGCGAGCCGATGTGGCAGGCAATGCCGATAATACGGATGCCGGGAAGACTGGCCGCGCGCCGATACAGTGCTTCGGCAAGCCCGCTATTGATGCCGAATTTGGCGTCGCGGTGGCCGGTGGCGATATGCGGATGGGTGCCGGTTTCCACCTGCGGGTTGATGCGCAATGCGATGGCGGCGGTCTTGCCCTGGCTATCGGCGAGCGCCGACAGCCGCAGCAGTTCCGCCTCGGATTCCACGTTGAAGCAGTGGATGCCGATCTCGAGCGCCCGCCGCAATTCATCTTCGCGCTTGCCTACGCCCGAGAACACGATACCGCCGGGATTGCCACCCGCCCGCAGCACCCGTTCCAGTTCGCCGACTGACACGATATCGAAACCAGCGCCGAGTTTCGCCAGCAGTTGCAGGATCGCCAGGCTGCTGTTGGCCTTGACGGCATAACACACGCAATGAGGATGGCCGCCGCACGCCTGGGTAAAACGCTGCCAGGCTGAGAGCATCGCGGCTTTGGAATATACGTACAGCGGCGTGCCGAAACGCTGCGCCAGCAGTTCCAGACTCATGGATTCCGCGTGCAATACGCGCGCACGGTAATCAAACATACGGAAAAGGCACCGCGCCGGGTCCGGCGGTGCTCATACCCCTGGTTTCGTGGCGGCAGGGTACGGGCTGTGGGGTTGTGCCTGGAGCGGTGGTCTGGCGGTGGTTGGCGGTTTGGCGGTAGTTGCCACCGGCGGCATGACAGGAATGGTACGCGGTGGCGTCACCGGCAGGTACAGCGGCCCTTTCTGACCGCAACCGGTCAGCAGGGCCGGGAGCACAATAACGGCGAGGCAGGTCACCAGCAGTGTACGCATGCTGCAAGTATAAACATTATCGCTGGCTGCGCCTACGCGCAGACCTCCCCGAAGCCCATGCTAAAGTGAGGGTTGGTGTTCCAAACCGGAGTCGGAAATGGACGGCTCGAGAATCACGCTGTATCTGTGCGGTGCGGTGCTGGTGATCACGGCGGTCATTGGTCTGATCTTGTTCTTCAGCGGCTTCGCCCGGTTGTTGCAGGGCCGGTTTTTCAACGGCCCGAGCCGCAGTCTTGCGGGCTTGGTATTGCTGGTGGTGGTGGCTGCCATTGGCGTAGTGGCGCTGGATCTGCGCACGTATTTTGCCCTGACCCATGAACAGTTGGTGGCCACCCTGCGCTTCAATGCTCTCGGCCCGCAGTATTTTCATGCCCGGCTCAGGGACGCGGCGGGCCGCGTGATCGAAACAAACCTGCATGGCGACGAGTGGCAGTTGGATGCGCGCGTCATCAAATGGCGCGGGTTTGCCACGTTGCTGGGACTCCAAAGCCGTTATCGCCTGGAGCGTCTCAGCGGCCGTTATCGCGCTGTGGCAGAGGAGCGCAGCGCAATCCACAGCGCCATCTCCCTGAAGCCAGACACTTGGCCGGATAGCTGGTGGTTGATGCAACGCTATGGCCGATGGCTGCCGTGGGTGGACGCCAGTTACGGCAGCGCCACCTATCTGCCGATGGCGGACGGGGCCGAATATCAGGTGACGCTTAGCACCACCGGGTTGCTGGCGCGGCCGGAGAATGCAGCGGCGCAGCAGGCCGTGGCACATTGGTAATACCCCGTCCTTATATGCGATGTCGCAAGGGTTTCCTGAATCACTTTATGTTAAACTACCGTTCCTTCTAACATCCGATTGTTGATTGAATTTGCGCCTGCTGCTGTCAGGAAACGTGGACGATGACGTGTGTCATGGAAGCCGTTTGGCGGCTCGGGGGAATGGAGAATAGCGATGACTCTGTGGAGCAAGAGAAAGCACCGCCCGCGTGGATCGGCGCGCCTGCCGAGTTATGTGCGCAACGTCAACTCAGCACAATGCCTGTTCTGCCCCTACGGCGCGGACCTCAAAGTGGGCGATCGCGTCATCGCCTGGGACGAAAAGACCGTATTTGGACGCGAACAGCGCGAACGTCTGGTGGAGATCACCGCCGTGAAGATTTTTCGCACCAACGGCCGGGTGGTTACCCTGGATTTTGTGGTGGCTTCCGAAGCCGAAATCGCGCGTATCGCTGCCGACAGCGAGATCGCGCCGCACATGCTGTTGACACATCGCATCGGCAAATCCACTTACGATACGAAAAATCCGCCCATGGTGCTGTATTTCCATGCCTGTGAGCCGAAAGACAGCGTGCTGGGGCTGGTTCCGGACCTGGATATTACCGTCGCCGGCGGCCTGGCATCGAAAGCCTACCGGCGTGAACACCAAAGGGGCGGATTCCTGGAGTGGTTGCGCGGCTGGACCCGAAGAACTCCGGCGGCTTCGAAATCGGATAGATACAAATAGCTCCGCGGTTCCGCATGATTCGCTGAGCGGGTCAGATATCTTCGGCGATTGTCGGCAACCGCACTTGTTCGAAGCGGAATGCCGGATATCAACTTTGGAAGTTGGACCTGTCCAGCACCGCCATGGTAATCCGCGACACGCACACCAGACGTTCCCGATCGTCGGTGATCCTGATTTCCCACACCTGAGTGGTTTTGCCGATGTGCAGCGGCCGTGCCGTGCCGGTGACCTGACCTTCACGCATGGCGCGGATGTGGTTGCAGTTCAGTTCCAATCCCACGCACAGCGTTTTCGCGCGATCCACCACCAGATTCGCGCCGGTGGAGCCCAGGGTTTCGGCGAGCGCCGCCGAGGCGCCGCCGTGCAGAATACCGGCGGGTTGTTTGGTGCGCGCATCCACCGGCATCGTGGCCTGGAGGTAATCCTCGCCGACTTCCGTGTAACGGATGCCAAGATGCGTCACCAGGGTGTGCTGCTGATATTGATTGAGTTCGTCAACCGTGATCGGCCGTCGCCAGATGTTCATGGGGATTCTCCGCTGCAAGCAGGTCGCAGAAATGAAACCGGTCGTCGCGGCGCACGCGCTCACCGCGCGTGAAGGCCACGGGTTTGCGGAACACCGGACCGGCATACACGAAAGTGTGAAATTCGCCGTGCTCGCCGCAGGGATCCACGCCGGCGGGCAGATCGTGCAGCAACGCGCCATCATACTCGCGACCGGCGAATTCCGCGGCCAGTGCCTGCCCATCCACGCAGCAGAGCACCGCCTTGAATCCCAGGGCAATGAATTCGCGTGCCAGTTTGTCCGTGGGCCGGTGCCAGAGCGGAAACACGCATTCCATGTCCATCTTGCGCATGCTGTCCAGGCGGTATTGGCGAATATCCTCCAGGAACAGATCGCCGAACGCCACGTGCCGGATACCGCCGGCCCTGAACCCTTCCAGCGCCACGCGCATTTTCTGTTCGTATTCTTCGTTCGACGGACGCTCGGACAATTTAATCTTGTGCAGCGGCAGACCGATGGATTCCGCCTGGGCATCCAGCAAGGCCTCGCGCACCCCGTGCATGCTGATGCGGCCGTAATGCTGGTTCACGCTGGTGAGCAGCGCTTGCACTTCGTAGTGCGCATCTTGGCGCAGGACGTGCAGCGCCAGGGCGCTGTCTTTGCCGCCGCTCCAGGAGAGCATAACGGGAAGCGCTTTCACGGTGTGTGCCTGCACCGCAGCCGCAGGTTCAGCATTTCCACGCCGAAGGCGAAAGCCATGGCGAAGTAGATGTAGCCCTTGGGGATGTGCAGACCGATGCCGTCGGCGATTAGCGCCACGCCGATGAGGATCAGAAATGCGAGCGCCAGCATCTTGAGGGTGGGATGACGCTGCACGAAGCGGCTTACGGCGCCGGCGTACAGCAGCATGCAGCCCACGGCGATGATGATAGCCGCGGCCATGATGAACAGCCGGTCCGACATACCGATGGCGGTGATCACGGAATCGAACGAGAACACGATGTCGAGCAGTGCGATCTGCACCACCGCCGAGGCCAGCGACAGGCGCGCGCCGGCGGTGCGCGGTGCGGCACTGTCCTCGATATCGCTATGGATTTCCAGCGTGCTCTTGGCGAGCAGGAACAGGCCGCCGCCGATCAGCACCAGGTCGCGCAGCGAAAAGGGCTGCTCGAACAGGCTGAACAGCGGCGCGCTGAGCCGCGACAGCCAGAAGATCGTGGCGAGCAGCGCCAGCCGCATGACCACCGCCAGCGTCAGGCCCAGTTGACGGGCGGCAGCCTGGCGCGCCTGCGGCAGGCGTCCGGTGACGATGGATATGAAGATAATGTTGTCGATACCGAGGACGATTTCCAGCGCCGTGAGCGTCACCAGTGCCGCCCATACGCCCGGGTCCGTGATCCATTCCATAATCAAAGTTCCTTGTTCAACTGCGCAAATACGACGCGCCGTTCACATCCAGAATGCAGCCGGTAGCATAGAGCATGCCGTCGGCCGCGAGCCGGATCACGGCTTCGGCGATTTCCTCCGGCGTGGCCACGCGGTTGAGTGGGCTTTGCTTGCGAATGGCTTCGCCCTGCGGGCCGTCCAGCAGTTCCGCGGCCATGTCGGTGCGCACGAATCCCGGCGCCACCACGCCCACGAAAATGTTCCAGGGCGCGAGCGCCTGGGCGAGGGATTGCGACAGCTGGTTCAGGCCTGCCTTGGAGGCGCCGTAGGGCAGGGCCTCCGGCTCGCCGCGGAACGCGCCGCGGGAGGAGATGTTGATGATGTGGCCGCTGCTTTGCTGCATCATGATTTTCGCGGCCAGAAAGCACAGATTCGCGGGGCCGAGGAGATTCGCGCCTAGGGTGGTTTCCCAGGTCCTCTGCCAATCGGCGTAACTCAAATCCCTGAGCGGTTTCACGTCGTAGATGCCGGCGTTGTTCACCAGTACGTCCAGCCGGCCGTAATGCTTCATCACGTCGTTGATCAGTGATTCGCAGGCAGCAGGATCGGTGAGATCGGCGCCGAAGGCGCGGTGATTCTTGCCGGCCAATGTCCGAACGAGCTGTTCCGCCGGTTTGCGGCTGGTGTGGTAATGCACCGCCACCATGCCGCCGAGGCGGGCAAAGGCTTCGGCCGTGGCCCGGCCGATGCCGCGGGCAGCGCCGGTGATGAGAATGATTTTGTTCGAGAAATTCAAAGTAATTTCCCCTCACCCTTCCCTCTCCCCCTTCAGGGGGGGGCGAGGGGACAAGGAAAATGATTGTTTCTTCGCTACAATCGCACCCCCATTCTAACGGAGAGCACGATGGCGAACCTGCCCGAATGCGTGGAACTGGAAACCGGCGCGTCGCCGGTGGCCAGCGTCATCTGGCTGCACGGTCTGGGGGCCGACGGCCACGATTTCGAGCCCATCGTGCCGCAATTGGCGCTGCCCGCCACGCTGCCGGTGCGCTTCGTATTCCCGCACGCGCCGGTGCGACCGGTGACGTTGAACAACGGTTATCCGATGCGCGCCTGGTTTGATATCGTCAAGATCGGCCTGAATCAACCGCGTGACCGCGACGGCATGCTGGCTTCGCGCGCCGCGCTCGAAGGCCTGATTGCGCGCGAGCATCAGCGCGGCATTCCGGCGGCGCGCATCGTGCTGGCGGGGTTTTCTCAGGGCGGCGCCGTGGCCCTCTACACCGGTCTGCAATATAAAGAAAAGCTCGCCGGCATCATAGCGCTATCCACCTATTTGCCGCTGACCGAAGGATTCGATGTGCAGCTGAGTGCAGCCAACGGAACCACGCCGATTTTCTACGCTCATGGCACCCAGGACCCGGTGGTACCGCTAGCGCTCGCTGAGCATACCCGCAAGGCACTCATGGCACGCGGCTGTTCCATCCTCTGGCATACCTATCCCATGCCGCATGCGGTGCATCCGGAAGAAATCCAGCACATGCGTACGTGGCTGCTGAGCGTGCTGGCCTAAGCGATGGGATTATTGGCCAATTTCAATAATTCTTGCTACGAATGCACGCCCCCTTCCAGTAATCTCGCAGAGGTCTTGGCTACTGTGCAATCTTGTAATTAGATTTTCTACTAGAAGAGGTTGCAACCAGCGTCTAACAGCGTCTAAGCGACTATGAGTAACCAGTTTGCTTAGCTACTTGATAGCACCCGAGAGGATTGGTGGCACTGCCGAGAGAAGAATGGTACAACTTGCCAAGTAACCTGAAATGATTTTCTGAAACAACAGTGCGGGGGCGATCTACATTTGGCATAAGACATTTGCTTCAGGTCCACTTCGGAAGTAGCAGGCGGTTTCCATCTTTGGGTAGGTGGAGTGAAGACATTGTTGATGTCTAAAACCCTGCCGTATAGGACCAAGTTATCTAGTGCCGGACTGTTCAAAACTTCAAATGCCATCTGGCGCAAGAAGACAAGTTGGGGTTCCGGTACGGTAGCGGAAGCATTGGAGTTATTGGGCTTGAACAAGATACCTTGTTTGAACTTTACGTATTCGATATCCAAAGAGTGATCCACATGAGCGCCGCCAGCTTGATTGGCTGCAAAAAGAACAATATTTTTGCGGCACAACCTCGTTTGACCGTGAACATAGATTTCTCCTGTCCACCAGTCACGTACCGATATAAACCGGCGCGTAGGAGATAAATCAAGGACCGGCCTAATAGTGACTACATTGGCTGAGCTGGCAACTTGAATGAGATTCATACCATCATAAAATATTGCTTTCCACGATGCTGGCTCTGTAGTAGATAAGAGTGGTATCGAGTCAGTATTGAGATGATGCGGGAGTGAAGTTGATTTACTCGTATTGTGAATTAATACACGAATAGCCGTTGCTATACGGTATGCCTCATCCAGACAACCCGTATCGTATGCCGCAGCCGACCTTGGTAAAAAGCTAGCTGCCGCCTTAGATGTTCGCGAAAGTCAATCATTTTTTTGCACTCGATATTTTCCGGCAGTTGCATCTTGATCAGCGTTCTATGGAATAAATCAGATCCGCGCCGCTGGCGAAGCCGGTTTCCGCTTCCAGCATCCAGCGGGTGCTCAAGGTGTACTGGATGCGCAGGGTGTTGATCGGCTGGGTGAAGCCCACGCCGTAGCTGATGTAGAGCCGCGGCGAAAGATATTTGCCGAGGAACATGGCCGGGGCACTGGTGCCGTTGGCAAGCGAGACGTTCTGCACGCTCACGTCCTGGACGCCGATCTGCTGGCCGATCTCCGAAGCCAGCACCTGTCCACCTGCGAGTTGCGTCACATCCGAGGCGGTGGTGGGCGGCGCGCCGATGAGCGGCGAGAGGTTCTGGTTCACGCCGGTCTGGCCTGTCAGCAGATAAGCCAGCAATTGCGATTGCGGTAAAGGCGGCTCGGCGAACAGCGAGATTTTCGGATGGTGCAGGTTGCCGCGCACAACCACGCCGACCTTCTGCTCAGTGGCGCTCGGGGCCACGCTGACGGGATGCGCCGGCGGGCGGATAGCGCGGATATCCAGCGCCGGATTGTCAATGGAACTGCCGTTGAACAGCAGCCGGCCGCGCTCGATGTTGAGTTTCTGGCCGTAGGCGGCGAATTTGCCACCTGCGATTTGCAGCGCGCCGTTGCCGGTGGTGTAGTGCCCCGGCTCGTCCACCGCCTCAACGCTGCCGGTGATGCGTCCGCTCAAGCCGAAACCGGAAAAATTCACATCCGGACCCATAACCGCGCGCACCTTGGTGTGCACGCGCCATTTTTCCTGCGGTGGCTGGCTGCCGGCGCCGACGATCACCTGATCGGGCGACACGCCTGCGGTCTGGCTGAGATCGCGCGGCTGGATTTTGGCGTGCGGGATGGTCACGTCGCCATCGAGCCAGATATCGCGGTTGTTGAGTTTGACATCGAGCGCGGGCGAGACCTCCACCTGCGCTTCCAAGGTGTTGACCACTTGGAAATTCGTACCGCTCAATTTGCCCTCGGCCTGCCAGACGTTGCTGTTGCGCGTGGCGCTGCTGGCCCAGTCCACGCTGCCGTTGCCGGAGTGGGCACTGCCGTCCAGCGTCAGGTGGCGGCCGTCGCCCTTGAGGTTGAGGGCTATATCGCTGATGCGCAGACCGTAGCGCGGCACGCTCACCGCGCCGTCGCTGAGAGAAGCCGTGCCGTCGAACAACGGGTCCGAGGGCGTGCCGCTGAGCGCCAGCTTCACTTGAAGCTTGCCGTTGACCACGCTGACCGCAGGAACCAGTGCGGGAATCAACTGGAAATCACGCAGTTCACCCTGGATATTGCCGCTAAGCGACAGTTTTTTATCGTGGGCAATCTGGGAACGGATGTGCAGATAGCCGCCGTCGGCCAGCGTCCAGTTCAACTGGCCGGTGGTGAGTTGCGCATTGGAGCGCAAGTTGAAGTCACCGGATGTGTAAGCCAGCAAGGTCACGCGGCGGCGGTTGATGACACTGTGGATAGCGCCCGATGACAGACTGGCGGCAAGACCGAGATTGCGCTGGCCGTTTATCTCCCGGATATGCAATGTGCCGCCGAAGCTGCCTTGGTAATCGAGGCCCTCGGGCAGGAGCGCCTGCAAATCGCGCGTGGGCACCGCCGCGATGAATGCATCCGCCTGCCAACGCTTTGGTTGCCAGTCGGCCTTCAAGCAGATGCGCGCTTCGGCTTGCGCCACGCAGGCTTGCGGCAGGCTGAAATGCGCCTCCGCGATGCGCGGTTGCCAAGGTGTGGAATTTTTCCAGTTTCCCGCGCCGAGCGGGGACAGGGTGATGTCCACCAGCTTTCCCTGCCAGGTGCGATTGGCGTAAGCGCCGCTGCCCGCGATCTGGATATTGCCAACTGGTGAATTGAGCGCAAGTTTGAGATCGTGACTGGCGAGCGAGCCCGTGGCCTCGGCTTCGACAGAATCAATTTTCAACTTGCCGATCTCCATACCGGCCGCATGCAAACTGGCATGACTGGTTGGCGACGTGCCCTGCAAATTTATCTGCGCGTTCAACCTGTCCAGGCGGTCTTCCCGATAATGCAGTCCTTTGCCATGGAGGGTAAACGCGAGCGCCGGCGCTGCACCGGAAAAATCCGCCTGGCCCGAGCTGTTCAGATTGCCTTGGACTTCGGGCCACAGGGAGGCGAGATCGGGCGCGTCCAGCTTCCAGGCAAAGTGCGTTTGTTTGCCGTATTGGCCGTTGAGTTGCAGGCGGTTGTCGCCAGACTGCACGACGACACTCTGAAACTGCCAGATCTCTGCGCCGTGGCTCATGCTGCCGGAAGCCTGCACCGGCACGTTGCGCAATTCGCCGTCGAGCTTGCTCAACTTCACATTCCAGGTTGTGCGGGGTGAGAGCCGGCCGGAAAGCCGGGCGGTAAAGTTGAGCGCGCCTGGAAACTCGGGGTACAAGGCGGCGGGATTGATATGCCTTGCCGTGAGTCCGAACTGCCAGGGCTGGCTGCCGCCATGCGCAATGCGGCCCTGGGCCTGGATGCGTCCTTCGAGCCAGGTGGCCGTGAAACGATCCACACGCGTGGTGCTGGTATCGCCGTGACCCCGGAATTGCAGGTTCATGGGTGGCAGCGGCTGGTCGTGATTGAACGAAGCGACCGTCGCCTGGAATTTCTGTGCGCTGGCCGTGAGTCTCCACGCATGCGGTGCGTTCATACTGACATTGCCATCCGCCTTGAAACGGCCGTTGTTGCTCAAGCTGCCGTCCAGGCTCAGGAGTACTTGCTGTCCTTGGGTGCGGACCTCGAGTTTTCCGCGTGGCGAGACGAACCAGGGCTTGCCGGTGAGCGGCAGCGGCAGTACGCGCCACTCGCCGTGCAGGGCCGGTTCCACACGGCCATCCGCGTATTGCACCTGTCCGCTGAGATTGAAGCGCGTACCGGTGCTGGCGCGCGTGAGACCCAGGGTGTGTATCTGAAGCATGCGGCTCGTCAAACGCAGGTCCACGCGGCTTTGCCACAGGCCGTATTTCGGCTCGCGGGCATTGACGCCGCCGCTGAGCACTGTCGCCTGGGGGGTGCCTTGCACCTGCAGTTCACCATTTGCGGAGAGTTCCGGCCAGCTACTGCGCAGGCGCTGCGGCTCGAGGCCACTGAAATTCAGCGTTCCGCTCCAGGTGGGGGCGGTGAACAGCTCGCGGACTTCCACCGCCAGTTGCAACTGGAACGGCGCGCGCAGCGTGCCGTGCAATTGCATGGCCTGATCGTCGCCCTGCACCCGGGCTTCGCCCGCGAACGGCGGCAATTGCGGCAGGCCCAACTGCCATTGCAGCTGCGCATTCACTTGGTCGCCGTGCTGGAACTGCCAGACACCGTGGCCCTGTACCTGTACATGGGCACCGCTTGCCCGCAAAGCACTCAGCACCCAGGCGCGATTGTCGAGTTGCGCCGCGAGCGAGGCTTGATCCACGATCAGTGGCTGCGACCAGCCCGGCGCGCTGACTTGCAATGCACGCACTGTGAGCTTGTGCAGCGCCAGCGTCACCGGCAGATGCGGCGGCCGGGGGCGCACGAAGCGGAAGGGTTGGTGTTCGCCGGTGGATTTGAGCGCGAGGTCCACGCCGTTCAGTTCCAGACGGGTGAGGTCCGCATGCCGGGTAAGCAAGGCCCAGGGCCGCCAAGCGAGCGTCAGTGTTTGGATGTGCGCATCGAATGACGCTGCATGCACTTGCACGTTGCTGAGCATGATCGGACTGGAGAATGTGCCGTTGACACCGCCGATGACAAGTTCTCCAGGATAACGTGCCGCCACTTTCTCCACGCCCCAGCGCAACACGCTCGTGCTGTGCAGCGCGAACAACAGCGTGCCGGCGATCAGCAGGATAAGCAACGCGATAGCGGCGATGACGATGCGTTTGATCACAGGTCCGGCCCGATGCTGATGTGGATGCGTATACGCCCGAGATCGGGCCGCTTCACCGGATGAGCCAGGTCAAAGCGCACCATGCCCACGGGTGTGCGCCAGCGCAGGCCCACACCCACGCCTTTTTCCAGCGAGGTGTTGAAGGAATTGAAGACGTTGCCGGCATCCACGAATGCGGCCACACCGAAAATCGGTCCCAGCATATGGTCCACTTCCACGCTGCCCACCATCAAATCTTTGCCGCCGATGACGTTGCCAAATTGGTCCGTGGGCCCGATGGAATTGTAGGCAAAGCCGCGCACCGTCATGTCGCCGCCGGTGAAGAAGCGCTGCGACAGCGGCAAGGCGGTGAAATTCCGGGTAGCGGTGGCGCCGACCTCGCCACGTAACAACAGGCGCGTGTTCGGTGCGATCGTCAGAATCAGTTTGGCGCTCAAGTCCGCGCGCAAGAAGCTGGTGCTGGAGCCGAGCGCCTGGCTGGCGCCGCGCAGATCCAGAGACACCCGGTATCCGTGACTGGGAAAGATGGGATCGTAGGTCACCACCCGCGAGAACGTACTGCCCGGCAACAACAGGGTGCTGATAGTGCTGGGTCCGGTGACGTAGTCGCTACGGGTATGCAACAGTTGCAGGTACTGGTTCCACGACCAGGCGTTCAATACCGTGTAGCGATTGACTCCGAGCGCGGTAGTGTAGGCCACGCCACTGCCCAGCACTTGGCGCACGTTCGCCAAGCTGTACACCAGTTGCGGGCCGTTGGGCGTAGGCACGGTGTAATTGATCTGGGTGGTGGCGAGCACATGGGAATACTGGCCGAGTACCGAAAAGCGGTGGCCCTCGCCGTTCAAGCGCCGGTTTTCCCAGCCGAGCGTCATGCGCGGGCCGGTGTCGGTGCCGTAGCCGATCCCCAGCACGTATTTATTGCGTTTGCGCGGCGTGAGCGCGATGCGGATGGGTATGCGGCGCTCCGCGCCCGCGGCGTTGCGTTCCACCTGCACCTGCACGTTCTCGAAGTAGCCGGAATCGTTGAGCGCGTACTCCAGCCCCAGGAGCTTGCCGCCGTCGTAGGGATCGCCCGGCTTGAAGGTCACATACCGGGCCAGAAACTTCGGATCCATGAAGTCCTGCGCGTAGGTGACGGCGCCGAAGTAATATTGCACGCCGGTGCCCAGGTGCAGTTCCACGTCCGCCCAATGTTGCACCGGGTCCACGCGCAGTACACTGGCGCTGTACTGTGCGTCCAGATAGCCGTGGTGAGCGGCGATGTCCAGCAGGCGCTGCTTCACCTGCGTATATAGCGGCTGGTTCAACTGCTGACCCGGTTTGAGTGGCAGCGTGGCGAGATATTTGGTGAAAGCCGGATCGCTCTTGCCCGCGCCGCTGATTTGGACGTCCACGTTGCGCAGTTTCACGGGCGTGCCGGGAGTCACGCTGTAGGTCACGCTCCAGCCGTTGGCCGTCTGCTTGAGTGCGCTGGTTACCTGCGCCTGGTAATAACCAAAGGGTTGCAGCGCACTCCGGATTTCCTGAGGTGCGCGCGCGTTCATCTGGTCCACCAGGCTATCGTTGAGGTTGGGTGCGTCCTTGTAGGCGTTGATGCTCAAATAAGCGAGCACGTTCTTGAGCAGGTTGCCGGAGACGCCCTGCAGCTGCACATCCACCTGGGGTACTGCGGCGTGCGCGGTCGCGCTAAAGATCAGAATGAACAGCCAGGAGAGACTCTGAACAAAATATGCCGATCTTTGCATCATGCCCCTTCCGGCAGGTTTTCAATGGAAAGCGGTGGCAGGGCATCCGCCGGCGTGAAACCAAAGACGCGCCCGTAGAAGGCGAGCTCCGCCTCCAGGGCGCGCTGAATGTTCTCGCTGCGACGGAAACCGTGGCCCTCTTCAGCGAAAGTCACATAGGCCACCGGCGGTTTTCTGGTGCGCAGCGCGTTCACCATATGTTCCGTCTGATCGGGGGGCACCACCCGATCCTTGAGACCCTGGAAGAAGATTACCGGGCAATTGATGTTGTCAGCCGCATATAACGGCGAACGTGCGCGGTAAAGATCGCGGGCCGCGGGCCATGGACCCAGCAGGCTGTCGCCGTAATGCGCCTCGAATTTGTGGGTCTCGGCCATGGCGCTGGCCAGCTCACTGATGCCGTAATAAACCGCGCCCGCCCTGAAAAAATCATGGAAGGCCAGCGCGCACAGCACCGTGAAACCGCCGGCACTGCTGCCGCTGATGATGACCTGCTTCCCGTCTACCCGCCCGATACTCACCAGATGCCGCGCCGCGTGAATGCAATCCTCCACATCCCTGATGCCCCATTGTCCGTGGAGGCTGCGGCGATAGGCGCGGCCATAGCCGCTGCTGCCGCGGTAGTTCACGTCCGCCACTGCAAACCCGCGGCTGGTCCAGAACTGGATGCGCGGCTCCAGGCCATTGCCGTTCATGGCGGTGGGGCCGCCATGACATTTCACCAGTAGTGGTGGTTTTTCACCAGCCGGTACGCAGTATTCCGGATTGCGCGACGGGTAATACCAGGCGTGGGCGGTTTCGCCAGCGGTGGTGGGGAAGCTGATAGCTTCGGGCGAGCTCAGGTACTCCGTAGGAACCGGATCATTAGTTTCGCTGAGTACCGTCGTGTCTCCAGCCTCGACCAGAATCACGCCTGTTACATGTGTGGGATCTGCGGCCAATAAAACCAAACGCTGGCCGTGAGCATGCAGATGTTCAATCTGGGTAAAATTACCGGCAAGCACTTGTGTTTCTCCATCGGCACCGATCCGTACCAGTTCAGAGCAGCCCTGGTGCAGACGTATCGCACACAGCCCGCCATCCGTCATGAAGCCATAACTGGACATGCCGAACAGCCATTGCGCGAATCCATGATCCATGGGTTCGCGGGTGACGGTGCGGGTTTTGCCATCCGCATACTTATAGATATTCCAGAAGCCATCCCGGTCTGAAATGAAATACAGGCCGCCATCCGGGGCGAACTGCGGCTGAAATACGGATTCATCGGCACCGCCGGCAAGGCAGCGCGGGTTTTGCACGGCGCCCGCAGCATCGAGTTCCGCGAGCCACAGCTCGCAAGCGTCCCAAGGCATGTGAGGATGATTCCAGCCAAGCCAGGCAAGTTGTCCGCCACCGGGATGCATGGCCGGCGAACTGTAAAAATCGTAGCCGCTCACGAGGGTGGTGAGTGTGCCGTCCCGCAGAGCGACCGATACCAGTGAATTGACCGCCTGCGCTGATTTCTCAGTGTGGTCTTCACACACGCATACCAACCGCCGGCGCCGTTCATCCGGTAACAAATCCGCAAACCGGCAATTGCGCGCGGTTGTCAATTGTTGTGGCGTGCCGCCCGCGACCGGCAGGTGGTAGATTTGCTGGTCGCTGTCGTTGACGAAGAATACCGTGTCACCACTGATGGCATAAGCCCCGCCGCCGTATTCATGTGCCCGGCTTCTGACACTGAACGGCGGCGGCGTGAGATCCCGGCGGCTCTCTCCCGTGCGCTTGCGCACCAAGACGCCGCGGCCGTTTTCCGCCGGCCGGCTTTCAACCCAGTACACGCAATCACCCGCAATGTGCGGTTGCATCAGGCCTAGGTTGCCGGCAGCGATGCGCGCCGCACCGAGCGGTGATACCCAGCTGCCGCAGGCGGCGGGATGCCTCATGAGGTTCTCCCGGTGATGTGGAAATGACGGGTTTCCAGCGCCTGTCCGACCGGATCAAAACGCCGTTCGGCAAAGCGCAAACCGCCATCGGCATCCAGGAAAATCACGCTGGAACAGCGTGTGCCATATAACTGATTAGCCACGAACACCGGCGACAACTGACGTTCGCGCTCCATCCCAATGCCGGTATCCGGCAGTTCAGCGTCGGCTACCGGCGTACGATCAGCCAGCAGCATGAATAGCGCTTCAGCGGTCAACGCTGGGCGCTTCAATAACAAATCCAAACGCGCCACGCTGCGTGTGACTTTTGGCCAGGGTGTATCCAGTTGATGATTGCTGAGTCCATGTATGCCAGGGGGCACTTTCCTTGGTTCAAGTTCACCCCGATTGGAGAAATACCAGAGCGCCGTGGGCTCGCCCAGGATGAGGCTGAATGCGCGGTAATCCCCGGCGCGCTTCGCGACTTCATGTATATAAGTATCCGCCGGGGTATCAGCGTCCAGGAAATCGGCGGCGAGCGCGCCGCGGGATCGCGGTGCTTTTTTGGGAGTGGGTCCTTCGCGGTAATTGGTGACCACGGCAAAACGCCTGCTGCTGGTGACGCCGAGCCAGGTGCCGCCGGCTTGCAGATCGCGCCCGCCCAATACCTGCGGCGCGTCTTCCCAAAATCCCGCCGCGGCGGAAGCCCGCGCATGCGATTCGTCGCGGTTGCCGGCGAATACAAGCACGTAGTCAGGGTGAGTTTTCCAGGCGAACACCAGCAGGCACATGCGGGCATTATAGCCGCCGGTTTCTGGGGCTCCGGTTTATGCGCGTCCAGACGTAGCGGTCCCCCGGAAAAATGCAGTTGCAGAAAGCATTGCCAGTGCGATGATGATAAGGGCCATGCCCACAGCCTCTGAATACCCCGGCCGTTCACCGAGTTGCAGCCACGCGGCCAACACGCCCACCACCGGTACTGCGAGGGAGCAAAGTCCGCTGATGCTGGCGGATAGGCGCTGCAATACGTACAGCCACAGCAACCATGCCAGCGCGTTGGCGGGTATCACATTGTAAAACAGCGACCAGATGAAGGCCCCGCTCCACTGGATCGGATGGGATGGCAGCCACCAGGCGATGAGTACGATGGGGATGCCGCCAAGCAGCATCTGCCAGCCGGTGAGAGACACCAATTCCCACATGGATTTCACCGGGATTTTCTTGGCGATAATCACGCTGGCGCCCCAGGCGGCACCCGCCAGCACCGCGATGCTGCTGCTCACCAGATCCGGATTCCGGTGCCAGGGTTCAAAGATGAACAGCATGCCGACGAGCGCCACCAGCACTGCTAACCATTGCAGCCCGCGCATGCGTTCACCGAGGAATGGTACGGCCAGCAGGATGACCCAGAACGGCATGCTGTAACATAGCACCGCGGCCTTGCCGGCACCGCCGTGCACCAGCGACCAGAAGGCCAGAGTGGTGAACAAGGTAGTCTGGAAGAAGCCCAGCCAGAGCACCGCGCGCAGGTTGCGGAGTTTCAACGGCCGCCGTAGCAGCAGCAGTACCAGCAGCAGGCAAATGCCGCCCAGAATGGTGCGCAGCGCGATGAAATCAAAAGGCGCGGCGTACACCAGTCCCACTTTCATCGCTACCCAGTTGTATCCCCAGATCAACGCCAGCGTCGCCAAGGCAATCAGCGCCGGAGTATTTCCGTGTTTCCGTGTGCCCGCGGTTGCGTTCATGCGCGCGTACTCGGCGCCGCTCTCACGGCTAACTCGGTCAGCGAAAACCCGGGCGCTTCCTCGAACCATTCCCGAATCAGCCAATAGGAGATGGATTGCGGCGTGGAGAGCGTGAGTGAAGCTTCTCGCAAGCCGCGTGCGATGTCCGCGCGCGAGAACCAGCGTGCTTCCAGCAACTCGCCGTCGTTGCAGCGGATATCGGTGTTCTCGGCTTCCGCGCGGAAGCCGAGCATCAGCGAAGCCGGATACGGCCAGGGTTGTGATGCGCGGTAATGCATGCAGGCAACCCGGATATTGGTTTCCTCTTGCACTTCGCGACGCACGCTCGCTTCCAGGCTTTCTCCCGGCTCGACGAAACCGGCAAGCGTCGAATAGCGGTTCGTGGCCCAGCCCGGCTGACGGCCGAGCAGACAGCGCTCGCCGTGGGTCACTAGCACGATGACCGCGGGATTGACGCGCGGATACAGAATGTTACCGCAGCGACTACAATGCAGTTCATGTCCGGAGCGGCGGCTTTGTGTGGGTGCACCGCATTCACCGCAGTAGTGATTGAGAGCGTGCCAGTGCACCATGGCGCGCGCGTAGCCGAGCAAGGCGAGTGCGTCATCTTCGAGCATACCGAACTGTGGCCGCAGGTTGGTCAGCGTGAAATTGTTCCCCGGTAATGCTGTATCGCCAGACAATCCGAGCGCAAAATAGGTCTGGCCGCGATACTCACCCAACAATACCGTGCATTGCGCCCCAGTTTGCAGCACTTCGGCAGCGGATGCATCCAATAGCAGTGGCGTCACGCCGTCCGCGAGTAATACGTTGTCCTCGTCGCATACCGGCACGAAGCGCGTTGCAGGATCGGTCAGCCGTACCGCGAACCATTCGGCGTCATTACGTTGAGGCGCCAAACGATCCAGATCAGGTCCGGAAAACACGAAAGGCAGTTCGCCGTGATTGTGCATGTGGAAAGTAGGAAGCGGGGAATGCGGAGGCGCATTATCCCACGACTGTAAGTGCGTCTAACAAAATGCACTGCGTTTTATATTTCCCCCACTCCCTTGGCGGGATAGGGCTGGGGTGAGGGGCCAGGTTATTTTGTTTGACGTTCTTACGCTTATTCGGAATGGAAATAGTCGCCCAGAACCGGCAGAAGCGCGCTCTTCAATTTGAAAACTTCGGCACTGTAATACGGCCGCGGTGGGATTCTGCCCCACACCGGCTGGGGCCAGGCGGGGTCGTGCACATAGCGCACGATGTGGTGCACGTGCAGTTGCGGCACCTGGTTGCCGAGCGCCGCGATATTGAGCTTGTCAGGTTTGAAAACCGCAGTGAGCGCACGCGCTAGCTGCGCGGATTCGTCCCATAGTTGCCGGCGGTCTGTGTCGTTCAGCTCGTGAATCTCGTGCACGTTCTTGCGCTCCGGCACCAGAATGAACCACGGAAAATTGTTGTCGTTCATGAGCAGCAGGCGACAAAGACTGAATCCGCCAAGCGGCAGAGTGTCTTTTTCGAGCTGCGGGTGGAGTTGGAACATAGAATCCGCTGGCGATCATTATTCCCGTGAAAGCCGAATAATAGGAAACAATCTGAACTAACCCAGCGGGGCTGAGTGTATCCATAGCATTTTAGTCAGTGCTACAAGTTGTTCCAACTCCACGCCCCTGCCGCGCCGGTGATAAGCCAGCGGCCTTGCGTTTTCCACAACGTAATTGTCCAGCTACCTTTGTAGATGACCGATTTGCCTTTCTGCTTGTCGGTGAACGTCACGGGATAGATGATATACGCATGCTGTCCCATTGCTTCCGTGTACATGGGTTTGCCAGTCGAAAGCGTGCCGAGGGTACCCTGAATGGCCTTATTGTTCGCTTCATAGTCATGCATCCAGCCGGCGCACGTTTGCCAGGCATAGGGCGGGAAACCATCAACGATAGACGCGCGAGGTACACAAGCGGCAACCACTGCCTTCAAGTCGCCCTTGTTCATGTCGGTAACCAACTTCTCGATGATGTTTTCGATAGTGGCCCTCACATTTGGCGCATTGGCAGCGGATGCATGGCCAGGCGCAAGGATGGTCAACACGCAAGTAGCAGTTAGTAATAGATCGCGAAGGCGTTTGGTGCTAGCGTTCATATGTTTCTTCTTCACGTGACTGTGGCAATCAAAACTGTTTATCGAGGCGCTACATATCCCCCGGTTACGCCGCCCGGCGAAAACACGATCTGCCACAATTGATTCTTGCGGGCGCGGAATGATGCCATGCTGATGCTGAGGTAGTAGCGCCACATGCGGTGGAAGGTTTCGTTGTATTGGTTTTTCAATTCGTTCCAACTGCTCTCGAAGTTGCGCCGCCAGGCTTGCAGGGTCTTGTCGTAATAGGCACTGAAATTGTGCCAATCTTCCATGACGAAGAAATCCTCAGTGGCAGCGGCGATTTGTTTGATGGACGGCAACATGCCGTTGGGGAAGATGTACTTGGCGATCCAGGGGTCGGTGTCACGCACCGACTGGTTGCCGCCGATGCAGTGCAGCAGGAACAGACCGTCATCCTTGAGACAGCGGCGCGCGGTTTGCATGTAGGCCGGATAATTCTTCACGCCCACGTGTTCGAACATGCCGATGGAGAAGATACGGTCGAATTTTTCATCCAGCAGACGGTAATCCTGGAGCCGCACTTCGATGGGTAGGCCTCGACTGATGTCGCGCGCGTAGGCCGCCTGCTGCTCGGACACGGTGATGCCCACGCCGCTGATACCGTAGCGCTCCACGGCGAGTTTCAGGGCCTCGCCCCAGCCGCAGCCGATATCCAGGACGCGCATGCCGGCTTTGAGCCCGAGCTTGCGGAACACCAACTCGAGCTTGGCTTCCTGGGCGGCATCGAGATTGTCGGCGTTTCCCCAATAGCCGCAGCTGTACACCAGGCGCTTGCCCAGCATGTGTTTGTACAAATCATTACCCATATCGTAATGACGGCGGCCGACATCGAAGGCACGTGCGGGTTTTTGCAGGTTGAAGAAACGCGCATGCAAAAATGCCAGCAGCGTGTCCAGGGTCAGAACCCGTTCTTCCAGGTTCGCCATGAGCAGGCGATAGATTGAGCCGTCCAGATCCTGCGCGTCCCACCAGCCGTGCATGTAAGCCTCCCCCAGTCCCAGGGAGCCGTGGGCGATGACGCGGCGGTAAAAATGTTCGTTGTGTACCTGGAGATCCCAGGGATGAGAGCCATTAATCTCAACGCCGCTGCCTTCCAGCAGGCGAACAACCCGGTGCCTGAATGTGGACAGTGCCATGGGGACGATTGCGCCCGAGACTTCAGCCGAGGTAAGCCTGGCCGATGCGCCAGCCTATGTAGACCCCGATGAGTGAGCCGACGCTGGAAAAAAACCAGGCCGTGCCGACGCCGATATGCGCTCCCAAGGCCCAGCCGACACCGCCCAGAATAGTGACCGCAAGCAGGATAATGATTTTTTTCATATGGGCACCGTGCTTGCAGATATTTGGTTCATGATCGGCAGCTTAATCCAATAGCAGCAGTGCGCCAACCGCACCCAGTGTAATCCGCCTTCCGAGGCGGGGGATAGTAATAGCGCGGGCGTTGCCATCAACAGAGACCTACAGGCAAAATCCCGGTCATCCATCCGGAGTTACTCCTGCATGCAGGCCCAGTGCCAGGGTTCGTAAGCGATGCCATGGCAATTGTCGCGCGGGTAGGACAAACGGAAGCCGAAACCCACGGCCTGCTGGCTCAGCCAGGTAAAGGCCTGAGTGGTTTCAAAACTGGTTTCCAGCGAGTTATGATCGGCGGTGGTGAGATCCAGCGCGCAACCGCTATGGTGTTCGCTGTAACCCGGCGCCGCGTTCACTTTCAGGATGTCCTCAATGCGCTGACCGGCTGCCAATTTACGCGCCATGAGTTCGCGCTGATAATCCAAGCTGCGGAAAGCGGACACCACCAGCAGCAGCACCTTGTCCTGTTGCGCCCGCGCCTGCATCGCCCGCCAATGCTCCACCGCGTGGGCGGCCATCTGCTGCGGCCGGCCGAAGATATCTGCGCCAATGGACTCCAGATGCGCGGCTTCCGGCTGCAAACGCAGGCGATGACGCGCGGCGTAATCCTGCGGAATCCCGAGTTCGCGGTGAATCGCGGCCACACGCGCGCCGTAATCCGCCGGCGGGGTTTCGACCTGCGTACTCAATGAACCGGGCCGTCAGCGTGGATGCTGATAGGTGCCAATGAGCTGGGCCTGCGCCAGCACGTGGCCGCGCATCGCTGCCAGCAGCGCATCCTTGGTGGGGCGGTGCAAGTCCGGCAGCACCGTGTCCAGGGCGTAGAGCTTCTGGAAATAATGGTGCCGGCCGATGGGCGGGCAAGGACCGCCATAGCCGGTGCGCTTCCAGTCGTTCACGCCCTCGCGTGTGCCCGCCGGCAGGTGTTTGGAACCGCTTTCCGGCAAGCCGTGGATATCCACGGGAATGTCATACAGCACCCAATGCACCCAAGTCATTTTGGGCGCCGCCGGATCCGGTGCATCGGGATCATCCATGATGAACGCGAAACTTTTGGTGCCGGCGGGTGCGCCTGACCATTCGAGCGGCGGTGAGACATCGGCGCCGTCGCAGGTGAAGCGCGCCGGTATCTCGCCTTTATTTGCGTAAACCGATGAACTGATCTGGAAATTCTGTGCCATGGGAGCACCCTCCGATACCAGGGGCAAAGCGACGCTTAGCAGTAGACCGCCGACAAGCATCCGCCAGCCAACGCGATTCAGGACCACGGCTCGGCGCTCGCGAGCCGCGTGCGCAGCTCGTCGTCACTCAGAGCCGCGACTTCATGTTCGGCCGCGAGATGATTGCCGGCACGCAACGGGCTCTTGAATACCTCGAAACTGCCGAGCCGCCAGAACAGTACCAGCATGCTGCCGTAGGAAGCATGCATCACATCCGCCTGCCATTCCTGGCCGTGGCTGTCACTGAAACTGCGCATGCCGACAATATAAACCCGCGGCCCTCGTACTCACTTTTTGCGGCCGTACAAACCGACCAAATGCGCTTCGGCGAGCGTATTGAAGTGCAGGTAGTAACCCACCATGGCGCCGGAGGCGCTGGCATCCAGCGGCAACTTGGCGATTTTGAGCGCGTATACCGTCACGTGATAGTGGTGCGGCTTGTCACCGGCGGGCGGACAGGGACCGCCGTAGTTGGAAAAGCCGAAATCCGTGCGTGCCTGGATCGCGCCCGCAGGCAGCATGTGTGAATCCGCAGCACCCGCACCGGCCGGTAGACTGCTGACGTCTGCGGGAATGTTGAACACCACCCAGTGCCACCAGCCGCTGCCGGTGGGCGCGTTCGGATCGAAAATGGTGATCGCAAAACTCTTGGTGCCCGCAGGTGCGCCCGACCAGTGCAGCGCGGGGGAAACGTCGCCGCCCTTGCAGCCGAAACTGTTGAACACCTGCGCCATGGGGATGGTGCGGCCGTTCGCAAAATCCGCGCTGCTCACCTTGAAATGACCGCCAGCGGTGGCGATCGCCGGGACAGCGAGAAGAACCATCAATGACAGAGTGCTTGCCAGCGAGCGCATGATTCGCCTCCTTAATATCATTCGGCAGAATGCCTGATAGTTACCTTTATAAGTATAAAGGAAGAATTTATGAGAACATCGCTTCAGACCGTCCGCGGGCCGCGCAGCAGGCGCGCCGGCAGAAACAGGATGGCCTTCAACAAGGCAAACACGGCATCCACGGTGATCCCCAGCAGGCGAAACGGCAGCAGCACCAGCCACACAAACGGATAGAGAATCAATGCGAGCAACGCCAGCGGCCAGCACAGAATCAGCAGAATCAGCCACAGGATAAAGCCGGGGAATATGCGCATGTTGGTTGCCTGCGTGGGAGCCTCGCAGAAGACTATCACTATCCATGCCCGGAGTAGCGTGTCGGGTGACATCGGAATCTTGGGAGCCTTTATGCCTCCGCCTTTGTATTCGGCACTAACCGGTTTATTATCCGCACAGTTCGAAGTGGGAGGTGAAGCTTGAACAGCAAGCAGGCGGCCCGTGAACGGCTCAGCCAGGCGCGCGCGCCGTTGCTGGCCCTGAGCCATCGCATCCACGCCCATCCGGAACTGGGCTTCGAGGAAGAGCAGGCCTGCGGCTGGCTGGCCACGATGCTGGACGAGGCCGGGTTTGCGGTGCAGACCGGCATTTGCGAACTGCCCACCGCCTTCATTGCCCGCGCCGGCGGCGGTCCCCTCAATATCGGCATCATGGCCGAATACGACAGCCTGCCGGGCGTCGGTCATGCCTGCGGTCACAATCTGATCGCAGCCATGGCGGCCGGCGCGGCCCTAGCGCTCGCCAAAGTGGCGGACGACGTGGGGCTCACCGTCACCGTCATCGGCACCCCCGCCGAGGAAGTGGGCAACGCTTCCGGCAAGATCCTGTTGCTGGAACGCGGCGCCTATGCGGGTATCCACGCGGCCATGATGGTGCATCCCGCCCCCATGGATTTCGTGCAGCCCAGGATCATTGCAGCCTCGATGTTCGACGTGCACTACACCGGCAAGGAGGCCCATGCCTCGGCGTTTCCGGAACTCGGCATCAATGCCGCGGATGCGATCACCGTCGCGCAGACCGCCATCGGTCTGCTGCGCCAGCATATCCGCTCAGGCGACCGCGTTCACGGCATCTGCACCCACGGCGGCGATGCCGCCAATATCGTTCCCGCGCATACTTCGGCACGCTACATGGTTCGCAGTGATACGCTGGATGAGCTGGAAGAATTGCGGGTCAAGGTGCGCCGCTGCTTTGAAGCCGGCGCCCTGGCCACCGGTTCGAAACTGGAAATCCGCGGCGGCGACAAGCCGTACACCGAAATGCTGCACGACGCGGACATAGCGGCGTTGTACCGCCGCAATGCCGACGCCCTAGGGCGCAAATTCCCGGATGCGAATTCCGCGGTAGGACGTTTCAGTGCTTCCACCGACATGGGCAATGTCTCCAAGGCCATACCGTCCATCCACCCCATGATCGGTATTGACTGCCTGCCGGCGGTGAATCATCAGCCCGAGTTCACCGTGCATTGTGTCAGCGCGGCGGCGGATCAGGCTGTTTGGGACGGTGCTCTGGGTATGGCTTGGACGGCTATCGACATGGCGGCCGACAAGACCTTGAGTACTCGGCTGCTGGCACGGAATTAAGCCCAATCCCGGTGTTGAACCTACTTGGCTCGCGGTTGTCCACCGGTTGTCTCTTTATTTAACGGCAATGCAGCCATCCCGGATTTTTGTCCGACGCCATGCAGCGTTGAGGTGTCAGGTTTATCCAGACGGAGGTGATAGCGTGAAAAAATATCTCGTTCCCATGTTGATTCTTTTGCTGGCAGTTTATGGGTCATCGACACTGGCGGCTGACAAACCCGCGGCCAAAGGCCAGACCCCAAGCGCGTCCGCCGCGCCCAAGGAACAGAAATCCTTGACCCAAGGCAGCGTCACGGTGGAAGGCCAGCGCATTGACTACGACGCCACGGCCGGCACCATCATTTTGAAGAACAAGGATGGCAAACCTACCGGCAGCATGTTCTATGTCGCCTACACCCGGCGCGGCGTGAAGCACGAGAGCCGGCGGCCGGTCACCTTCTTTTATAACGGCGGGCCGGGTTCTTCCTCGGTGTGGCTACACATGGGTGCCTTCGGTCCCCACCGGGTGGTAACCGCCGACCACACCCACACGCCGGCTGCGCCCTATCAACTGGTAAACAATGATTACAGCCTGCTGGATGTCACCGATGAAGTTTTCATTGATGCCATGGGCACCGGCTATAGTCGCATCATCGGCAAGGATCAGGGCGGCGCCGGTGACCCCAAGGATTTTTACGGCGTGGATGCCGACGTCAAGTCCTTTGCCCGGTTCATCAGCAGTTATCTGAGCGAGAACGGCCGCTGGAATTCGCCCAAATACCTGTTCGGCGAGAGTTACGGCACACCGCGCTCCGCGGCGCTGGTGAATTACCTGCAACGGCATGACGACATGGATTTGAACGGCGTCATCCTGCTGTCATCCATCCTGGATTTCAGGACCGCAAGCTTCAATGCCGGCAATGACCTGCCTTTCGAGCTGTTCCTGCCGTCCTATGCGGCGGTGGCCTGGTATCACCATGTGTTGCCGAATCCACCCGCCCAATTGCAGCCGTTCCTGCAGCAAGTGCAGCGGTTCGCCATGAACGAGTATGCCCAGGCCCTGAGTCAGGGCAATGCTTTGAGCCAGACCGAATTCGATAAAGTGGCGGACACGCTGCATGCGTACACTGGCCTGAGCACCGCCTACATCGAGAAGGCCAATCTGCGGGTCACGGCCAGCGAGTTCGAGCATCAGCTTCTGGGCAGCCAGGATCTGACTACCGGACGGCTGGATGCGCGCTTCACCGGACCCAGCATGGATCCCCTGAGCGAGGTGGCGTACTACGACCCGCAGGCGGCGGCCATCAGTTCCGCCTACGTGTCCGCGTTCAACGAGTACGCCCACAGTACCCTCAAGTTCGGCCGTGACCGGCATTACATTCCGGAGACCTACCACAAATGGGACTGGACACATAAGAACCCCACCACCGGGCAGACCTGGCCGGGAACTCTGAACGTGGCCGTGGATCTTTCAGAAGCCATGAAATACAACCCGGACCTGAAAGTGCTGGTGAACAGCGGCTATTTCGATCTGGCCACGCCGTACTACGCCACGGTGTACACCATGGATCACTTGCAGATTCCCAAGAACCTGCAGGACCATGTGCAAATGAAGTATTACAATTCCGGCCACATGGTGTATGTGCACGTGCCGGCGCTCAAGCAATTGCACGACAACGCCGCAAAGTTCATCAAGAGCACTGACAACCAGTAAAACCGGGATTCAGAGGATTGAATTCAGCAGGGCTCTTCGGAGCCCTGTTTTTTCGCGGGATATCGGCAAGCCAGTATTGAAAACATAAAACACATCGAAGTCGCCGTTATTATCGAGCGCCGCGGGTTTCCGGCGGTTTCAACTGCGCCAGTGTCCCCAGATGATGGCAGCGAAACCCAACCCTGCCACGGCTAGCGCCACCCACACCGGCGCGCCATGCAGGCCCAGCAGCAATGCACCGCTGACGATGAGCGCGCCGCCCGCCACTGCGTGATACATGTGGCGCACGCGTTGACGCAACGCTTCACGCAGGTGTTTCAGTTCTTCGCTTTCCAAGCCTACCTGCAGTTTGCCCTCCGACAGCTGTTGCAGGATGGCATTCAGCCGCGCCGGCGTTTCCAGCAGCAACTCGCGCAGTGTCGGCAGTCCGGCACGCAAGCGTTTCAAGGTAGTCCTGAGACTCATCTGCTCGCGCACCCAGTCTTCCAGGAACGGTTTGGCGGTTTTCCACAGATCCAGATCCGGATACAGATCGCGCCCCAGACCCTCGATGTTGAGCAGGGTTTTCTGCAGCAGCACCAGTTGCGGCTGCACTTCCATGTTGAAGCGCCGCGCGGTCTGGAACAGGCGCACCAGCAGCTGGCCGAAGGAAATGTCCTTGAGGGGGCGGTTGAAAATCGGCTCGCACACCGTGCGGATGGCGCTTTCGAATTCATTCACGCGCGTGCCCGCCGGCACCCAGCCGGATTCCACGTGCAGCTCGGCCACGCGCCGGTAATCGCGGTTGAAGAACGCCAGGAAATTCTCCGCCAGATATTGCTGGTCGCGCGGATTAAGGGTGCCGACGATGCCGAAATCCACCGCCACATAACGCGGCCTTGCGGGGTCGGTCACATTCACAAAGATGTTGCCCGGATGCATGTCGGCGTGGAAGAAGTTGTGTTTGAACACCTGGGTGAAGAAGATTTCCACACCGTTCTCGGCGAGTTTCTGCATGTCCGTGCCGCGTGCCTTCAGAGTTTCCATGTCGCTGATGGGCACTCCGTGGATGCGTTCCATCACCATGACGTTGCGGCGGGTAAGCGGCCAATGGATCTCCGGCACGTACAGCAAACGCGAATCCGCAAAATTGCGGCGCAGTTGCGCGGCGTTGGCAGCCTCGCGCATCAGGTCCAGTTCGTCGAGAATCACATGCTCGTATTCAGCCACCACTTCCCGCGGCCGCAGGCGGCGGGCATCGCGCCAGTAACGTTCCGCCAGCCCCGCGATCAGATACAGCAAATCCAAATCACCGCGGATGATGCGCTCCACGCCGGGACGCAGCACCTTGACCACCACTTCGCGGCTGTCCTTGAGATGCGCCGCATGCACCTGGGCGATGGAGGCGGAGGCCAGCGGTGTTTCGCTGAATTCCCGGAACAGTTCCGTCACCGGCTTGCCGAGAGTCTTTTCGACAATCTCGCGGGCTACGCGGCCCGGGAACGGCGGCACCTGATCCTGGAGCTTCGCCAGTTCGTCGGCGATATCGTGGGGCAGCAAATCGCGCCGCGTGGACAGCATCTGACCGAATTTCACGAAAATCGGACCCAGGTC
Organism: Gammaproteobacteria bacterium; assembly: GCA_027315405.1. Lineage (GTDB taxonomy): Bacteria > Pseudomonadota > Gammaproteobacteria > Natronospirales > REEB76 > REEB76. The sequence continues at coordinate 14,357 of DAHUYB010000035.1, read as the reverse complement.
TTGTAGCGCGCGCCGGATGCGCTCGCCGCGGGGAGCGTCGCGGCGGCGCAACCAGTAAAACGGCGAGACATAAATCAGAAAACGGATGGGGCGGAAGATGTGCGCCGTCAGGATGATTTCGTCCAGGCCGTGGCGTGCCAGCACGAAGTTGATGCGCATGAGGCGCAGTATCTGGCGCGGCGTGATCATGAGTGTTTCGGTTTTTTGCCCAGACGCTGCAAACGTGTCGCCAACCTATCCACATCGCTCTTCAGGCGATCCACATCGTCCAGAAAGCCCTCGACTTCATGGCGTGGCGGCAAGCTGGCGCTTTCGTAAACCAGATATTCCACCAGGTCCTGAGCGAGCCGACCGGCCGTATCCCTGCCCCAGCGCATGAAGCCGCGCGCCAGCTGGCCGATCTGGTGCGCGGCCACGTCACCCAGGTAATGTGACAGCAGTTCTTCCCAATCCAGGTCCGCCTGTTTGAGCAGCCGCGAGAAAACCTGTGCGGTTTCCGCATCACCGTTGAGTTCAATGCCGCGCGGCGGCGCCTCACCAGGTTTCAGCGCCGCCTCCAGCAGCGCAAAACTTGGGGCGCGCATGCTCATATCCGGCTTGCCGCGATGCTCGCCGTGCACCCTCAGCTTTCCGTCCCGGGGCAGGAAATAGAGCTTGAGGGGCAGTTCCTTGAGTTCCAGCGCAATGACCTTGCCATCGAGCAGTTTGAGATCGCGTTGTGCAGCGCTGGAACCGGCAAGCGCACTGTTGAGCGCCAGTTCCACTACCGGTGCAAACAGTGTTCCGATGGAGGAAGATCTCAAAACCGATAACCCCGGTGGAGCGCGACGATGCCGCCGCTCAGATTGAAATAGCCGCAGCGTTCGAAACCCGCCGCCGCCATCATGGTTTTGAGGGTTTCCTGGTCGGGATGCACGCGGATGGATTCCGCCAGATAACGGTAACTGGCTTCGTCCCTGGCCACCCGTTTGCCGATCTGCGGCAGCACCTTGAAGGAATAAAAATCGTAAATCGGTTTCAATCCGGGTAGCGTGGGTTTGGAAAATTCCAGGATCAGCAATTTTCCGCCCGGCTTGAGCACCCGGTACATGCTGGCAAGCGCGGCCTCCTTGCGGGTCACGTTGCGCAATCCGAAGGCGATGGTGATGCAATTGAAATACCTATCGGGAAACGGCAGATTTTCCGCATCGGCCTGCACGTAGCCCACATTGCCGGCGATGCCGGCATCCACCAGCCGGCGCCGGCCGTTCTCCAGCATCGCCGCATTGATATCCGCCAGCAGCACGCGGCCATTTTCGCCCACTTGTTTCGCCAGTCCGAGGGTAAGGTCACCGGTGCCGCCGGCTACATCCAGCGCCCACTGGCCGGGTTTCAAGCCGGTCTGGGACAGGGCGAAACGCTTCCATAAACGATGGATACCGAACGACATCAGGTCGTTCATCAGATCATAGCGATCCGCGACCGAACTGAATACTTGGCCCACCCGGCGCACTTTCTCAGCGATGGGAATTTCCTGGAAGCCGAAGTGGGTAGTTGGTTCGCGGTTGCCGGTCATGGCAGAGACTCGTCGGGCGGAAGTGGCATTCTAGCAGCCGCCTCGCCTGGAGGGATGCTTTCAGGAAGGCTGGCGCTGGTAACCGGCGTCTTGGAGGCGCTTGAGATAGCGTGCCCAGTTTTCCTGCTGATTCCTGCCTAGATCGTGCAGCACCGACCAGGAATACAGGCCGGTATCATGGCCGTCATCGAACTTGAGACACACGGCGTAGTTGCCCACTGGCTCGATAGCGATGATCTTTACATTCTCCTTGCCGGTTTGCAGGATCTCGGTACCGTGGCCACGCACTTCCGCCGAGGGTGAGAACACCCGCAGGTATTCGAATGGCAGTTCGAATTTCTCGCCACTGTCGAATGCCACGCTTAGCACACCGGCGGACTTGCGCAGGCGAAGTTCGGTGGCACGCGGCTGTGCGATGATCATAGAATATATCTGCTTAGATCCTCATCCTTTACCAGTTTACCCACCTGCTGGTCCACGTAAGCGGCATCAATCACCACTTGCTTGCCGCTCTTGTCAGCGGCTTCGAAAGAGATGCTCTCGAACAGCCGCTCCATGACGGTGTGCAGGCGGCGGGCGCCGATGTTCTCGGTGCGTTCGTTGACCTCGAAAGCCACTTCCGCGATGCGGCGCACACCCTCCGGCGTAAATTCCACCTGCATGCCTTCGGTTAGCATCAGAGCCACGTACTGAACGGTGAGGGCGGCATCCGGTTCCGTGAGGATGCGCACGAAATCCTCGGTGTTGAGGGCGGCAAGCTCCACGCGGATCGGTAGCCGCCCCTGCAGCTCCGGAATCAGGTCGGAAGGCTTCGACATCTGGAAGGCGCCGGAAGCGATGAACAGCACATGATCGGTCTTCACGGTGCCGTATTTGGTGGTGACCGTGGTGCCTTCCACCAGCGGCAACAGGTCGCGCTGCACGCCTTCACGGGAGACATCCGCACCGTGCACTTCGCCACGACGTGTAACCTTGTCCAGTTCGTCAATGAAGACGATGCCGTTTTGCTCCACGTTGGTGAGCGCCGCCAGTTTAATGTCGTCCTCGTTGACCATTTTGGCGGCCTCTTCATCCTCCAGTAATTTTCGGGCTTCCTTGATTTTGAGTTTGCGCGCACGGCTGCGCTGGTTGCCCATGTTCTGGAACAGCCCCTGCAACTGCTGGGTCATCTCCTCCATGCCGGGCGGCGCCATGATCTCCACACCGATGTTGGCCATGACCAGTTCCACTTCGATCTCCCGGTCCTCGAGCTCGCCTTCCCGCAGCATCTTGCGGAATTTCTGGCGTGTGTCCGAGCTCTCCGGCGGCTGCGGTTCGTTGGCGAAACCGACGCCGCGCTTGCGTGGCAGTAGGGCATCCAGGATACGTTCTTCGGCGGCTTCCTCGGCGCGGGTCTGCACCCGGTGTTTGGCATGGTCGCGCTCCATCTTCACGGCCGCGTCCATGAGGTCGCGGATGATAGCGTCCACGTCCTTGCCCACGTAGCCCACCTCGGTGAACTTGGTGGCTTCCACCTTGATGAAGGGCGCGTTGGCGAGGCGCGCCAGGCGGCGTGCGATCTCGGTTTTGCCGACGCCCGTGGGTCCGATCATGAGGATGTTCTTGGGGGTGATCTCATTGCGCAACTTCTCCGGCACCTGCATGCGGCGCCAGCGGTTGCGCAAGGCAATGGCCACGGCGCGTTTCGCGTCCGTCTGGCCGATGATGTGTTTGTCCAATTCCTGGACGATTTCTCTGGGTGTCATTTCAGACATGTTCAAAATCCAGTGAGGAAGTTAGGGGTGAGGAGTAAAGGGTTAAGAAATTTAGCATTCGGATTGCCTGGAGTTTTCGCCTCACCCCTTACGCTTCACCAGGGTGCCAGGCGGCGATTCACATGACGCTTCCTATAGAACCTCGATGGTGAGGTTACGGTTGGTGTAAATGCAAATGTCCGCCGCGATAGTCAGCGCGCGTTCGGTGATGGCGCGCGCCTCCAGTTCGGTATTGTCCAGCAGCGCGCGCGCCGCGGCTTGCGCAAACATGCCGCCGGAGCCGATGGCCATGAGGCCCTGCTCCGGCTCGATCACGTCACCGTTGCCGGAGACGATCAGCGAGGTGCTTTTGTCGGCCACGCACAGCAGCGCTTCCAGGCGCCGCAGCATGCGGTCGCTGCGCCAGTCCTTGGCCAGTTCCACCGCCGCGCGCGTCAGGTTGCCGCTGTGCTTGGTGAGCTTTTCCTCGAAACGCTCGGACAGGGTGAAGGCGTCGGCGGTACCGCCGGCGAATCCCGCCAGCACCTGATCGTTATACAAACGGCGCACCTTGCGGGCATTGGACTTCATCACGGTATTGCCGATGGTGACCTGGCCGTCGCCACCCATGGCGACGGCGTTGCCGCGCCGCACCGAAAGAATGGTAGTGCCGTGGAATTGTTCCATGTCTGTAAAGCCTTCAGTTACACCCGTGACGTGAGAGCCTCATTCTAAACCAACAACACCGTAGTGCCAGGTCGCGCATGCTGCATACAGAACTATTGGAAAGCGTGTTTCTCTTACCGCCGCACGGGGTACACGGCCCTATTTCTTCTTATGGGCACGCGGATGCGCCTGATCGTACATGCGGGCCAGGTGCTGGAAATCAAGGTGGGTGTAGATCTGGGTGGTGCTGATATTGGCGTGGCCCAGGAGTTCCTGCACGGCACGCAGATCGCCGCTGGATTCCAGCAGATGGCTGGCGAAGGAATGCCGGAATAAGTGCGGATGGACGCCCTGGTGCACACCCTGGGCGATGCCCCAGCGTTTGAGCCGCGTTTGCAAAGTGCGCGGACTGAGGCGTCCGCCGCGCGCTCCCGTGAACAGCGCCGTATCTTCCGGCTTGGCGAGTTGTGCGCGTACCTTGAGCCAATCGGCCAGGGCCGCAAGCGCTTTCCGGCCCACCGGCACGATGCGGGTTTTCGAGCCCTTGCCGGTGACCCGTACGGTGGCATCGCGCAAATCCACGTCATTCAGCTCCAATGAAATCAATTCCGCGAGCCGCAGGCCGGATGAATACAACAGCTCCATGATGGCGCGATCGCGGATCGCCTGCGGTGCATCGCCGCGGATCTCCAGCAGGTGCGCCATCTGATCAGCATCCAGCGTTGCGGGCAGGTGCCGCGGTACTTTGGGGGCGCGCAGCCCGTTGGCGGGATTATTGCGGCTCGCGCCTTCGCGCAGCAGGTAGTTGTAAAAACTGCGGATCGCGGCCAACAGACGTTGCAGGCTGCGGGGCGATAACCCGGCGCGGTGGCGCGCGCTCACGAAGGCGCGCACATGATGCAGATCCACGGCGTTCCAGTCAGCGATGTGTTGCTGTTCGCAATACTGCCGGAAGCTCTCCAGATCGTGTTGGTAGCCGCTCGCCGTATGCGGCGAGAGCCGGCGTTCGTGGGCAAGATGTCCGAGGAAGTTTTTGATCCAGCCGGCGAATGCCGTGGTCATTCCGGCAACAGCGGCTGAATGGCCGCCGCCACCAGTTCGCCGATGCGCGCCAGGAAGGCCGTACCCAGCGTCGGGCCGAAGCGATCGGCTTCATGGCTGCCCACGGCCAGGATGCCGAGTTTTCCGTGGTCGCCCAGCGGCACCAGTGCGATGGAGGCGGTGCGCTCTCCCTGCTCACCGAACAGGAATTCCAGTTGCGGGGCGCGTAACCGCCCGACGTGGGCCTTGCCGGCTTTCAGGAATTCGCGGAATTGTTCCAGGCCCGGATCATCGCGCTTCAGCCAGCGCGCCGGACCGGCATCCAGATTCGCGGCGTGATCGTGGATCAGAAACAGGCTGACCTCGTCGGCGCCGAAGCGGTTGCGCAACTCCTCCTGCGCCGAATACAGGCGCTCCGCCAGCGTGCCGCCGTCCAGCAGCGCCACCGCCAGGCGATGGATGCGTTCGATAAGTGTGTCGTTGGCGCGCGCCACCTCGATCAGATCCACCAGCTTGCGTTCCATCTGGCGATGCTGCTGGCGCAGCACCTCCACCTGGCGTTCGATGAGCGACACCGCCTGACCGCTGGGATGCGGCACCTTGAGCTTGGTGAGTACCTCGGTGTGGTTGTCGAAAAAATCCGGATGGGTAATGAGGTAATCCGTGACCGTCAGCTCGATGTCACCCAGATCCCGCAGGCCGGTTTTATGCTCGATGCTCATAGATTGATGATCCCGTCGTACACCCGGTTGGCCGGGCCGCTCATCCACATGCATTCGCCCTCTCCCTGCCAGCTTATCATGAGACGGCCGCCGCGCAGGGCCACTTCCACGCTCTCGTCCAGCCAGCCCGCAAGCCGACCCCACACCATGGTGGCGCAGGCGCCGGTGCCGCAGGCCAGCGTTTCACCGGTGCCGCGTTCGAAGACGCGTAGGCGTACGTGGGTGCGATCCAGCCACTGGGCGAAATTCACATTGGCGCGTTTGGGAAAGCGCGGGTGGTGTTCGATTTTGGGGCCAAGTTCGGCCACCGGCGCGATGTCCACGTCCGGCATGTCCAGGATGGCGTGCGGATTGCCCACGGAGACGGCGCCGATTTCATAAGTGCGGCCATCCACTTCCAACGCATAGGTGAGGGCGCGCTCGCGGGCCTCGAAGGGGATGCGCGCCGGCTCGAAGGTGGGCACGCCCATGTTGACGCGCACCCTGGCGATATCGCGCACGTCCGCCTGCAGATCGCCGCCCAGGGTCTCGAGCGTGAAGTTGCGGCCCGTCACCCGTCCGGCCTCCACCAGGAAGCGGCTCACGCAGCGCGCGCCGTTGCCGCACTGCTCCACCTCGCCGCCGTCGGCGTTGTAGATGCGGAAACCCGCGGCGTGCGCCGGATTTTTGGGTTTGCCGATGACCAGCAACTGGTCGAAGCCGATGCCGGTTCGGCGGTCGGCGAGCTTCTGGACGGTGGCGGTATCGAGCGGCAGCGGCTGCTGCATGGCGTCAATCACCATGAAGTCGTTGCCGAGACCTTCCATTTTGCTGAAGAGGACTTTCATAAAGATGGGTGACTCACCGAAGATCAGATTTTACTTTGAATGGTATCGGCAGCGCTCATAAATTCTTTTCTGAAGCGCAGCGGATCTCCAATACCATTGAAAGGCACCGCATCACCCCCGGTTCCTTTTATGATCACTGAGCCAAAATTGAAAATACGGCCCAATATGCTTTGATCAACCTTGATACTCTCCACTTTGGTCAAAAACATTTCAACAGTTTCGCGCCGGATCACACCCTTCTTGGCCATGACTCGCTTGTTCGTTACCGCCATTTCCGTAGAGATATATATGAGGTACGCCGCAATCCAGAAGATAACGCCGAACATCACTCCTATCGCCCCCATAAAAACCCACCCAACAAGCAGAATAAACACCAACCCAAGCAGAACAAAAGTGAGCCCAAGCAGAATATGCCGCATAAGGGACCAGATACTGAGTTTTCCGCGATATAAGACCTGTTCGTCATTGAGCAGATTGGAATCAATATAAGAACTCATTTTGTCTCCGAGTTTTGACGCAAATTATTTACCGAGCAGTTCCTTGTAGGCCTTATATATACACCGGTCCATAACCACAAAGATGCCCGCTTGGCGCGCGCGCTCCGCGGCCGCCGGGTTGACCACGCCCTCTTGCAGCCACAGGGCCGGCGTCTGTATGGCGATGCAGTCGTCCACGATTGCATCCACGTATTCCGATGCACGGAATACATCCACCAGATCCACCGCAGCCGGCAGATGCCGGAGATCGGGATAGGCTTTCTCACCCAGCACTTCATCCACCCCGGGGCGCACCGGGATGATCTGGTAGCCGAACCCCTGCAGGTCACGGGCCACGCCGTGGCTCGGCCGGGCCGGGTTGGGCGACAGGCCCACCACCGCGATGCGGTGTACTTTCTTTAGCAGTGCGCGGATGGCGTCGGGTTGGGGGTTGGAGAAGGCCATGGTTTATTCAACGTAGGAGCTGGTCATTATTATATAGAGGCCAGCTTACAACGGCTGAAATAGCGCGGGCGGTGCTCCCGCCCGCGCCTTCCCGGAAACCATCGTCAAACACGCTCAGGTTTTCGACAATTGTCCCTTGTAGCCGGCGATCTGTACCCAATAGATAATCCAGCACACCAGCAGCGCTGGAGCAGCCAACAGATTTATCAGGGGAATAATGGTCACGATGTACAGGATACACATGGCAAGCCCCACGCCATATCCGAAACCTTGTCCCGACAGAGTGCGCGCGGAAAACTCCGCCTGCAGTGAATCACGGATCTTCGTCACCACGATGAAGTTCCAGACCAGGTTGAACAAGGGTATCAGCAGCAGAAACACCAATCCGGGTGTCAGCCGGCGATTCTGTGGCGCTACCGCATTGAGCGTGTTCATCAAGGTTATCAGGTAGAGGATAAAAACGACGAGAGCGATGACCCAGACTGCCAGGTGCCAGCCGGCAAATAACATCGCGGGTGAGTGCAGGTAATTCATGGTGGTATCCCCCGGGCTAATTGTTTATGAAACTTGTCTTCATGAGTGTCGCGCGGGCGGCACACAGACCTAAGTATTGACCGAAGATCAGCTGTTTGCCAGGGGCCTTGGCGGCGCAGGCCATGGCATGTCATATATAGTGTCCACCCCAGACCTGGCCAGCCCCATGAAATATTACGATCTGCGCGATTTCCTTTCGCAGCTGGAAAAGCAGGGCGAGCTCAAGCGCATCCGCGCGAGCGTGGATCCGTATCTCGAGATCACCGAAATTTGCGACCGCACCCTGAAGAAAGCCGGACCGGCGCTGCTGTTCGAGAAACCTAAAGGCCATACCATGCCGGTGCTCGGCAATCTCTTCGGCACGCCGCGGCGCGTGGCCTTAGGGATGGGCCGGGAATCAGTAGCCGCCTTGCGCGAGGTCGGGCAACTGCTGGCCATGCTGCGGGAACCGGAGCCGCCCAAGAACCTAAAGGATGCCTGGGAGAAGCTCGGGGTTTTCAAGCAGGTATTCCGCATGCCGCCCAAGGAGGTGCGCAGAGCAGCCTGTCAGGAAAACCGCTTTACCGGCGGCGATGTGGATCTGAATCAATTTCCGATCCAGACTTGCTGGCCCGGTGATGCGGGTCCGCTGATCACCTGGGGACTCACAATCACCAAAGGTCCGCACCAGGAGCGCCAGAATCTTGGCATCTACCGCCAGCAGCTGAGCGGCAGAAACAAACTCATCATGCGCTGGCTGGCGCACCGCGGCGGCGCCCTGGATTTCCGCGACTGGCAGCAAAGCCATCCGGGGGAGCCGTTTCCGGTGGCGGTGGCGCTGGGGGCCGATCCCGCCACGATCCTCGGGGCGGTGACGCCGGTGCCGGATAACTTGTCCGAATATGCATTCGCCGGCTTGCTGCGCGGGGCGCGCACCGAAGTGGTGAAGTGCGTGAGCTGTGATTTGATGGTGCCGGCCAGCGCCGAGATCGTGCTCGAGGGCTTTATAAAGCCCGGCGAAACGGCGGACGAAGGTCCGTTCGGTGATCACACCGGCTATTACAATGAAGTGGAAAAATTCCCGGTGTTCACCGTCACCCACATCAGCCACCGGGACGATCCGATTTACCACAGCACCTACACCGGCAGGCCGCCGGACGAACCGGCGGTGCTGGGGGTGGCGCTCAACGAAGTGTTCGTGCCGATCCTGCAAAAGCAGTTCCCGGAGATCACGGATTTTTATCTGCCGCCGGAAGGTTGTTCCTACCGCGTTGCCTGCGTGAGCATGAAAAAACAGTATCCGGGGCACGCCAAGCGCGTGATGTTCGGCATCTGGAGTTTTCTGCGGCAATTCATGTACACCAAGTTCATCATCGTCACCGACGATGATGTAAACGTGCGCGACTGGAAGGACGTGATCTGGGCCGTGAGCACGCGCATAGACCCGGCGCGGGATTGCACCATCGTCGAGAACACGCCCATTGATTATCTGGATTTCGCCTCACCGATATCGGGCCTGGGTTCCAAGATCGGTTTCGATGCCACCCACAAGTGGCCCGGCGAAACCAGCCGCTCATGGGGCCGGCCCATCGTCATGAGTGGGGAAGTGAAGGCGCGCGTGGACGCGTTGTGGAAGGAACTGGGCATTGAATAATATTCGTCGGTAGGGATTGCCGACCTGCCCTGGGGAATCACCAGTGCAATGTTTGGTAGGGCGGCAATCCTTTGCCGCCGTCCCTGCTCGGCCGGTGGGGGCAATCCTGGGATGCCGGGACAAGGCGCCCGCATGGCGGTGCGTAAGCCGTTCGAAGCATGGCCCTGATGGCATCTGCCTGTATAAGCCAGAAAGGTCCATGCCGTCTATACTGTGGAACGTGGGCCAAAGGGACGAAAAACCACCAACAGGAATACCTGGTCTTTGAGGAGGCTGTATGCGCACCATCATGGTAATCAACGCCAAGGGCGGCGTCGGCAAGAGCACGCTGGCCACCAACATCGCCGCCTATTTCGCCAGCAACTGGGACGCGGTGGTGAGCCTCGCGGACTACGATCCCCAGGGCTCCAGCATGGATTGGCTCGCCAAACGCCCGCCGGATCGCGACAAAATCCACGGCGTGGACGCCCACAAGCAGGGTTTGACGCATCTGGACCGCAACACGGATTTCCTCATTGTGGACGCGCCCGCCCGCGCCCACGGCAGCGAACTCACCCAGTTCGTGCGCCACGCCGAATCCCTGGTAGTGCCGGTGCTGCCTTCGCCCATCGATATCAGCGCCGCGGCTAAATTCATCCGCGAACTGCTGGACGTGGGTAAGGTGGAACGCAAGGAAGTGAAAGTAGCGGTGGTGGCCAACCGGGTGCGCGAAAATCTGCTGATTTATGATGAGCTGGAAAAATTCCTCGACACCCTCAAGGTACCGGTGATCGCACGCCTACGTGATACCCAGAACTACATCCGCGCGTATTCGCGCGGCCTCGGCATCCACGAATTGCCGGAATACCTCTCCTGGCCGGATCAGGAGCAGTGGGAGCCGCTGGTGAAATGGCTGGAATCGAAACGCAGCCAGCCATGAAATCTGCAGCCTTTGGTAGTGCAACGATTCTTGCGCGAACTGGTTCAGCGGGTATCCGCTCACCGCTTGAGTAGCAGGCAGTTGCCGCCTGCCTCAGGTCTCGTTGTCTTTCGTCACTTGCATTTGTGCGCCGGCAGTCGCGCTGAGGTGGAAATGCCGCGCACAGAAGGCCACGATCACACCGAAAATAATCATGGCCGCCAGATTTTCAAGGATTTTCAGGATATGGAAGTGCGGTGAAAACGGCGCCTCGGAGAGCGGCACCACCACGTAATTCATGACCAGGAAGATTACGCACCCATAAACCACTCCACCTGCCATCCAGTGATGCGTAAGCGCGGACAGACGCAGCGCCCCCAAGGCATAGACTGCCGCGATCACGAGTGACATGGCCCATTGCAGTCCCAATCCCAGCAGTGCGGCAGGCGCGCCGTCATGAAAGGATGCTTTCCCCAGCAGCCCGCTGGCGATGGCGTGCAGGATTATGACGGGGCTGAGCCAGTTGATCAGGGAAGCGGCGCCGATGTCCAGGGTGCCGGCGATGAATCCACCGCAGAAGATGGCGGCAAGAACGGCGACGCGCGTATCTTTCATGGGCTCACTCCCGGAAATGTGCACGCCACGATTGGGTGTATGCGGTTACAAGTGTAGCCGGGAAGAAATGCCGTACAAGGCCGGTTTTCTGAAAGATAGTTGATTCATTTGTTATGCCGCGGGCCGGATCCGCGCAGTGACCCCGCGCCGGGATTGTCATGCGGTCCACCACCAGGAAGGAACAGTGTCATTCTTCTGCTCTTGTCTTTGTCGGTGTATTCCCAGGGGAAGGTCCAGACGTTGCACGTGATGATGGACTTGCCGCCGGCGGGACAGTATGTCCCATAATCCCGGAATGAGCCGTGATGGAAAGCCGCGCAGATTCGGGGCTGGAATCCGCATGGCAGTCGCCAGGGAGTGAACCGCGGATACTTTGAAAGAAACAATCGGAACCGAACTCAAACACTTGTGGAAGACAGCACCTTGGCGCATATTTTCAGGAACATTGCTTTTCTGGGTACAGGCTGTGGACCAATGTACGGCAACTAATGGAAAAGATTTGCTCGGTTCCCGCTGGGCATTTTTGCTTTTGTGGGCGGGTCCGTGGGTACTGATCTTCGCAAGCAGCAATACCGGTAATCTTATCCACACGGTTGGATGGATCTTCAGCTTCACGGTGATGGGAGGCGCATGCCTGGGTAACGCCCGCCGTTGTGGACGCCGACATTGCTTCTATACCGGTCCGCTCTATCTTCTGGCCGCACTGGCTTCTCTGCTCTATGGACTGCATATCCTGCCGCTTGGCCGGAATGGCTGGAACTGGATTCTGGGTGTAGCGGTAGTCGGGAGTCTGTTGGCATGTTGCGGATTGGAGAAATTGTTCGGCAAATACACGACCAGCCGCTCGCCGACAACATAATCTGGCTTCATCTCAATTGAGAGACGCCTCGCAACTTGTCATGGCAGCTTGTGTTCCGTACCTTTCGCCATCACCGTCCAGCGAACCTTGTCCGTTGAAAACTCCTGCCGGTATTCGATGCTGTCCGGTTTGCTGAACACATTCACCGTGCGGAAATAAACCGTCTTTCCGTGGTTCGTATATTCGTTGGGATAGGTCCAGCGGTTGCCTTTGATGATCAGTGTGCCGGCGAAGACCCGGCCGCTTCCGGCGGGAATGGCATAGCTGCGGTAGAGGTCGTGTTTCGCGTCGTAAATAAATACGATCAGGGCCCTGGATGCGCCGTTTACGAATTGATCGCAGGCGTAGAAACCGGCGCTGCGCCAGCAGTCGTTGCGCAGCGTCGCGTTTTCCCTGCCTGCTTTGCTGTAGGGGGTGGCAAAATGCTGCGTCGTGGTTTTCCAGGTGCCGGCGTACACCGCAATCTTGTCGAGTCCCGCTGCGACAGGGGCGGCACCGGCCATGGCTGTGGCAAGCGCGAGACAGGCGCATACGGCTATTGCGTAAATCCTGTTCATGGGAATTGCTCCTGGGAAATGTCCGCTAAGGCATGAAACAGGGTTGCTGCAGAGATGCCCTCGGCCCGCAGCCATGTCATGGCGGTCAGCCGTTCAGGGAAGGCCATCTTCCGGGGTCTTCTGCGCGCAGGTATTTCAGTCCCGCACGCATATCCTATAATGATGCACTTGGATTCCTGAACAATAAATCTCCCCCATGCACTGGCTGCTGCGACTCGACAAGACGGCGCGTCTCGTACTCCTGAGCGTGGTGCTCGGTCTGGTGGGTGGATTCGGCGCTCAGTTGTTTCTCTGGCTGCTGCATCTGGGCGAGGTACTTATATACGCCCCGATCACGGGCAGCCACTTTCTTACCGTCAAGGCGGCGGCGGGTCTGAAACGGATGCCGGCTTTCCATCTGAACTGGTGGATTCCGCTGGCCACCACGAGCGGCGGATTCCTGGCCGGGGTGCTGGTTTATACTTTCGCGCCCGAGGCGGAGGGCCACGGTACCGATGCGGTGGTGAAGGCATTCCACCAGACCAAGGGCCTGATCCGGGCGCGGGTTCCGGTGGTAAAGACCCTGGCCAGCGCCATCACCATCGGTTCGGGCGGCGTGTTTGCTCCGAGCCTGTACATCGGCGCCCTGCTGGGCGCCGCGCTGGCAGTGCTGCTGCATTTTCTGGGAGCGGGCAGCGTCAGCTCTACCGGTATGGCGGTAGTGGGCATGGCGGCGGTTTTTGCCGGTGCCGCGCGCGTACCCATTGCCACCCTGGTGATGGTTACCGAAATGACCGGAGGCTACCATCTGATCATGCCGACCATGCTGGCCGTGGCGCTGAGTTATCTGGTGCAGTTCAGTCTGACCCGGCATGCAAGATATCCGACGCTGTATGAAGCCCAGGTGGTGGCTCCGACCGACAGCCCGGTACATCGTGAGCTGTATTACAAGGCGGCCGCTGACTTGCTGCGCCGACGCGAAGTAAAGCTGGATGAAGACATTCTCGCTTCCCAGCTCGCGGACCAGGCCAGCGCGGAAAGTGGCATTCCGCTTGGCGGCACGCGGGAACGTCTTTTTCGCACACGCCTTGCAGCCGGTTCCCCGCTTGCCGGTGCGGAAATCCGCAGTCTCGGCATACAGGATTTCCTGATCATCACCATTTTGCGCAGTGATCACCAGATTGTACCGGGCGGTGGTACGGTGCTGCAGGTGGGTGACGAGCTGGTGGTCGCGGCCGTGCCGGATGCCATGAGAGCATTTCGCGAACACGCGTCGCCGCTCGCGGCACCGAAGCCGGTCACTGCCTGACCGGATGAACTCGCGGCGATTCTCTTCGTTGACTCGCCGTCAACATGAATAGCGGCACACAGGCCAGGCTCTCGATTCCGGCCTGCCTCCGCATTGGCGGGAATGTGGAGAAATGTTCACCTGAATCCGCTGGTTGCGGAGTTTGTTGTACGACAACGTGACTCATGCGGATAACGTCGCGAATGAAGCGACAGGGGTCAGTTCATGCCGGTATTTTGTTATAGTGCAATCTCGCGAACCGCAATCGGCTCTGATCACCGGCTCCACACCTATTCAAGGGGCAAAGTCGCGAGGTCGGTACAGCGTTGTGTGAACGTATTACTGCTTACCGGCATGTTGGCCGGTTGTGCCGGTATTCCTCTTGCCACGATGTGGCGGATGCGGAACTTCGGGCCAGCAGACTTCACGAAGCTCGAACCTACCTATATTCGCACGGCAGTCCAATTGCCGGTCGATCTTGATCTGAAGGATAACGTAACTACGCTCTT
>DAHUYB010000021.1 GCA_027315405.1 Gammaproteobacteria bacterium | reverse complement strand
GTGCAAGCCAATCCGCGCGCGGCCAGCGCATGGTGCGCGGCACGCAGCGTCGCAGCGGCCACGGCATCCAACACGCGCACGTTTTCCAGCGCACCGATCAGACCGGCGGTCGCGCTGCTCTCGGTCAGCAGCGGCAGCCGCGACGCGTGCGTGAGCACCAGACCCTGCAGCAGAAACTCGATGTCGAGCAGGCCTCCCGCGCCCTGTTTGAGATCGAACTGCGCCGCGCTGGAGCGGTCGCGCTCGGCGCGCCAGCGCGCGCGCATCGTCACCACCTCGGTCGCCACTCGTGCGGGCTCGCGCGGCTGCACCAGGACGCGCTGACGCAACTGGCCGAACGCGGCGGCCAGCGCGGCGTCGCCGGCCACCACGCGCGCGCGCACCAGCGCCTGGTGTTCCCAGGTCCAGGCGCGCTGCTGCTGGTAGTCGGCGTAGGCGTCGAGGCTTTGCACAAGAAGGCCCTTGCTGCCATCCGGGCGCAGGCGCGTGTCCACCGCGTACAACTGGCCGGCGCGCGTCACCGTACCCAGCCAGTGCACCACGCGCTGGGCCAGGCGCTGATACCACTGCGCGCCTTCCAGCGGACGCGCGCCATCGCTGGTCTGCGCCGCACGCGCGGCGTCGTAGACGAACGCCAGGTCCAGATCGCTGGCGAAGCCCAGCTCGTGGCCGCCCAGACTGCCGTAGCCGATCACGCAGAAGCCCAGTCCCGGGCCTGGCGGACGGCCGTGACGCGCCACCAGTTCGCGCTCGGCCAGCCGCAGCAGCGCGTCCAGCACCGCCTCGGCCAGCGCGGCCAGCCGGCGCGCCGTGGCCAGCGCGTCGGCGCGGCCGTCGGCAAAGGCCAGACCGAGGCGGAACGCCAGACTGGCGCGCGTCTCGTTGATGTGCTCCAGCTCCTGTTCGGCATCGCGCGCCTCCAGCGCTTCGACACGGCGCGCGATTTCGGCGGCGATCTCGGCCGCTTTCAGTGGCAATTGCTCGATGCGCGGATCGAGCACGTCGTCCAGCAGCAGCGGCTGTGCCAGCACGCGTTCGGCCAGGAACGCACGCTCGGCGCACAGCGCGGCCACGCGCTGCAGAGCGGCCGGGGATTCCTGCAGCAGTGCCAAATACGCCGGGCGCCGCGCACTGTTGTGGAGCAAGCGCAGCAGGCGCGGCAGCGCGCGCGACGGCGCGGCGCTGGCCTGCGCGGCGGCAAGCGCCTGCGGCAGCAGGCGCTCCAGTCCGGCGCGCGCGGCCTCACTCATGCCGCGCACGGCGGCGCTGGAGGCCAGCGCGTGCAGCGCCGCGCCGGCCTCGGCATCCAGACCACAGACGGCAAGCTGCGCGGCCGTGGGTGGCGCCGTTTCGATGGCGTGCCACAGCGCGCGCAGGGCGGCATCGGCGGGCGTGGTCACGACGCCGGTGGCGCCCGCCAGGATCGGCGCGAACGCCGCGGCGACTTCGGCGCGCACGGCGGCCACCGCCGCGTCGAGCGCCGCGCTGTCGGCGTGGCCCAGCGCCAGGGCGATGCGCAAGCGCGCCAGCGCATCGTCGGGCAGCGCGTGCGCCTGCGCGTCGGCGTACATCTGCACGCGGTTCTCGACGTGGCGCAGCAGCAGATACGCCGCGCGCAGGCTGCGCGCGCGCGGCGCTTGGATGAAACCGCGCCGCTCGGCGACGGCCAGTGCCGGCAGCAGTCCCGGCTGGCGCAGGCCGGGTTCGCGGCCACCACGGATCAGTTGCTCGAGTTGCACGCTGAACTCGATCTCGCGGATGCCGCCCGGCCCCAGCTTGAGATCGTCGGCACGGTCGCTGCGCGCCACCTCGGCGTCGATCAACGCCTTCATTTCGCGCAGGCCGGCGAACGCGGTGTAGTCGAGATAGCGCCGGTAAACGAACGGCCGCAGCAGCGCCAGCAGACGCTGGCCGGCGGCCAGATCGCCGGCCACTGGCCGCGCCTTGATCCAGGCGTAACGCTCCCAGTCGCGGCCCTCGCGCTGGTAGTAGGCCTCCATGGCGGCGAACGACCACGCCGGCCGGCCGGCGCTGCCGTAGGGACGCAGGCGCAGATCGACGCGCGCGGCCTGACCTTCGGCGGTCACCTCGGCCAGCAGACCGACGAAGGCCTGGCCCAGCCGCGCGCAGTACTCGCTGGCATCCAGCGCGCGCGCGCCGTCGCTGCGGCCTTCCTCCGGATAGGCCAGGATCAGGTCCACGTCCGAGGAAAAGTTCAGCTCGCCACCGCCCAGCTTGCCCAGCGCCATCACCACCAGTCGCTGCGGCCGGCCCTGCGCATCGCGCAGCACGCCGTGGCGCGCCGCCAGCGTGCGCTCGGCGTGGCGCAGCGCCAGTTCCAGCAGCGCCTCGTACAGACGGCTGGTGGCAGCCAGCGTCTCCGCCACCCCGTCCAGCGCGTTGACATCGCGGAACACCAGTCGCAGCGACTCGCGCGCGCGCAAGCGGCGCAGTTGCGCCAGCGCCGCATCGCGCGCCGTCGGCAGGCCCGGACCGGCCAGCAGCCGCGCACCGGGATCGCCACTGGCCACCAGCCACTGCAGCCCGGTGGGGGACAGCATGCCAGGCTGCGCACGCAGCACGGTCCAGGCGAAATCACTGGCCAGCAGCAAACGCTGCACGCGTTCGGCCACGCCGGCATCGTCGTAGTAGGGGACGCCGTGCGCGCGCAGAAGCGCCAGCAACTCGGCGTAGCGTCGCGCCTGCGGCGCGCGCAGTGGCGCCGGCAATGCGGAATTCATGCGGTCGTGGGCAGCCGCGATTCCAGCGCACGGCCGATGGCCGCCGGCGTGTCGGTGGGGGCGTAGCGCTTAACCACGCGGCCGCCGGCATCGACCAGGAACTTGGTGAAGTTCCACTTGATCGCCTGCGAACCCAGCAGGCCCGGCGCCTCGCGCTTCAGCCACTGGTACAGCGGGTGCGCGCCGGCACCGTTGACCTCGATCTTGGCGAACAGCGGAAAGCTGACTTCGTAGTTGAGCGTGCAGAACCGGCGGATCTCCGCGGCATCGCCAGGTTCCTGGTGGCCGAACTGGTCGCAGGGAAAGCCCAGGATCTCCAGACCGCGCGCGCGATACTCGCGGTACAGCGCCTCCAGCCCCTGGTATTGCGGGGTGAAACCGCATTTCGAGGCCACGTTGACGATCAGCAGGGTCTTGCCGAGGTAGCGCGAGAGCGGAACGTCCTCGCCCTCCAGGCTGGTGGCGCGCAGACTTGCGAGTGCGCTCATGCTCGAGCTCCGTGAATGGGGCCTGCGGTATAGCACTTGCGCCGGCGCGCCGCAGTGAGCGCGGCGTGCGCGCGGGCTAGAATGCGGCATGCGTCGTCTGCTGCTGCTTGTCGCGGCCGGCATCCTGCTCGGCCTTGCCGCGTGTTCGCGCGCGCCCTCACCCTGGGCGCTGACCGACGTGCGCGGCCATCTGCCCGACCTGCGCTTCCACCTGATCGACGACCGCGGCCGGCCGGTCAGCGGCACCCACTACCGCGGCCAGGTCGCCGTGCTGTATTTCGGATATACGCACTGCCCGGACGTGTGTCCAACCACGCTGGCGCACCTGACCGTGGTGCTGCAGAACCTGGGGCCGCTGGCGGACCGGGTGCGCGTGCTGTTCGTCAGCGTTGATCCCCGGCGCGACACGCCGGCCGTGCTGCGCGAATACGTGCATGCCTTCGGCCCGCACATCGTCGGGCTGACCGGCACGCCCGATGAAATCGCACGAGTGGCCAAGCGCTATCGCGTCGCCTACAGCTACGGCCGGCCGGATGCGCAGGGCAACTACACGGTCAATCACAGCGCAGCGTTGTTCGTCTTCGACGCGCAGGGTCGCGCGCGTCTGCTGGGCACCCAGCAAAGCACGGTCCAGCAACTGACCCACGACCTGCACCTGCTGCTGACGGAGGAACACGCTTGAACAACACCACCTTCGCCACCGTACTGGGCCTGGCCATCGCCATCGGTGCCGGGTGGGCGCGAGCGCCCGCCGCATCGGCGCCGCAACCCATGCGCGCGCCGCCTCCCGCGGCCGCTGCCAAGCCCGCCGCCGCATTGCCGGCGGCCAGTGTCGCCGTCAGCGATGCCTGGGTGCGCTGGCTGCCCGCCGGGCTGCCGATGGGCGGCTACATGGGCCTGCGCAACACCGGTACGCAGCCGCTGCGCCTGACCGGTGCGCGCAGCGCCAGCTTCGGGAGGGTGATGCTGCACCGATCCGAAATCATCGGCGGCATGGCGCGTATGGCGCACGTGGACACCATCACCGTACCCCCCGGCGGCAGCGTGCGTTTCGCGCCGGGCGGCTACCACCTGATGCTGATGCAGGCCCGCGACGTGAAGCCGGGCGACTCCGTGGACATCGATCTGCAGTTCGCGGGACACGCGCCGCTGCCGGTGTCGTTCCAGGTGCGCGGCGCCAGCGGTCGCCCTTGAGCCGCGGACGCCTCAGCGCGCGATGAAGGCGTAGGCCGGCGCGGCGAAACGCGGCAGCAGCCAGTGGTCGGCCAGCAGAAAGCCGAACAGCGCGGCCAGGTAGATGATCGAGTAATTGAAGGTGCGCATCGCGAAATACTCGTCCGGCGGCCGCAGCATGCGCACGGCGTAGTACAGAAAACCGGCATCGAGCACCAGCGCTCCGCCCAGATAGAACAGCCCGCTCATACCGGTCAGGTACGGCAACAGCGTGGCCAGCGTCAGCAGCACCGTGTACGCCAGCAGGTGCCAGCGGGTCACGGTGACGCCATGCGTGACCGGCAACATCGGAACGCCGGCGCGCGCGTAATCGTTGCGGCGGAAGATGGCCAGCGACCAGAAATGCGGCGGCGTCCACAGGAACACGATCAGGCACAGCAGCAGCGCATAGGCGTGCAGAGCGCCGGTCAGCGCCGTCCAGCCCAGCACCGGCGGTGCGGCGCCGGCGATGCCGCCGATGACGATGTTTTGCGGTGAGGCGCGCTTTAGAAACCCAGTGTAGATAACCGCATAGCCGATAAGCGAAGCGAAAGTCAGAACGGTCGTAAGCCAGTTCACAAATACCAGCAATATCGCCATGGACAGCACGCCCAGGATGACGGCGTACAAGATGACCTGGCGTTCGGTTACATGCCCGCGGGGCAGCGGCCGATGACGGGTGCGGAACATGGTGGCATCGGCGCGCCGGTCCAGCAGATGATTGATGGCGGACGCACAGGAAGCCGCCAGGCCGATCCCGATGATGCCGAAGATGAATTGCCTGAGTGGCAGCATGCCGGGGACCGCCAGAAACATGCCAACCATGGCGGTGAATACGATGAGCAACACGATGCGCGGCTTGCCGAGATCGTAGTAGTCCCGCCAACTGGCCTGGTCAGTGTGCATGGATGTGGTTGTGTGTAAGCGTGCGTTCATTACGAAGATACCGACTTCGCCCATAGCGCCCAGTTCAAGGACACGACGGTTGCCAACAGCAATGCGGCCACACCCGTATGCGCGTCGGTGAGCGCCAAGGGCAATCCCCAATGCACCATACTGATGCCGATACCCACCTGGCAAGTGACCAGGATACCCGCCAGCACACCCAGCCATTGGATTGCGGGCTTGCGGCCCTTGATTAGACACAGCAGCCCGGTTGTAATCACTATGACAAACGTTGCCAGTGCGCCCAGCCGATGGGTCACGTGGATGGCGACTCGGGCCGGATCGCCGAGAATACCGCCCTGGTAATCGGGCCCGAGTCCGTGCCAGGCAAAGGCATTGCGGAAATCCATCGGCGGCCACCACTGTCCTTGGCAGGTGGGAAAATCCGGACAGGCGATGCCGGCGTAGTTGCTGCTGGTCCAGCCGCCCAGCGCGATCTGGCACACCAGCACCAGCAACGCCAAGGCTGCCATCCAGCGCAATAGTTTGGTGCCCGCTTCGCCGACGCGCAGATAACCGCCGCTTTGCAATACCAGCAAGACCAACAGCGCAAACGTGGCATAGCCGCCCAATAAATGTCCCATGACCATCGGCGGGAACAGCAACAGCGTCACCGTCCACATGCCGAGCAAAGCCTGAAAGATCACCGTCAAAAGCGCCAGCGACGGCAAGAGCACAGGCTGAGAATACCGGCGCCTCCGCCACCAGGCAATCACCGCCAGGATCAGAATCAGCACCGCCAGGCTGCCGGCGAAATAACGGTGAATCATTTCCTTCCAGGCGCGCACGGGTTGCAGCGGCCGGCCGGCATATTGCGCGTCGGCGCTGGCAATCGCGGCGTGGCTCTGCGGTACGGTCATATGGCCATAGCAGCCGGGCCAGTCAGGGCAGCCGAGGCCAGCCTGCGACAAGCGCACATAAGCGCCGAGCACGATCACGCCCAGCGCCAGAAACGCCGCCAATATTGCCAAATACAAATACCCGTTGCGTGGCACCACCTACATACCTCCGTTCTCGCCTAAAAGATGCTGCAGATCCTTGAGCAGCCCTTCGGGTTTGCCGGAAATGGAGTAACGCATGATGTAAAAGCCACGCGGGTCCACCAGGTAAATGTACTTGCCGATGTCCGGCGCGGATTTTCCATCGGCGCTAAACTGCTGAATGAAACTCTTTCCTGCGGGACTGGAAACGTTCGCCACCGTCAGATCTGGTTGCTCACGCAACAATTTGGCGGGATTCGCGGGCGCGCCGTCCACCAGATACAGACGCTGTGCGGATTCGATTCTCTGGCCGAGGGCCACGCGTGTCTGGCGCGTCAGGATCAGCGCCTCTTCGCAATCCGGATTGCACGCCGCGGCGCTCAGATACACCAGTGTGTAGCGGCCCTTGAAATAATCCGGCGCCAGCGTGCCGCCAGCGAGTGGCAGCGGCAACGGCGGCATGGCGAGCAGGCGAGCAGGCTTGATGAATTCGCCGTGCTGGGTGGTGGCGAAGTTGAAGTTATTGATATTAAGGTACAGAACCCAGGCGACAACGACCGGAATCACGAAGATGGCGGATAGCACCGTGAACAATATCCAGGGTCTTTTACGACGCGCCGCTGGCGGCGCCTGTTCAGGTATGTCAGTCATGTTTGATCCGCTTGCTGTTCACCACGATCCAGATAATAAACAACGCCACTGCCAGCGCGAACCATTGCAGCGCGTAGGCGTCATGGCGCACCGGCGGAAAGCCGATGTTGGGTCGCCAGTCGCGCACAAAACCGTCTGCTTGGGTCGGGCCCAGCAGCAGCACCGGTTTGAGCAGTTTGCCGCCATACAGTTCCTTTAGAGTCTGATAACGCGGGTAGAGCATCAACTTTGGCCAGCCGGCAGGCACCCTGGCTTTGCCTAGGCGGATGCCCGGCACCGGCAGACTGCCTAACACCCCGTCCACACTGCGGTTACTGGAACCGATCTCAACATCCGGCAGCGTTTTTATCCCCGGAGCGATGGCCACGAAACCACGGTTCACCAGCAGAATCTGCTGCTGAGGTTCCAGCATGAAGGGCGTGAGCACCTGGTAGCCGACCTGATCGCCATTCTGCATTTCCTGTAGTAGCACTTGGTGAACACTGTCATAGTGGCCGCGCGCTTGCACATTCTGGTAACGCGCGAGCGCATCTAATTCACCGGCATCCAGCGCCTGGTTGAGTGAGACTGGCGGCAGCACGTTCGCCTGCTGATATTGGCTCAGAAGAGCACGCTTGTAATCCGCGCGCCGCAACTGCCAGTTACCGAGCAGGATCAGAATTGCGAGCAGCACCAACGTCACCAGTGTCGGCCACAGGCTCGGATTGAACTGCCATTTGCCTACGCGCATGACTGCATGCTAATTTGCCGGGAGCTGCTTCATGATTGCCATGCAACCGGCGCTTTGAAAGAGCTTCCAATCACCGCCCTGGCGCAATACATGTTCTCTGATATCGTCATACTCGTCATTTTATTTATCATCATCGTAAGCCTGTTCTCGGGCATGTATTTCATGTTGCGCGATCGCGGTCAGTCAACTCGCATGATCAAGGCGCTGACCGTGCGCATCATCCTGTCGCTGGTCCTGTTCGCGCTACTCATGATCGGTTACTGGGCGGGTTGGTTGCACCCCCACGGCCTTTTGCCGCCGCGGCATTAAGTCACAGTCTGCTAGCGGCAAAAAGCAAGAAGCGCTGCCGCGGCAGCGCTTCTTGCTTTACCTGACTGTCCAGTTTTTGATCAAAGCCAGTACACGAAGATGAACAGCCCCAGCCAAACCACGTCCACGAAATGCCAGTACCAGGAGACTGCCTCGAAGGCAAAGTGGTGCTGGGGCGTGAAATGCCCCTTGAGGGAGCGCAACAAAATCACCGTCAGCATGATAGCGCCGATGGTCACATGCAGCCCGTGGAACCCGGTCAGCATGAAAAACGTGGTGCCGTATATTCCGCTGCCGAGGGTCAGATTCTGCTCGGTATAGGCGTGAATGTACTCGTGAGCCTGCAGCCCCACGAAGGAGAAACCCAGGATGATGGTGAACAGCAGGAACCAGCAAAGCTTCTTGCGATTGCCTTCCTTCAGGCCCCAATGGGCAATCGTTACCGTCACGCCACTCGACAGCAGGATCAGCGTGTTGATCGCCGCGATGCCGGCGGCAGACATGCCCTCGAAGCTGCCGCCCACATGGCCGGGACCGTTGCTGGGCCAGGCAGGCTCGTATCCCTTCCACAGCAGCAGGTTGGTAAACAGGCTGTTGCTGCCGCCTGCCAGCCAGTTTTCCACGAATACCCGCGCGAAAAACAGCGCGCCGAAGAACGCACCAAAAAACATCACCTCGGAAAAGATGAAAAAGGTCATGCCCCAGCGGAACGAGCGGTCAACTTGGGCGTTGTAAGTGCCACTCATGCTCTCGCGAATCACCGTGCCGAACCAGCCGAACATCATCAGGAAAATGATAATGATCCCCAGCAGGCACAGGTAGCCGCCGAAATCCAGACCCTCAAGCCACAGGGCCCCGCCCACCGCAGTGGTGAACAGGCCCACCGAACCCAGGATGGGCCAGTGCGTGCCATGCGGGATGTAGTAATGGTTGGCGGCGTGTGCCTGTGCTGACATTTTTATCTCCCGTTATCTCGTATCAACACCGTTTTTCAGAGCGGCGCGTTTCAGTACCGAGTAGCAACAGCCTGACGGCCAACTTGCGACTGCGGAAATGGGATTTTTGCGGCGCGCTCACGGATGATGTGTCCAGCGCATGAACACGAAAAATCCCACATAGAAGCCCAAGGCCACTAACGCGGCGACAATGGCGGTACGCACAGCGCGCCGCTGGCGTTGCGCCAGCGGATCCCATTCAGGTTTGTTCATGAACGCCGATTGCACCTGCGATGTCCCTCAGTCATTTTGGTAAGGATGCGCCCAGATGAGGTTGGCCGCCGGTGGTTCCGTGAAGCTGTGATACGGCGGCGGCGAGGGCAGCGTCCATTCAAGTCCCAGGGCGCCCTCCCAAACCTTGGCTTCGGCCTTTTTGCCGCCGCGCACACACAGGATGATGCAGGCCACGAATAGGAGTTGCGAGACGCCGAACACGAAGCCGCCGACGGAAACGATTTGATTCAGGTCCGTGAACTGTACGGGGTAGTCCGGAAGGCGGCGGTTCATGCCGGCCAGCCCGAGAAAATGCATGGGGAAATACAGCACGTTTACCGAGATAACCGACAGCCAGAAATGCCATTTCGCCAGGGTCTCGTTGTACATGTGTCCGGTCCATTTAGGCAGCCAGTAATACACCGCGCCCATAATGGCAAAGGCGGAGCCGGTTACCAGCACATAATGGAAATGCGCAACCACAAAGTAGGTGTCATGGTACTGCCAATCGGCCGGTACCAGCGCCAGCATCACGCCGGAGAAACCGCCGATGGTGAACAGAAACACGAAGGCGATGGCGAACAGCATGGGGGTCTCGAAGGAGAGCGCCCCGCGCCACATAGTGGCCACCCAGTTGAACACCTTCACGCCCGTGGGCACCGCGATCAGCATGGTGGTGAACATGAAGAACAAATCCGCCGACAAGGGCATGCCCACCGTGAACATGTGGTGCGCCCATACGATAAACGACAGGAAGGCGATGGAGGCCACGGCATATACCATGGAGGTATAGCCAAACAGCGGCTTGCGGGAGAACGTCGGAATGATCTCCGAAATGATGCCGAAGGCCGGCAAAACCATGATGTATACCTCGGGGTGCCCGAAGAACCAGAACACGTGCTGAAAGAGCAACGGATCGCCGCCGCCGGCGGCGTTGAAGAAACTGGTGCCGAAGTACTTGTCCATGAGTTCCATGGTCACCGCGCCCGCCAGCACCGGCATCACGGCGATCAACAGGTAAGCGGTGATCAACCAGCACCACACGAACAGGGGCATCTTCATAAGAGTCATACCCGGCGCGCGCAGGTTCAGGATGGTGGCAATGATGTTGATGGCACCCATCACCGATGAGATGCCCATCAGATGGATGGCAAAGATGGTGAACGGGAAGGCTGTGCCGGTCTGCAGCATCAGTGGTGCATACATGGTCCAGCCGCCTGCAGGAGCGCCTCCCGGCATAAAGAGGGTGGACAGCAATAGGATGAAGGCAAACGGCAGAATCCAGAAACTCCAATTGTTCATGCGTGGCAGCGCCATGTCAGGCGCGCCTACCATCATTGGAATCATCCAGTTCGCCAGTCCCACGAAGGCCGGCATAATGGCGCCGAAAATCATCACCAGCCCGTGCAGCGTGGCCATCTCGTTGAAAAACAGCGGATCCATCAACTGCATGCCGGGCTTGAATAGCTCGGCGCGGATCAGCATGGCAAAAGCACCGCCCACGAAGAACATCAGCAGGCTGAAACACAGGTACAGCGTGCCGATATCTTTGTGATTGGTGGTGGTAATCCAGCGCCATATACCGCTCGGATGTTCCGGGTGGTGTGCGTCGGCGGTGTTGTACATATTCATTTCCTCTTCACGGCTCAGCGTGCGGCCTTGATCTGGGCGGGCTGCACCAAGTCGCCTTGATGGTTGCCGAAAGAATTGCGCTCGTAGGTGATCACGGCAGCGAGATCGGCGTCGTCCAGGATATTGCCCCAGGCAGGCATGATGCCTTTGCCGTGGAGCACCAGAGTGATATGCGCGGCCAATGCCCCATTGGGGATCGGACCAGCGGCGATGGCCGGCACCCCCATGGCCGGATTGCCCTTGCCGTCCGCCATGTGGCAGGCGGCGCAGTTGGCGTCGAATACCTGCTTACCACGAGCCATGGCGGTTGCCATAGTCCAGGTTTTCGCCGCAGCAACCGTAGGCTTTCCGGCGGGTTTTACCTCGGCCGCAGCAATGGTGGGTGTGGGTGAGGGTGCCGCAACGGGCGTTGAGGCTGCGATAGGTTGAGTCGGCGCGGGAGTAGGTGCATTGAAGTTGAGTTCGGCCGGCGCATACACCACCGGGCTGCCGTTCTGCTCCGGCTGCAGAGTGGCGGGATTGATAAAGGCACCGTGGCTGGTCTGCATGGCCGCCACCCATTTTTGGTAATCGTCCCAGCCTTCCGCCACCACCACGATGGGCATGAAGGCATGCCCCCGGCCGCACAGTTGAGAGCATGAACCCCGGTAGGTACCGGGTTTGTCCACCTTGATCCAGGCCTGATTCACGAATCCGGGTATGGCGTCCACCTTGACAGCAAAATCCTCGACCCACCAGGAATGAATTACATCGTTGGCAGTAATCAGCAGGCGGATCTTCTTGCCGGTGGGCACCACCATGGGATGATCCACGTCGCGCAGATAATGAGGCACGCTCTCCGGACTGAGTTTGGAATCCAACTGGCTGGCGGCGTTGCTGTCGGCGGCCAGCGTACTGAAATAACTGAAGCCGTCCTGCAGATAATCGTACTGCCACTTCCACTGGTAGCCTTCGATCTTGACGCTCATATCCGGATCGCTGGTGTTGGTCATGTCCACCAGCACCTTGGAGGCGGGAATGGCAAGCGCGATCAAAATAATGAAGGGGATGATGGTCCAGATAACCTCGATAACGGTGTTCTCGTGAAATTGCGCCGGCTGGTGGCCGGCCGCCTTGCGATGCCAGATGATGGAGATCAGCATCAGGCCGAACACCACGATGCCGATGCCCACGCATACCCAGAAGGCATACATGTGCAGATCGTAAACATCATGGCTCATGGGCGTTACGCCCACCGGCATGTTGAGATCGATGGCGAAAGCCGGTCCCGAAATAAACGTCAGTGATGAGGCAATCACCCCACGCAAGGCTTTCTTGAAATTCTTTTGAAGCATGCGTTTGTGTCTCCTGCTGGAATCTTGGTGCTCTGCGGAAGCCTCAGTTGAATCCAGTTTTTCCCAAAGGCCCGATAAGTTGCGCGAGTCGTTGTTCGAGCGTTGCGCGCTCCGCCCCCGTCAAACACCGACCGACTTCGCACTCCTCGCCGTGGGAGCGGATATACAACCGCCGCGGGTGCAGTCGCGCACAGGGCTCGTGCGCCACCAACTGTGCCCAATAGCGGCTGAACTCCCGGTGCTCCATGTGATGGCCATTGCCCTTGTCTACAAGCACCTGGCTGCTGCTCACGGTAATGACCTCCCCATAACGCCCTTGCCGCCAGCACAGATACAGACACAGGCCAAGCAGCAGCATTTCCAAGATGGCATACGCCAGCACCGGCCAGAATCCATTCAGTGTGAGCCAGATACCCGGGGTCAGGGTGGCAGCGACGATGCTGGCATAAAAAAGCCACCATCCGGTAACACTGAGCGACCGGTTGGGTACGATCACTATGCGATGCATGGCGGTATCAGGGTTGACTGCCAGCATGCTCGCAACCACCTCGCGTCCGCCGGCCGCACCACCCTTTCTCCGAGCACGGGCGTTTATTGCTTAAACACCCGGTTAGCCGGGTTGAAACAGCCGAAAACTGGCGGAGTATGCTACTGCAAGGCACTATAGCGCGCAACGGAGTCTGCGCATTTCGTGGGAAAATCATCGGCGTGCGCATCATGATGCATTTGATTGGCAGTAGCAGCGCCTGAATATAAAACAATAAGCAGCACTGCCGGTTTATACCCCTCCATCCGACTGTTATTGCGTGTGGGGATCGCTCATGAGATTGATGATCTTGGCCCCATCAAGATGGTCCGCCAGATCCTCCCTCGCAAGCCCAGGTTGCCAGGAAATATCTCCCAACAGCGGCGCGTGGATGGCACGCCTCAAGGCGGCGAGATTCCCGGAGCGGCGCTCAAAACCCGGGTCTATTCCGTTCGCCACCCAGCCAATGAGTGTCAGACCGTCCTCACGGATGGCATGGGCGCTGAGCAGCGCGTGGTTGAGGCAACCCAGGCGCAGCCCCACCACCAAAATCACCGGCAACGCCAGTGCGCGGGCGAGATCTGGTACACCAAAGCCATCAGCCAACGGCACTTGCCAGCCCCCCACGCCTTCCACCACGACCACGTCGGCGCCGATACACAACCGGTGAAAAGCGGCGAGAATCCGCGACAATTCAATATTCACGCCGGCTTCAGCGGCGGCCAAATGTGGCGAAATGGGTGGAGCGAAAGCATAAGGGTTCACCTGTTCATAAGGGCATGGCACCGTCGACGCGGCTTGCAACGCCAGGGCATCCGGGTTGCGCAGGCCTTCGGCGGTAGGCACCGAACCGCTGGCCACCGGCTTCATGCCAACAGCCTGCCAACCAGCGCCAGCGAAAATCCGCAATAAGCCCGCGGCCACACAGGTCTTGCCAACGCCGGTATCGGTACCGGTGACGAAGGCGCCGCGCATTCAGTTCACGCCTGCGGTCTGTGGTTTCTCGCCCATGGCGGTTTGCATTTCCTGGGCTGTCAGCAGATCAGCGGGTATATAAGCCGGCGTCCAGGCGGTGCCATAGATCACTTCGTAAGTGGCCGGCACACACCCATCACGGCGGAAACGCTCGTAAGCCTGAATCAGTTTGCGCAGGCGCTCGCGTCCACCGAGTCCGCGGCCACGGCCGCCGGTGACATTGTGGGCACCGATGCTTTTTAGATCATGCATCAATGCATGTATATCTTCATAGGTGAGCGTTATATGCTCCATATCCATGACCGGTTCCACAAAGCCGGCACGCAGCAGTGTGTCGCCGATATCGTGCATGTCAATAAAGCGATTCACGTGATTGAAGCTATCCACTTCCCGCCAGGCGCTGCGTAATTCCTTCAGGGTATCCGGACCAAAGGTGCTGAACAGCAGCAGCCCATGCGTGCGCATGACGCGCCGCAGTTCCCTGAAAACCTGATCCAGGTCGTCGCACCATTGCAGCATCAAATTACTGTAGACGAGATCGAAACAGGTGGCTGCAAACGGTAGCTGCAGGGCATCTGCGCACACCAGGGGCCTGCGCCTGAACCAATCCCGAGCACGGCGGGTGGCGGCGAGCATGCTCATGGCCAGATCCGCGCCCAACACCTGCGCCCGCGGATATCGTTTGGACAACGTCACCAGCTGGCGGCCGGGGCCGCAGCCGATATCCAGGATGCGCACGGGTTGCAGCGTGGTGAGCCCCAGCCGTTCCAGCAGGCGCGCACCTATTTCGCGTTGTAAAACGGCGGACGCATCGTAGCCGCGGGCGGCACCCTCGAAGGCGGCTCGCAACTGGCGCCTATCCAGCGAGAATTCATCTCGATCGCAAGCTTCACTCACGGCTGATTCCCGCGCTGTGCGGCATCCGGCGGTGATGGCCGGCTTGTGTCGCTGCCGGAAGATTCTGCAGAAACTGCTTGAGCACCGCACTGAATTCCGCCGGGCAGGACAGGAAGGGCGCATGCGCGGTTTTGGGCACAACCACGCGCTGGGCACCGTTGACGGCGGCCGCCAGAGCCACACCCGCCTGCGGTGGTGTCAGTTGGTCATGCTCGCCCGTCATAACCAGCGTCGGCAGCAGAATTTGCGCCAGTTCGGCGCGCAAATCACTGTCGCGCAAGAGCTGCAGACCCTTTGCCAGATCGCCAAATCGCGGCTCACCACGCGCGCATACCGCGGCGCGCAGCCGTCGCAGCACGTTGCGCGCCGCCGCGTCCTCACGCACCTGCAGACCTAGAAATCTTTGCAGCGTCTTGTGGTAATCGCGCCCCAGTTCGGCGACGAATTCCCGCCATTGTTCCATCGACATGGCATGCGGCCAATCCACCGTGGTTAAGAAGCGTGGCGTGGCGCTCACCAGCACCAGCGCGCGTAACCGCCCGGGGAAATCCAGGGCCGCGCGCAGGCAAGCCAGTCCGCCCAGGGACCAGCCCAACCACACTGCGTTTTCCGGCGCCGCTGCCACCAGCTGTCGCGCCAGCGCCGGGAGCGTCACCGGCATTGGCAGATCGCGGCTCAAGCCGTGGCCGGGCAAATCCACACAGGTGATGCGGTAGGCCTGCGCCAGTTCCGGCAGCACGCTACCCCAAATACCGCTGTGCAAGGCCCAGCCGTGCACCAGAAACAAATCGGAACCCCGACCGCTGGTTTCGGTATGCAGTTTCAGTGGCATGGAATTCCGTTCCGGCCACTCTCCACGTACAACCGCTGTGCTCTCCAGCGCCTTCCAGGGATCGCACCGTAGTCGCACCTTCCTACGCAGGGTGTGCTGTGCCCGCAAAGCTCAGTTGACCGCATTGCTCATAACCTCTTGCAGCGCGCTCAATAACCGATCTATGTGCTGTTCACTGTGTGCGGCCGTCAGAGTGATGCGCAGGCGTGCGCTGCCGGCGGGAACCGTGGGTGGTCGGATAGCCGCCGCCAGGATGTCGTGATCACGCAGCTGCTCGGAAACCGCCACCGCCCGCTCCGCTTTACCCAGCAACAATGGCTGGATCGCGGTAATCGAATCCAGCATGGGCAGATTCAGTTGTCTTGCGCCGGCGCGGAACCGTTGGATCAACCAGTTGAGATGCTCGCGCCGCCAGTTTTCGATTTGCACAAGCTTGAGCGCCGCGCGGCTGGCTTCCGCCAGGCATGCGGGCGCTGCAGTTGTATAGAGGTAGGTACGCGCATGCTGGATCAGGGTTTCCACCAGCGCTTCGCTGCCGGCCACAAAAGCACCGAACGTACCCAGTGCCTTACCGAGCGTGGCCATCAACACCGGCACCTCGGTGATACCCAGACTGAAATGTTCAAGACTGCCGCGGCCGTGTTTGCCGAGCACACCAAAACCATGGGCGTCATCGACCATGAGAAACGCGCCCGCCGCTGCGGCCGCCCGCGCCAACTCCGGCAGCGGCGCGATATCGCCGTCCATACTGAATACCCCGTCGGTCATGACCAGCGTGCGTGCGCTTCGCTGGGCAAGTTGCCATTGGATCCCGCTGGCCTGCGCGTGCGGGTAACGGCTGAAACGCGCGCCCGAAAACAGGCCTGCATCCAGCAGCGAAGCATGATTGCAGCGATCTTCCAGCACCCGATCGCCGCGGCCGAGCAGCGCGCCGGCCACGCCCAGGTTTGCCAGATAACCGCTTGAAAACAACAATGCCCGCGGCCGTTGCACGAACTCAGCGAGTTCCGCTTCCAGCGTTGCGTGTGCGCGGGTATGGCCGGTGATGAGATGGGCCGCGCCGCTGCCGGTGCCATAGTCATCCAGCGCACGATACACGGCCGTGCGCAAAGCCGGGTGGCCGGCAAGCCCAAGGTAATCATTGCTGGAGAAATTGAGATAGCGCCGGCCGGCGATGTCGATCTCCGGGCCCTGGGGTCCGTCCACCACGCGCCGCAAACGATACAACGACCGGACTTTCAGCGCCTCCAGATCATTGCTGAGCAAATCGTCAAGTCGTTGCGCGGCGTTGCTCATGCTTTTCCGCAGCGCCGACTCCTTCTTCAAGATCAGCGTCGGCAGCAAGCGCTTCCGCGTGAATGCCGAGGCGCGCGAATAACCGCCGATCCGCATCCTGTTCCGGGTTGTCGGTGGTCAGGAGTTTTTCACCGTAGAAGATGGAATTGGCGCCGGCGAAGAACGCCAGCGCCTGCATTTCATCGTGCATTTGCGTGCGGCCTGCCGACAGACGCACGTGTGCCTTGGGCATGAGGATGCGTGCCACAGCGATGACACGGATGAAATCAAAGGGGTCCACGGCTGCGCGTCCGTGCAGCGGAGTGCCTTCGACCTGTACCAGTTGGTTGATGGGTACGCTCTCCGGATGCTCCGGCAGGGTTGCAAGCGTGTGCAGCATGGCGGCGCGATCGTTCAAGCCTTCGCCCATGCCGATGATGCCGCCGCAGCACACATGCATGCCCGCGTCGCGCACATGTTGCAGCGTCTCGAGCCGGTCCTGGAAACAGCGCGTAGTGATGATCTCACGGTAATAGTCTTCCGAAGTATCGATGTTGTGGTTGTAGTAGTCGAGTCCGGCGTCCGCCAAGCGCTGCGCCTGTGCCGCCGTCAACATGCCAAGGGTGGCGCAGGTTTCCATGCCCAGTCCACGCACCGCCCGAATCATATTGACGATGTTATCGAGGTCCTTATCCTTGGGTCCACGATAGGCCGCCCCCATGCAAAAGCGCGTGGCACCGTTATCCCGGGCGAGCTTCGCCTGGGCTAGCACATCCTCCACGCGCATGAGGGTCTCGGCTTTGAGGCCGGTGTGATAACGCGCGCTCTGGGGACAGTATTTGCAATCCTCTGGACAGGCGCCGGTCTTGATGGACAACAGCGTGGAAATCTGCACGGCATTGGGGTCGAAATAACGGCGATGCAGGCGGTGGGCCTGGTACAGCAGATCGTTAAACGGCAGGGCAAAGAGTGTCTGTATCTCCGCCAGAGTCCAGTCCTGGCGGACAGTGAAATTGGCGGCAGCGGTCACTGAATGCATGGTGGCACCCAAATAAGCATGGCATGATGCCTCAATCGCTGCAGGCACCAGATGGTGGCAGTGTAGCGAGATACAGATGACAGTCAACCTGGAGAACAAAGGATGGTTTACGGTTGGCTGAAACGAGCGCAGAGTCTGCTATATACGCCCTATTGTCTCCTCTGCGGCCGACGCAGCCGCTTGCACAGGGAGTTGTGCGGGGCTTGCGCCCGGGATCTGACCTGGAACCGATATTTCTGCGGGATTTGTGCCGCGCCCTTGCCGCCTGAGAGCGGAACACGGCGCTGCGGTCAGTGTCTGAAATCCCCACCCCCCTGGGATCTCGCCCGAAGCCCCTTGCTTTACGCCTGGCCGTTAGACCAATTGTTGCAGCGCTTCAAATTCAGCGGCGATTTGGCCACCGGCCGCTTGTTGGGCGAACTGCTGGCAGACTACTTGGCCGCCGGTCAAATCCTGAAACCGGATGTGCTCCTGCCCGTACCCTTGCACAACGCACGTCTGCGAAAACGCGGTTTCAATCAGGCGTTGGAGCTAGCGAGGCCCGTTGCCCAGCGGTTGCGGCTCTCCATCGCCGAAAACCTGTGTGTGCGCAGCAAGCATACCGCCGTGCAATCCGAACTCGACGCGGTTGCACGTCGCCGCAACCTGCGAGAGGCCTTCATAATCCGCCGCTCCATGGACGGCGCGCATGTCGCCATCCTGGACGACGTCCTGACCACCGGCGCTACCGCCGCCGCTCTGACCCTGGCACTCAGACAGGCGGGTGCCGCCACGGTGCAAGTCTGGTGCCTGGCGCGTGCCGCCCGACTACCCTGATTCTCCATCGCGAACGCTGGCTGCACGCTGATTGTCAAAGCCGTAGGCGCCGTACCATACTGCTGCGTTTCCACAAGCCGCCAAATTCGTAACTACAGAGTATTGGTACTGTCTAGTCCGGCTTACTGGGCATGGAGTACTAGAGGAAAGTTGCAGTGGAGCCGCAAAAACAAATAAAAGTGAACATCGTGGATCTCGAGCTGGGCATGTATGTCGTGCGCCTCGACCGCCCCTGGACCGAAACCCCATTCCTTTTCCAGGGTTTCTTTATCCGCAACCAAGATGACATTGAAGAACTGCGCCATCACTGTCAATACGTATATGTTGATATCGAGCAGAGCCGCGAGGAAATCACCCACACCAAAACCGGCATCAACCGCGAAAACCGCACTATCACCCAGATCACCAGCCTGCACTATGCCAAGCCCCATGTCGCAACAAGCAATCGCAATCGTACCGTGTATATCAATTCCCAGCCGGTGGAAAAAGAATTGCCCGTCGCCAAGACGGTTTATGCCGAGGCAAACCGGGCCGTAGAAGACCTCATAACCAAACTCCAGACAGACGGCAGGCTGGACGTGCAGATCGTAAAAGAAACCGTCGAACCCATGGTGGAAAGTGTGCTGCGCAATCCAGATGCCATGATCTGGCTAGCGCGCATGAAAAGATATGACTCCTATATGTATCACCACTCGGTAGGCACCTCTATCTGGGGCATCACCTTCGGACGCCATCTCGGTCTCGACAAATCGGCGCTCTATGAAATCGGGCTGGGTTGCATGCTATTAGATGTGGGTAAGACCAAGCTGCCGCATGCACTGCTGACCAAAGCGGGGCAACTCACGGAAACTGAGTGGCACGTGATGCGTAATCATGTGGATTACAGCGTCACTCTTCTGGAGGGTGCGGGCGGAATCACCGAGCGCAATATCTCCATGGTACGCCGCCACCATGAACGCCACGACGGCAGCGGTTATCCGGACAAGCTCAAGGAAAACCAGATACCTACTTTCGCCAAGATCGCCGGCATGGCGGACTGTTACGACGCCATCACCAGCCCGCGTCCGTATAGCAAATTGCGCTCACCTTACGAGGCGGTGCGGGAAATCTACAGCTGGCGCGGCACTCTATTTCAAGCTGAAGTGGTGGAGCAATTCATGCAGGTGGTGGGCGTATTTCCCACCGGTTCGCTGGTGGAACTGAATACCGGAGCCGTGGCTGTAGTCATCGCGCAGAACGAGGCACGCCGGCTTAAGCCACGTGTCATGCTCATCCTCGACGAAAAAAAGAAGCGTCTTCCACAGTTCAACACCGTGGACTTGCTGTTCGACTCGC
The DNA here is from genome assembly GCA_027315405.1 of Gammaproteobacteria bacterium. Lineage (GTDB taxonomy): Bacteria > Pseudomonadota > Gammaproteobacteria > Natronospirales > REEB76 > REEB76. Next base: position 12,105 of record DAHUYB010000021.1, on the reverse strand, counting down.
ATTTGAAAGGCGCCGAGAATCTGTGGATCGAAAAATGTCTGGAAACGGGCACCTATGGTATTGACCCCCAGGAACTGTATATTTGAAAACTTTGTGCGACCACTTTTGAATGTCAGATAAAATCCTTTCACTGCGTTCCAACCAGCCCTCGCTGATGCGCTATCTGGACAGTTATATCCGGCGCGCGCGCACAAGCCGCAAGCAGTTGGCATTGCTGGTGGTGCAGGTCAAGCGCGGTCAGGAATTCGGCGCCCTGTTCGGTTATCGCAGCATCGAACAACTAATGGAACAGATGGCGGCGCGCCTGTCAGATGTTTGCCGGAAGGACGATCGCATTATGCGCATCGGCGATCACGAGTACGCGTTGATACTGCCGGATGTGATGAACGAAGGTCATACCATTCTGGCCGCTAACAAGATACTGCGCGCCCTATCCATACCTTTTGAAGTGGACAATCACATGGTATCGATGGGTGCCAATATGGGTATTGCGCTGCATCCCGACCATGCCGGGCAGTCCGATACCTTGCTGCAACACGCTGAACTCGCACTATCGGATGCAATTCGCAGCGGTGTCCCGTATTTGATGTACAGCGACAGCACCCCGGAAAAACTCACCGGCGCCTGGGATCTGGAAAGCGAGCTGGATACCGCTGTGGATAACGGCGAACTGGAAATTTTCTATCAACCGAAGATCAATCTGCGCGGTGGGCTGCTGGCCGGTGCGGAAGCGCTGCTGCGCTGGCGCAGCCCCAGCCGCGGCATTGTGCCGCCGAATATATTCATTCCCATCGCCACCCGTACCGGCCAGATCAAGGAACTGACCTGGTCGGCCATCAACATGGCGCTGCAGCACGCTGCTGCCTGGCCCACGCGCTTCGGGCCGCTGACCCTCGCCATCAATATCGCACCCTCGTTGCTGGTGGACGAAACACTGGTACGGCGGGTGGCGGATGCCATGGGGCTATGGAGCGCCAAACCCAATCGGCTGATCCTGGAAATCACCGAATCGGCGATGATGGACAACCCCGACATAAGTTTTGAAACCATCCGCGAGCTTAAGAACCGGGGCGTGATGGTATCCATAGATGATTTTGGCACCGGTTATTCGTCGCTCGCGAACTTCAAGAACATCCCCGCATCAGAACTCAAGATCGACAAGAGTTTTGTGATGAACATGCTCACCAGCAAGGCTGATACCAATATCGTCCGTGCCATCATAGGCTTGGCACAATCCTTCGACTTGCAGGTGGCGGCGGAAGGCGCGGAGAGCATGGAGATTCTGCGCACCCTGGCGGCATTGCAGTGCAATTATGCCCAGGGTTATTACATCAGCCAGCCGATACCCGCCAACGCTTTCGCACAATTCATCAACGAATACGTGCCGCCGGTGTTCTGAAAGGACTCATATGCGCGTCGTAAAAGTGTAATGCAGCAGGATGCCGGCGAACACCGCCGCACCGAACCAGTTGTTGTTCATGAAAGCCTGGAAACAGCGCTGCGGATTGCGGCGCCGGATGAGGACCTGCTGATAAAACGCAAATAGCAGTGCAAATGCCAGCCCCAGGTAATAAACGGTGCTCATACGGGTCTGATAGCCAACCAGCAGCAGATCCATCAACAGCAAAACCTGCAAAATACCGATGATCGTCCGGTCCAGATCACCGAACAGGATGGCGGTGGATTTGATCCCGATCCTGATATCGTCAGGCCGGTCCACCATGGCGTACATGGTGTCGTAAACCGTGGCCCAGATGACGTTGGCGATGAAGATAAGCCAGGCCACCGTCGGCACGCCGCCAGTGACCGCGGCATAGGCCATGGGAATTCCCCAGCCGAATGCCAGTCCCAGATATGGTTGCGGCAGGTACGTGTAGCGCTTCATGAACGGATAGGAGATCACCAGCAAGGCGCCGATGACCGCCAGTTCCTGTGTCAGCCGATTGAGTAATAACACCAATCCAAGCGCGATGAGGCACAGTAGCGCGAACAAAATCAGGGCTTCCCATATACTCACTTCGCGGGTGGCGAGGGGTCTTGCATGGGTGCGCTGCACATGTGGATCGAAATTGCGGTCTGCAAAGTCATTGATGATGCAGCCGGCGGAACGCATCACAAACACACCGATCACGAAGATGGCGAAAAGTTTCGGCGTCGGATGACCATCAGCAGCCAACCATAGCGCCCACAGCGTGGGCCACAGCAGCAGAAAACTGCCGATGGGACGATGCAGCCGCATAAGCCGCAGATAAGCCCAGGCACGGCGGCCGACAGCCGGCAACCAGCGCCGCAGCGCGCGGCTGTAGCGCAGCTTCCGCCACACGGGCCGCAAGCGCGGGTCCATCAGGCGTGCATCCCAGGTAAAAAACACTCATAAATGAGCAAGCGGCTGCTGTCCACACTCAGCACCGAACGCCGCGCCCATAGCATCGGCGGAGTAATCCCCAGGCCGTTCAGCGCTGCCTGGTAAAGCTCATGCCCTGGATACAGCTGCGCCACTTCAATCCGGTTGCGATGTGTATCCGCAATGGCGAACACCCGTTCACCCAGCGGGTGCGTGCCCAGCTTCTCCAGCCAATGACCACTCTCCGTCGGCACCAGAGTACGGGCATACACCCAGGGTGCGTCGGCGCACAAATACACTTGGCGTTCACGCGCCGTTGTCCCCGCGGGGGCATACAACAAACGCGCATCCTCTGCAGCCAGCGGCGCTTGGCCCTCGTACAACACGCGCACCTGAAAGACATCGCCCGCGAGGGCACGCAGCTTCTGCGTGAGCGAACCTGCATCTGCCAGCCACGGCCAGAGGGCGGCGGGTCGTTGTTCCGCCGGCCATGCTTCCAATGGATGCCAGAGATCAATGTTGTCCCGGGGTTCTCGGGTCCGCACCATGGGCATTTCCAGTGAAAGGTGAACCATTGTAGTCAGACTTGACCATAACGGCTGTTCTCGCCCAGCCAGCGGCGCACGACCAAAGGCACCTGCTCAGGATAATGCTCAAGCAATAAGCTCGCGGCCCGCTGCACTTGCGGAATCAAGGCTGCATCCCGATTAAGGTCGGCGATACGCAAGTTTAATTCACCTGCCTGACGGGTACCCAACATCTCACCGGGACCGCGCAGTTCCAAATCGCGGCGCGCAATCTCGAAACCGTCATTGGTGGCGCGCATTACCTGCAGCCGCGTGCGCGCCGCTGCCGACAGCGGCGCATGGTAGAGCATCACGCAACTGGACTCTAGCGCACCGCGGCCTACGCGGCCGCGCAACTGGTGCAGTTGCGCCAGCCCCAGGCGTTCGGCGTTCTCGATAATCATGAGGCTGGCATTGGCGACATCAACTCCCACCTCGATCACGGTGGTGGCCACCAGCAATTGCAGTTCGCCGGCTTTAAAGTGCGCCATCACCGCCTCCTTCTGCGCCGCGCGCAGGCGGCCATGTATCAAACCGACGCGCAATTCCGGCAGCGCTACCGCCAGGCGCGTGGCCGTGTCTTCCGCCGCCTGGCATTGCAATATTTCTGATTCATCAATCAGCGGGCATACCCAGTACACCTGCCGCCCCGTGCGGCAAGCAGCGCGCACCCGCGCTGCCACCTCGGCGCGGCGCGTATCGGCAACCGCCACGGTGGTTACCGGCGTGTGGCCTGGCGGCAGCTCGTCGATGGCTGACACATCCAAGTCTGCGTAAGCGGTCATCGCCAGGGTGCGCGGAATGGGCGTGGCCGTCATGATGAGCTGGTGCGGGTAGCTGCCGTCCACCACGCCCTTCTCACGCAACGCCAATCGTTGATGCACACCGAAGCGATGCTGTTCGTCAATGATGACCAGCGCCAGTTTGGCGAACTCCACCTCCTCCTGGAACAACGCATGCGTGCCTATGATCAGCTGGGCATGACCGCGATGGATGCTGGCGAGCGTTTCCCGGCGTTGCGCCGCCAGCATGCGGCCTGTGAGCCACACCGGCTCGAAACCGTAGGGTGTAACCCAGGCTTTGAAATTATGAAAATGCTGTTCCGCCAGCAATTCCGTGGGCGCCATAAGTGCCGCTTGATAGCCGGCCGCCATGCAATTCAAGGCCGCCAGTGCCGCCACCAGCGTCTTGCCGCAACCCACATCACCTTGCACCAGCCGCATCATGGGATGGGGTTTTTCCAGATCGTGGGAAATCTCCGCTGCCACCCGCTGCTGAGCGCCGGTCAGTTGGAACGGCAAGGCTGCACGGAATTCTTTCTCCACGCTGCTGCCACCGGGAATCGTCCAGGCACGGCTGCGGTCCGCGCGCTGACGCAATTCCCGCAGACTCAGGTGATGGGCCAGCAGTTCCTCGAAGGCCAGGCGTTGTTGCGCCGGATGCCGTCCATCCACAAGCGCCGTCACCGGTGCGTCCGTTGGCGGGCGATGCACATAGCGCACTGCCGCGGTGAGCGCCGGCATGCCGTTGTCATCCAGCAATTCCGGTGGCAGCAGTTCCGGCAGCAATCCGGCATCGCTATCTAACATCTGCAAAGCCTGGGTGGTAAGCGCCCGCAACTTCAGCTGCGCGATACCTTCAGTGGCGGAATATATGGGTGTGAGTGCGGTTTCATCCGGCAGCGACTGACCTTCCTGCAACACCCGATATTCCGGATGCACCATCTCCAGGGTGCTGACGCCAGGCAGCACTTCACCGTAGCAGCGCAAACGCGCGCCGCGTGCCAAGGCCTCCGCCTGTGCTTGGTTGAAATGGAAAAAACGCAGCGTCAGCGCGCCGCTGCCATCGCTGATGCGGCACAGCAGCATGCGCCGGCGACGGATAACGATCTCGGTGAGTTCCACCCGGCCCTCCACCGCCGCCCGCATACCGGACCGCAACGCCCCCACCGGGGTGATGTGGGTGCGATCCTCGTAACGCAGTGGCAGGTGAAACAGCAAGTCGGTAACGCTATAGATGCCGAGACGCGACAGTTTCTCGGCCAAATGCGGACCCACCCCGCGCAGATAGCGCACCGGTGTGTCGGCGCGCATTGGTGGCGCTGGGTTTGGCGGTCTCGGTTGCTTCACACCGCCATCACCGCATCCACCTCCACCTGTGCGCCCCGCGGCAGAGACGCCACGCCAACCGTGGCTCGCGCTGGATAAGGTTCCTGAAAGTACCCCGTCATGATCTCGTTGACTTTGGTGAAATGCGCGAGATCGGTTAGGTAAATCGTGAGCTTAGCCACATCGCCGAGTCCCTTGCCGGAAGCTTCCGCCACCGCTTTCAGGTTCTCAAACACGCGCCGGGCCTCCGCCTCGATACCGCCCTTGACCAATTGCCCGCTTCGGGGTTCCAGTCCGATCTGGCCGGACAAGTACACCGCATTGCCGGTGCGTATCGCCTGGGAATAGGGGCCGATGGCTTTGGGGGCCAGATCGGTATGGATGGATGTACGGCTCATGCAGATTCTCCGTGAAGTTGTTTTTCAGTGGGCGCCTACATAGTAGCCGCTTGGCTGGCAATCAACACGGCCGGATTCTTCTAAAAACCTGTAAATCCCTTATCAGTCATAGTCTTGGCGCTGGCTTGCATTCCGGTAGAGTTGTACTATATTTAGTACGAATAAAGACGTATGAATTTATTTTGAGGGTGTTCTAGGGAGCCAAACACCCCTATCCCTTTGGGAGTTAATTCGTCATTCTGGAGCATGCTGGCATGAATAATAGCCGTAACAGTAAAACCCTGCCGTTGTTGTTGCTGGCCGTAGTTCTGTGCTTACCTGAGTTACTCGCGGCCAACAGTTCTCCCCAAAAAAATACCTCAAATCAAGCCAAGCAGAATGACAACGCGACCATGTACCTGGGCCAGGTCGAGGTACACGGGGAAGCGAATATTGTGAAGACGCTGCAGGCCATAAAAGTGGGGCTGGAGCAGCCCTATTCCAGCGATCCAAAGCTTGCAAATGTCGTAGTCTGTCGTCTTCAGGATCAGGCCGGCAGTCATATCAGGCAATGGCTGATTTGCGGTACTAACCGCACGTTGTCTCAACAGCGCGCAGCTCTGCATATCGCAATGGATGCTGCGGTAACTGCAGGAAGCTCAGTTGAAGGTGCTACCTGTATGACCTCGGCCTGTTACGCACGGGTATTCGCCGTGATGAATGAAACATTGAATTCTTTGCCGGGACATTATCTGCAAACAGGTGTAAATGGTTCGGCATTGCATGGTTTATTGGAAAAGATTCCCTATCCTGCCGCGTATGCAAAATCCACGATGCCTACACCGAAATCAAACACTGCACCTTCAGCCACGACTCATCATTAAACTAGAGCTGGACAGAACCATTTACCCATAGTTCAGCCACGAATGAGACCGCTTGCAGCGTACTCCTGAATACCGGTCACAGCCCAAAACTGGCATGGAGCTATAATTCGCAGACGGCGAAAGGAGTATCGCCATGAAGCTTTTACTCAATTTGCTTTTATGTGGCGGATTTGTGCTGGGGCTGGCCTGTGTAGAATCAGTGGTGGCCGGCAACCCTTCGCAAAGCATATCAACGCCGGCTGGACCCAGTGGTAATGCGACACCGCCGAGTTCATCAGCCAAGTCTAAAACTACCAATCTGGGCAAGATTAACGTAACCGCCATGAGGGAGTTGGTAAGAACATTGCAGGTGGTCAAGCTTGCTCTCAATGAACCCTTTTCAAGTAGTCGCGCCAAAGCTTATACAGTGGTCTGCAGAATTATCACCGGGTACGGCCATGTGCATGTGCAAGAGCGCATGGGAGCGGTGCTGGAATGCGGAACAAACAGTTGGTTCACTTGGAAGCGGGATACCTGTCACGACAGATATCCGGTAGGCTGCATATCCAATGGTCCTGGAGCTGCGGCCTACAAACGCAAAGGCGCCTGGCACAGTATGCATACCTTGAATCTGCAGCAGGTCATGGCAATGCGTACGTTGCTCAAGAAACTGCCACCGCCCGGGAAAGGCGAAGTGGTAGTGATTGACAAAAACGGCAAAGCGGTGATGACTGTCAAAGAGAGCGCCGGTTCTGACGGATCCGGCAAAAACTAGGCACGGATACGTTGTATCCGCATCACCTGCGGCAGGCTGCGCAGGCGCCGCAGGATGCGCGCCAGATGCTGGCGGTCCTTGACGCCGAATACAAAGGTAATCACCGAGGTCAGTTCGTCGCGTTCCTGCTGGTTTACGTGCTCGATGTTGGAGCCGGTTTCGGCGATGGCGGCGGCCACCGTCGCCAACACGCCGCGCTGGTTGGCGACGTCAGCGCGGATTTCCACCGGGAAATCGCGTTTGATGCGTTTCTCCCACTGCACCTCGAGCCATTTATCCGGTTGATTGCGGTACTCGTTCAGATTGCCGCAGTCGTCCCGATGGATGACGATACCCTTGCCGCTGGTGAGTACGCCGACGATGGCGTCGCCGGGGATGGGATGGCAACAGCGCGCAAAACTGACCACCAGGCCCTCGGTGCCGCGAATGGCGAGCGGTGCGCCGGGCTTCAGCGGTTGGCTTTCAGCCGCGTGGGAGGGCAAGAGGCGGCGCGCCACCAGCGGGGCCAGATGCTGCCCCAAGCCGATGGACTCGAATAGATCATCCGCGACTTGCATTTTGAATTCCCGCAGGATGGCCTGGAGCTGGGCCTCGGGAATCCGGCTCAATTTCACGGACAGCGAGGTCAGCGCCCCCTCCAGCATGCGCCTGCCGAGTTCAACAGCGTCCTCGCGGCGCAGGTTTTTGAGGAAATGCCGCACGTTGGCACGCGCCTTGGCGGTCACCACGAAATTTAACCAGGCGGGGTTGGGCCGGCCATTGGGGGCGGTTATGATCTCGACTGTCTGGCCGTTTTCCAGCGGTGTGCGCAGCGGTACCAGCCGCCGGTTCACCTTGGCTGCCATGCAGGCGTTGCCCACATCGGTGTGCACCGCATAGGCAAAATCCACGGCGGTGGCGCCGCGCGGCAGGCGATGGATGTCCCCTTGGGGTGTGAACACATACACTTCGTCAGGAAACAGGTCCACCCTGACGTTATCCAGAAACTCCTGGGAGCTGCCGGCGCTCTGCTGCATCTCCACCATATCCTTAAGCCATTCCCGCGCCCGCAGCGTCGGCGTTGAGCCCGTATCACCGCTCTTGTACAGCCAGTGGGCGGCGATGCCGGAGCCCGCCACCTTGTCCATGTCGGCGGTGCGGATCTGCACTTCCAGCGGCACGCCCTGGGGTCCGATGAGGACTGTGTGCAATGACTGGTAGCCGTTAGTCTTGGGAATGGCAATGTAATCCTTGAACTTTCCCGGCACCGGCTTATAGAGGTTGTGCACGATGCCGAGCACGCGATAACAGGCATCGGTCCTGTCGACGATGATGCGAAATCCATACACATCCAGCACTTCGTTGAGAGACAGACTCTTGGAACGCATCTTGCGGTAGATGCTGTAGAGGTGTTTCTCGCGACCTGCCACGCTGCCGTCAACCTGTTCACGCTGCAACGCTCCGCTAAGGCTCTGGTTGATCTTTTTCACCATTTCCTTCTGGTGACCGCGCGAACGTTTGAGGTGCTTGGTCAGCACCTTGTAACGCAGCGGATGCAAGGCCTCAAAACCCAGATCCTCCAGCTCCAGGCGTATCGCGTTCATACCCAGGCGATGAGCGATCGGTGCATAGATTTCCAGAGTCTCGCTGGCGATGCGGCGACGTTTCGGTGGCGGCATGGCTCCCAGGGTGCGCATGTTGTGCAAGCGGTCCGCGAGCTTCACCAGGATGACGCGGATGTCATCCACCATGGCGAGCACCATTTTGCGGAAATTCTCCGCCTGAGCCTGCTCACGGTTCTGGAACTTGATCTGGGTGAGCTTGGAAACCCCGTCCACCAGCTGCGCGACTTCCTGGCCGAAGCGCGTAATCAGTTCTTCTTTTAAGGTGGGCGTATCCTCGATGACATCGTGCAGCAGCGCCGCTTCGATAGTGTGATGATCCATGTGCAGGTCGGCGAGGATGGCGGCGACCGCGACCGGATGGGAAATATAGGGTTCACCGGATACGCGGCGCTGACCTTCATGGGCCTGGGCCCCGAACTTGTAAGCTTGGTAAACTTCATCTACCTGGGCTTGCGCCAGATAGCTGCGCAGTTTGGTCAGCAGTATCTCGATGCCCGCCGTGCGCTTCCCCCGGACACGATCAAAGATGGAAGCGGGCTGGCTCATGGGGGCGAGCGCGGTTTAGAGCGGATCCTCCGCGTCCATGATCACTACCGGCTGTTGTTCCACCGGTTCTTCGACCACTGGTGGCTCCGCCTGATCGAGGATGGCCGGCCCGATGTTGCCAGCGGCCACCTCACGTAGGGCCAACACCGTAGGCTTGTCGTTCTCCCAAGGCAGGGTGGGTTCCATACCGCGGGACAGCTGACGTGCCCTCTTGGTAGCCACTAATACCAATTGAAACAGGTTATCCACATTATCGAGACAATCTTCCACAGTGACACGCGCCATAGGTACTCCGGGATTTTAAGAAAAACTCAAAAAAATCATGGCCTTTCAGTTTACCTGAGGGACCAGGTTCACGCCAGAAGCGCAGTGATCAGCGGCCGCAAATCCCCGCAGCTGAGGCGGCTAGCCTCGCCCCGACCGGCAATAATGTCGGTGAGTGCCGCCAGGGTCCGCGCAAAATCATCGTTGACCACCACGTAATCGAACTCCTGCCAATGGGAAATGTCCGTTACGGCATCGCGAAACCGCCGCTCGATCTCGGTGGCCGCGTGTTCGGGCCCCATCAGCCGTCGGCGTTCTTCTTCGGCGCGTTTTTGCAGGCGGCGCCTGAGTTCGTCAAGCGAGGGTGGCAATATGAATACGCTCACGGCCTCGGGCATCGCGCGGCGCACCTGCTGTGCACCCTGCCAATCTATTTCGAGCAGCAGGTCATGACTTCGGCCCAGTTCCGTTTCCACACTGCGGCGCGCGGTACCGTACCAATAGTCAAATACACGCGCGTGTTCCAGAAACTCGCCGGCTGTCACCATGCGGTCGAATTCCGGCTGGCTCACGAAATGATAATCGTGACCGTCGGATTCATTTGGTCGCCGCGGCCGGGTGGTGTAGGAAATCGAAAACCGCAGATCAGGATGCTGTTCGAGCAAGGCCCGCACCAAACTGGTCTTGCCGGCTCCGGACGGCGCAGCGATCAGGAATAACCGGCCGCGCCGGAACGAGGGCGCGTTATTCAAGATTCTGCACCTGCTCGCGCATCTGCTCGATCAAGACCTTCAGTTCCACCACTCGCCTGGTAATGGCAGCATCCTGACATTTGGAGCCGAGGGTGTTGGCCTCGCGATTGAATTCCTGCATGAGAAAATCCAAACGCCGCCCCACGGCATCGCCGCCTTTCAGGCCATTCATCAATTCCGCCAAATGGCTATCGAGCCGGTCCAGTTCTTCGCTCACATCGAGCCGCTGCAACAACAGCACCAATTCCTGCTCAAGTCGGTTCTCATCCACATTGAGTTTCAACTCTTCAAAACGAGCCCGAAGCTTTGTGCGTAACTGTTCTTGGACGATACCGGCATTGTCACGCACCTCGCCCACCAGCAGACTGATTTGTCGCGCACGTTCACTCAACAGATTAGCGATACGCTGACCTTCACTGACGCGCATTGCGGTCAGTGTTGTAAGCACCTCGTCAAGTAGCTTCACTGCGTCCACACTCACTTGCCGGACGTCGGTTCGAGGTTCTTTAAACACACCCGGCCACCGCATCAAGTCAAGCCCATTAATGGGGGCGGACCGGCTCAGAAACCCGCTCAGGCGCTCTGCGGCTCCTGCCACGGCTCGAGCACGGTATTCATCCACTTCTAGTGTGGCTTCATCTCCGGCTGCCGCCTCAAAACGCAACTGGCCGTCCAATTTGCCGCGCCGCAAGGCGGCAGCAATGCGCTCACGGCAGTCCGGTTCCAAGACGCGCAAGTCTTCCGGCAAGCGCAGGCTGATATCCAGATACCGGTGGTTGACTGTGCGCAGTTCCCAGATGAGGGTACCCGAACGGCCGCGGGTCTCACCGCGCGCGAAACCCGTCATGCTGCAAATCATATAAATAACCTTTCCGATGGAACATCGTGACGGCAAAGCAAAATGGTAAGCTAAATGCCTAGCCAGCCGATAGCCAGCCCACCCAGCAGGGTCACTAATAGTGAATGTCGAAACCGCCCAGGTCTCCCGCCAAGGCAATCGTAGCGAGAATCAGGATCGCGCCCGTATCGCAATGTCGGACACGCGCATGCTGCTGACAGTAGCGGATGGCATGGGCGGTCATGTAGGCGGTGATCTTGCCGCGGAAACCGCCGTGGAAACCCTGGTGAAAGCCTTTCAGGAAACAGACGCCATCTTTGAGCCGACGGAATTCCTGCGCAGCAGCATCGTTGCCGCGCATCGGGCGGTTGTTGCGTTGGGCGCGGAACTGGACCCGGAGCTGCGTCCGCGTACCACTATCACTGCCTGCTTAGTCACCGCCGGCATGGTCCGTTGGGCACATGTGGGTGATAGCCGCATATATTTCATCCGTGACCGCCGTGTACTGGCGCGTACCCGGGATCACAGCGCGGTAGAAATCCTTGCGCAACAGGGATTGCTTGAGGACATCGATCTGGCGATGCATCCGCTGCGCAATTTTGTTGATCAGTGCCTGGGCGGTGATTCCGAACTGCCAACAATTGATATTTCAGATCCACACCCGCTGCTAGCGGATGATGTGGTGGTGTTGTGTTCCGACGGCTTCTGGGCACCGCTTACCGATGTGCAACTGGCGCGCGCATTGGGCGAACAACTGACACTCCAGGCCAGCCTGGAGGCTTTGGCCATGGAAGCTGAATTACGTGCTACCCCCGCGAGCGACAACGTTACCGCCGCTGCGCTACGCTGGCCAGGCTGAATAATCTCATGAGGAACCCCCCCTGGACGCCCATGACGCGAATCGTGTCTTGCCTATTTATAATTTAAGGAACCTCTGCATAACTAGCGAAGTCTAACACGCGAGTTATCGAACGGGGATTACAGTGATGAAGCAACAAAGTTTTGCGAGCGTAGCGTGGGAGACGAAGCGCAAGAAGACGCGACGCGAAATATTTCTGGAGGAAATGG
>DAHUYB010000014.1 GCA_027315405.1 Gammaproteobacteria bacterium | reverse complement strand
GTTGCGCGCCGCCCCCACGACCCCTATGCGGAACGCGAGGCGCAGAAATATGCACGTCCCATCCCCAGTCGCGAAGCGATCCTGCATTGGCTGGAAAAGGCGGGTAAACCACTGCGCTTCGAGCGGCTCTCGCAGGATCTGTATCTCCAGCATACGGACGAACTCGAAGCCCTGAGCCGGCGACTGGCGGCCATGCTGCGGGACGGCCAATTGGTGCAGAACCGCCGTGACGAATACTGCTTGGTGAAACTCCTGCCGCTGGTGGCGGGCACGGTTATCGGCCACCGCGATGGCTTCGGATTCCTGAAGCCCGACGAAGGCGGCGATGACGTGTTTCTGCCGCCGCGCCAGATGCGCACGCTTATGCACGGCGACCGGGCGCTGGTGCGGGTATCGGGCAAAGATGCGCGCGGCCGCGCCGAAGGCTCACTGGTGGACGTGCTGGAACGCAACACCCACGAAGTGGCGGGTCGTTACGTGGAAGAGCATGGCGTGAGTTTCGTGCAGCCGGATAATTCGCGCATCGCCCACACGGTGCTGGTGCCCGGCGCGGAACGCAACGGCGCGCGTTCCGGCCAGATGGTGGTGGTGGAACTCACGCAGCAACCGGACAAGCAGAGCGAACCCATCGGGCGGGTGACACGCATCCTGGGCGAGCGTCACGCGCCGGGAATGGAAGTGGAGCTGGCGGTGCACGCCCATGGATTGCCGCATGACTGGCCGGTGGATGTGCAGCGGGAAATGCGTGCCTTCGATGAATCGGTACCGGAAGCCTCAAAGCAGGGACGCCTGGATCTGCGCAACACACCGCTGGTGACCATTGACGGCGAAGATGCGCGCGATTTCGACGACGCCGTCTATTGCGAACGCAGGGGCAATGGTTTCCGTCTGCTGGTGGCCATCGCCGATGTCTCTTATTACGTGCAGCCCGGCAGCGCACTGGATCTGGAAGCGCGTAATCGCGGTACTTCGGTGTATTTCCCGGATCGTGTGATTCCCATGCTGCCGGAAGTGCTTTCCAACGGCCTGTGTTCCATTAATCCGATGGTGGACCGTCTCTGCATGGTTTGTGAAATGCAGATAAGCGCGGAAGGCCATATCAGCCGCGCGCATTTCCACGAAGGCTTGATGAATTCGGCAGCGCGCTTTACCTACACACAGGTGGCCGGCATCCTGGCGGATAAGGATGAAAAACTGCGGCGCGAGTATGCGCAGCTGGCGCCTCACCTTGAGAACCTGTATGGCGTTTATCATGCCTTGGCCAAAGCACGGGCAAGGCGCGGCGCCATTGATTTCGACAGTACCGAGACGCGCGTGATCTTCGGCGAGGATCGCAAGGTCGCCGCCATCAAACCGTTGGTGCGCAACGACGCTCACAGGCTCATCGAAGAGTGCATGATTGCCGCCAATGTGGAAACGGCGCGCTTCCTGGAGAAACACCAGATACCCACGCTCTTCCGCGTGCACGCCGGTCCGGAGGTGGATGGCCTCAAGGAAGTGCGCCTGTTTCTCGGTAGCCTTGGTCTTTCCCTGGGTGGTGGTCAGAAGCCCGAAGCCACGCACTATGCGAAGCTGCTGGAAAAAGTGAAGGCGAGGCCGGACAAGGCCCTTATCCAAACAGTGCTGCTGCGCTCGTTGTCGCAAGCCGTGTACAGCCCCGACAATGTCGGCCATTTCGGTCTGGCCCTGGGCCATTATGCGCATTTCACCTCACCTATCCGGCGTTATCCGGACCTGCTGGTGCATCGCGCCATCCGCCATGTGCTGCAGGGCGGCACTGCCAGGAATTTCCATTATTCCGTGACGCAGATGGAGAACCTGGGCAGTCATTGTTCCATGACCGAGCGGCGTGCCGACGAAGCCGCCCGCGATGCCACCGACTGGCTCAAGGCCGAGTATATGCAAGACAAGGTGGGTGAGGAGTTCGACGGTTTTATTACCAGCGTGCTGCCTTTCGGCTTGTTCGTGCAATTGAAGGAATTATACGTGGAAGGTTTGATCCACGTGACTTCCCTGCCCAGCGATTATTATTCCCATGACGCGGCTGGCCACCGCATGATCGGCGAGCGCTCCGGCCGCATCTACCGTTTGACCGACCCCATCCGTGTGCGTGTCAGTAATGTGAATCTGGAAGAACACAAGATTGATTTCGAACCGGTCACTGCGACGCATGCAGTACGCAGTCAGCGGCCGGTGGCACGTCATTCCAAAAAATCCCGGCGTAAGAAACGCTGAACATGGGCAGCGAAAACCTCGTGTATGGGTTGCATGCGGTCATGGCACTGTTCGAGCACCACCGGCCGGTGCGGCAGTTGTGGGTGCAGGACAGCCGCCAAGATGCGCGTGTGGATGAATTGCTGGCCAAGGCAGCGGAGTTTGGTATCTCAGTGCAGCGTGTAGCGCGGGATAAGCTCGATAAACTCACGAATGAAGGCCGACATCAGGGCGTGGTGGCGGAGGCCGGGGCGGCACAGGCAGGCGATGAACATGATCTCGATGCCTTTTTAACCACACTCATATCGCCGGCGTTTTTCTTGGTGCTGGACGGCGTGCAGGATCCCCATAATCTGGGTGCCTGCCTGCGCAGCGCCAACGCTGCCGGCGTGCAGGCGGTGATTGCGCCCAAGGACCGGGCGGCGGAACTGACGCCAGCAGTGCGCAAGGCGGCGGCCGGTGCGGCGGAGATGACTCCGTTTTTCCAGGTGACCAACCTGGCGCGCACCTTGCGCTGGCTCAAGCAACAGAACATCTGGCTGGTGGGTCTTGCGAGTGAAGCCGATCAAACCTTGTATGAGATGGATTTGAAAGGCCCGCTGGCGCTGGTGCTGGGTGCGGAGGGTTCGGGCTTGCGGCGGCTGAGCAAGGCGGAATGCGATTTCCTGGCATGCATACCCATGCAGGGTGATGTGGAGAGTCTCAATGTTTCGGTGGCCGCCGGGGTGGCTTTATTTGAAGCCGTGCGCCAGCGGACACCGAAATAAACCAGCTGCATTTCCCGTTATACCTGCGGAAGCAGGAATTCAGCTTCATTTTCTCAGGAGGCTTGAATTTTCGTTCGAGTATTTTTCAGTAGCGCCTGGAAGCGCGGATCCTTGCGCAAGGGATCCCACACCGGATCCAGCTTGAGGCGCTCGATGCTCACGGCATCGCCCGCCGGCATGGCCAGCAGTTGCCGGAGCAATCGGATCGCCTTGTCCGGTTCACTTGCGTGGGCTTCGATCTGGGCAAGACCCGTGAGAAACACCGGACCGGAATAGGCATCCTGTGAGACCGGCACCAGATCCGCCGCGTGGCGCGCGGCGGCAATGGCCTCGCCATGAAGCCCGAGACACACGTCCACCCAGCTCACCTGCACCAGGTACTCAATCGAGTCCGGCTGCTTCGACAGGCTGTTTTCCAGCTGCGCCCTGACTTGCCGGCATTCTGTCTGCACAGAGGCCTGCCGTCCGGCGACCTCTTGGATCGCAATACGCGCCACATCCCGATACAGGCGTTGTTTCGATGTTCCGGTTGGCGCAGAATCCATATCGTTGTAGGCGGCATTAAATTTCCTGTCGAACAGATCCGGGTAGGCACGCACGCTGATCAGGCCATACAATTCGCCAAATCCACCGCCGCCAGTACGCCACTCCGGTGGAGGGGCGATAACCGCGCGTGCGCCCTGAACATTGCCGAAACCAAACAGGAGAATCTGTACCAGCACGTCCTTGGCGTCGTCATAATTTGGATCAACAGCAAGTGCTCGTTCCAGTTGTTGTTGCGCTTCCGGATATTGGCGCAGCTTCGCAAAGGTATCGCCATATTCATCCAGCAGGACACGATCGCGTGGCGCGAGCGACACAGCTTTGCGGAAGGTTGCCAATGCCGGTTTAAACTTTCCCTGACGACGCTGCACAGCACCTATACCCAACCAAGAATCCAGGTTATTCGGCGTCAACTGTAAGGCGTGCTGGAATTCCTTGATTGCCAGGCGATAGTGGAAAAATCCCCAGTAATAATAATATCCGAGTGCTACATACGCTTCGGGCAAATTCGGGTCCAATGCCAGTGCGCGATCTGTCGCGGTTTTGGCGCTGTTGAGCATCACACTGGTGGCATTCCCGGAAAACCAGTAATCCACCATCAACGTGTGTGCCAGGCGCGCATAAGCCAGGGCGAAATTCGGGTCGAGGGCGATGGCGCGCCGGTAGCTGGCTTCGGCTGCAGCGAATGCACTGGCGTCTTCTGAATCCAACGCTTGCTGTGCGAGAGTTTCAGCTTTTAGATAGGCGTCGTAAGCCGAAGGATTGCGAGTGGGGACAGCCGTCAGGCTTTGCTGCTCGGCGCCGGTGAGCCTGACTTTGAGGGCATCGGCAACCTGCTGGGCCACTTCGCCTTCCACCCCAAAGATGTTGTCCAGCGTACGCTGATAGGTGTCAGCCCAAATGTGGTTATCCGAGTGTGCATCGATCAACTGCACGTTGATCAGCACCTGATTGCCGGCCTTCTGCACGCTGCCCTCCAGGATGGTCGCCACCCCCAGCTGGGCACCGATCTGCATGAGGTTTTGCGGATGACTGGCGTACTGCTGGGTCGAAGTGCGGGAAATGACTCTGAGATCGCCAATCTGGGCCAGTTTGGTGAGGATAAGATCCTGCATGCCGTCGGCGAAGTAGGCATTGTTCTTGTCGGCGCTCAGGTTCTCGAAGGGCAGCACAGCGATGGATTTGGCGGGTATATCCGTAGCCGTAGAGGGCGCCGAAGTAGCGGCGGTTTTGGCAACCGACTCCAACTTTATATAGCGTTCATTGGCATGCCACAGATAGATGCCGGAAAGTGTCACCAGCACCACGATCACCACCGCTAATATCGAACCCAACCGGAAGCGCAGTTGCTGCCAGTGGGAGAACTGGTCGGGGTTCTGTTTGGATGGCGGGATGAACATCCAGCCCAGCACCAGCGCCACCGGAAAGAGCAGCGCGAGGATCGCGATGATGTAACGCACATCGGCTCGCGACAGGCCGATGTCCGGGAATACTGCATTGGCCACCAGGATCAGCACATAGGCAGCCACCGCATAGGCGCTGGCCACCCGGAAGATGTGGTGGCGCTTGAGGCGTGCCATGAAACTCGAAGGCTCCACCGCAACCGGTTTTTTCTTTGCCATCCAGCCCCCCCCAAACTTCGAAGCAGGCTTACTATAACTTGGAAGCACATTTAAGCCTGGATTCAAGCCGCGGAGGTAACCCGTCCCGTCGATCCCATGGGCCGGGAGCGCGAGGGCGATGGCCCGGAAATCCACTCTAACCCCATGAATTGCAAGCCATAGGCCGTTCCGGTATAGTGCGCGCCCTCCCGCCGAGTAGCGGGATCCTTGCTCCACCGCTTTGACGGGGAGCCGGACAGTCCGTAAGGAGCTTTAAGTTGAGACACTACGAAATCGTGTTTCTGGTCCACCCTGACCAGAGCGAACAGGTGCCCGCGATGATTGAGCGTTACCGCTCGATGATCGAGTCGGAAGGTGGCAAAATACACCGCGTCGAAGACTGGGGCCGCCGCCAGCTTGCCTACCCCATCGCCAAGGTCCACAAGGCCCACTATGTTCTGCTGAACATCGAGTGCGGCCAGGCCACGCTCAATGAACTGGTGAGCATGTTCCGCTTCAACGATGCCGTGTTGCGCCACCTGGTGGTGCGCCGCGAGACCGCCGTCACCGAACCGTCGCCGCTCATCAAGCCGAAGGAAGACAAGGAAGATCGTATCGAGCGCTTTGATGCGGACGACCGCGATGATGACAGCGGCAGCGACGAGGAAATCCGCGCCGAATCGGCGTGATGACCTGAACCGAATACGAGGATAGCAACATGTCACGTTTTTTCCGCAAGCGTAAGTTTTGCCGTTTCACGGCTGAGGGCACCGAGGAGATTGATTACAAGGACATCGCCACCCTCAAGGCTTATGTCACCGAGACCGGCAAGATCGTGCCGAGCCGTATCACCGGCACGCGCGCTTTCTACCAGCGTCAGTTGTCACTGGCGGTCAAGCGCGCGCGTTTCCTGGCGCTGCTGCCCTATACCGACCAGCACTGAGACAGGAGGCATACCAATGGAAGTCATTCTGCTGCAGAAAGTCGAGAACCTCGGCAACCTGGGCGACAAGGTCAAGGTACGTCCGGGTTACGGCCGCAATTTCCTCATTCCCCAAGGCAAGGCCAAGGCCGCCACCGCGGCCAACATCGCCGAATTCGAGAAACGCCGCACGGAACTCGAGAAGCACGCTGCCGATACCTTTATCTCGGCAACCGCGCGCAAGCGCGAGCTTGAAGGCAAGACCCTGAGCATCACCGCCAAGGCCGGCAATGAAGGCAAGTTGTTCGGCTCCGTGGGGACGGTGGATATCGCTGAAGCCCTGACCCAGGGCGGCACCAAGGTGGAGCGCAAGGAAGTGCGCATGCCCCGGGGCCCGATCCGTGTTGCCGGTGAACACAAGGTGGAAATCCATCTGCACACCGACGTGAACGTTGAGATCACCATCGTTGTAGTGCCGGAAGAATAGGCTGACTAATATTTAGCCAGTTTGCGCGCGGGGGCTGAGGCCCCCGCGCGTGTTTTCAGCAACCATGCGGTTTGCGTTGTCATGAGTTGCAAGCAGTGAGTTCACTCACATAGAGTCTAGTTAACACGATATTTTCGTTATCCAGTCAGTATGCCGGGAGCCGTTAAAAGTCTCGATACTCACGCCACTGCGGCGCTGGAAGCCATGCGCGTGCCGCCGCATTCGGTGGAGGCCGAGCAGGCGGTGCTCGGCGGACTGATGCTGGACAATGCCACCTGGGAGCAGGTGGCGGACCGTCTGCGGGAAGAGGATTTCTACCGCCAGGATCACCGGCTGCTCTTTCGTGCCATCAGCGAGCTCACCGATAGCAACTCACCGTTTGACGCCGTGACCCTGTCCGAATGGCTGCAGAGCCGCAGCCAATTGGAGCAGGCGGGCGGCCTTGCCTATCTCGCCACCCTCGCCCGTGACACGCCCACCGCCGCCAACGTGCGCGCCTATGCCGATATCGTGCGTGAGCGTTCGGTGTTGCGGCAATTGATCCGCGTGGGCGGCGAGCTGGCGGAAGCCGCTTACCGGCCGGAAGGACGCGGCACCGAGGAATTGATTGATTATGCCGAGCGCCAGGTGTTCGACATCGCCGAACGCGGCGGGCGCCTGCAACGCAGCTTCGTGAAAATCAACGAGTTGTTGTCCGCTGCCGTGGATCGTCTCGATGCGCTGATGCACGCCAATAATCCGGTGACCGGCCTGGCCACCGGGCTGGACAAGTTCGACCGCATGACCGCGGGTTTGCAAGCGGGTGACCTGGTTATCATCGCCGGGCGTCCGTCCATGGGCAAGACCGCATTTGCCGTCAACATCGCCGAATTCTGTTCTTGTCGTCCCGAGAATCCGGTACCCACGGCTATTTTCAGCATGGAAATGTCCGGCGAACAGTTGGCCATGCGTCTGATTTCCTCTCTGGGGCGGATTGATCAGCAGAAGGTGCGCACCGGCCAGTTGGATCAGACGGACTGGCAACGGGTCAGTTCGGCCATCGCCATCATGTCGAAAGCACCCATGTTCATCGACGACACCGGAGCGCTTACACCCACGGAATTGCGCGCCCGCGCGCGGCGCCTGAAGCGGGAACACAACCTGGGTCTGATGGTGGTGGATTACCTGCAACTCATGTCGGTTCCCGGCACCCGCGAGAACCGTGCCACCGAGATTTCCGAGATCTGTCGCAGTTTGAAAGCCCTGGCCAAGGAACTGAAAATACCGGTGATTGCCTTGTCGCAGCTCAACCGCAGCCTAGAGCAGCGTCCCGACAAGCGGCCCATCATGTCGGACCTGCGCGAATCCGGTTCCATCGAACAGGATGCGGACCTGATCGCCTTTATCTATCGCGACGAGGTTTACGACAAGGACAGCCCCGACAAGGGTATGGCGGAAATCATCATCGGTAAGCAGCGTAACGGCCCCATCGGCACGGTGCAGGCTACTTTCCTGGGCGCCTACACACGCTTTGAGAATTACATCCCCGAGGATCCGGGGGGGTACACGTGAGCCGCGCCACCGGCGCCGTCATCAATCTTTCCGCGCTGCGCCACAATTTGCAGCGCGTGCGTGAGCTGGCACCGCAAGCGCGCATCATGGCGGTGGTGAAAGCCAATGCCTATGGCCATGGCATCGCGCCGGTTGCCCGTGCGCTGTCTGCGGCAGATGCCTTTGCGGTCGCCTGTCTGGAGGAGGCTCTGGAAATCCGGCATGCGGGTCTGGCGCATCCCATCGTGTTGCTGGAGGGCGTGTTCAGCGCGGCGGAACTGGAGGAGGCGGCCCACAACGGCTGTGAAGTGGTGGTGCACGATGCCGGCCAACTCGCGCTGCTGGAAGGTTCGCGTCTGCAGCACACCTTGAGCGTCTGGCTCAAAGTGAACAGCGGCATGCATCGCCTGGGATTCCCGCCATCGCAGACACCGGTCCTGTGGGAACGGCTTGGCAAGGCGCGCGCCGTGCGCAGCCCGGTGCGGCTGATGACGCATCTGGCTTGTGCCGATGAAACCGCCAACCCGCGTACGCGATTGCAACTGGAAATTTTCGCCGCCGCCAGCGCCGGTATCCACACGGAACGCAGCATCGCCAACTCCGCGGGTATTCTCGCCTGGCCGGACAGTCATGCGGACTGGGTGCGGCCGGGAATTCTTTTATACGGCGTTTCGCCATTCACTGGGCGCAGCGGCGCGCAGGAGGGACTGGTGCCCGCCATGACCATGTCCACCACGCTGATTAGCGTGCAGCAGGTGAGCAAAGGCGAGGCGGTGGGTTACGGCGGTGCTTGGGTGGCGCCGGAAGACATGGGCATCGGCATCGCTGCCATCGGTTATGGTGACGGTTATCCGCGGCATGCGCCCAACGGCACGCCGGTACTGGTGAATGGGCTACGCGCGTCGCTGGTGGGGCGAGTGTCCATGGATATGATCGCGGTGGATTTGCGCGGGTTGCCGCATACCCAAGTGGGCGATTCCGTGGTGCTGTGGGGACCAGAGTTGCCGGTAGAGGAGATCGCGCGCGCCGCCGGTACCATCCCCTACGAGTTGCTTTGCGGCGTCACTCAGCGGGTGAAAGTCAGCGTGGTGGAAGAAAACATAACACCTGCCCGGTCGGCCGCAGGCGCGCACGGTTAAGAGTCAAATCCATTGGATTATCAGGTGTTCAAAAGCGAATAAAAGCCCATCTTTACGCCCGCCAGTTCGATCACGTCGTTGTCACCCAGCTTGCGTGCTTCAGCGCCGATTTCCCTGCCATTCACCGTGGGGAATCCTTGGCCCTGTCCGCTTTCCACATGCACCACATAGAAACCATCCGCACGGCGCGTGATGGCGGCCACCTGCACACCGGGCCGGCCCAGCGTGGTGAGTGCTTTGGTCAGTTCCAGTTCCTTGCCGGCGAAACCGCCGGAGAGCACCTGCAATTTCCCCTTGGGCAGGGCAGTCTTGGTGGCTTCACCCACGGGAGTGGTGCCGGCTCCTGATTGAGCGATAGCGCGGTTGACGCTGTCGAGGCTTGGCGCTCCCGGCAGGCTGGAGGTTCCCGGTTTGATGACCATGGTACGCTCGAATTCATCTTCACCTTCCTTGCCGCGGCCACTCAGGTACTTGAGCTGGTGGCGGCCAATGGTGATTACATCGCTATCCTGGAGCGCGTGTTTCTTGATGAGCTTGCCGTTAACGTAGGTGCCGTTGGTGCTGTTGAGATCCTCCAGGAACGAATCCTTGAGGATATTGAGAATCAAGGCGTGATGGCCGCTGACGGCCATGTTGTCTATGTGAATATCATTGTCAGACAATCGGCCGAGGGTGTAGCGCTCCTTCTCGAGCTCATATTGAGCGAGTTCTTGCCCGTCCAGCGTGAGTATGAGCTTGCCCATGGGTCTGCCTCGTTAGTATCAGTTCCTGTGAAATGCGATCGGACCGTGCCGATACCTCATGAAAACCAATCGGTAAAGCGATCGAAGAAACCTTTTTTCTCGTTCTCAAACGAAGTAATGGGTTTGACCAGCACCACCGAAACGTTATCACGACCGCCATTGTCATTCGCCAGCTTTATGAGCTGCTGCGCCGCAGTTTCAAGATTATCACTAAATGTATCCACGGTTAAGTGAATATCCGGCTCCGGAACCATATCATGCAGGCCGTCGGTACAGAATAGGTAAATATCCCCCGGCAGCGCCACGTCTTCCTGCAGGTCCACCTGTATCAGGGGGTCAATACCGAGGGCACGGGTAACCAGGTTCTTGTTGAGCGAGCGTCTGGCTTCCTCCAGCGTGTAGAAGCCCCGTGCCACCAGTTCCTGCAACAGCGAGTGGTCGCTGGTGATCTGCTCAAAATACCCGCGGCGCAGACGGTAAACCCGCGAATCTCCCGCGTGGGCAATGGATACGCGGTTGTTATAGAACAGCGCGGCCGCCACCGTGGTACCCATACCTTCGCATTGCGGCTGGCTTTTGGCGGTATCGTGGATCACTTCGTTGGCCCGTATGATGGCGTTGCGCAGCAGCATGCTTTCATGGGAATAACCGCTCTCGCTGATGCCGTGGTGTTTGCGTATCTCATCGAGGCCGTTGCTGATGAATTCCTGGATGATTTCCACCGCGATGCCGCTGGCAATCTCGCCGGCTTTATAGCCGCCCATGCCGTCGGCCACCACCACCAAACCGGTCTCCAGGTCGGTAAGGATGGCGTCCTCGTTGTTGGGCCGCAGCATGCCTTTGTCCGTGTGGCCCACGAAATCAAGTTTGCCCCGATAACCCATGGCTTGTCTGGTTCCTCTAGTGCGTGATGTTTGCGGCGCAAGCGCGCAGATCGCGAGCGAGGTCGGCGCCGTGCTGATAGCGCAGCTCGGGATTTTTCTGCAAGGCCTTGTCCATGATCGTGTTTATGCAAGCCGGCAGATCCGGGCGCACGCTAGTAACCGGCGCGTGCGCCTCGTTGGCGATTTTGAACATGAGCGTGGCCATGGATTCCGCCCGGAACGGCAATTGTCCGGTGAGCATTTGATAGAGGGTCACGCCCAGAGAGAACAGATCGGAGCGCCCATCCACTTTGCGACCGGCGAGTTGCTCGGGCGACATATAGGATGGCGTGCCCAGAACCGTGCCGGTTCTGGTCTTGCTGGAGTCGGTGATGCGTGCGATGCCGAAATCCGTGATCTTGATGGCGCCGGTATCCTGCTGGTACATAATATTGGCCGGCTTCACATCGCGGTGCACCACATTCTGGGCATCGGCGTAATCGAGGGCCTCGGCCGCTTTGGCGACAATTTCCATCACCACCGCCGCTGGCAGCAAGCTACCGGGCTTGGTGTACTGTGTCAGGTTCTGGCCGTTGAGGAATTCCATGGAGATGTAGGCGAGATCATGTTCCTCGCCGGCATCATAGATGGTGACGATGTTGGGATGATTCAGGCGGCCGGCGGTTTCCGCTTCACGAAAGAAGCGCTGCTTGACTTCTTCCAATTCATCGCCCTCGAATTCCCGTGATAGCGCCAATGTCTTGATGGCCACCACGCGGTTAATCTTGGGATCGCGTCCCTGATAGACCACGCCCATGGCGCCCTTGCCCAGTTCCTTTTCCACCCGATAACGCCCCAACATGGGGTTTTGCAGGTTATCGCTCAGAATAAGGGTACCGCTCGTGGTGGTGCTACCACCCATTACCACGCGACCTTCGAGTTGCTGCGAACGTTTGAGACGCAGACCCACGTCGCGGAAGCCCGGATCGTAGTCGTTCACATATTTGTATACCGAGCCAGCCTTGTTGAACTGGCGCTTGCGCTCGTAATCAAGCCCCAGGTTGTAGAGCAAGTCGGCAATGCTGTCGTCCATGGGGCATTTGCGGAATTTCTCGAAGGCCATGTCCAGCTGTCCCTGTCCCTGGAAGGCGAGACCCAGCATCTTGTTGCTCTCAGCACCGTCCGCCTCGGTACGCAGGCGCAGTTTGTCGGTGACGCGGAAAAGTTTGACGGTCATGAACAGATGGCCAGTCACCAGCAGCAAGGCCGGCAGCATCAATTCAATCCACACGAAACGGCTGCGCATGAAACCGAATTCCACCAGACACAAGGCAATCAGCAGAAGCAGACTGACTAGCGCACCCCAACCGGGCTTGAGACGCGGCAGTGCAAATGCCAGGTAGGCAATGAGCAGCAGGAACGCGACCACGGTGACTATGTTCGTCCATGGCGGCACGGTGTAAAAATCCTGCTGCAGAATACTGGAGATCACATTGGCGAGCACCATCACCGGCGCCATGCTGGCGGAGGTGGGCGTGGGAAAACTGTTGCCGATGCCGAGCGCGGTGGCACCGATGAGCACAATTTTTCCCTGGAAGGCGGAAGCTGGGATTTTACCGAGATAGACATCCGCGTAGGAGTACACCGGAAACGGCGGTTGGCCGTTGCTGCCGGCGTAATAAAAATTGTGCATGCGAAAGCGTGCATCCGTGCCGATGAAAAGATTGCCGACTTTCACGCCTTGCCCCGGCTGCACTTGCACGTCACCTGGTTGCAGGTTCAGATACTTCATGCTCACCGCCAGCGCCATAGACGGGTAATAGATGCCGTAATAACGCAGTACCAGGGGCGTGGAACGCAACGCGCCATCCGCATCCGGAAGATCATCCAGGAAGCCGATGGCGGCGGCCGGTCGTGCGAACTCCGCTTCAGGTGCGCTCATGGATTTGGTGGCGAATGGTTGCTCGGCATCGGTGGGCGTATTGACCACTGGACCGAGGGCATTCTTGAGCAGATAGCCCGGCATCTGGCTGTTGGGGTTGCCCAGCGGTTCACCCAGGATGAACAGCATGGGGATTACCACGTTGCCGGCGGATTTTAAGCTGGCGGCCAATTTGGCATCGGCATTCAGGGTCTGTTCCGCCAGCTGCATCTTGCCGCGCAACGTGAGCAGATCTTGTTGTACCTGGGGCGGCAATGTCAGGGTACCGATACTGGGTGCAGGCGTGTTGGCGGTATCGCAGGTGGCGGGGGCAGCCGGCGCATTCGATACGGCCGCGGGGGAGCCACTGGCCGCGAATGGCGCCAAGATACCGAGGCTGGAGCAATGATCATAGAAATTCACCATGTCGCGGATGAACACGTCACCCTGATCCACCTGGGGTTCGGACAAGAACAGGGTCAGGCCCACCACCTTGGCATCGGCTTTCGACAACCTATTAATGAGGTCGGCCTGATAATCCCGTGGCCAGGGCCAGCGTCCCAGGGTATTGATGCTGGCTTCGTCAATAGCGATGATGGCAATCTGATTCCCGGGTGCGGCGTGGGTGAGGTTCACACCCAGGTCATAAGCCGCGTTTTCCAGACGCTGGAAGCTACCGGGAAAAAGCACATAGGCAACCAGCAGGAACGCGGTGCCGTATGCAAATCCCGCGAACCAGTCGCTGGTCCAGATGCGTCGCTTCACCCCATCACTCACTTATATAGTTATGTTAACGATTTATCATAATACCTTGAATTTTCTCCATAATGGAAGCAAATCGGATGTCTGGAGAGGATGGGGACGCGTGCTACCATCTTCTTGCCTATACAACGTCAGACAGCTCTCTTCGTGAACAAGACCCGCGTCCTATATGTTTGCGATGCCTGTGGCGGGCGCTCCCTCAAATGGGCCGGCCAGTGTCCCGATTGTGATGCCTGGAATACTCTGGTTGAAACCCGTCTGCCCGACCGTTCGTCGCCCCGACAAACGGCCAAACTTGCCGATGGTAATTCCGTGCATTCGCTTGCGGAGTTGGAAGGCCGGTCCGAGCCGCGCTTCGGTACCGGATTGGGTGAATTAGACCGGGTGCTGGGCGGAGGATTGGTGTCCGGTTCCGTGACGCTCATCGGCGGTGATCCCGGCATCGGCAAATCCACTTTGCTGTTGCAGGCAGCGGCCAGCTTGTCTGCCAGCCGGCCGGTACTCTACATCAGCGGCGAGGAATCCCTTGAGCAAGTGGGTTTACGCGCCCGGCGCTTGGGTGTGGGGGAACGGCCGTTGCAATTGGCGGCCGAAACCTGCGTGGAACGCATGCTGGAAATCGCGGACAAATTCAAACCCGCCGTACTGGTGGTGGACTCCATCCAGACCATGTTCACGGAAATCCTGCAATCCGCTCCCGGAGCAGTGGCACAACTGCGGGAATCAACGGGGTTACTGGTGCGTTTCGCTAAGCACAGCGGCACCGCGATCTTTCTGGTAGGTCACGTCACCAAGGAAGGCGCCATTGCCGGTCCACGGGTGCTGGAGCACATGGTGGATACGGTGCTGTATTTCGAGAATGACGCTGGTAGCCGCTACCGGGTTATCCGCGCGGTCAAGAACCGTTTTGGCGCCGCCAACGAACTGGGTGTGTTTGCCATGACCGAATCCGGTTTGAAGGAAGTCAAGAATCCGTCGGCGATCTTTCTCTCGCGACACGCTACCCCGGTAAGCGGCAGCGCGGTCACCGTTATCCGCGAAGGCAGTCGTCCCATGCTGATTGAGGTGCAGGCGCTGGTGGATGAAAGCCATCTCGCCAATCCGCGCCGCGTGGCCGTGGGACTTGATCCCAACCGCCTATCCATGCTGTTGGCGGTGCTGCACCGCCATGGCGGAGTCGCCATGTTCGATCGTGATGTGTTCGTGAACGTGGTAGGCGGATTGCGTGTCAACGAAACCGCTGCCGACCTGCCGATTTTGCTGGCGGCCTTATCCAGTTTTCGCGACCGGCCGTTGCCGAATGACCTGGTGTTATTCGGTGAAGTGGGACTAGCCGGCGAAATCCGGCCGGTATACAACGGCGAAGAACGTTTGCGCGAAGCCGCCAAACACGGTTTCAAGCGCGCTATCGTGCCCAAGGGTAATACGTCGCGGAAAGGCGGTGTTGATGGTATTCAGATAACACAGGTGAACCGACTTCAGGAAGCATTGGATGCGATTTGATCTTTACCTCGTCCATCCTCTCGAAGGCGGGGATCTATTCTGATTTGCTCCTTAATTTCTTGTCTTCTGAAACTCCAGCTGCCATCGGCTGAATGCGCACGGTTTTCACCGTACTACCCGTGGTCTGCACGATCTCCAGGGGATAACCTGCGAGTTTGAGGCTGGTGCCGGGCTGCGGGATGGTTTCCAGGTACTCCAGAATCAGGCCGTTGAGGGTCTTGGGGCCGGTGGTTGGCAGGTGCCAGTTCATGGTGCGGTTCAGGGCACGCACGTTGGCACTGCCGTTTACCAGATAACTGCCATCCGCTTCCTTATAAAGGTCCTTTTGTTGGGCAGCCGGATCCGAGGTGAATTCACCGACGATTTCTTCAAGGATATCCTCTAGTGTGACCAAGCCTTGGATATCGCCGTATTCATCCACCACCAGGCCTATGCGCCGTTTAGCCGCCTGAAAATTCAAAATCTGGCGTTGCAGGGGCGTGCCTTCCGGCACGAAGTACACGGCCCGCAGGATTGCGCGCAATTTCTCGCGTGTGGGTTCCTGGTGCATCACCAGATGCAGAAATTCACGTGCGTGCACGAACCCCAGCACATCATCGATGCTGTCCTGGTATACGGGCAAGCGGGTATGCTGACTGGTGCGCAATTGCGCCATGATTTCATCCCAATCGGCACTGATGTCAATGCCGCTGATTTCATTGCGCGGCACCATGATGTCCTCGACGGTGATGCTCTCCAGATCCAGAATGTTTAACAGCATGCGCTGATGACGCTTGGGAACAAGGCCGCCGGCTTCCATCACCACCGAGCGTAATTCTTCCTGGCTCATGGAATGCATCGTTGGACTGTTGACCAGCACACCAAACAAGCGCAGCATGCCATTCGCCAACAGGTTTACTATCCACACGATGGGATAGAAAAGCCGCAACAGCGGCGTCAGAGCGAAAGCCGCGGGAAAGGCAAGCTTTTCCGGATGCAGGGCCGCCAGGGTCTTCGGCGCCAGGTCGCCGAAGATCAGCAACAACAGGGCAATCAGGATGGTGGCCACCAGTACAGCGCTGTTACCACCGATGCGTAACGCGATCAGGGTGGCGATGGCCGTGGCAAAGGCGTTCGCCAAGGTGTTGCCCAGTAGCACAATGCCGATGACCCGGTCCGGGCGTTTTAACAGACGCTCGGCCAGTAGCGCGCCGCGATGGCCGGCGCGCGCCAGATGCCGCAGACGGTAGCGGTTGAGGGAAATGAGGCCGGTCTCGGAACCTGAAAAGAATGAAGACAAGATCAGCAGGATGATCAGCGCGGCGACGAGTACCCAAAGCGGAACGTTTCCCAAAGCCCGATCACCTCACTCAGGACATGAGATTCCAGTGCCGACCCAAAATCAGCTCCAGTACCGCCTTACTGCCGAAATACGCCAGCATCAGAACCACGAAACCGCCTAGCGTCCAGCGAATCGCGGTGCGGCCGCGCCAGCCGAACCGCCATCGTCCCCACAGTAGAATCGCAAACACCAGCCACGCCAGCAGCGACAGCACGGTCTTGTGCACCAAGTGCTGGGCCATCAGGTTGTGCACAAAAATGAAGCCCGCGAACAGCGCCAATGTCAGCAGGACAAAACCGGCAATGATGAGCTGGAACAAAAAGCGTTCCATGAGCTGCAGCGGCGGCAACGCGCTCCACACGCCGCCCGGCATGCGTCGCCGCAGCCGGTGCTCCTGCACTGCCATCAGCAGTGCCTGCAGTGCCGCTACTCCCATCAGGCTGTAGGCTATCAAAGACAGGATGATGTGTGCATCCAAGGGCCAGTCACTTTCAATCACCATAAGCCGGTCGCTGGGAAACAACTCTGCCAGCAGGATACTGAGGCCGGCCAGCGGCAACAGCACCACGCCGAGATTTTCGAAATGCGGTTTAAACAAGGTGGCGAGTGCGATCAGCGCCACTAACCAGCCGACCAGCGAAGCGGCGTTGAAGAACCCCAGATCCATGCCATGGGGCTTGAAGATCAGTGTGTAGAGCAATAGGGTATGCAACAGCACAGCGGTGACGGCAGCGCTGCCCACGAAACCCCGGCGTTCGCGGATAAACGCCGGCCCGCGCTTGAAGAACGCCAGCAGCAGCGCCAGCGCCGCCACGCAGTAGAAGATCAAATCAATGACAGCCAAGCTGGTGAACCGCATACACATCGCTCAGAGTGTGCTTATCCACCAGCGCATCATCGCACAGGCGTAGGCGTTGGGTGAAGCGGCGGGGCAAGACCGCAAACAACGGCGGCATTCAGGCATCCTTTGATACCACCCGCCATACTGGCGGTGGACTTAAAGAGCGTATCTCAAGCCTAATTGCATACCCCCGGATAGGTCATGCACCCTTGAGCAAGGAGCGGTGCGATGCCCGAGCTATAATTCGCACTCCGGTTCCAATGGCGAGATCCCATGTTTGAAGCCTTAAGCGCACGTCTCACGCGCACGCTCGATATGCTGCGCGGCAGCGGCCGACTCACGGAAAACAATATCCGCGACGTGCTTCGCGATGTGCGCATGGCGCTTTTGGAAGCCGATGTGGCGCTACCGGTTGTCAAGGTTTTTATCGAGCAGGTGCGCACACGGGCGTTGGGTGGCGACGTTCTAAAGAGTCTCACGCCAGGCCAGGTACTCATCAAGATCGTGCACAACGAGCTGGTAGCGGTCATGGGCGGCGGCGATGCCCAACTTAACCTCAGCACGCGTCCACCCGCGGCGATATTGCTGGTGGGGTTGCAGGGTGCCGGCAAGACCACAACGGCGGCCAAGCTGGCGCGTTTTTTGCACGCACGGCTGGATAAGAAAGTCGCGATGGTGAGCGTCGATATTTATCGTCCCGCAGCCCGAGAACAGTTGCAGAAACTGGCGCAGGAGATCAGCGCCGGTTATTTCACGCCGCCAGGTGATGATCCGGTAAAGATTGCGCGAATGGCATTGAACGATGCGCGCAAGCAACTTTACGATGTGTTGATCGTGGATAGCGCCGGCCGTCAGCACGTGGACGACGCCATGATGCAAGAGGCGCAGCGCATCCACTTGGCGGTGGAGCCGGTGGAAACCCTGTTCGTGGTGGATGCCATGGCCGGCCAGGATGCTGCGAATGCCGCTGCCATCTTCAGCCAGAGTTTGCCGCTCACCGGTATTGTGCTCACCAAGGCTGATGGCGATGCCCGCGGCGGCGCAGCCCTGTCCGTGAAGCACATCACCGGCGCACCCATCAAGTTCCTGGGCATGGGTGAAAAAACCACGGCGTTGGAAGTCTTTTATCCGGAGCGGCTGGCCTCGCGCATTCTGGGTATGGGCGACGTGTTGTCGCTGGTGGAAGAGGCCCACCAAAAGGCCGACCATGAAAAGGCCGGCAAACTTGCCGCCAAGCTTAAAAAAGGCAAGGGCTTTGATCTGGAGGATTTCCGCGATCAGCTACAGCAAATGATGAGCATGGGCGGGCTTACGGCCGTGCTCGATAAACTTCCGGGTGCCGGCCGGATTCCGGAACAGGCCAAGTCACGGTTCAATGATCGCGACGTGCATCGGCAGATCGCCATCATCAATTCCATGACCATCAAGGAGCGGCGACGCCCGGAACTCATCAACGGTTCTCGCCGGCGGCGCATCGCGCAGGGCTCCGGCACCCAGGTGCAGGAAGTGAACCGGCTGCTCAAGCAGTTCGAGCAGCTTTCTCGGGTGATGAAGCAGATGGCGGGCGGCGGCATGGCGAAGATGCTCAGCAGCTTCAAAGGAAGACTGCCGCCGGGGTTCTGATTTTGTGGAATTGGTTTTGGTTCAGACCAATGTGATGTCCAGAACTTCAAGCAGTGCCTCATCCACCTCATACATGAATTCCGGCGGGCATTGCAGCAAAGGGCCTTGCACCAGCCGTTTGTTATCTATGGCGCGGAGTTGATCAAGTAATAGATCGGAATCTTTGTCAAGGCCTTCTTGTGCGTATATTCGCAAGCGCAATGGTTCAGCGTCGTTTATGAGATGGGAGGTCAGTGGAATAATCAGAGTGGAGGGATGTTCTGCATCGAGCAATGCTTGGCTTTGCACGACGAGTACCGGCCGGATTTTGCCTGGCTCTGTGCGGCGGCCGGGATTCAGGTTGGCGAGCCAGACGCTGCCGCGCCTACGCATCGGGGGCGTCTTCGATGGCCTCGAATTCGGCATTCACGCGCAGGCTTTCCTTACGGACACGCCGAGATACCTCGATGAGCCGGCGGCGGCGGTGCTGGGCAGCGGCCGAGGCGTTCAAGGATTCAATGGCCCGGCGTATGTACTCGGCGCGAGGAATGCGTAGTTCGCGGGCGCGTTTCTCGGTCTCCTTGAGCAATGCGTCCGGCAGGCGTATGGAAACCGTAGTCATTTGTGTATTCTAATGTGGATTACAAAAAGTGTACAATTCGGATGACGAGTTATCAAGCGCAATGAACGGGCGTACGCACGGCAGGGGCGGAATGTTTGAGCATATGGGCCGCAAGTCCTTCTCAGCCCTTCACTTTTGGCCAGAATCCCGTAAAATGCGCAGTCCCCCGGCGGCCGGAACAATTCCGGCCGGCCCGGATTCGCATTCAGAGGATAGTGAATTCCATGGTGACCATTCGTTTGACGCGGGGCGGCGCCAAGAAGCGCCCCTTTTATCATGTAATCGTGACCGACAGCCGCTCGGCCC
Source organism: Gammaproteobacteria bacterium (assembly GCA_027315405.1). GTDB lineage: Bacteria > Pseudomonadota > Gammaproteobacteria > Natronospirales > REEB76 > REEB76. The sequence continues at coordinate 42,871 of DAHUYB010000014.1, read as the reverse complement.
GCGATGGCCGTTACATCGAGCGCCTGGGCTTCTTCAACCCCATGGCGGTGAGTCATGAGGAAGTGCTGCGCTTGGACGCGGAGCGCGTCAAGTACTGGCTCTCCAAGGGCGCCCAGCCGTCGGATCGTGTGAGCTATCTCATGAAGGAGCACAAGGTCGCCGTTTGATTCCGGCGCCTGTTTGCGCCATGTCCGCAGCGGAATCCCGGCGCATCGTTATCGGCAGGATTGCGGGCCATTTCGGCGTCAAGGGCTGGGTCAAACTCCAATCCTGGACCGAACCCCGGGATAAGATCGTTGAATACCGCCCCTGGCTGCTGGAACTCGGCGACCAGTGGCGGGAATGGCAAGTGGCCGAGGGCCGCATCCACGGCAAGGGTGTCATCGCACGTTTGCACGGTGTGGATAATCGCGAACAGGCGGCGGCCCTGATAGGGGCGAACATTGCGGTGCGCCGCGAGCAATTGGCGGCGACCAAGCCCGGCGAATATTACTGGGCTGATCTGGTAGGTGTGCAGGTGCGGTTGGCTGACGGCCGGATACTCGGCACGGTGAAAACCCTGCTGGCCACCGGCGCCAACGACGTGCTGGTGGTGCAGGGCGCACGTGAATACTTGATTCCCTTTATTCGCGGACAGGTAATCAAGCATGTGGATCTGGACGCGCGAGTGATTTGCGTGGACTGGGATCCGGATTTCTAAAAATGAGCGTCTTGGCTATTCAGGTGGTGACGCTTTTTCCGGAGATGCTGGATGCGCTGCTGGCGTTCGGCGTCACCGGACGCGCGGTGCAACGCGGACTGTTGAAAGTACAGGGGTGGAATCCGCGGGATTACACCAGCGACAGGCATCGTAGCGTGGACGATCGCCCATTTGGCGGCGGACCGGGCATGGTGATGAAGGTCGGGCCCCTGCGCGCGGCCATCCGCGCGGCGCGGGCGGCAGCCGGTCCGCAAGCGCAGGTGATTTTTTTGAGTCCGCAGGGCAAGCGTTTTGAGCAGCAAGACGCACAGCGTCTGGCGGCATCGGCAGCCACGGTGCTGGTGGCGGGCCGTTATGAAGGCGTGGATGAGCGTGTTATCGAGACCGAGGTGGATGAGGAACTGTCCATCGGTGATTACGTGCTTTCCGGCGGCGAGCTGGCGGCACTGGTGATAATCGACGCCTTGGTGCGACTGTTGCCCGGCGCGTTGAACGATGCCGAGTCCGCGGCCGAAGATTCATTCATGCACGGCTTGCTGGATTATCCGCACTACACCCGGCCGGAGGACGTTGATGGCCGGCGAGTGCCGCCGGTATTGATGAGCGGTGACCATGCGGCCATTCGCCGCTGGCGCCGGCAGCAGGCCTTGGGCCGCACCTGGCTGCGGCGTCCGGAGCTGCTGGAAAAACTGGAATTGAGCGCGGATGAGCGCAGCTGGTTGAATGCATTCATCCGCACACACGAAAAGCAATGATCATTCGATTTGCGTAAAGGTAAACGGCCATGAACAAGATCATCGAACAGATTGAAAAAGCGCAGCTCAAGGAAATACCGGTATTTTCCCCGGGCGATACCATCGTGGTGCAGGTCAAGGTCAAGGACGGCGAGCGCGAGCGTCTCCAGGCTTTCGAGGGCATGGTTATAGCCAAGAGCAATCGCGGCCTGAACTCCTCTTTTACGGTGCGCAAAGTTTCCCACGGCGAAGGCGTGGAACGCACCTTTCAGACCCACAGCCCCGCCATCGGGGCCATCGAGATCAAGCGCAAGGGCGATGTGCGACGCGCCAAGCTCTATTACCTGCGGGATCTGTCCGGCAAGGCGGCGCGCATTCGCGAGAAGGTCTGAAGACGGAGAAATTTGTGCTGATACAATAACGGGTGCCGCTGGCACCCGTTGTTTTATAAGCACTGCAGTCCATGCGCATGCACCCTCGCAGTTTTCCGATTCTGTTTGCCGCCGTGCTGGTAACGTCGATGCCGGCGCATGCTGCTATCAAACACCATCAGCATAAAGCCACACCCAAAAAAAGCCACGCAGCTGCGTCCGCAAAACCAGCCTCAGCGCCGCCGCAACCGGCGCCCAACCTGAACGCCACACCGACATTGCAGGACATCAGCGGATTCGCATCGGCGGGCGCTCCGCATCTGGCTTTGCAATTCATTGATCGCGACCAGCCGGATTTCGCTCAGGATGCGGCGGGTTGGATGGCCTGGGAGCGGGAGCGCATCTATCTGTACCAATCCACCGGAAACTCGCAGGCCGTCATCGCCCGCGTGCAGCATTTGCCGACGGAAGTCGGCGTGGATTTCCGTCGATGGGAGGACATGCAGGCGGCCGCGGCCTGGCTGCGGCTCGGTAAAGGCCATGAAGCCCGGGAGATTCTGCGTAGACTCATCTGGAATACACGATCTCCTCCCGATGATCAGACCTTGAGTCAACTGCGGCAGTTGGTGTTGCGCAGCTATCTCACGGACCAGCGTCTCGACGACGCCCAGACCGCGGTGATCCGCTACCGCCAGGACTACCCCCAGGACGCGGGCAACTGGCCGCTGTTGGAAGCGCGCTTGTTTCTGCGTACCCGACAACCGCAGGCGGCATTGGATGTGCTGCAAGGCAGCAAGGGCACGGACGCCGACATGTTGAGGTTGTTTGCCCTGTTGCGCACGGGCGCGAGCCCGCCGGCCAAAGTCATGCAAAAAGCAGATTCCATCGGCAGCAACCGCAAACTCCCGGTAGCGCAGCGCACGCATGCCTGGTTCATCGCCGCCGAGGCCGCCGAGTCGCTCAACAATCCGGTGGCACGTATCCAGGCATTGCAGAATGGTCTGGGACTGCAACCCGGGTTGCTGGACCAAGATCCGGTATTCGCGATTACACCCGACATGCTCTGGGATGCGTATGTGAGTTACGGCGAGGATCTGGGCAATCAGTTGCAACTGGTTGTAGGCGACGATCAGGCCTGGTATCTGGCGGCATCCAATCGCTATGACTCCAGTCCTATACGCGCCTGCGCCCTGTTCAGCGTGGTAGCCTTCAACGCACCCACTGCCCAGCAGCAGGGCGTTGCTCATTGGCAATTCGCCAGCCTCATCCAGAAACAAAAATACGGCGCAGTTGTGCTGCGGCATCTGTATCTGGATTCCAAGCGCTTCAAGACGGTAAGCACTATCCCAGCGGATGTGCGCTACATTCTGGTCAATGACGTGCTGGCAATTCCCGATATCCCTTTGGCTTCCAAGCTTATGCGAGGCCTGGATCAGCCGCCGCCGGACACCGATCCGCTGGCTTGGCAATTGCAGCGCGCGCGGGTGTTCATTTTGGGCGGTCAACCGGATGCGGGCATCCAGGCACTCAAGACTCTATTCGCCAGCGGTGCGCCGGTTGATCCTGGCGAGGTGCTGCCGGTGCTGTTTGACTTGCAGACCATCGGCCGTAACCGGGATGCGATTCCGTTCTTCGAGGCGCTGTTGCAGCCGAGCCTGACATCGGACCAGCGGCGTCAGCTGCTGTTCTGGATCGCGGACTCCTATAAAGCCCTGGGGGATTATCCCCAGGCGGCGGAGCTGTATTTGCGTTCCGCAATTCTGGTGGATCCTTACTCCATGGATCAGTGGGCCAAAAGCGCGCGTTATCAGGCGGCGCAGATGCTCGCCAAGGCGGGGTATATCGAAGACGCGCGTAACCTCTATCAAGGGTTGCTGAATGCCACCAACGATCCCTCTCAACAGGCATTGTTGCGGCACGCTATGCAACAACTCATGCTGCTGCCCCAGGCCAAGCCGGCCGATAAGCCGTAATGGCGAGAACCCGCGTATATCTCGATGTTTGAACGAAACGCCCTGCGATATCTTGATGAAGCCTTGGTTATTCTGGAGCAGGGTTTCCAAGAGTTGCCGAAATTCACGCCCGCTGTGCAGCCGGAGCGTCTGCATGCGGTATTGCAAGAAGTCGCGCAGCGCTTGCAGGATAATTTTCCGTATCCTCATCCGCTATACGCCGGGCAGATGCTGAAACCGCCACATCCAGTGGCGCAGCTTGCCTATATGCTGGCGCAGTACATCAATCCCAATAACCACGCCTTGGACGGCGGCCGTGCCAGTTCCGCCATGGAGAAAGAGGCGGTCGCCAACATCGCGCGCATGTTCGGGTATGAAACTCATCTCGGTCATCTGTGCGCCGGCGGCACCGTTGCCAATCTGGAGGCGCTGTGGGTGGCACGGCAGGCATGCACGCAAGGTCTGGTGCTGGCCTCGGAGCAAGCTCATTACACCCACGCACGCATGTGCGAAGTATTGCAACTGCCATTCCAAAGCGTGGTAGTTGATGCAGCCGGGCGCATGGATATGAACGCACTGGAAGGTATCCTCAAGCGCGAACGCGTTGCCACCGTGGTGGCGACGCTCGGCACCACTGCTTTGGGCGCGGTGGATCCATTGCATGAAATTATGCAATTGCGCGAACGCTATGGCTTCCGTGTGCACGTGGATGCGGCCTATGGCGGCTATTTCATGCTGGCCGACAATCTGGATGGCACAACACGCGCCGCCTTTGGTGCTGCGGCGCAGGCGGATTCCATCGTAGTGGATCCCCACAAGCACGGTTTGCAACCCTATGGTTGCGGTTGCGTGCTGTTGCGGAATCCATCAGAAGGCCGTTTTTACAGACACGAATCCCCCTATACCTATTTCACTTCGGCGGAGCTGCATCTTGGCGAGATCAGCCTGGAATGTTCCCGCCCCGGAGCAGCGGCGGTGGCCTTGTGGGCCACCCAGCGATTCCTGCCGATGATGCCGGGCGGTGAATTCGCCCGGGATATTGAGGCTGCGCACCGGACGGCGCTGAGATTACACCGGCATTTGGCGGACAGCGAGCACTATCTTGCCGGGCCTGCGCCGGAGCTGGATATCGTTGTTTGGACAATGGCGGCGCCGAGCAGGCAGGCCGCCAGCCGGCGCGCACAAGCGGTATTTGATGGAGCTGCCCGGCGGCAACTGCATCTGGCGCTGTTGCGCGTGCCGAACCAACTGGCCGCCGCCTGGTGGCCGCGGCTGGCACGCGATGCGGAAACCGTTACCGCCTTACGTTCATGCCTGATGAAGCCGGAGCACGCGGAGTGGCTGCCGCGCATCATCGAGCGGTTGGAGACTGCCGCCCGCGAGCCGCCGAGCGCATAATAAAGTACGCGGCCACGCATCAACTTAACCACAAATTCATCTCTTTCAAATTCGGAAGCCCTCATGAGCGATAAGAACTTCTTGGTGCAAATTTTCGGCGGTACCTGGCACCTGTGGGATTTTCTCTGCCGGCTGGTGATAGACCTGGCCATCACTTTTATCGTCATCGTTATCCTGGTGGCGGTGTTCGGTTCACACAGACCTGCGGTACCCACGTCCGCAGCACTGGTGGTGGACCCGCAGGGCAATCTGGTGGAACAGTATTCCGGCGATCCCGCACAGCGCGCCATTGCCAGGTTGCTGGGGCAGAAGCAGCGCCCACAGACGCGACTGCGCGATGTGGTTGCGGCTATCGAGCATGCCAAGAATGATCATCGTATCAAGGCGCTGGTATTGGAAACCGATGAGATGGGTGGTGGTGGTTTCCTTGGTGGTGCCGCTTTGAGCGATCTGCAGGATATCGGCCGCGCCATCCGGGATTTCAAGAAGACCGGCAAACCGGTGTTCGCGCTGGGGGATTCCTATAACCAAAGCCAGTATTACCTGGCCTCCATGGCCAACACGGTATTCATTCACCCCCAGGGCCAGGTGTTCTTGCACGGCTACGGCATCTATCAGCCGTACTTCAAGGATGCGCTCGACAAGCTGGGGGTGGAAGTCAACATTTTCCGTGTGGGTAAATACAAGTCCGCGGTGGAACCGTTCATGCTGAACGGCATGTCGCCGGATGCACGCAGTGACTGGGGCGGGGTTGTGGATCAGCTCTGGAATACCTATCAGCAGGACGTGACCAAGGCTCGTGGCCTCAAACCGGATGCGCTCAACAACTATATAAACAATACCGACACGGAGCTGGCGGCGGTGGGTGGCGATAGTGCCGCCCTGGCCCTGAAAACCGGGTTGGTGGATAAAATTGACAGTGAAGATCAGATGGCGGCGGCGGTCACAAAGGTGGTGGGTGAAGCCAATCACACCTTCCGCCAGATTGATTTCCGTAATTATCTGCAGGCTGTGACTGAGGGAGCGCAACGTGCCGGCGGCAACGCGGTGGGGGTCATCGTGGCCGCAGGCGACATTATGCCGGGTGACCAGCCCGCGGGCAGCATCGGTGGTGATTCTACGTCTGAGCTGATCCGCAAGGCGCGCTACGATAATTCCATCAAAGCCGTGGTGCTGCGTGTGGATAGCCCCGGCGGCAGTGCCTTCGCCTCCGATCTCATCCTGCGCCAGATCGAACTCACCAAGGAGGCCGGCAAGCCGGTGATTGTCTCCATGGGTTCCGTGGCTGCCTCCGGTGGTTACTGGATTTCCATGGCCGGTGATGAAATCTACGCCAACCCCACGACCCTCACCGGTTCCATCGGTATCTTTGGCCTGTTCCCGACCTTCCAGAAGACCCTCGCCAAGATCGGCGTGCACTCCGACGGAATTGGCACCACCCCACTGAGCGATGCCTTCGATGTTACCCGTCCGATGTCAGTACTCATGCAAAAGGCCTTCCAGCTCAATATTGACAACGGCTACCAGGAATTCATCACCCAGGTGGCACACAACCGGCACATGAGCGTTGCCGAGGTCAACAGCATCGGCCAGGGCCGTGTCTGGACCGGCGAGGATGCCAAGCGTCTCGGTCTGGTGGATAAGTTCGGCAATCTGCAGGACGCCGTGGCGGCGGCGGCCAAGCTCGCCAAGCTCGGATCGCATTACTCGGTGCGCTATATCGAGCGGCCCCTGAGCCTGACGGATCGGCTGCTCATCGCCATGGCCAATGACAGCGATACCAGTTTGGACTCCAATCTGGGTTCCAGTCTGCTGCCGACGCCGGATTTCAGCGGCACACCCTGGTACGGAGAAATGCTGCGTCTGGCGAACGGTTTCAAGATGTTCACCGATCCGCGCGGCATATATGCCTACTGCTTCTGCAATATCCAATAAACTGAAATCTGCGGATTTTCATGCATGTTTGAATTGAAGAAAGCCCGGACAGAGAGCAAGAGCGCGCTATATCAGGAACTGGGTGCGCAAGCCCGCAGTCTGCTGCACGCCGAACACGATCTGATCGCCAATGCCGCCAATTTCTGCGCCTTGCTGTATCACACCTTGCCGGATGTGAACTGGGTGGGGTTCTATTTTCTCAAGGGCAGCGAATTGGTGGTGGGACCGTTCCAGGGCAGGCCCGCGTGTGTGCGCATCGCCATGGGCAAGGGCGTATGTGGCACGGCGGCAATCAAGCGCGAATCCATCGTGGTACCGGATGTGAACCAATTTCCCGGTCACATCTTCTGCGATGCAGCGTCCCTGTCGGAAATAGTGATACCGCTGGTGAGAAATGGCGAGCTGTTGGGCGTGCTGGATATTGATAGTCCCAAGCTTGCGCGATTCGACGAGGAAGATCGGATCAGTTTGGAGAGAATAACGGCGGTTTTTCTGGAAACACTGTGCTAGGTCAAATCAAACTGCCGATGGCCTGACCCATGCGTACGATTGCGCTGGGTTCCAAGTCAGCTGTCCAACGGATACGCCGCCGACTGAAGAGCAGAATCACCGTCGAGCCCATATTGAAGCGTCCCAGTTCCGCGCCTTTTTTTAATGTCACTTCACTGTCCTGGTATTTCCAGGTGCGTGCCTGGTTACGGCGCGGCGGTGTGATTTCGCCGGCCCACAGGGTTTCGATGCTACCCACGTTAAGCGCTCCGACCATTACCACGCCCATGGGGCCGGCAGCCGTGTCGAAAATCGCAGCCACCCGTTCATTGCGCGCGAACAGATTCGGCACAGTGCGGGTCGCAGGCGGATTGACGCTGAACAGGCGGCCGGGCACATACAGCATGTGCCGCAAGCTGCCGTCCAGAGGCATGTGGATGCGGTGGTAATTCCGGGGCGATAGATACAGCGTTGCGAATTCTCCGCTTGCAAACGTATTGGCCAGCGCCGTGCTACCCGCCAGCAATTCCAGCACGCTGAAGTTTCTGCCCTTGGCTTGGAAAATATGGCCTTGATTGATTTCGCCGGCCTGGCTTACACAGCCATCCACCGGGCAGGCAAGGGCTTTTGTTCCGGAGGCGATCGGACGCACGTCATCCCGCAATGCGCGGGTGAAGAATGCATTGAAACATGGATAGGTATAACTATCCGGTTGTACCGCTTCGCTCATGTCCACATCGAAATGCCGGATGAAACGGCGAATAAGCCAATTTTTGACGGCGGGATTCTCCACGCGCGCCAGCCAATGCACCGCGCGTGTGATGGCATGCTGCGGCAGGGGGTATTGCAACCCGATCTTCAGCCAATCCGAGAAAGAGGTGTTTCCTTCCTGCATGGCGCGATTCTTGTTCAGTTCCGGGGCTGGTCATAGCGCACTGGCGCGATGATGGTGAGTGAGGAATGGTCGGAGAAAGTCAGCGTCAATGTCACCAAATCGCCGTCGAACAGGCGCTTCAGGGGTTTGGTGAGCAGCAGTTGATAGCCGGCGGGCGTGAATACGAAATTCTTGTGGGCAGGAATGGTTAGATTCGCCACGGGCTGTGCTTTGTCCATGTCGTCAGGCGTGGCGCTACGTTGAATTACCACTGAATCGAAATCCGGGCTGACGACGCTGACCAGCATGAGCGTTTGGCTGGAAAGATTCTCCAGAGTTAAATAACCGGCCATGACGCTCTCGCTCTGCGGTGCTTCACGAATCCAGATATGCGTGGCAACCACGGCCGGGCTATCCGCCTGACTGGCGAACGGCAATACCACAAAGATCATGGTTAGCAGTATGAATAATTTGCGCAACATCAAGGTCTCCAGGGTAGTGCACGCTAGCACGGTAATCTGCCGCCATGGGTTCGGGAGTCAAGTGAGTAATACGGGTGCAGGCCTTTATGGTCTGGCTGGTATTTAACAACCACCTGTCATGGCCGCACTATAAAGCACCCACGATGGCATGCGCCTATGCAAAGTATGCCATGCCCGTATGGCGGCCACCTATTTCGTTTATCATACGAGCGGCATTTTTTAGGAAACTCCATGGAAAGCTACGAGGAAATCAGCGCGCGGCTCCATACTCTGGCGGATTTCGTGCGCTGGGGCGCAAGTGCCTTCAATCGCGCCCAGTTGCATTTCGGTCACGGCACTTCCAATGCCGTGGACGAAGCCTTGAATCTGGTTTTGCATGGCGTACAGCTCGATCATGAGATTCCACCCTGGCTGCTGGAAACGCGGCTTACGGAAATGGAAAAGCGCGCAGTCTATGAATTGCTGCGCCGGCGGTTGGAAGAACGCAAGCCCTATGCCTATATAACCAAGCACGCGCGTTTCGCCGGTCTGGATTTCTACGTGGATGAACGCGTGCTGGTGCCGCGCTCGCCTATCGCCGAACTGATCGAGAAGGGCTTCGAACCATGGATTGATACTGGGCGTGTTGCGCGGGTGCTGGATCTGTGCACCGGCAGCGGCTGTATCGCCATCGCCTGCGCACATGTGTTTCCGCAGGCGCAGGTGGATGCCACCGATATCTCAAGTGACGCGCTGGAAGTGGCACGCATCAACGTGGCACAGTTGGACGTGAAAGAGCGGGTCGCGCTGCGCAAACTCGACGTGTTCGATGGGTTGCCGCCGGCACGCTACGACATTATCGTCAGCAATCCGCCCTATGTGGATGCGGAAGACATGCGACATCTCCCGAACGAGCACCAGCAGGAGCCCGCGCTGGGTTTAGCGGCCGGCGCCGATGGATTGGATATCGTGCGGCGCATTCTTGCAGGCGCGCCCGATTATCTGGCGGCCGATGGCATATTGGTGGTGGAAGTGGGTAACAGCCGCTGGGCGTTGGAGCAGGAATTTCCACAAGCACCTTTCACCTGGCTGGAATTCGAGCGCGGTCAGGCTGAGGTGCTGCTGCTGACGACGGAGCAGACGGCGGCTATGCAAAAATCCATCAAGCGGGCGCAACGTGTCCGGTAACACCTTCGGCAAACTCTTTAGCGTTAGCAGCTTTGGCGAAAGTCATGGGCCGGCCTTGGGCTGCATCGTGGACGGCTGTCCGCCGGATCTGCGATTGAGCGAGGCAGATATTCAACATGACGTGGACCGCCGCCGTTCCGGCACTTCACGCCATACCTCGCAACGGCATGAAGCGGATCAAGTGAAAATCCTCTCGGGAGTGTTTGAGGGCAAAACCACCGGCACACCCATCGGACTCCTTATAGAGAACAGTGATCAACGTCCCAAAGACTACGAGGCTATCCAGGATAAGTTCCGCCCGGGCCACGCGGACTATACCTATTTGATGAAATACGGCCGCCGCGATTATCGCGGCGGCGGACGCGCCTCGGCGCGGGAGACGGTGATGCGGGTGGCGGCCGGTGCCATCGCCCGCAAATATCTGAGTGAACGCTATGGCGTGGTGATTCGCGGCTGGCTCGCGCAATTGGGGCCGCTGCTGCTGGAAGCCAAGAATTTGGATAGCGTGGATGACAATCCATTCTTCTGCCCCGATCCGGCGCGCCTTCCTGAACTGGAAAACTTCGTGGACACGCTGCGCAAATCGGGCGATTCGATTGGCGCACGCGTGACGGTGGTGGCGCAGGGCGTACCGCCCGGCTGGGGCGAACCGGTATTCGATAAACTGGATGCCGACATCGCCTCCGCCATGATGGGTATCAACGCCGTGAAGGGTGTGGAGATCGGCAGCGGTTTCGCCGCAGTCACCCAGAAAGGCAGCCAACACCGTGACGAACTGACGCCGCAGGGATTTCTTTCCAACAACGCGGGCGGGATACTCGGCGGCATTTCCACCGGCCAGGACGTGATAGTGAATATAGCCGTTAAACCCGCGTCCAGCATCCGGCTCACGGGACGCACCCTCGATGTGCAAGGTCATGCGGCGGAGATCAGCGTGCATGGCCGGCACGATCCCTGCGTCGGTATCCGCGCCACGCCGATTGCCGAGGCCATGCTGGCGCTTACACTCATTGATCATGCACTGCGTCAGCGCGCGCAGAATGCCGATGTGATGCCGCCGCTTACGCCGATTCCGGCAAAAATACGTTAATATTGAGTCTGCACCGATGTCCTGGATTATGTTCCGGAGCAAGCGTGGATACATTTGATGTGGCGGTGGTGGGTGCCACCGGCACCGTTGGCAGCAGCATGCTGGAGATTTTGGAAGAACGGAAATTCCCGGTCGGCAAGCTGTATGCGTTGGCTAGTGAACGTTCCGCCGGCAAACACGCGGTGTTCAATAATGCCCATTTGAAAGTGGAGGAGCTGGCAAAGTTCGATTTTTCCAAAGTGCGGATTGCTTTGTTCTCGGCCGGCGCCGCGATATCGGCGGAATATGCACCCAAGGCCGCTGCCACCGGCTGCGTGGTGATAGACAATACTTCGCAATTCCGCTATGAGACGGATATTCCACTGGTGGTGCCGGAAGTAAATCCTCAGGTCGTGGCGCAATACACGAACCGCGGTATTATCGCCAACCCCAATTGTTCCACTATCCAGATGCTGGTGGCGCTCAAACCCATCTATGACGCGGTGGGTATTGAGCGTATCAATGTGGCCACCTATCAATCGGTCTCAGGTGCCGGCGCCCGTGCCATCGAAGAGTTGGCAAGGCAGGCGACGCAGCTGCTGAATGGCCAGCCGCTCGCCAACGGCGGTAAATTCTCCAAGCAGATCGCCTTCAACGTAGTGCCGCACATAGACGAGTTTCAGGACAACGGCTATACCCGCGAGGAAATGAAACTGGTCTGGGAGACCCGCAAGATCCTGGGCGATGAATCCATCCGGGTGAATGCCACTGCGGTCAGGGTGCCGGTCTTCTACGGTCATTCCGAGGCGCTGCATATCGAGACCCGGGAGAAGCTCACCGCTGCCCAGGCCCAGGCACTGTTGCGCCAAGCTCCGGGGGTGGCGGTCGTGGACGAGCGCCGGCCGGGGGGGTATCCCACGGCCGTCACCGAAGCCGCTCACCAGGATGCGGTCTTCGTGGGCCGTATCCGGGAGGACCTGTCTCACCCACGGGGGTTGGACTTATGGGTGGTGGCGGACAACGTCCGCAAGGGTGCGGCTCTCAATAGCATCCAGGTGGCGGAGTTGTTGGTGAAAAGCTATTTATAAGCTATAGTTAGGCCAGTTTTATAAAGAGCATTCTGAGCTGTAAGTGGCATGCCGTTATCCAGCCGGGTCTCGATTTAGGGGCGCGAAAGGGGACGGGGAGGTTGGAAGAGGTCATGAGCAAGAAGCTTACATTTGTCTTGGCCTGCGCGCTCGCGGTGTTGCCGTTGGCGGCTAACGCACTTGGCCTCGGCGAGATCAAGCTCAACTCCACGCTGAATCAACCTTTGAATGCGGATATTCCCATCGTGGGCGCGGCCTCTGATGAGATCAATAGTCTGCACATTAAAGTCGCGAGCGCCGCGCAGTTCCAGCAAGCGGGTATTCCGATGCCCGAGGTGCTCAGCCAACTGCAGTTCCAGGTAGTGCAAGGTCCAAACGGCACCGCCAGTGTGCACATCACCAGCAGCAAACCGCTGCGCGAACCATTCCTGGATTTCCTCGCGGACGCCACTTGGGATAATGGCGAGCTCATCCGTGAATACACGGTGTTTCTGAACCCGCCGAATTTCGAAACCACAACCCAGGCGGCTCCGGCACCGGCTACCACCCAGCCTGCCGCATCCGCGCCGGTGGGAACGGCGGCAGTTCCAGCCCTGGCACCAACCCCGGCACCCGCAGTGACTCCGGCAGCTATCGCGCCTAAACCGGCTCCCCAGCCGCTTGCGGCTGCGCCGGTGGTGGCTCCAGTCGCATCCACCGGAAATTCCTCCCTGGGCGGAAATTACGGTCCCATCCGCCGGGGTGAAACGTTATCCGAGATCGCACTCAATATGCGTCCCCAGGGCGTGACCCTTAACCAGATGATGATTGCCATTTACCGCGCCAACCCCGAAGTCTTTATGCACAACATCAACCTGATGAAGGCGGGTTATGTGTTGCGGATTCCCAACCTGGCTGATATCCAGGACGTAAGAGTGGCGGAAGCCAATTCTGAAGTACGCACACAGATTGCTTCTTGGCGCGCCAGCCGCGGACTTGGCGCTACGCATAAGCCGAGCAGCGAGACGCAACAACCCTCTTTGCAGCTGGTGGCGCCTTCATCGGCATCACAAACCGCCGAGAATCAGGTACCGGGTGCGGGCAAAGGTAATACCGGCGAGGCCACCGAAGCTAATGCAGCCGCTACCACAGCCGAGGCTCACTCGGCCGGCGCCGGATTGGCATCCACTGCCGCGAATGCGCCCATTGCGGTCGCGAGCAACGGTCTGGCTGCGGTTCAAGGCCAAGCCGGCAAGGAAAACAAGCAGACGGCGGTAACCAAGACCACGCCCCTGACTCCAGAGAAACCGGCAGTCATAAAACCCCTGCCCAAAACTAAAAATGCGCCGCTTGAATCCACATCCTCGTCTGGAAGTTTGTTGGATTCACTGTTCAACCCTTATGTGATTATTGCCATCATCGTCATCATCTTGGTGCTCATCGCCGGCATCTTTATAAAGAAGCGGCGCGACTCAGACGCTATTACCAGCAAACCCGGCAAAATCAGGAAAGCACCGACGGCCGCCGTTGACTGGGGGAAAGAAGAAAAAGCCGGTTTGAAGGATGTAACCAACGTTGATTCAGTCGAGGGTTCCGACGCTGCGCAGGGTAGATCCGCCAGGGAAGCGGATATGGGCGCGACTGCGTCCCGTATGACGACCACTAACCTCAAGCTGGATGAATCCGATTTCATCGCGGAAGCGGATTTCCACATGGCCTACGGCCTCTACGATCAGGCGGCGGACGTGCTCAAAAAAGCGTTGCGTCAGGATCCGAATCGGCGCGATCTCAAGATGAAGCTGCTGGAGGTGTACTTCACCGCCGGTGATCGGACTAACTTTGTGGAAACCGCCCGCAGCCTGCGCCAGGAAATGGGGGAACTGCCTGACAAGGATTGGGAAAACATTGCCATCATGGGTCGCCAGGTGGCCGCTGACGAGCCATTGTTCTCGGGTAATGGCACCCCTGCCAGCTCCGCTGGCGCCAGCGTGGATATCCCACTGGACAGCGGCGGTACCGGTACCGCCGTGCATACGGATCTGGATCCTCTGGCAGGGGCATTTGAAGGTATGCACCCGGTGACTATGCCGGCCGCCGCACCCTCCGCGGTCGTCGCAGACAATGCTTTGGATTTCTCACTGCCGGATATCGAACCCACACCCAAGAGCAAGAAAACCGTTCCCGCGGCCTCCAATTCAGATGGTATGGATATGCAGCCCACCTCAGGCTTGGGGAGAAAAGCCGGCAAGACCGGCGAATCTACCGTGACCGCTGATTTCGGCACCGATTCCCAGGTGGAATTCGACAAGGCCCTCAAGGAATTGTCGGACTTCGTCAATACCAATGTGCCGCCGCAGGAAGAAGGTACACGCAGCGCTGCCGGCACGGGTCAGTCAATGTCGCTGGCGGCGGATGCCGAAGTACCCAGTGCACAAACCGGGACCACCACCGGGGCCGGCGAGGAAACCACTGGGCTCAATGAAATCGGCACCAAACTGGATCTGGCCCGCGCCTATATTGATATGGGTGATGCCGATGGCGCCAAAAACATCCTTCAGGAAGTACTGGAGGAAGGTGACAGCCAGCAGCAGCAGGAAGCCAGGAAGCTGATGCAGCATCTCGCCTGAGTCAGTTGCCCGGCTGGTCGTAAAGCTGGACTGTTTTGGCCAGCGGCTAAAATTCCACTGAAGAATTTCATCGGCTGCGCGCCATGAGGCAGACAGACGTTTTTTTAATTTTACATTTCTGTGCCCGTCCTGGTGGGGTCTGATGGCGCGCTTGGCATTGAGCCTTGAATACGACGGCACTGCGTTCATGGGTTGGCAGCGGCAATCGCATGCGGGGCGCACCGTGCAGGCCTGTCTCGAAGCCGCCATCGCCAAGGTCGCCGATCATCCCGTGGGGGTTGTCTGCGCTGGGCGTACGGATGCGGGTGTGCATGCTACCGGCCAAGTGACACATTTCGATAGCCCGGTACGGCGGCATCTGCGTGGCTGGCTGCTGGGGATTAATTCCAATCTGCCGGCGGACGTGGCGGTGAACTGGATCCAGGATGTACCGGAAGAATTTCATGCGCGCTACCGGGCGTGCGCGCGTCACTACCGATACAGTATCCTCAACCGGCTGACACGACCGGCGATTATGCGATCGCAAATGACATGGATTCGCCATCAGCTGGATGAAGAGCGCATGCGAACAGCCGCGAAGTTTTTGCTGGGAGAGCATGATTTTTCCGCGTTCCGCGCGGTGGAATGTCAGGCCCGTTCGCCGGTACGCAGCGTGCACCGGCTTGACGTGCGCCGTGACGGCGATGGAGTGCTGATTGATGTGGTAGCCGACGGGTTTCTGCACCACATGGTCCGCAACATCGTCGGTGTACTGCTTGCCATCGGCGCCGGCAAACAGGATCCAGAATGGGCACAGCGAGTGCTGGCGGGCCGTGATCGCAGTTTGGGCGGTGTCACCGCGCCACCACAGGGTTTGTGCTTTACGGCGGTACTGTACCCGGCGGCCTACAACATACCCGTGCCGCAAGGCGCGCTGTTTGACGGCCTTTCTGCTAACCTCATATCCGCTCTCAACCGGTAAATAGCAGTGCGCATACGCATAAAAATCTGCGGGATGACGCGTTCTCAAGATGTGGAAACCGCTGCGCATCTGGGAGTGGATGCCGTTGGGTTGGTATTTTTCGCTCAAAGCTCCCGCTACGTGGCGCTTGAAAAGGCAAAGGTTCTGGCGGATACGGCGCCGGCGTTCATCACGGTCACTGGACTTTTCTTGAACTCGACACGTACAGAGGTGCAGCGGGTGCTGGATGACGTGCGTGTGGACCTTTTGCAATTTCATGGAGAGGAACCGCCGGAGTTCTGCCGCGGTTTCGCGCGCCCCTATATCAAGGCGGTGCCCATGGGCGGTCAGGCGGATCTGACGGACTATGTGCGCCGCTATGGCGATGCCGCGGCGCTGCTGCTGGACAGTCACGCGGCCGGTCACAAAGGCGGTACCGGCATGACTTTCGCCTGGTCCGGTGTGCCGCAGTTGCATGGCCCGCCGATGATTCTCGCCGGCGGCCTGCGCGCGG
This sequence comes from Gammaproteobacteria bacterium, assembly GCA_027315405.1. Lineage (GTDB taxonomy): Bacteria > Pseudomonadota > Gammaproteobacteria > Natronospirales > REEB76 > REEB76. The sequence continues at coordinate 26,552 of DAHUYB010000014.1, read as the reverse complement.
ATAATGTAGCGGCCGCTATCCGCAGCTTGCGTCCCTATGGGGTGGATGTCTCCAGCGGCGTGGAAAGCGCGCCGGGCATCAAGGATGCCGCGAAGATGGGTGAATTTATACGTGAGGTGAATCGTGTCGCAGCCGCTTGAAAAGCTCGGGGCGTTCACAGAATCATTACGGCATCTGCCGGATACCGACGGTCATTTCGGCCCCTACGGCGGACGCTTTGTGGCTGAAACACTGATGGGTCCGGTGGAGGAGCTGCGGGCGGCCTATGCACGTTGCTGTCACGATATGGATTTCCAGAGGCAACTGCGGCGCGACCTGCGGGATTTTGTTGGCCGGCCGTCGCCCTTGTATTTCGCGGAATGCCTGAGTACCCAACTCAAGGGTGCGCGCATTTATCTCAAGCGCGAGGATTTGAATCATACCGGTGCCCACAAGATCAACAATGCACTCGGCCAAGCACTGTTGGCCAAGCGCATGGGCAAAACGCGCCTTATCGCCGAAACCGGCGCCGGCCAGCATGGCGTGGCCACCGCCACCGTGGCGGCACGATTCGGCTTTGAATGTGTGGTGTACATGGGCAGCGAAGACATTCAGCGCCAAGCCGTCAACGTGTACCGCATGCGGCTATTGGGCGCGACCGTGATTCCGGTCACTTCCGGTTCGCGCACCCTAAAGGATGCGCTCAACGAAGCTATGCGTGACTGGGTGGCGCACGTGGACGATACCTTCTATGTCATCGGTACCGTTGCCGGACCGCATCCCTATCCGATGATGGTGCGTGATTTCCACGCCTGCATCGGCGAAGAAGCCCGTGGCCAGATTCTCGCTGCGGAAGGCCGGTTGCCGGATTCACTCATAGCCTGCGTGGGCGGCGGCTCCAACGCCATCGGCCTGTTTCATGCTTTTCTGGATGATGATGTAAAGTTGTACGGCGTGGAGGCCGGCGGCGCAGGGCTGCACACCGGCAAGCACGCGGCGTCCCTCACGGCCGGCCGGCCCGGAGTGCTGCATGGCAATCGCACTTATCTTTTGGAAGATGAGGCGGGTCAGATTCGCGAGACCCATTCCGTCTCCGCCGGACTCGATTATCCCGGTGTCGGTCCGGAGCATGCCTGGCTTAAGGAGATCGGGCGGGTAAATTACGACACGGTCACGGATGAAGAAGCGCTGCAGGCTTTCCATCGGCTTACCCGCACCGAAGGCATCATGCCGGCCCTGGAATCCAGTCATGCGCTGGCTTATGCCATCAAGCTGGCTCCCGCGATGCCCCACCACCATCTCATCATCGTCAACCTGTCCGGGCGGGGCGATAAAGATATCCAGACCGTGGCTTCTCGCGAGGGCATCACGTTATGAGCCGGCTGGCCCCGGTATTCAAGGAACTTAAGCGCGCCGGCCGTAGCGCGCTGGTAACCTACATTACCGCCGGCGATCCGGACGGCAGTGTCAGCGTCCCGCTGATGCATGCGCTGACAAAGGCCGGCGCCGATGTGCTGGAATTGGGCGTGCCGTTTTCGGATCCCACGGCAGACGGTCCCGTGATCCAGCAGGCCTGCGAACGTGCATTGGCCGCCGGTACCACCCTCGGCAAAGTGCTGGCAATGGTCAAGGAATTTCGCAGGGCCGATTCGCATACCCCCCTGGTACTCATGGGTTATCTGAATCCCATGGAGGCCTTTGGCATCGAAGCCTTCGCCGGGGCTGCGGCTGATGCAGGTGTGGATGGCGTCATCACGGTGGATATGCCGCCAGAAGAGGCCGAACCGCTGGCAGGATTGCTCAAGGCCCAGGGAGTGGATCCGGTTTTCCTATTGGCGCCTACGACCAGTGGTGCACGCCTCGACCGCATCTGCGAAATCGCCTCGGGATTCGTCTATTATGTGGCCCTCAAGGGCGTGACCGGCGCCGCGAGTCTGGATGTACAGGACGTGCAGCAGCGGCTTCAGGTTATTCGCCGCGCAACCCATTTGCCGGTGGGCGTGGGTTTCGGTGTGCGCGACGCGCAATCGGCGGCAAAGCTGGCGCAATTCGCGGACGCAGTCGTGGTAGGCAGTGCTATTGTCAAGCGCATCGGAGAACACCAAAGCGCACCCCGGGAATTGCTGACGCAGGTGAGCGGATTCGTACACGGCTTACGTCAAGCCATGGATGCCGCGCGTGCATAACGGCCGGGCATGGCCATTTATCACTGGACACAGTCAACCATGAACTGGTTCAAGAAAATCGTTCCATCGCGCATCAACACCGAGGAATCCCGTCCGGTGCGGCGCGGTATTCCAGAAGGTCTATGGAGTAAGTGCGAGGAGTGCAATTCCGTGCTCTATCGCGCCGAGTTGGAGCGCAATCTGTATGTATGCCCCAAGTGCGGCCATCATATGCGGCTCACGGCGCGCCAACGGCTGGAGGCGTTCCTGGATGCGGGTTCCGGCGCGGAAATCGGCGCCGGCGTGGAACCGGTAGATATTCTGCGTTTCCGCGATAGCAAGAAATATAAAGATCGTCTGCTCCTGGCCCAGAAAGCCACCGCTGAGAAGGATGCGCTGGTGGCCATGAAGGGGCGTCTCAAGGGTATGCGCATCGTTGTCTGCGCCTTCGAGTTCAAGTTCATGGGCGGTTCCATGGGCTCGGTGGTGGGCGAGCGCTTCGTGCGTGCGGTGGATGCGGCCATGGAGGAAAATGCGCCACTGGTGTGTTTCTCCGCCAGCGGCGGTGCCCGCATGCAGGAAGCACTCATTTCCCTCATGCAGATGGCTAAGACCAGCGCCGCATTGGCAAAACTCTCGCGCCGGGGCCTACCCTTTGTTTCCGTCATGACCGACCCCACTACCGGCGGCGTGTCCGCTTCCCTGGCGATGCTGGGGGATGTGAACGTGGCCGAACCCAAGGCACTCATCGGGTTTGCAGGTCCGCGGGTTATCGAGCAGACGGTACGCGAAACCCTGCCGGAAGGTTTCCAGCGCAGCGAGTTTCTGCTGGAACACGGGGGCGTGGACATGATCGTGGACCGTCGCGAGATGCGCGATAAACTCGCCTCGTTGCTCGCCATGCTCACGCGCCAGCCGCCGCCAAAAGAAGGCGAGGGCTGAGGTATAAGCGGCGCAAATGCGGGATTGACAGCTTATACATTTTCAGCTCACACCACACATCCTCTCGCCTCGCTCGCAGACATACATAGAACTGTTTCACCCTTCTGAGCATGCGCTTTTCAACACTTGAATCCTGGCTGCGCTGGCAAGAACAACTGCACCCCAACCCCATTGACCTGGGTCTGGATCGTGTCAGGCGGGTTCTGAAAAGCATGCAACTTGAGCAGCCTGCGTTCCGTGTGTTGACGGTGGGCGGCACCAACGGCAAGGGCTCGTGCGTGGCGTTTCTGGATGCCATACTACATGCACAGGGTTTCAAGGTCGGTGCTTATACTTCGCCCCATCTGTTGCATTACAACGAACGGATCTGCGTCAATGGAGTGGAAGCAACGGATCTTGAATTGTGTGCCGCGTTTGAAAATGTGGATGCGGCGCGCGGCGATGTCAGCCTCACGTATTTCGAATTTGGTACGCTTGCCGCTTTCGACATTTTCCGCAGCCACAAGATTGACGTGGCGGTGCTGGAAGTGGGTATGGGCGGGCGCCTGGATGCGGTGAATACCGTGGACTCTGACGCTGCGCTGGTAGCATCCATCGGCCTCGATCACCAGGAATGGCTGGGTGACGATCGCGATAGCATTGGCTATGAGAAGGCCGGCATCTACCGCGGTCAGCGACCGGCCATTTGCGGGGATCGGGACCCGCCGCCACGCTTGCTGGCAACAGCGCGCCAACTGGGTGCTGAACTGGAGGTTCTAGGCCGGGATTTTGATTGGCAGATGAGCGGTGATACCTGGTGCTGGCGTAGCCACGCCAGGGAAATCAAGCAGCTGCCGGCGCCTGCGCTGCCGGGGCGCATCCAGTTTGATAACGCTTCCAGCGTCCTGGCGCTGTTGCAGTCATTGCGCTCCGTGCTGCCGGTGGGCGAAGCCGGGTTGCGTGAGGGTTTGCAAACAGCATGGATTAGCGCGCGCTTCCAGCGCTTGCCGGGCGAAGTGGAGTGCATTCTGGATGTGGCCCACAATCCGGACGCGGCCCGGGTGCTCGCCACGAATCTCGCCATGAACCGGGTGACGGGGAAAACAGTGGCGGTCGTGGGTATGTTGCGCGACAAGGCTGTGGAAGAGGTGGTGCGCGTGCTAGCCTTCCGGTTTGACCGTTGGTTTGTGGCCGGTTTGGGCGGATTACGCGGCCAGAGTGCCGCGGACCTGACCCGGCGGATTCAGGTGGCGATACCGGATGCCAAGCTGACTGAATGCCCAACGGTGGCTGACGCCTTCCAAGCGGCCCAGTCGGCAAGCGTAGCGGGCGATCGCATCGTGGTGTTTGGTTCTTTCCAGACGGTGAGTGCCATATTGCGTCTCAGGCAGGAATCCGGTACCAATTGTATCTAATGGCGCAGTTGCGCCGGCTGGAGGTCGGGAAATGGAGATTGGACTCAAGGAGCGCCTGATCGGCGCGGTGGTGCTGGTAATCCTGGCAGTCATCATCATTCCCTGGGTGTTGAGGGGCGGATCCGCCCCCAACACCACGGTGACCAAACCTCTGACACTGCCGCCGGCTACCGCTACCACCGCACCACCCGCCTATCGCATGGATCTGGGCAACTCGGCAGTGCCGGCTCAGGCGGCGGGTGCCACCCGTGTTTCCATACCCGCAACGGTCACCCAAGCGGCGTTGGCAAGCGCCACCCAGGGTTCACCTGTCCCGAAAGCCGGAGTTGCACCGCTTGCCAAGCCTGCTGTGCGGCCAACCTCGGCGCCTGCTACGCATGTGGCGACAGCAACCGGTGGCTGGGCGGTACAGGCCGGCAGTTACGGCAATCAAGCCAATGCGCGCAGTGTGGAACGCAAGCTCGCGAAACACGGTTATCACGCTTATATTAGCCGCTTCCATAAAAGAGGCCGTATTTATTACCGTGTGCGCGTCGGGCCTTACACCGACCGCGCGGCCGCCGAACACATCGTTTCTGAAGTAGCGCGGGCTTTCGGCGGCCGGGCTGAAGTGGTGCCGAATTCCTGATTCCTGAGTTTGAACGGGACACGGTTTGCAAGGTCCGCGTCTGTTAAAATAACGGCCCGTATTCGAGGCGGCACGCCACAGCGGCCAGGGCGCGCATGATTTGGGTTGATTACCTCATTCTTGGCGTCATCATCATTTCGACCCTCATCAGCCTGCTGCGGGGCTTTTTGCGTGAGAGCGTGTCGCTGATCACCTGGATCATCGGTTTCTGGGTAGCACTGCGCTTTGCCCGGCAGGTGGGTGATGTTTTCACCGTGATCCACAACCCGTCGGTGCGCGTCGTCATCGGTTTCATGGTCTTGTTCGTGGTGATTCTGATTATTGGCGCAGCCATTAATTTCCTGATCGGCAAGATCATGGAAAAGACCGGCGCCAGTGCCGCCGACCGAGCGCTGGGCCTGATCTTCGGTTTGCTACGCGGTGTGGTGATTGTGGCTGTGTTGGTGATCGTGGTCGGATTTACCACGCTGCCGCAGCAGCTTTGGTGGCAGCAATCACGGCTCATTCCCTATGCGGAGTCAGTGGCCGGCTGGATGCGTGCGCTGTTGCCGACGCGGATCGCAGACGAGATGATGCGTGGTGAACGCAAGCTGATGGACCCGAGTCATAAGTGAACTAGCGAGGCGCTTGCATGTGCGGGATTGTCGGGATTGTCGGTCACGGAAACGTCAATCAGATTCTATATGACGCCTTGACCGTCCTGCAGCATCGCGGCCAGGATGCGACCGGTATCATGACCTGCGATCAGGATCATCTCTATCTGCGCAAGAGCAATGGCCTGGTGCGCGATGTTTTCCATCAACGGCATATGCTGCGGCTGCGCGGCAGTGTCGGCATCGGTCACGTGCGTTATCCAACGGCCGGTTGCGCAAATTCGGCCGAAGCTCAACCGTTCTACACCAACTCGCCTTACGGCATCGGGCTCGGTCACAATGGCAATCTCACCAACGCCCGCGCCCTCAAGGACATGCTGTTTCGCGAGGATCGGCGCCATCTCAACACCGAATCCGATTCTGAAATCCTCTTGAATGTATTCGCCCATGAGTTGCAGCGCACCGGCAGCCTGGAGGTAGATGAACGCGACATCTTCAAAGCTGTCAGCGCAGTGCACCGGCGCTGCCGCGGCGGTTACGCCAACGTCGCCATGATTGCCGGCTACGGCATCCTGGGTTTCCGCGACCCCTTCGGCATACGCCCACTGGTATTCGGCCGGCGCATCACCGATGCCGGTACCGAATACATGATTGCCTCTGAAAGTGTGGCCCTGGATGTATGTGGATTTGAATTGGTGCGCGACGTGGCGCCGGGCGAAGCCGTGGTCATTGATCGCCATGGCGGGCTGCACACCCAGCAATGTGCCGAAAAGTCGCTGTATTCACCCTGTATCTTCGAGTATGTGTATTTTGCACGCCCGGATTCCATCATGGATGACATTTCCGTTTACAAGGCGCGGATGCGCATGGGCGACAAGCTGGCGGAGAAGATTCAGCGCGACTGGTCGAGCCATGATATTGATGTGGTCATCCCGATCCCGGATACCAGTCGCACCAGTGCCCTGCAGCTTGCCAACGTGCTGGGGGTGAAATACCGCGAGGGTTTTATCAAGAACCGCTACATCGGCCGCACCTTCATCATGCCGGGGCAGAAACAGCGCAACCACTCGGTACATCAAAAACTTAATGCCATTGACCTGGAATTCAGCGGCAAGAACGTGTTGCTGGTGGATGACTCCATCGTACGCGGGACCACCTCTCAGCAGATCATCCAGATGGCCCGGGATGCGGGCGCCCACAAGGTATATTTTGCATCCGCTGCACCACCGGTGCGTTTTCCCAATGTGTACGGCATTGACATGCCCACGACCCGGGAACTCATTGCCCACGATCGCAGCGAGGAGCAGGTGGCGGAATTTATCGGTGCCGACAAGCTGATATACCAAAATTTGGATGATTTGATTGATGCGGTACGTCGCGGCAATCCAAAGATCCAGCGTTTCGATACCTCGGTATTTTCTGGCGAGTACATCACCGGCGACGTGACCAGCGATTACCTGGCGGTGCTTGCTCAGGAGCGTTCCGACGAGGCCAAACAGAACCGCCTGCACGATGACCGCCAAGTCATCGAAATGTACAACGTTTCCTGATCCGCTTGCTGAACCCCGACGTACCTCCACAGCCGCGCCAATTCCTGTTGAATCTATTCCAGCAGGGATTGGCTGCTGTCAACGGCCGCAGTTGTGTACACGCGGCATTGCGGCAGCATGCCTTCCCAGACAATTTGTATTTGGTGGCGATTGGCAAGGCGGCGGACGCTATGGCGGCCGGAGCCATTGATGCGGTAGGCGGCGGGTTGCGTGCCGGTTTGGTCATTACACGTCATGGGCACCAGGACACGCCCGTGTATCGGGATCCACGCATTGTGTCACTGGAAGCCGGTCATCCCTTGCCGGATGAGCAAAGCCTTGCGGCCGGTAATGCTCTGCGCCTGTTTTTGGCGAACGCACCCGCGGATGCACATTTCCTGTTCCTGATTTCCGGCGGGACTTCAAGCCTGGTGGAAGTGCCGGTAGAGGGCGTCTCGCTCGCCAATCTGCGCTCACTCACCCGCTGGTTGCTGGCGAGTGGGCTCCCCATAGATGCGGTGAACCGGGTGCGCACCGCGTTTTCACAAATCAAGGGCGGTCGGCTGTTGCATGACCTTGCCGGTCGTCACGCGGAATTGTTGCTGATTTCCGATGTACCGGACGATGTACCGGCTCACATCGGTTCCGGCCTATTGTTGCCTGTAGTGCCGCGGCCACTGCCGGAACTGCCGCCCCAGTTTGCTGACTTACCGCAATCCTCGCTGCCGGAAATTGAGCCAAGCAATGTCAGCACGCGCATATTGGCCACCAATCGTCAGGCCATGCAAGCGATTATGACTGCTGCCCCAATATCCGGCTGGCCGGCGCATTTGCATGAATCCCTGCCCGCACCCGAAGCCGGCGCCTGCGGCGAATGCATTGCCGACTTCCTGATGGATACAAAACCCGGTGTGCACATCTGGGGAGGCGAAACGACCGTGCAGTTGCCGGCCCATCCTGGGCGCGGCGGCCGCAATCAGATGCTGGCTTTAGCGGCGGCGCAGCGGATCGCGGGCCATGAAGGGATTTATCTGTTGGCGGCGGGTACCGATGGAACCGACGGCAATTCCTGCGACGCTGGCGCGCTGGTGGATGGCGGTAGTCTTATCCGGGGCACAGACGCAGCTTTCGATGCGCGCGAATGTCTGTCGCGGGCGGATGCCGGGGCATTCCTGGAAGCCAGCGGCGACTTGGTGTACACCGGGCCCACCGGCACCAATGTCATGGATTTGGTCATCGCCCTGAAAGAACAATGATTCCTTATTGTTTTCCGTCGGCACAAGAGTGATCAATTCTGGTGGACAATTTATTCGATATTCACAAGCTCTTGATCTGCGCCACTCCACAAGCGTGGCTGGAAGCAGCCCTGGAGAATCAGGATATCCTGCTGATTGATCATGCCAACTGCGAGAAGAAAGCCGCAGCCACGGCCATGAGCCTCATGTTTCAGTATGGCGAGCGTTATCCGCAGCTACAAGAAATTCTGTCGCCCTTGGCCCGCGAGGAGCTGCGTCACTTTGAACAGGTAACCCGTCTTATGCGGCAACGCGGCGTTCGCTTCAGGGCACTCAGCGCCGCGCGTTACGCCGGTGGTTTGCGCAAGCATGTGCGTAAGCGTGAACCAGAAAGACTGCTGGATTTACTGGTGCTCAGCGCGCTCATAGAGGCGCGCTCCTGCGAGCGTTTCCAAGCGCTTGTGCCGATATTGGATGCAGAGATGTCGAAGTTCTATGCTCGGCTGGCCGCCGTCGAGTTACGACATTTCAATGTTTATGTGAAATTAGCCAGACAAATCGGGGGTGATTCAGTCGCGGCGCGGCATAAGCAATTCGCAGCGATTGAGGCGAAGTTGATCACTGACAGGGACAGGGATTTCCGTTTCCACAGTGGACCATTGCACTGAGAACTGGGTGATACCCGGCGCGGCCTAGGACAAAGACAGGGTTGCAAGCGCAGGACCTTTCTCTGTGACTCGCAGGATACTGCCCTGGTGGTACCAGTCTCCCAGTACGATGCGTGTTTTATCTCTGCTATCTGACTGGAATTCGTGGATCGCGGGCCGGTGTGTGTGGCCATGGATCAGGCGGGCTACGCCGTATTGCCGCATGACTTGTTCCACCGCTTGTTGGTTCACGTCCATGATGTATTCCGCCTTTTGCGCGATGTTCAGTCCGCTTTCGGTACGCACCCGGCCGACGAAGGCCCTGCGTTCCACCAGCGGCATGGCCAAAAATGCTTTCTGACGAGCGGGGTCGCGCACGAGCTTCCTGAATTTCTGATACTCCACATCATCGGTACACAGCGTATCGCCGTGCATCAGCAGGCTGGGGATACCGGAGAGCTCGACAACCACTGGGTCAGGGAGCAGTTGCACGCCGGTGCGGGCGGCGAAATCGGTGCCAATGAGGAAATCCCGGTTGCCGTGCATGAAATACACCGCTACTCCGCTGTCGGCGAGCTCCCGGACTCCGCCCATGACCCGGGCATGGTGCGGATCCGGATCGTCATCGCCGATCCAGACCTCAAAAAAGTCCCCAAGGATGTAGAGCGCTTCCGCGCTGCGGACCTCCTGTTTAAGGAAATCCAGGAATAGCTCCGTAATCCGCGGGCGTGTCGGGTCAAGATGCAGGTCGGAAATGAAGAGTGTGGCCATACCGATATTTAATCGAGTGATTGTTTGAGTACCAGCACTTTTAATATAACTACCGGCGCCAAGGGCGCATCTTTATCGAAGGGACCTACTTTGCCGGTAGCGGTGGCGGCAATGCTGTCCACCACCTCCATACCCTGAATCACCCGCCCGAATACCGCATACCCCCAGCGGTCCGGCCGCGGATCCAGTTTTCGATTATCCACCAGATTGATATAGAACTGTGCGGTGGCCGAATGCGGTGCATCCTCCCGTGCCATGGCGATGGTGCCGCGCAGGTTGGAAAGACCGTTACCGGATTCGTTGGGGATGGGCGCGGCGGTTTTCTTTTCCACATAAGCCGTGGTGAAACCGCCGCCCTGGATGACGAAACCTGGAACCACGCGCTGAAAAATCGTGCCATTATAAAATCCCGCGTTCACGTAGTGCAGGAAGTTGCTGACCGTGAGCGGTGCCCGCTCGCGGTCCAACTGCACCACGAAAGTCCCAAGGCTGGTTTCGAACGCTACATCCGGATAAGGGTTGGGCGGGGCGACCCGCTGCACGGGCACTTGGCTGCACCCGGCAAGCAGGATGATAACCAAAGCGCCAGCCAGCGGTTTTCTCATGACAGCTCCCGAAGCATGACCATCATAATAAACGGCGGCCCTGAAAATTAGCAGCCCACGGACTCGACCGTATTTTGCCTGATAAGATGATGCGCCATGAACGTACGCACCCGTTTCGCCCCCAGTCCCAGCGGCCGCCTGCATGTGGGCAACGCCCGTACCGCGCTATTTAGCGCACTGCTGGCCGCGCATAGCCACGGCCAGTTCATTCTGCGCATCGAGGATACCGACGCGGTACGCTCACATGCCCAACTGGAGACCGCGCTCACGGAGGACCTGCGCTGGCTTGGGTTAGTGTGGCAGGAAGGGCCGGATGTGGGCGGAGGGCACGGGCCGTACCGTCAGTCCGGGCGTGGCCAGATTTACCGGACTTATGTCGACCAGCTGACGGAAAAGGGGCTGACTTACCCGTGTTTCTGCACACCGGCGGCGCTGGCGATGTCCCGTAAGACCCAGCTCGCCGCCGGCAAGCCGCCGCGCTACGCGGGCACCTGCGCGCATCTAACCGAGGCTGAGATCGAAGCACGTCTCGCCACGGGGCTCAAACCGGCCTTGCGGTTCCGTGTGTCGGAAACAGGCGAAACGGCATTCGACGATCTGGTGCGCGGCCGGCAGGTGTTCGCGCACAACGACATCGGTGATTTCGTGATCCTGCGCGGCGACGGGAGTCCCGCGTTTTTCTTCAGCAACGCCGTGGATGATGCACTTATGGAGATAACCCATGTGTTGCGCGGCGAAGACCACCTGGCGAATACGCCTCGACAGTTGCTATTGCTTCAGGCCCTGGATTTGCAAATACCCCACTACGCTCATTTATCCCTGCTTGTCGGACCGGATGGCAAGCCATTATCGAAACGTGAAGGCGGCAGTACGCTCGCGGAATTGTGGGAAACAGGGTTTTCTTCCGCTGCTGTCTTGAATTATCTAGCTAGACTGGGGCATCACTATGACAGCAATCGAGTGATGCCATTTAAGGAGTTGTCTGATGCATTCAGCATTCACAAGGTGGGCAAATCCTCCGCGCACTTTGATATAACCCAGTTGCGGCACTGGCAGCAGGAAGTCATGTCGGAAGTTCGAGACGGAGTATTGTGGCAGGTTCTGATGGATTCCAGCGAAGGCGAACGCATCAAGAAACTCGTCCCCAAAGATAAATGGCAAGAGTTTATTGTCTTCCTGAAAAAAGACATTAAACACAGTCTCCTGCCAGCGGAAGCGGCTGCTTATGCAAGCATGCTTTATTCCGACAAACTTAAATATGACGATGCTGCAAAGGAGCCTATTCACAGTGCTACCGAAAAGTATTTTTCTGCTGCGTTAGCGTCGCTTGTTAAGGAAGATCAAACATATAAGCAATATACGGCTGCACTGAGTGAGGCTACCGGGTTACAGGGTCGCAAGTTGTTTATGCCCCTGCGTGCGGCACTCACTGGGCTTACTCATGGTCCTGAATTGGAGCTAATTTGGGAAATGCTTGGACTAGAGCGCATCAGGCAGCGTCTAAAAGCTGCCGCCGAAATTGCGCAGAGCTGAGTACCTATGTTGAAGATCTACAATTCACTGATGCGCAAGAAAGAGAGCTTCAAGCCGATCAATCCACCTGAAGTACGGATGTATGTGTGCGGTCTGACGGTGTACGACAACATGCATCTGGGGCATGCGCGCATGCTGGTGGTTTTCGACATGGTATCCCGTTGGCTGCGAGCCAATGGTTACCGACTGACCTATGTACGCAATATCACCGATATTGATGACAAGATCATCAAGCGCGCCACTGAGAATAAGGAATCCATTGATGTGCTGACTAAACGGTTCATCACCGCGACCCATGAGGATGAGGCTGCCTTGGGGGTGCTGCCTCCGGACCTGGAACCGCGTGCTACCCAATCCATTGAAGCTATCGTGAAAATGATCTCGGTGCTGCTGAAAAAGGGCTTCGCCTATCAGGGCGCTAACGGCGACGTGTATTACGCTGTCAATAAGTTCACGGATTACGGTCAACTGTCCGGCAAGCGCCTGGAGGACCTGCGCGCCGGCGAGCGGGTGGAAGTGGATGAAGCCAAGCGCGACCCGTTGGATTTCGTGCTGTGGAAAACCGCCAAACCGGCAGAACCCAGTTGGCCGTCGCCGTGGGGAGCAGGGCGGCCCGGCTGGCATATCGAATGCTCGGCCATGTCCATGGCAGCCCTCGGAAATCATTTCGACATCCACGGCGGCGGTATGGATCTGCAATTCCCGCACCACGAGAACGAGATCGCCCAGTCGGAAGCCGCTACTGGCGAACATTTTGCCAACGTCTGGATGCACAACGGCTTCGTCAATGTGGATGACGAGAAGATGTCCAAATCCCTGGGTAACTTCTTTACGGTGCGCGGGATACTGAAGAAATACCGGCCCGAGGTGGTGCGGTATTTCATACTCAACAGTCACTATCGCAGCCCGCTGAATTATTCGGACCAGTCGCTGGATGTGGCGGCCACTGGGCTCGCGCGCCTGTATACCGCGTTGCGCGGTATTACGCCCGGCACCACACCACGAAACAACGAATTCCGCAAACGCTTCGCAGCCGCCATGGACGATGATTTCAACACACCGGTGGCCATCAGCGTGCTGTTCGATCTCGCCCGGGAACTCAACCGGCAGCGGGACGTGAATGCCGATGAGGCGTCAGAGTCAGCTGCGCTGCTGGTGGAGCTGGGCGACCTGCTGGGCATCCTGCAATCGGATCCGGATCTTTACCTCAAGTCCGGCGCCCCGGATTCAACTGGATTGACCGCTGAAAAGATCGAAGCGCTCATTGCAGCGCGCAATGCCGCCCGCAAAAACCGTGACTGGGCAGAAGCGGATCGGATCCGTGCTGAACTGACTGCTGCCGGCGTGGTGCTGGAAGATGCGGCCGGGGAAACCACTTGGAGACGCGAGTAACACACGTATTAAGGCGAGGTAACATTTGGCAGTGCTAGACACAATAAACTTGGCCGATCGCCAGTGACCATTGCTATGGGTCGCGAGCAGCGATCCATGAGTAGTGCAATATGGGGGGTTGCTTACGGCCAAGAGCGATCCTCTGACAACTTGAATATACCCCTCGGAAGCGGTCACTCATGACGGGTCACAAGGAAATGCTAGATGCGTACCCTGGGCAAATTGGTGGGAATGCTTGTTATGGCGCGCGCTGCAGTGAACGGTGTTATCACTCGTTTGGAGGCGATGCCGTTAGTCATGCGTCTGGTCTGTCTAGCTGCTGTGTGCCGGAATCGCGCTGTTCGTGGTCAGTGTGTTTCAGGTTGGTTCGACACGTATATTTGACGAGACTCTCTCATGGGGTCAGGTACGAGCGGACGGTTATTACCCTTTCGTGGTGGGATCTGGTCTGGCAATGGTCGTAACGGGTGTTGGTATCTGGCAGCGCTGGAAATGGTCGCGCTGGCTCGTGGTATTGTTTTACCTAATTCCGCTTCCGATACCGGTCATTTATTTGCGCAGCCACCCACAAGCGGTAACTGATGTCATTTTCAGTTACGGCATAAGCGCCGTGATGTGGGCGGGATTCTTTTATTGGTATTTGTTTTACAAGCAGAAGAATGCGTTCGACTGAGATTGTGCTCTTGTAGTTTTTGCTGGGCTTCACCCGCTTTAGCAGACATCAATTCTACGGTTATGGTGCATAATCTAAACGGCTGCTTAGGGTCAAAAGCGGTCATCCACATTGATTACGGTATTCACTCGTAGTGTGATCAGGTGTCAGCCAGCGCACCACTCCAGGCCGCGGCCAGGGACTTCGCCCGTGTACGCACCGTGGCGGGTTTGATCTTGCCTTGTGCGATGGCCCACACGAACTCCTCGTTATCGCGGGCCCGCAATATGCGCCAGGCGGCACCCACATCACGCGCGACCTGCGTAAGCAGCTCCTTCTCGTCGGTGGCAAAATGCACCCCGGGGCGGTTGGCGCAAACCAGTACGCCGCGCATGACTCCCAGGACGGTCATCGGGAACACGCAGCCATCCGTGCCCAGGCTGCTGTCAAAGTCAGCCAGATCCACGGCCTTCATTTCCGCGCGCACTGCGACCATGGCGGCGTCGTCCATGTCCAGACTCTGCGGGTAGGGGATTTTCCCAGCCTGCCGCACGCAGGTGTATCCGTCATCCTTGAGCTCGTAGATCGCGACCGCGGGGCTGGCGGTGTGTTTGCGGATGGCCGCCACTGCCGCATCCAGCAGACGATGGATATGCTCGATGTGGCCGCAGTGCCGCGCGAAGTTGCGCAGGGCCCTCTCGCTCTGGTACTTGGCGCGGAAGAACACGCGCTCCACCAGCCGGTCCATGTAGCTGCGCACCCTGCCCAGGACGATGCCGAGCGCCAGCGGCACGACGATCTGCAACAGCAGACCTGCGCCTGCGCCGAGGGTCGCGCGCAGCGCCAGGCTGTTCATGGCGGCGACCACACCCACCACCAAGGCGGTGGTGGCGCCGTACACCAGGGTGCGGTCCAGGACCACCGAGACGTCCACCACCCGATGACGCAGCACGGTGTAGGCGAATCCAGTGATGCCGAGGCACATGAAGATGCTCTGCACGACCTCGTTGGTCGCGACATCCATTACCGAGGTATTGCTGAGAAATATCCCCACCAGCAGCGCCGCCGTACTCAAGAGCAGCCAGCGGAGATGTGGCCGCTGTGCCTCGACTGCGTGGCCATAACCGAAAAGCAGCACGAGGGCCGGAACGATATAACCTGCAGTGAACAACACGCCAAACACGGGCCGCAACAGTCCGGCCCAGCCGCTCGCGACGAATGCGAGCCGTCCACCCAAGATGGTCGCGGTACCCACGACCAAGACCAGCATGAAACAGAGGCGTGCAAATACTCGGGTGCGTGGTGTGAGCGCTGCTCCCACAAGAGTCTCGATCATCAGGTAAAAACTGATACGGCCCAGGGCATAAAAGATGAGGGCGAGCGACTGCAAGCACATGCCGAGAATAGCATCGAATTGAAAACCGTAATTGAACTCAAAGCCGAACAGGGCCAGCGTCAGCCACGCCGCCATATACACGGCGGCCCGGCCGCGGCCCCGCCACAGGATGAGCAGGGCCAGGGCGGCAAACAGCAGGTAATTTCCGGAGAAGATCCATTGTGTAAATCGCGCACGCTGACTCGTGCCTATAGGAACCGTAGTGACGGGCACAGTGGTGCTCAGCGAACCCCGGCGCATGACGAATTGATAGGTCTGGCCCGATGGCAGGAAACCCTGCAGGCCCTGGATTGCAACCGCAGTGCGGGCCGACGAGTCGAGTGCCGGGAGATCGATGTGGGCGCCCGCCTGGATGCCGGCAGGTAGTGAATATCCTGGGTTTGGATTCACTACCGCTGTGTGTGCATCCACAACATCCACCGAGAACGGCAGGACATTGCCGTGAAACACACCCCAGCTGGCGCTGACGCTGCACGCCATGATGAGTACCGAGCTCAGCGCGAGAAGCGCGAAAGGACGACGCATAAAGATCTCCGTTAATTCAGGCTCTGAATTATTTTGGCACGCAACACTTTTATTTATTTGTGGTGCTCGGCTGCAGTGAGGGTATTACTGAGCAGCATGGCGACAGTCATGGGGCCCACACCACCCGGTACAGGCGTGATCAGTGCGGCGCGTTCTCGGGCGTTCTCGAATTCCACATCACCCACCAGCTTGCCGTTGGCCAGGCGGTTCATGCCGACGTCAATAACCGTGGCACCGGGTTTGATCCATCCACCGGGTATGAGATTCGGTTTGCCCACAGCCACTACAAGAATCTCGGCAGCGCGTATCAATTTTTCAAGATCGCTCGAGGTTGTAAAGCGATGACAAATGGTCACGGTTGCACCCATGAGCAAAAGCTCCAGTGCCATGGGTCTACCGACGATGTTGGATGCACCCACTATCACCGCATGCCGTCCTGTGAACTGCGCACCGTATTTTTCCAGCAGCTTGATGATGCCGTAGGGTGTACAGGGGCGCAGCAGCGGAATCCGTTGCGCCAGACGCCCGATATTGTAGGGGTGAAAGCCGTCCACGTCCTTGCCGGGATGAATGCGCTCGATGACCGTGGAGGTGTTGATAGCTGATGGCAATGGCAGCTGTACCAGAATTCCATCAATGGCCGGATCGGCGTTGAGTTCGTCAATGAGTTTCAGAAGTCTGGCTTCGGAGGTATCCGCAGATAAATCAAAGGCGCGCGACACAAAACCTACCTGCTTGCAGGCTGCACGTTTATTGCGCACGTAGATTTTAGAGGCGGGATCGCTGCCTACCAGTACCACCGCCAGCCCCGGGGCGCGGCGTTTATCCCTGATCCGCTCGGCAACGCGCCGAGCGATATCTCCACGGATTTCGCGGGCCAAGGCTTTACCGTCAATAATTTGGGCTGGCATGGCAAATTGATTTTTAGCTTTGCGGCGGTGGTGTGAATTGTCGCATGCACCCGCCTAGGTTCCAAAAAGCTCCATAAATTGACTGAGGTGGGGTGGCACCGTATCATTCCATTCTTGCGCTCTTGCGCTGACCGCATCGGGGCAGCCCCGTAGGACGCGTTGAGTGGGGCATAGCGCAGTCTGGTAGCGCACCTGCTTTGGGGTGAGCCCGGACAGGGCGAACGCCGGGTACAGGAAGTACACGGCCGGGTTGCCAGGCGAGGCACGAGCCGAGCCGGCAACAGACTGCGAGCAAAGCAGGTGGTGTTGAGGGAATGTTTTACGACGGCGGGGCATAGCGCAGTCTGGTAGCGCACCTGCTTTGGGAGCAGGGGGTCGGGGGTTCAAATCCCTCTGCCCCGACCAAATTTGGTTGATTGCGGCCGCGGACTCATGTAACAGGGAAGGTTGTTTACCGCCGATGGCTTGCCAGGAATTTGCGCCTGTAGCTCAGCTGGATAGAGCACCGGCCTTCTAAGCCGGCGGTCGCAGGTTCGAGTCCTGCCAGGCGCGCCAATGCGGTGAAGCCGGCAGTGTTCCAGGTTTATCCAGCCGGTTATGGTGGGAGTAGCTCAGTTGGTAGAGCCCCGGATTGTGATTCCGGTTGTCGTGGGTTCGAGTCCCATCGTCCACCCCATTGGATTGTTCAGGCTCCCTTGCTGGGCCGTTAGCTCAGTTGGTAGAGCTGCTGACTCTTAATCAGTAGGTCGCAGGTTCAAGTCCTGCACGGCCCACCAAGGGAGCCTGAACAATCCAATCCTTCCCAACGCAGGCTCGCTTTACATCTGCATAATCCCACCGCGTCGAAATATCCAGGGGCGCTACTTTGCCTTTCCTCGATATACTGTTTCTTAATCCGGTGGCTGACTAGCATCCTTGTATAAGCTTCCTGGGTTACGGAGAAATGTTCGCAATTTAATTTGGCAATGTAACTATGGCCGCCAGTTCAGCAACCCAGCAGCAATCGTTGACAGAACGCCCCGCTTGGAAAGCGCTTGAAGCGCACTGCCACAGCATGCGCAAGCTGCATCTGCGGCAGTTATTTGCAGATGATGCAAAGCGTGGTGAACGTTATACGGCCGAAGCGGCCGGTCTATATCTCGATTATTCCAAAAATCGCATCACCGATGAAACGCTCCGGCTATTGCTGACGCTTGCCGGAGAATGCAATTTGCATACGCGCATCGAGGCCATGTTTAACGGCGCAAAGATCAACGTAAGCGAGCGACGTTCTGCGCTGCACGTAGCCTTGCGCGCACCCGAGGGCGAAAGCATCGTGGTGGATGGCGTGGACGTGGTGCCTCAGGTACATGCGGTCCTTGAGCGGATGGCCGCATTCTCGGAGCAGGTCCGCAACGGAAAGTGGCGTGGACATACAGGAAAGTGCATCCGCAATATTGTCAACATCGGTGTGGGTGGATCCGACCTCGGACCCATGATGGCCTATGAGGCACTCCGCCATTACAGCCGGCGTGATCTCAATTTCCGCTTTGTTTCCAACGTGGATGCCACGGATTTCGAGGAGGCCATACGCGATCTGGATCCGGCAGAGACCCTGTTTATCATCAGTTCAAAGTCGTTTACGACCCAGGAAACCCTGGCAAATGCCCAGGCGGCCCGCGATTGGTGCTTGGCTAAGTTTGACGATAAACAGGCACTATCCAGACACTTTGTGGCGGTCTCCAGCAATTTCGCAAAGGCCATTGAATTCGGCATCGACGCCGAAAATATATTCGATTTCTGGGAATGGGCCGGTGGGCGGTACTCCATGACTTCAGCGATTGGTCTTTCCACCATGATCGCCATCGGGCTAGAAAACTTCCGCGCCATGCTCGCCGGCTTCCATGCCATGGACCAACACTTCCGCACGACTCCACTCGGCCAAAATCTGCCGGTGCTTATGGGCCTGCTTGCCATTTGGTACAACAACTTCTTCGATGCACACACCCAAGCGCTGCTGCCCTATGATCAATACCTGAGATATTTCCCGTTTTACCTGCAGCAATTGAGCATGGAAAGCAACGGCAAGCAGATTACGCTGGACGGTATGCGTGCTGGCTGGCAAACCGCCCCGATCTGTTGGGGTGAGCGCGGTACCAATGGCCAGCATTCGTTCTATCAGCTGATTCATCAGGGAAGCCGCTTGATTCCCTGCGACTTCATCGGTTTTTGTCAGAGCCTGAATCCGCTCGGCCATCGACAGGATATATTGATTGCTAACCTGTTAGCCCAAGCCGAAGCTTTGGCTTTCGGCAAAACGGCGGAAGAAATCAGGGCTGAGGGCACGCCTGAGTGGCTGGTGCCGCATCGTGTCCTCGAGGGCAATCGCCCCAGCAATACCCTACTGGCCGAGCGGCTGACGCCGGGAGTCCTGGGATCACTGGTGGCGCTTTACGAACACAGCGTCTTTACCCAGGGCGTTATTTGGAATGTGGACTCCTTTGACCAGTGGGGCGTGGAGCTGGGCAAGACACTGACGCAGGCTATTCTCCCTCAGTTGGAGGTTGCCCGCGAGCCCGAGCTAAAACACGACAGCTCCACCAATACGCTGATCCGGCGCTACCGTCGCTTGCGCAGACAGTGAATATAGCTATAGTTCAACGGGTCCGCAGCACCAGACAGCCTGTGGCCGGCTCGAGTTCAAGCTGCGTATCCCCCAAGTTTGTATAATGGCCGCCGAAATCGGGTCCGATCCCCGTCACAGGCCAACAGAGTTACCCAAGTCTTTGATATAATTTAAAATTTAGGTAGCCTGGTTCGGTTCGGCGTTGCGAAAGTGGCGGAACTGGTAGACGCGCTGGATTTAGGTTCCAGTGGGGGAACCCGTGAGAGTTCGAGTCTCTCCTTTCGCACCAATTGCAACGGCAAGCATGCTGGTTAACGTAGTAATTCGATACCAGGATATTTCAGAGGTAAGCAGTCCATGCAGGTTTCAATCGAGACAACCGCAGGTTTAGAGCGCCGCATGAAGGTGCAGGTGCCGGCCGAACGCGTGGAACGCGAAGTGGAACAGCGGCTGAAATCTCTGGGCAAACGCGCCAAACTCAATGGCTTTCGCCCCGGCAAGATACCCTACGATGTGGTGAAGAAACGCTTCGGCAGTGAGGTCCGTCAGGAGGTATTGGGCGATCTGCTGCGCGACACTTGCAATGAAGCTTTCATGCAAGAGAAAGTGAATCCGGCCGGCGGCCCGCGCATTGACACCATCAATAACAAGCCGGGCATGGACCTGGAATATACCGCCACCTTCGAGGTTTATCCGGAAATCAAACTGAACGGAACTGAAGGCATTCAAGTGGAGCGGCCGGTGGCGGAGATTACCGAGGCGGATATTGACGCCATGGTGGGCAATTTGCGTCAGCAACGCGCCACCTGGGAAACCGTCGAGCGCGGCGCGCGTAAGGGTGATCGGGTACAGCTCGATTTCGACGGTAGCATAGGCGGTGCAAGCTTCCCGGGCAGCAAGGCCAACAAGATTTTCGTGGTGCTGGGTGAAAACCGCATGTTAGCGGATTTCGAGCAGGGTCTCGACGGCGTGAAAGCCGACGAACACCGTGAGTTCGATGTGCGTTTTCCGGATGACTATCACGTCCAGGAAGTCGCGGGGAAAATTGCGCACTTCAATGTACATACGCATCGTGTGGACAGCCAGAAGCTGCCCGAAGTGGACGAAGCCTTTTGCAAAAGTTTTGGCGTCACTGAAGGCGGGATTACGAAATTACGCGCTGAAGTTACCGAGAATATGCGCCGGGAGATGGCGGATACGGTACACCGGCGCCTGAAGGATCAGGTATTGGAGGCTTTACTCAGCGCAAATCCGGTGGAACTGCCGAAAGCTTTGCTGGACGGTGAGATCGAGAATCTGCGCCGTGACGCAGTTGAACGTATGGGAGTTAAGGACAGCAAGAAGAGCGTGGAATTGCCACGAGAGTTGTTCGAAGAACAGGCCAAACGGCGTGTGAGTCTCGGCCTCATCATGGGCGAGATCATCAGCCAGCGGCAATTGCGCGTGGATACGAAGCGACTCGATGAACGTCTGGAGCGCATGGCGGGTGATTACAGCAATCCCGCGGAAGCGGTACACAGCATGCGCTCAAATCCAGCGGTCATGCGGCAGCTCGAATCCCTGGTGCTGGAGGATCAGGCAGTGGACAGCCTGCTGGAGAAGGCAGTGGTCACGGATAAACCCACGAGCTTCCAGGAACTGATGCATTTCCAGCAACACCCGCATGCACATGCACCCGCCTGAAACAGGCCGTGAGGCCGAGGAAGATATGAAAACAGTAAGCGAGGTTCAGGGACTTAACTTGGTACCCATCGTGGTGGAGCAAACCGCCCGTGGCGAGCGCTCCTACGATATTTATTCGCGCCTGCTCAAGGAGCGGGTGGTGTTCATTGTCGGCCCCGTGGACGATTACGTGGCTAATCTGGTGGTGGCGCAGTTATTGTTCCTGGAATCGGAAAACCCGGATAAAGACATCAGTTTGTATATCAATTCACCGGGTGGTTCAGTGACTGCGGGCCTATCCATCTACGACACCATACAATTCGTGAAACCAGACGTATCCACCATCTGCGTGGGCCAGGCAGCCAGTATGGGTGCGCTGCTGCTGACTGGCGGCGCCAAGGGTAAGCGCTACTGCTTACCCCACTCCCGCATCATGATTCACCAGCCCTTGGGTGGGGTGCAGGGGCAAGCCTCCGATATCGATATCCATGCCCGGGAAATCCTGCACTTGCGGGAGCGCTTGAACGAGATCATGGCCAAACATACCAGTCAAACTATCCAACGAATTCAACAAGATACGGAGCGGGATCGTTTCATGGGTGGGGAGGAGGCGGTCAAGTACGGCCTCATAGACTCGATACTGGAACAACGCGCCGTCAAGGCCTGAGGGAACCGAGTCCGGGTGGGAAACTCCAACATTACGGGGCCGTGCTATTGAAGCGGCACCGGAAAATCCCCATAGTGTTTCCACGCGGACAGGGTTCCCGGCTTTTTCAGAGGTGACCAGGAGATGGTGGACGAAACACGCAGTAAAGGCGAGGACGGCGGCAAGCTGTTGTACTGCTCTTTCTGCGGCAAGAGCCAGCATGAGGTGCGCAAGCTGATTGCCGGCCCGTCGGTGTATGTTTGCGATGAATGCGTTGAACTCTGCAACGACATTATCCGCGAGGAAATGCAGGAGCAGGCTCAAACCACGCATAACAAGCTACCGCGTC
Organism: Gammaproteobacteria bacterium; assembly: GCA_027315405.1. Classification (GTDB taxonomy): domain Bacteria; phylum Pseudomonadota; class Gammaproteobacteria; order Natronospirales; family REEB76; genus REEB76. The sequence goes on along the minus strand of DAHUYB010000014.1, from coordinate 4,393 downwards.
CGCAGGAAGTCAAAGCGGTTCTGGATCAGTATGTTATCGGTCAGGAGCGCGCCAAAAAAATCCTTTCCGTGGCCGTATACAATCACTATAAGCGCCTGGATGTACGCAGCACCCATAACAAAGATGATGTGGAGTTGGCCAAGAGCAATATCCTGCTCATCGGCCCTACCGGTTCCGGCAAGACACTGCTGGCGGAAACCCTGGCGCGCCTGTTGAATGTGCCCTTCACGATTGCCGACGCCACCACGCTTACGGAGGCGGGTTACGTGGGCGAGGACGTGGAGAATATCATCCAGAAATTGCTGCAGAAATGTGATTACGATGTGGAGAAGGCCCAGACCGGCATTGTCTATATTGATGAAATCGATAAGATCTCACGCAAGTCCGATAACCCGTCCATCACCCGGGACGTTTCCGGTGAGGGTGTGCAGCAGGCGCTGCTGAAACTCATTGAAGGCACTATTGCATCCGTACCTCCACAGGGTGGTCGAAAGCATCCGCAGCAGGAATTCCTGCAGGTGGATACCAGTAATATCCTGTTTCTTTGTGGCGGCGCGTTCGCGGGGCTGGAAAAAATCATTCGCAACCGCACGGAAAAGAGTGGCATCGGCTTCATGGCTGAAATTAGAGGTAAGGCCGACATCAAGAATGTGGGTGAGGTCTTGCACGATGTGGAACCGGAGGATCTTATCCGTTTCGGTCTCATCCCGGAGTTTGTGGGCCGTTTGCCGGTAGTCGCGACACTGGACGAACTTGATGAGGGCGCACTAATGCGTATCCTCACTGAACCTAAAAACGCGATTACCAAGCAATATCAGAAACTCTTCGATATGGAAGGTTGTGAGCTGGAACTTCGCGAGGATGCATTACGCAGCACCGCACGCCGGGCCATGGAGCGTAAAACCGGTGCCCGTGGCCTGCGCACAATCCTGGAACACGTGTTATTGGACATCATGTATGAATTGCCTTCCATGGAGCATGTCTCAAAAGTGGTCATCGATGAAGCGGTTATCAGCGGCGAGAACCAGCCTTACATTGTCTACGAGCGTGGAAAAAAACAGTTGGCGGCCGCGGATGGCTAAAATCCGACGTCTGGCCGCTTGAAAATACGAATTTTGCCCGCATGCATGCACTGCATGTTCTTGAAAGCTTCCGCTATTACTCAAACCCAGGACTCATTAAGGATCCAGTGTGACCAGCGAAACCCGCCAAACCGATTTGCTTGAAGGCCAGCCTATTTTGGTTCCGGTATTGCCGTTGCGCGATGTGGTGGTCTATCCGCATATGGTCACCCCGCTGTTTGTCGGTCGGGATAAATCCATCAAGGCGCTGGATCACGGCATGCAGGCGGGTAAGCAGATACTGCTATTGGCGCAGAAGAGTCCGGAAGTGGACGACCCCAAAGAGAACGACGTCTACCGTGTGGGAACCCTGGCCACGATTCTGCAGTTGGTGAAACTCCCCGACGGCACCGTCAAAGTGCTGGTGGAGGGCGGCGACCGCGCGCGTATTTTGCAGATCAACGACGGCGAGTATTTTTCCGCGCTGGTAAGTGTTATCCGCACGCATTCCCAATATGATGAGCGTGAGATGGATGTGTTGATGCGTTCAGCATTGTCGCTGTTCGATCAGTACGTCAAGCTCAACAAGAAGATCCCGCCTGAACTGCTGACTTCCCTGGCGGGGATTGATTCGCCGGGCCGGCTTGCGGATACCATCGCCGCGCACATGCAGCTCAAGTTGGATGAGAAGCAGAAAATCCTTGAACTTGAGGATGCGCGCGCACGCCTCGAACATGTTATGGCGCTGATTGAAGGCGAGATTGATATCCTGCAAATCGAAAGACGCATACGCGGCCGCGTCAAGCAGCAAATGGAGAAAAGCCAGCGCGAGTACTACCTGAATGAGCAGATGAAGGCTATTCAGAAGGAATTGGGTGAACTGGAAGATGCGCCTAATGAACTTGAGGAACTGGAAAAGAAAATCCATAAGGCCGGCATGTCGAAGGAAGCCCGCGATAAGGCGGCGACCGAATTCAACAAGCTCAAACTCATGTCGCCCATGTCAGCCGAAGCCACCGTGGTACGCAACTATATCGATTGGTTGGTAAATGTGCCGTGGAAAAAGCGCACACGTGTACGCCATGACCTTGAGGGTGCGGAAAAGATCCTCGCCGAGGACCATTACGGCCTAGATAAGGTAAAGGAACGCATCCTTGAGTACCTGGCAGTGCAGCAGCGTGTGAACAAACTCAAAGGTCCGATCCTGTGCCTGGTAGGCCCGCCCGGAGTTGGTAAAACTTCGCTGGGTCAGAGTATTGCGCGCGCCACCAACCGAAAATTTGCGCGCATGTCCCTGGGCGGTGTGCGCGATGAAGCGGAGATCCGCGGGCATCGGCGCACTTATATCGGTTCCATGCCCGGCAAGATTCTGCAGAACATGGCGAAAGTAGGCGTGCGTAATCCATTGTTCTTGCTGGATGAGGTGGACAAGATGTCCATGGATTTCCGCGGCGACCCATCGTCCGCTCTTCTTGAGGTGCTGGATCCGGAACAGAACAACACCTTTAATGACCATTATCTGGAGGTAGATTTTGATCTTTCCGAGGTGCTATTCGTGGCTACTGCTAACACCATGAATATCCCGGCACCGCTACTGGATCGGATGGAGGTGATCCGCCTCCCAGGTTATACCGAGGACGAGAAAATCAATATTGCCATGCGTTATCTGATACCGAAACAGATGCGTAACAATGGCCTGAAATCAGCCGAACTCACCATCAGCGAAAGCGCCATCACGGACATCATTCGTTACTACACGCGTGAAGCCGGTGTGCGTAATCTGGAACGGGAGATTTCCAAGATCTGCCGTAAGGTGGTGAAAGGCTTACTGCTCAAGCCGCGTGACAAGCAGGTGCATGTACTGCCGCGTAACCTGGATGATTACCTGGGGGTGCGCCGTTTCCGTTACGGTCGTGCCGAGGATCACGACCAGGTAGGCCAAGTGACCGGACTTGCCTGGACCGAGATGGGTGGCGAGTTACTGACCATTGAGGCCACGGTGGTGCCGGGTAAGGGCAAGCTGATTCACACCGGCCAGTTGGGCGGTGTGATGCAAGAATCCATCCAGGCAGCCATGACCGTGGTGCGCAGCCGTGCATCCTTGCTGGGCATCGAAGCGGATTTTCATCAGAAATATGATGTGCATATCCACGTGCCGGAAGGCGCCACCCCCAAGGACGGCCCCAGTGCCGGTGTCGGCATGTGCACGGCCTTGGTATCGGCACTTACTAAGATTCCCGTACGTGCCGATGTGGCTATGACCGGCGAAATTACCCTGCGCGGTGAGGTGTTGCCCATCGGCGGTCTCAAGGAAAAACTTCTTGCGGCGCATCGAGGCGGCATTGGTATTGTGCTTATTCCACAGGAAAATGCCAAGGATCTTGTGGAGATACCCAAAAACATCAAAGGCGCACTTGATATCCATCCACTACGTTGGATAGACGAAGTATTCAAGATGGCGCTGGAGCGCATGCCCGAACCGAAACCGGCTGAACTGGTGGGCGCGGCAGTGCCGCAGGCAGAGGCACCGGCCGCGAAAACCGAACCCGAAGGTGTGCGGCCTCATTAGATTTTATCAGGGATACCCCGGAGATTTTCGTACCGCGAAATTTTGGACACGAAAAGTCAAAAAGTAAATTGCGCTTTTCTTCATTTTTCAATCGCTTAGGCGATTGAAAAAAGACGTTACCTGCAAACGCGGCAAGGGTGACAGTAATTAACCAGAGGCGGCGTCAAGTTGACAAGTGTTTGCGGCCACCTGTATAAAATTGCGCACCACGGCAGGTTACGAGTCGCAAAACTTGCATGTGCCTGGTGACGTGAAGCGCACAGGCAGGATGTGTTTTTTAAACCCGGCCAGGGGAACTGTCCATCATCAACACTCAGGCAACCAGGGGCACAACATCATGAACAAAGCTGAATTAATCAATGCAGTGGCCGAAGCCACGAAACTTTCCCATGCGGATGCGGATCGTGCCGTGCAGGCAGTGCTGCATTCCATTACCGGCGCGCTCGGGAAAGGCGATCAAGTCGTGCTAGTGGGCTTCGGCACTTTCACGGTTAAGCAGCGTGCGGCGCGCACCGGTCGCAATCCGCAGACGGGCCAGACTATTCAGATCGCAGCGAGCAGGGTACCGGGTTTCAAAGCTGGCAAAGCCCTAAAGGATGCCGTAAACTAACCCGCTTACTCGGGGGGTGCTTAGCTCAGCTGGGAGAGCATCGCCTTTACACGGCGAGGGTCGGGGGTTCGATCCCCTCAGCACCCACCACCCGCTGCGGAGTGGTAGTTCAGCTGGTTAGAATACCGGCCTGTCACGCCGGGGGTCGCGGGT
>DAHUYB010000013.1 GCA_027315405.1 Gammaproteobacteria bacterium | reverse complement strand
GTGTTCAGCCACCTGCTGCGGTTGCCCGAGGAGTACTTCGGCAAGCGCCACCTCGGGGATATCGTCTCGCGCTTCCAGGCGGTGCACGCCATCCAGCACACCCTGACCACGCGCGTGGTCGAGGTGCTGCTCGATGGCCTGATGGCCACGCTGACGCTGGTGGTGATGCTGGTCTACAGCATCAAGCTCAGTGCCATCGTGCTGGGCGCGTTCCTGGTCTACGTGCTGGTGCGGGCGCTGTCTTACCGCGTGCAGTTCGAGGCCACCAGCCAGCAGGTGATCGCCTCGGCGCAGCAGCAGTCGAGGTTTCTCGAAGCGGTGCGCGGCGCGACCACCATCCGCCTGCACAACCAGTCGGCGGCGCAGTCGGCGCGCTACATGAACGCCACCACCGACACCCTCAACCGCGGCCTCGTGGTGCAGAAGCTGAACCTGATCTTCGGCTCGGCCAATTCCCTGATCTTCGGGCTGGAGAACACCGCCATCTACTGGGTCGGCGCACTGATGGTGCTGGGCGGCGCCGACTTCAGCGCCGGCATGCTGATCGCCTTCACGATGTACGCCGGCATGTTCAGCAGCCGCGCCTCCAGCCTGGTCGACTACGCGGTGCAGGTGAAGATGCTGCGCCTGCAGGGCCAGCGTCTGGCCGACATCGTGCTGACGCCGCCCGAGCGCCATGTGGATACCAACTACGCCGGTCCGCTGCCGGAACCCTCGCTCCAAGTGCGCAACCTGGGCTTCCGCTATGCCGAGGGCGAGCGCTGGGTGATCCGGCACCTGGATCTGGACGTCGCGGCGGGCGAATCGGTGGCCATTGCCGGCCCCTCGGGCCTGGGCAAGACCACGTTGGCCAAGTTGCTGCTGGGCCTGCTGGAACCGCAGGAGGGTGAGGTCCGCATCGGCGGCATCGAATTGAAGCGCCTGGGCAAGCGGACCTACCGCGAGATGCTGGGCGCGGTGCTGCAGGACGACACCCTGTTCGCGGGCTCCATCGCTGACAACATCAGCTTCTTCGATCCGGAGGCGACGCCCGTGCGCATCGAGGCGGCGGCACGGCTGGCGCAGATCCACAGCGACATCGTGGATATGCCGATGGGCTACCACAGCCTGGTCGGCGACATGGGCTCGACCCTGTCGGGCGGCCAGCGCCAGCGCGTCCTCTTGGCGCGGGCGCTGTACAAGCGCCCGAAGATCCTGGTGCTGGACGAGGCCACCAGCCATCTCGATATCGCCACCGAGCGCGCGGTCAATGCCGCCATCCAGCGCCTGCACATCACCCGCATCGTGCTGGCCCACCGGCCCGAAACCCTGGCCAGCGCGCAGCGAATCATCGACCTATCGAAACTCAGGGAACCGGCAAGCCCCAAGCTTGCAGGGCAACAGCAACCGCCTTGCGGCCCTGGTGCAAGGCTCAACGAGGAGAAATGTGATGCGTGAATTAACAGCGAAAGAAATACTTGCATTGCCAATATGTGGCGGAGTTACTACGTTGAGCTCGGTGCATGTTTCGGCCACTGTTCCTGCTAGTAGTGGCGGTGGCGGTGGCGGTGGCCCGAACGCTCGTACTAGTCAGATGCACGCGCCAAGTCCATATCAAGGGCCTGTAACCAATTATCTGCAGCTTGCAAAGGATGCTGCAGCAGTAATTTTTGATGTTCTTACGGGCAAAGCGACTTCCAATAATCAAAGTTTTGTTAATGCTTGTCATGCATTAGGTATGACGGGCAGTTTCACTGACAGCAACTGGGTAGGGCAAGCATATCAAACGGCATGTGACACTGGCGCACAAACTCTCGAGAATGGTAACGCATGGGAGGATTTTGTTATACAGTGTCAAAGCAATGGTTATGCTGCAACCGGCAACATACAGAATCCGAGTTCGTGGAAATGTATTCCATCGAATGGACCTAGTACTCCATCAGGCTAGAATACTTTTCAGGTGCGGGCCAGCAGAGCCCTACAATGTACCTCTAATAAACTCTGCTGGCCCGTAGTATTCAACGCGCCGTTTTGCAAAGCCGCAGTTCTTGCATGGGGGAGGTCGACAAAGATGCAGAAAAAATTAATGTTTGCGAATTTCTCTTCCACACTCATTTGGCTGACGTCGTTCACAGTTATTTGTTTAGGGGCTCAAACATGCCCTGCGCGCACGGCTTCTTTGCAACTTAATATTGTTGATACATCTAGAATTCATTATTACGATGTCGACAGATTTGTTGGGTCAGGTTCTGCTGCAATAATGTTGAAAGAATGTTTTCAAGCAATCGCAGGCAACACATCTTGTCGTGTATTATATTGTCGAGATGAAGGTAACTGTTCAATTTCACTAAAATCCTTACACGCAGTTCCGAATTTTACGATTATAAGAGCAAGACGTTTTACTAAAAGTGCACGCATGAATGTGCTGGCTCTTGGGCGGCACTGCTTCAATAAAGTTACTATCTTTTCGAAAACACCTTATAAATTGATACATCACGGATACAAGACCATCATAACATCTAAAAACCATGAAATACTTAGTTGCATAGATAAGAATCACTATTCTTTTTATTCTATTAACTACAGTTCGTTTCATAATTGGCGAGAAGTTGTTAAGCCGCTCAAATTAGAGTTTGCGCAGGCTAAAGGAAACATCAGCCTGCCAGCTTCTCTTCGTAGTGTTATGGACTCAGAAATGGACGCTCGTCGAAAAGTCCTTACCGTATGGCAATGGGTGAGTGAACACATCAAATATGACTTGAATCAAGACAACTTTGCACATGTGCAAAAACCCGATGCAACAATTGCCGAGAAGCTGGGCGATTGCAAGTCAATTGATTTGCTCACGCAAGTTATTTTAAGTCATTATAATATTCGATCCGAGATCATATATACAAATAGTGGCGCTCCTTTCATACCTAACCCAAGATTCATTGGCGCGGCCCGAATGAACCACGTTGTATTGAGAGTGCTCGGTGGCTACCTAGTAGACCCTACCGTAACTCCATCCATTTATTCCAAATTACCCCAATACAAGATAAA
>DAHUYB010000009.1 GCA_027315405.1 Gammaproteobacteria bacterium | reverse complement strand
AACCAGAGGCTACCGCCATCACCCGCAACTCGAACGTTTCCAGAAACATTTAGCGCCGCGCTCCGCTATCAATGTCTATCTGGCGGCGGTACACGCGGAAGCCGAATCACGCGGCTATGCGTTTGATTACCGTAAAATAGGGCCGGTGCACAACCGTGCGCGCATCGTTGCAACCACGGGTCAGCTTGAGTATGAGCGGCAACACCTGCTTCGCAAGTTGCGCAAACGCAGCCCTGCATATTTCCGCCGCTGGCGTAAGCTTCGTTCGCCGCAAGCACATCCCTTATTCTTCATCATCAAGGGCCCGGTAGCTGCATGGGAACGGTTGCAGTGACTATCTATTCGACGGGTGATCGGTGGACACATACAAACAGGTAATTTGACTGGTGAACTCATGGCGATGGCACTCTAAAACACAATCGGTGGGAAGCTGCATGGATCTGAGTAAAGCCGGCCTCCCGAAACTTGATCGCAGCATCGCGGGGGTATCGGCTGCTCTCTTTCTGGCTCTGGTCTGGTCGCGGTTGTGGCGGGAAGCGCAAGACATCAGTGAGTGACAGTGTTGCTGGGACTGGTATCGGTTTGGTGGGGTAGTGTGTGGATACGCGTGGCGTATAAAGGCCGTCGTCCTGTATCCGGCGAATTTCTCTGGCCATTCCGCCGGACGTAAGCTGAGGACATTTGAAGCCACGGCGCATCCAGTGCCAAGGCAAATCACGGGACGGGTGCCAAATGACATACGAACTTTATTATTGGCCCGGTATCCAGGGGCGCGGTGAATTCATCCGGCTCGCGTTGGAAGAAGCCGGCGCGCCCTACCGGGATGTGGCTAAAGATGCCGGCGGAGAAAGTGCAGCGGTCCGCAAACTGCAGGTTGTGCTCGAGGATGCAAAGACACCGTACCCACCATTTGCGGTGCCATTGTTGAAAGCCGGCGATCTGTTTATTTCACAGACCGCCAACATCCTCATGTTCCTCGGCGCACATCATGGCCTCGCGCCAACGGATGAAGCCGGCCGTCTGTGGACACATCAATTGCAGCTGACGGTCGCCGACTGGGTGGTGGAAATCCACGATACCCATCATCCGTTGGGGCCGACGGAGTATTACCAGGACCAGAAGCAGGAGGCGCGCAAACGGACTGCATCGTTCCTGAAACGCAGATTGCCCAAGTTCATGGATTACTTCGAAAAAGTGCTGAAGCAGAATCCGTCCGGCGATCAGTTTCTGGTTGGTTCCACACTCACTTACCCGGATTTGTCATTATTCCAGATTATCGAGGGACTGCGCTATGCTTTTCCCCGTAACCAATCTCGCATCGAACCAAACTATCCAAAAGTAGTTGCATTACACGAGCGCGTGTTAAAGCGGCCGCACATCGCCGCTTATCTCGCCTCCGGGCGGCGCATTCCCTTCAATGAGGAGGGGCTTTTCCGTCACTATCCGGAGCTGGATGAGTGATCCGGTATCAGGAGAATCGCGATGATGGCAATGGACGTGATCCTTAAATGTTTTGAACAACCGGATGAGATCCGTGTCCTCAAGCTGGGCAAATTTGAAATCGTGCGCCTCGGCGGACTGACTATCGGACGGGCGACCTATCAACCTGGCTGGCGCTGGTCCAAGCATGTGGGGCTCGATATCGGCCAGGAGCGCTGCTCGGTCGAACACGTGGGGCTGGTACTGTCCGGCACCGCCACCGCGGCCTTCGATGATGGACGGGTGATCGAGCTGCGCGCCGGCGAATTGTTCTACATCCCTCCGATACCGCACGACAGTTGGGTGATTGGCGACCAGCCCTACGTGTCCCTGCATTTCCTGGGTGCGGAAAAATACGCGGCGAAATGACACCCCCCCCTGACGGGATCCGGACTGTTTTCTTTGGCTGCTCACCTTCAGCGCGTGTGCGGCGCCATGATGGCAGCAAGCATATTGGTGGTGCCCGACATGCGCACCAGATGCGGATAGCGCGGCCCGTCGTGGTAATTCACCTCCAGAGTTTTATACCAGCCATCCTGCTTGACCAGGAACGCGGTGGGTGTGGCTGAGTGTTGTGCCTGTTTCATGGCGTAGTTCAGCACCTTGCTGGAATAGCTCTGGCCGTCCACCGCTGCAAGCCGCATGCCCGGCGCCATGCCTGCCTGCCAGGCGGGTGAACCTTCGCGCACGCCGATCACGGTGCCTTGCTTGTTGATTCTGATTCCATAGCTATACCACTGATTGTTTATGTGCCGCAGCTTGTCACTGGCCTTTATGAACGTATTGGGTTCGGCGGTATACACCAATTTCCAGCCGGCGCGGGCCAGTTCGCCGGTGGGCGGTTTGGACGCCACTTCATAGACGTGCTTCTGGAAGAACGCGTGCCAGTCGTAGGGCACCACTGCATTTAAAAGCTTCTCGATGTCGGCGCGCGTGTAGGTTTTTGTGATCGGACCGGTATCGGGCGGGCCGGCGTACAGGTGCAGGAACGTATCCAGCGACTTCTTGCCGTGGGTCTTTTCGCGGATGATGGTGTCCACGTCCAGCCACAACAGTTCCCCCTCGGTATAGAAGTCGCCGGCGGTACGGCGGATTTCCGGATAGGCACCGCGCGCCTCATAGAGATAGGGTGCCGCGGTGGTGGTGTCAATCAACGGTTCGGTGCTGCGCCCCGGTTCGGTCGCCATCTGACTGTAGATCATGGCGAGATATTCCGGGTATTGATCCGGTTTGCGTATGCCCATGCGGAAGGACAGCAGATCGCCGAGATACTGGTTCATGCCCTCGTACACCCACAGCAGCTCGGTGTGTTCCGGCATCTGAAAATTAGGCTGCCACAGATCAAACGGCCGACGGTACTTGCCGTTCCAGGAATGCGAGAACTCGTGGGTGAGCAGATCACCCGAGACCAGTTGCTCATCCGGTTTGGTCATGAAATCGTCCGGCGCGCGATTGTCGCTAGATTGATGATGCTCGATGCCCTGAAAACCGATAGCGTCAGACAGCGTCAACAGCGAGTGATAAACGTTCCAATGGCGTGCGCCGTACAGCGCCAGAGCTTCCGGCGCCATACGCTTGTACTTGGTGATCAATGCCTCGGGAATGTCCAGATCCTGGGGTTTGTCCGCAAACATATCCAGCATCTGATAGGCATTGCCCTTATGCCACAGTTCAATGTGCTTGTAATAGATGCCGGCATCCAGCGGTGAGTCCACCAGCATGTTGAGCGGTACTTCGGCAAAATCCACACGGTCGCCGGTTTGTTGCGGACCGGTCAGGGCGGTGCCGTAACTCCAGCCCGCCGGCAGAATGATGCTGGGTTTGAAATACACTTGGCTGGAGTTGGTGTCGTTCTGGTAGAACAGCACGCGGTTCCAGTTAACGATGGCGAGATTCGGGGTCGCCATAACATCGTGCGGAGCATTCGCCAGCACCGTGAACTGCACCTTGAGTTTGGACACCCCATGCGGGACGTCCACGTGGAAGGCGTACATGTCCACCTGGTCACGCCGCCAGGTGAGCGGCTGACCGTTGGCCCAAACCTTGAGTTGCGAGATGTCGGCGAGCGGACCCGTCGGGCCATGCTCGCCCGGCACCCATTTGGGATAGACGAAGGTGAACGGCCCGGGTTTGACTGGAATGCTCATGCTCGCGGTCATCAGGCCGCGGCCGGCGTTGCGCGCGTCCAGCACCAGGATTTCCGGGCTGGCGCGAGTGGCGTAGGACACGGTATTGGCGTTGGGCCCGGCCGCCAAGGAGGGCAAGCACAGGGCGGCGAAGCCCACGCCCAGGAGAGGCAGGCGCAGATGTTTCATGGCTTGGTCCTCCTTATTATTGGGATATTTTAGGCGGAAACAGGCGACTAAGGCCTATTAGAAGCCTCGGAATTAGGCTTCGGAGGCATAAGGTAGTTCCATGATTTGTACTATTCCTGCACGGCATTCTTGTTGGTTCAATGCGGCGGTTATGTATTTCCGACAGGCAGCAATCCCCGTGTTTGAAGTACGGGTCATCCGATTTCAAGGTGGTCGCAATATGATTTTGAACAATCTGCTGTCGCTGCCGCTTAGGTTTTCGGAGTTTCAGAATTACTGTGATATTGCGCTGATGCACAGGTTTTTTGCCGGGTGCCCTCAGAAAACGACCAGCGGATGAGACGCAAATGGTGATGCAAAAGCGAGAGTTGCGTCCAAGGCGCGGCCATAGTCGCTTGCCAGTATGCCTTCAGATCTTTCGCGCGGGGAAACCCTGCGCTTCTAATTCGCGCTATGAAAAATGCCGGGAACAGGGTGCAGTCCATACCATGAGGATATGGTTGCGGTTTGCCGGTGTATCGGCCCGCCAGATACTGAGCGAATTGACGAAGCAGCGGAATTCCGCAACGATGCGCAGCCCGGATTGCCGCCCACGGACGAGTGTTGATTTCCAGGAAGATATATTGGCCTGCATCGGTGCGGATGAATTCCGCACAGGCCAGCCCGTCCCACTGCAATGCCCCGAAGAGTTGCTTGGCGAAATCTGTCAATACCGGATCACACAATGACCGAACGCGAATAGAAGGTCCGGTCGGGTCAACCGCTTCCAGGGTGCATTGGGAGAATAGTTGCAGGGCAGCGCCGTGATGGAATAGACCGCCAATCAGGCAGCGCTGACCCGCCACGAATTCTTGGCCAAACGGGCAGCCGGGCGATATCTGCGCCAATGTATTGTATGCGGTGCGCGCCTCGTATGCGGAACAAACAAGATTTACCTGGCTACCGCCGCAACCCTGTGTACCCCGGATTATGCATGGCAAACCAAGTGTCGCGACGACAGATTCAACGGCTTGAATATCGGGGATTGACAGCATTCTAGGAGTCGGAAGCCCAAGACGGGAGACAAACTCGTAGCACTGGCGACGATCGGTTAGTAAATCACGCTGCCAAGGCGTGGTTTGCGGGAAGATGTTGCCGGGCAATAATTCTTCAGAAGTCCATAGTGCGTGCTGCGCAGGGTCGCAGGCTGCATATACAAAATCTGCGTCTTCTTTTGAACTGAGCGCGTGGAGAAATTCATCGTAACCAGGGTCTGTCACTGCGGGGGTTTGCACGTGGCGGCAGTATCGCCCGAGCATTCGGGAACTGGGCTGGGAAGGCGAAGCAAGGATAACTTCGATGTTCGCCCGTGACATTTCTGCGACCAGATAGCCGGTTTGAATCCAGTTGTTATCCAGCACCAGAATTTTCAAATCTGCCATCCCCAAAATTATTCCGATAGCGGTTTACCGCGCTATTCGGTGCTCGCAGTGAGCAGTTGTTCCACCACCGCCGCCACGTTTTTGAGCGCTGCCGAGGAAGCTACTGCGATGAACACCGTGTCATCGCCCGCCAAGGTGCCGGCCACGCCCTCGATTCTGCGCTGATCCAGCTTGACCGCCAGCGGCTGTGCAAAACCCGGGCGCGTACGGATCACCAGTATGTTAGGCGGTACCTGCTTCATTTCGAAGGTCGGCATTTCCGCCGGCGGCTGTTCCACGCGCTGATAGCGCCCCGCGACTTTTTGGATGCCGAGTTTCCGCAGATGCCGTGACAGCGTCGGTTGGGTCACCTCATGGCCGGCGGGCCTCAGCAACGCGAGGAACTCCGACTGATCGGTGATTTCCCGCTCTTCCGCGAGTTTCAGAATGGCGGCATCCAGCGTCACAGGGTTACCTCAGGGTAAAAATTGTCGCATATCTCTTGCATTTATAGGAATTTAATTGTATATAAATGCATTATATTCTATTATTGACCAGTTTATTTATAAATGTCTGCATATTCATCTGCTCTCTTGCCGACGTATGTGCCTTATCCCTTCGCCGTGGTCACCGGAGAGGGCGAATACATCGTGGACGCGGCCGGCAACCGCTGGCTGGACTTTTACGGCGGCCACTGCGTCGCCAGTACCGGCCACTGCCATCCGGCGGTGGCAGCGGCCATCGCCGGGCAGGCGCATAAGCTGATTTTCTATTCGGCGGCCGCACAGCTGCCGGTCCGCGACCAGGCAGCTCAAACCTTGGTGGAATTCGCCGGCGCGGGCATGGCTTCGGTGTTCTTCTGCAACTCCGGCGCCGAGGCCAACGAGAGTGCCCTCAAGATCGCTCTCAAGCTCACCGGACGCAAAAACTTCGCGGCGTTTCACGGTGCTTTCCACGGCCGCTCAATGTTGGCGCTTTCGGTCACCGATTCGCCGGCATTGAGGCGGGATTACGAAGCGCTGTTGGCGCCCACCCAGTTCCTGCCGTTTGCGGATGCTGCCGCACTCGCTGCGGCTGATTTCTCCGGGGTGGCGGCGGTGATCGTGGAGCCCATCCAGTCCATGGCGGGTGTGAAAACCGCGACCGCTGAATGGTTTGCCGCACTGCGGGAAAAATGCACGCGCGCCGGAACGCTGCTGATATTCGATGAGGTGCAAACCGGCATCGGGCGTTTGGGCGCGCCATTCGCCGCGCAGCTTTACGACGTGGCCCCCGATCTCATCACCTGCGCCAAGGGCATGGCTTCGGGCGTGCCCATGGGCGGCGTGCTCATGCGTGCGGCGATAGCCTCGGCGCTCAAGCCCGGAGATTTGGGCAGCACCTTTGGCGGCGGACCGCTGGCCTGCGCAGCGCTCATCGCCACGCTCGAGGTAATCAGCGATGAGAAGCTGATGAAGCGCGCCCAGGTGTTGGCCAAGAGCATTCGTGGCGCTCTGGACGGCGGAGTGGTGCGCGAAGTGCATGGCGAGGGTTTATTGCTGGGGTTAAACGTGGGCGCGCAGGCCAAAACTTTGAAGTCTTACCTGCTCAATAAACACATTCTGGTGGGCGGCTCCGACGATCCGAACGTATTGCGACTTATGCCGCCGCTCACGGTTAGCGCCCAGGCGGTAGAAAAATTACTGGACACTATTGACGCCTTCCAGACTGAAGGCGCAGCCGCATGAAGCATTTCACCCGCATCGCCGATCTGGGCGTGCCCGGTGTCGCTGAAGTTCTGGATGCAGCCTTGGCCTGGAAGCAGCGTGCGCCCGGCGCACATCTCGCCGGCAAACTGCTGGGCATGGTATTTTTCAATCCCTCGTTGCGCACGCGCGCCTCCTTCGAGGCCGCCATGTTGCGCGGCGGCGGCCATGCCATCGTGCTGGAGGTAGGTAGCGGCGTCTGGAAACTCGAAGATCGCACCGGCGTGGTGATGGATGGTGACCGGCCGGAGCATATCCGCGAGGCCATTCCGGTGCTGGGCCGCTACGTGGACGCGTTGGCGGTGCGTACCTTCGGCGCGTTGCAAGACGATGATACGGACGCCACGGATCTGGTGATCAACGCCTTCCGTGAGCTGGCCGGCGTACCGGTTATCAGCATGGAATCGGCACGGGAACATCCCTGCCAGGGGTTGGCGGATCTGCTGACGATGCGTGAAAATTTCGGTGTGACGAAAAAACTGCCGGTGACGCTGGCCTGGGCTCCACATATCAAGCCGCTGCCGAAAGCGGTGCCACACTCATTTTTGCTGAGCGCCGCGGCTGCCGGCTGCGAAATACGGATCGCCCACCCGCCAGGGTTCGACCTGCATCCGGCGGTGTTGGCCGAAGCGCAAGCCTACGCTCAGCAAAGCGGGGGTTCGGTGACGGTGCACTCTGACCAGCGGCGAGCCCTGAGCGGCAGCCATGTAGTTTATGCAAAGGCCTGGGGACCGGCGACGAAGCATGTGGCCGCAGATGCAGCGGCGGCGCCTATCGCCGCCCACAAAGACTGGCTCATCACCAATGAAATGCTGTTCGCCGCCGCGCACGATGCGATTTTTCTCCACTGCCTGCCGGTGCGGCGCAACCTGGAGGTCGCGGACGAAGTGTTGGATGGTGCCCACAGCCGAGTGATCGACCAAGCCGGGAACCGTTTCCATGTGCAGCGCGTGTTGCTACACAAATTGATGAATGGTGCTGCGTGCTGAGTGCTGCGTTAAAAACTGTAGGTTGGGTGAGGTCTTCCGAACCCCGACATGTCCCTGTCGTTGGGGTTCGCTACCCTCGCCACCAAGCTACATCTGAGAGGTAACGTGATGTCCATATCACCTGACAGTTATGCTTCACTGCGGTCCGCGGCGCAATACGTACGCGCCTTCCGCGGCAAGATCTTTGTGTTCAAGTTGGGCGGCGAGGTGCTGGAGAACGCCGCGGTGCGCCGTGCCGTGTGCGCAGAACTCAACGTGCTGTGGAGCTTTTCCATCAAATTGGTGATCGTCCACGGCGGCGGCAGCGGTTTGGACGCGTTGTGTGAATCGCTGGATCTCCCGGTGGAGAAGATCGCGGGCCGGCGCGTCACTACCAAGCAGGTATTGGAGGCCGCCAAGATGGTGCTGGCCGGCTCGGTGCATACGGATTTACTCGCGGACTTGCGTGCCGCCGGGCTGCCGGTGAGCGGTGTCAGCGGCGTGGATGGCGGCATCCTCTCCGCCCATAAACGCCAACCGGTGCAGATCAAGAACGACGCCGGCGTGACCGAATTCGTGGATTTCGGCTTGGTGGGTGATATCGACCGGGTGAACCCGGGGCTGCTCACGCACCTGCTGGATGGCGGCTATGTGCCGGTGATCACGCCGCTGTCCGCCAACGACAAGGGCGAGGTCTTCAACACCAACGCCGACACCGTGGCCGCCGAGATCGCGGTGGCACTCAAGGCGGAAAAACTGTTCTTCCTGCTGAAGGTGCCGGGACTGTTGGAGGACCTGACGCGGTCGTCGAGTCTGGTGCCCTACACGACTCTGGCAGGCACGGAACAACTTGAGAAGAGCGGCAAGATCAGCGGCGGTATGCGGCCCAAGCTGGCCGCAGTGCGCCGCGCGCTCACCGGTGGCGTGCGCAGTGCGCACCTGGTGAGCGGCATCCAGCCGGACGCGGTGCTCACGGAGGTATTTACCAACCAGGGCAGCGGCACCATGATTGTGGCGCGGGGAAACGACCACAAAGAGCAGGCTGCATGAACAACGGAAAAGGTATGCTGCGCCTGTGGGAAAAAGGCCTGCCGCTGGACGAAGCGATTCATCGCTTTACTGTGGGCGATGATCCCGAGCTGGATAAACGCCTGTTGTCCTTCGATGCGTTGGGCAGCGCCGCGCATGCGCGCATGCTGGCGCACGCCGGCCTGATGCCGGTGAAAGATGCGCAGGCGCTGGTGGATTCCCTCGCCAGTGTCGCGGCACGCGCACGCCACGGCGAAGTGAGCATAAGTCCGGCCCAGGAAGACTGTCACACCGCCATCGAGATGTTGCTCACGGAACAACTGGGCGACGCCGGTAAACGCATCCATCTGGGCCGTTCCCGCAATGACCAGGTGATTCTGGCGCTGCGCCTGTACATGCGCGACGCCTTGCTGGGCATCGCTGCGCAAACCGCAGAGCTGGTGAATGAATTCATCAATTTCGCACAGGCCCATGCGGATGCCACCATGCCGGGTTATACCCATTTGCGGCGCGCCATGCCTTCCAGTTTTGGCCTGTGGGTGGGTGCCTTTGCGGCGGGATTGAGCGAAGAACTGCAAGCGTTGCAGGCAGTGTATGCCCGGCTGGACCGTTGCCCCCTGGGCGCGGCGGCGGGTTTCGGCGTGCCCCTGCCTCTGGAGCGCGAATACCTGGCTGAGTTGCTGGGATTCTCAGGCGTGCAAATCAGTCCGGCCGATGTGATGAATTCCCGCGGCCGTCATGAGCTGGCGCTGGTGAATGGGCTGGCATCCATCGGCCTGGTGCTGGAGAAATTTCTCTGGGACGCGGCGTTGTATTCGATGCCAGAATTCGGCTTCCTGGATTTGCCGGACGCTTTTACCACCGGCTCGTCCATCATGCCCCAGAAACGCAATCCCGACGTGGTGGAACTGGCGCGTGCCCGCTGCCGTGAGCTGCGCGGCCATGCGTTGATGCTGCAGGAACTGGCCGGCGGTCTGCCATCCAGTTATCACCGGGATTTTCAGTTATTGAAGAAGCCGTTGTTCGCCGCGCTGGATACGTCACATGAGTTACTGGCAGTGCTCGTGCGGCTGGTGCCCGGATTGAAAGTCAACGCCGAACGCGCGCGCGCGGCCTGCGGCGATGAGCTGTACGCGGCCCATGAAACTACACGATTGGCGCAGCAGGGTGTGCCGTTCCGCGATGCTTATCAACAGGTGGCGCAACAATTGAAGGATGGGACCTTCAAGCCTGACCGTAGCGCACTCAAGTCCAGCCATCTCGGTGGCGTGGGTAACCTGGGGCTGGAGTTGATGGCAGCAGAATTAAAGGCAGCAAATGAATGGATTGCGAGCACATGTGCGCATCTCAAGTGTTGTGCGGATGGTGTATGGCAGGGGAATTAGCGAGAGCGTCTGTGCGAGTTTCAATCTATTTTTCTCTCCCTTTCGCCTCCTTCTCCCACGGAGGGGAGGAAGGGCTTATATATAGAAGAGGTGATGAATGAAAAAACACGTGGTGCTGGCGTTCTCCGGTGGGCTGGATACCTCCTTCTGCGTCATCCATCTGCGCGAGCAGGGCTATGAGGTCACTACCGTCACAGTGAACACCGGCGGTTTCAGTGCTGAAGAATTGCAGCGCATCGAGAAGCTGTCGCCGAAGCTGGGCGCCAAGGCCCACCACACGCTGGATGTACGGGCGGAACTTTTTGAGCGCTATCTGCGCTACCTGATCTATGGCAATGTGCTGCGCGGCAACCTCTATCCCCTGAGCGTGTCGGCGGAGCGGGTGGCCCAGGCCGCCAAAGTCGTGGTGATCGCGAAAAAGATCGACGCCACCGCCTTGGCACACGGATCCACCGGTGCCGGCAATGACCAGGTGCGTTTCGACGTGGCCTTCCGTGCCCTGGCCCCGGAACTGGAACTGATTACGCCCATCCGCACCCTGGCCCTGAGCCGTGCCGAGGAGCGCGCATTCTTGGGTAAGCACGGCTTCGAATTTCCGGAAAAGACCGAGCAATATTCCGTGAACGAAGGCATGTGGGGGACTTCCGTGGGTGGACGCGAGACCCTGGATTCCTGGAGTGCATTGCCGGAGGCGGCGTTTCCCGGCGGCGATATCGACGCCACCCAACTCGCGCCGCAGCCGCTGACCCTGGGTTTCAAGCAGGGCGTACCGGTGGCTATGGACGGCAAGCCGCTTGATCCGGTGGCGCTCATCTCCGAACTCAACAGCACTGGTCGGAAGTATGGCATCGGCCGCGGTGTGCATCTGGGCGACACCATATTGGGTATCAAGGGGCGCGTGGGCTTCGAGGCGCCGGCGGCGCACCTGTTGATCGGCGCGCACCGCGAATTGGAAAAACTGGTGCTCACCGGCAAGCAGCAATTTTGGAAGGACGCGCTCGGCAATCTCTACGGCCAGTTGCTGCATGAGGGCCATTTTTTCGATCCGCTGGCGCGGGATCTGGAAGCGTTTCTCGCCTCCAGCCAGGCACGGGTAACCGGCGAGGTCAAACTCACATTGTATCCGCGCACGTTTGCGGTGGACGGCGTGCGCTCACCGCATTCACTCATGGACGCCAAGGTTGCGAGTTACGGCGAAGCCAACCGCTTGTGGAGCGGCGCGGAGGCTGCGGGCTTCGCCAAACTTTATGGCGTACAACAGATTCTGGCCCTGCGGGCGGGAAAAGAGGGTACTGAGTGCTGCGTACAGACAGAATCAAGAGTTGAAAAGATATGAGAATTAATGCCGATAAAATCGCCAGCGTCACGCGCAATCTGAAACTGGATCGCAGTCTCACGCTTTCTCCCGAGGTGCGCACCGAACACGGCGCGGTGCTGGCCGGGCGCATACTCGGCGACAAGTCCAACTATAATCAACTGGAAGACGTGCACGGCCGCA
This sequence comes from Gammaproteobacteria bacterium, assembly GCA_027315405.1. Lineage (GTDB taxonomy): Bacteria > Pseudomonadota > Gammaproteobacteria > Natronospirales > REEB76 > REEB76. Next base: position 12,719 of record DAHUYB010000009.1, on the reverse strand, counting down.
TGAACGTGCTGCACGGTGATGACGTCGTGGTGGGCGCCCTGGGCCATCGCAACGCCCTGCACGGCTATGAAGGCGTGCTACCGAAGCGCGTCGCGCCGGGACAAAAGCTGCACATGCTCAATATGGGCGGTGTTATCGGCGAATGTGTGTCCCACAATCCGGACGTGGGTCCGCCGTTCGAGTTCGAGGTGCTGGGCCAAGTGCTGGTGTATCCGGAATTCCAGTCGCGCCAGGGAGAGCCGGCGAACATCCGCATGGGCGCGCTCAAATCCAGCGGCAAGGCCACCGATTGCCGGGTAATTTATGTGGCCGGCACCTGCATGAATGCCGGCAAGACCGCGGCGGCCTGCGCTATCGTGCGGCGGCTGGTGCAGTCTGGTTATCGGGTGGGCGGCGCCAAGCTCACCGGCGTTTCGCTGATGCGCGACACCCTGAGCATGCGCGACTACGGCGCGGAAGTGACGCTGGATTTCACCGATGCCGGCATCGTGTGTACCGGGCCGGAGACCGCGGCGCAGGTAGCCAGAACGATTTTCGCGGAACTCGCCACGCGCCGCTTCGACGTGATCGTGGCCGAGACCGGCGACGGCATCATGGGCGACTATGGCGTGCAGGCCATCCTCGCGGATGCGGAGCTGCGCGCGCTCACCGCCGCGTTTGTGTTCTGCGCCAACGATCCGGTAGGTGTGGCTGGCGGCGTGGAGCATTTAAAAGCGGATTACGGCATAACAGCGGACCTGGTCACCGGCCCCGCCACTGACAACAATGTAGGCGTGCGTTTCGTGGAGCAGCAGGTGGGTTTGATGGCCATCAATGCGCGCACCCACGCGAAGGCACTGGGCGATCATGTGCTCAAAGTGCTTGAACAGCGTGGGATAAGGCACGCAGCAACTGCCGAAGGTTTGCCCTCACGCCTCACGCCTCACCCCTCACCGGGGACATAGGAGTGGATTACATCAGGTACAAGGATTGAGATGGCTCATAGGGTGCAGGTCTATATTCTCGGCGGCTCGGGTTACGGCGGCGGTGAACTGCTGCGGCTGCTGTCGCAGCATCCAAACGTCGAAACGATCCACGCCGTGTCGCGCAAATATGCGGGCCAGCCGTTTTGGAAAGTGCATCCCAATCTGCGCAGTGTGGTGAACGGCACATTTGAAGCGGAACCGGATTGGGTCGCATTCGCACAAGCTGAAAATCCCGTGGTGTTCTCCGCCATGCCACATTTCGAACTGGCGCGGCAGTTGCAGGAACTGGAAGCTGTCTGGGATAAACATGGTCTCAAAGGTCGGCTCACACTCATTGATCTGTCCGGCGATTTCCGGCTGGACAGTGCAGAGGCTTTCGAGCGTGCCTACGGCAAACCCCACCCGTATCCGCAGGCGTTGGGCGGCTTCGTCTATGGCCTGCCGGAATGGCAGAAAGAAAAAATCAAAGGTGCCAGGCGTATCGCCAGCCCCGGCTGTTTCGCCACCGCCATCCAGCTTGCGCTATTGCCGCTGGCGGGATTAAAGAACCTGGGATTCATCGCTGTGAGCGCTGCCACCGGCTCATCCGGTGCCGGCGCCACACCCTCCGAGACCACGCACCATCCCACCCGCGCCAATGATTTCCGCGCCTACAAGGTGCTGAGCCACCAGCACGAAGCGGAGATCCTTCGCATGCTGGAGACTGAAAGAACCGCTGGTTACAGCCTGGCCTTCGTGCCGCACTCGGCGCCGCTGGTGCGTGGCATCTTTGCCACGGTGCAACTGCATCCACCGGCTGCGCTTGGATTGACCGCGAAGACGCTCAGGAAAAGGTACGAAGATTTCTATCGTGATGCGCCGTTCGTGCGTTTGGTAGAAGATACGCCGCGCGTCGCTGCTGTCGTGGGCAGTAATTTCTGTGACATCGCATTACATGAAAAGGACGCTAACATCGTGATTATGACCACGCTGGATAATCTGGTTAAAGGTATGGCAGGACAGGCAATACAGAACATGAATATTGCTAAATCTTTACAAGAAAATAGCGGATTATTATCTGTCGGGTGCTACCCGATTTGAGTGGGATTATTTAGGCGTTTTTGTACTCAATATCCAGAATTTTTTATCAATGCATGAAAACAAAATTGTCTTATTAAATACTGAGTCGTATATATGAGATACTGCTATATCTGTTACGTGAAATGAGCCTGACAAGTATATTTGATCCATGATAAGTAACAGCCATACCTCATTCGCGTTTACTCTGTATTTTCCAATTTTCTTATTTTTCTTTGAGATTGCGGCTTGAATTGTAGATTCATCTATATTTGGAGGCCAACCAGACTGGTATACTCTCCACAAACAACTAGAGTGTGATGTCGTTTTAGTAATACTAATTATTGAGAATTCTTCTGGCATTTTTATTTCATTGGCTGAGACGATGCAGCAGGGTTTATTCACAGATGCTATTTCCTCAATAATATTTACAAGTTTTCCTGCAGAAGCATCGGCATTTGTAAGTGCAATATTAGAGAATTGCACTCCCATATCTAATGGGATACCGTTTTTTTTTAATATACATATTTTTAGCTAAATCGACGATATTCTCTCTGAACGTTTCTATTGCTCTAGGTGTAAAATCACTGTTTTTATTGCTTTTGAAAAGCTGAGTTAATTCAGCACCAATAGAGGACTTATTGTTTGAGATCACAAAATCTGGATGAGTCGTTTTTGTTATTTTTCCTATAGGAGCACCTGGAAAGACCTCCAGGAAACGATCTAGGGAAACTCTGATTTATTCACGTTGTCATAGCATACATCAATTATTTTGATGGAGAGATGACGATGCGCGAGCAGCAGGCGACGTTTGCACAAGCGGGATTTGAACAGTACCGCAAGACTACACGGCGCGAACAGTTTCTGGCGGAGATGGACCGAGTGGTGCCATGGGCGGAACTGTGCGCGGTGATCGAGCCGTATTATCCGAAGGTGGATGGCGCGGGCCGACCGCCGGTGGGGCTGGAGCGCATGCTGCGCCTCTACTTTCTGCAGCAGTGTTTCAACCTGTCGGACCCGGCCTTGGAAGAAGCGGTGTACGACTCGGCCTCGATGCGGGCGTTCGTGGGCATTGATCTCGGTCGGGAGCCAGCCCCGGACGAGACCACGGTATGTAAGTTCCGGCACCTGCTGGAGAAGCACGCGCTGGGGAAGCAGTTGTTCCAGGCCGTGAAGGCTCACCTTCAGAAGCGCGGATTGAAGGTAGCCAGTGGCACCATTGTGGACGCGACCATCATCGGGGCGCCATCCTCGACCAAGAACCAAGAAAGGAAACGGGATCCCGAGATGTGTCAGACCAAGAAGGGCAATCAATGGTACTTCGGCATGAAAGCCCATATCGGGGTAGACAGTAAAACCCAGCTGATCCATTCCGTCATGGCCACCCCGGCCAACACCCATGACTCCCAGGCGTTGCCCTACCTGCTGCATGGGAAAGAGACCCGGGTCTGGGGCGACAGTGCCTACACCGGGCAGACCGAGGTGATCCGCGAGCACGCACCCTGTGCCCAGGACTTCACCCATCACAAAGGCACCCGCAGCCATCCGCTGACCGAGACAGACAAAGCTCAGAACCGCACCAAGTCCAAAGTCCGCGCCAAAGTGGAGCATCTGTTCCGGGTGATCAAATGCAGCTTCGGCTTTGTGAAAGTCCGTTACCGAGGGTTAATGAAGAATGCCCACCGGCTGTTCGTGACCTGTGCACTTGCAAATCTTTTTATAGCGAGGCGACAGCTCATGAGAATGCAGCACGGGTAGCGAGTCCAGAGGCGGTAAGATCAGATGGAACGGCGATATAAACACTGAAAACCGCCGTCTGACGGCGAGCGGAAATACACTTGAGGCGCTGCCCTGATACCGATGATCTCAATCAACCTGAAATCACTCAATTAATCAGACCTTCCCTAGTTGAAAACGCTCTGTAGTGATTTCTTCTGTCAAGTTATGCATAAAAGGCGTGGCTAGGGCGATATTCAGGACGGATTTTAATTGATAAGAGCTTCCGGGTGTCGCGTAGCAACCCTCAGCAATGCGTATGCCGATCCTGTCGGTTTGCGCCGACCCTGTTCCCAATCCTGCAAAGTACGCAGGCTGACGCCCAGCAGGGCAGCAAAAGCAGACTGCGACAGATCTAGGCGTTCACGGATGACGCGCACATCATCAGGCGTCTTTATGATGTTTTTCTTTCCTTTGCCAACCTTGATGGCACGGACACCATCGAGGATTTCCTGGCCAATGTCGCGTTTACGTGTCATGTTCGATCCCTTATGGAGATTTTACAGAAGGTATTGTTTATACGGCATTGCCGTATAACATGCAAATGAGCCGGAGCGAAAAACAAAATGCGACAGAATGAGTTCCCCCTCACCCCCACCCTCTCCCGCTGGGGGAGAGGGCGCAAGAGAAAGTGCAAAGCATTTTGTTAGCGTTCTTAGATTTTGGCGAGTATTGCATCCATCCAGCGCGTTGGCAGCATGCAACGCAGGAAAGCGAGAACATAAGCGGGGGTTGTAACGTAATAGCGTGCTTTCGGATGTCCGCTTTCCAGTGCATGAGCAATTTTCTTGGCCACGGTCTCGGGCGGTACCGTAAACGGCGTGTTGTCTTTCTGATCACCGGTTTGAGCTTTCAGCCGGGCATAACTTTCCCGGTGGGGGCTTGAAGCGGAATCCACATATTCATCGAAGTTGGCGAGAGAATTGTCGCGGAAACGGCTTTTCACCGGGCCGGGGCAGATGAGGCTGACCTTTATATGGGTGTCACGCAATTCCAGGCGCAGGGTGTCCGTAATTCCTTCGATGGCAAACTTGCTGGCGTTGTAGGCGCCGCGCCAGCGTGCAGCCACGCGGCCGAGGATCGAACTGACCATGATTATGCGGCCGTGGTCCTGCCGACGCATCAGGCGCAGTACAGCATTGGTGAGTTCGAGAGTTCCGAAGAAATTGGTGTCGAACTGGCGTTGCAGAATTTCGCTGGACAAGTCCTCCACCGCGCCGGGTATGGCAATGCCGGCGTTATTCACCAGCGCATCCAATCGGCCGCCCGTCAGAGTCAGGGTTTCGTTGAACGCGCCTTCAATGGAAACGGGGTCGGCGATGTTGAGCCGCACGGCCTGAAAACCCGTTTCCTTTAATCGCGCCACGTCTTTGTCCTGGCGGGCGCTGGCGATAACATTCCAGCCGCGTGTTTTGAGCATCTGCGCGGTGGCGAGGCCGATGCCGCTGGAGCAGCCCGTAATCAGGGCAGTTTGACCGGCTTTAATTTTGTGCATTGCACATCACCCGAAGAGATTTACCCATTCACGGCTGGCCACTCATTATCTCCTCTCCCCTTGTGGGAGAGGGAAGGGTGAGGGGTATTAAATTCCGCCTCTCTTAATTCTCACCCTCACCTCAACCCTCTCCCATCAAGGGAGAGGGTGTGAGAACTTATTGTGCATTAGCCATTGAGGGCAAATGCGGGCGGCGTGGGTTGTTCAGCGGCTTTCTTCTGCTTTTCCTCCGCTTCCCGTTGTTGCAGGGTCCAGAGTTGCGCATACAGACCGCCGATGCGCAGCAGTTCACGGTGCGTGCCGCGTTCCGCCACCGCACCCTGATCCAACACCACGATCTCATCCGCATCCACGATAGTGGAGAGGCGGTGGGCGATCACCAGACTGGTGCGGTGCTCCGCCAGCTCGCGCATGGCCACCAGGATCGCCTGTTCGGCGTTGGAATCCAGGCTGGAGGTGGCTTCATCGAATACTAGGATGGGCGGGTTCTTGAGGATGGCGCGGGCAATGGCCACGCGCTGCTTCTCGCCGCCGGATAATTTTAAACCGCGTTCGCCCACCAGGGTTTCATAGCCCTGCGGCAGCACCTCGATGAACTGTTTGAGATTCGCCATGGCCGCCGCCTGTTCGATGTCCGAGCGGTTCGCGTCGGGGCGGCCGTAGGCGATGTTGTAATAGATAGTGTCGTTGAACAGCACCGTGTCTTGGGGCACGATGCCGATGTTGCGCCGTAGGCTGTCGCGGGTCACGTCGCGGATATCCTGGCCGTCAACCAGAATGCGGCCGCCGCTAGCGTCGTAGAAGCGGAACAGCAGGCGCGCCAGCGTGGATTTGCCCGCGCCGCTGGGACCCACCACCGCCACTTTCGAGCCGGCCGGCACCGCGAAACTCACGCCGTGTAATATTTCCCGATCCTTGCCGTAGCCGAAGCGCAGGTTCTCGAAGCGGATTTCACCTTGGCTCACCTTGAGGGTTGGCGCGCCGGGCTTGTCCGCCACCTGGGTGTTGCGGTCCAACAGCGCAAACATGCGTTCCATGTCCACGATGGAACGCTTCATTTCCCGATAGACGAAGCCCAGGAAGTTCAGCGGCATGAACAGTTGCACGATATAGGCATTGACCATGACGAAGTCACCCAGGGTCATGCGGCCATGCACCACTTCATAACCGGCCAGCAGCATCATGGCGATAACGCCCAAAGCAATGATCAGCCCCTGACCGCTGTTGAGCGTAGACAGTGAATACTGGGTCTTGAGGGCTTCCTGCTCCCAGGAGGCCATCTCATTGTCGTAGCGATGGGCCTCGAAATCCTCGTTGGTGAAGTATTTCACCGTTTCATAATTCAGCAGGCTGTCCACGGCGCGGGTATTGGCTTTGGAATCCAGCTCATTCATGCGTCGCATGTGCTGCAAGCGCCACTCGGTGACCAGAATCGAAAAGGCGATGTAGCACACCACCGACACGATGATGATGAGCGCGAACCAGGCGGAAAAATTCCACAGGAAGATCCCCAGCACCAGGCCGATTTCCAGCAAGGTCGGCAGGATGTTGAACAGCATGAAGCTCAGCACGAAGCTGATGCCGCGGGTGCCGCGTTCGATGTCCCGGGATAGGCCGCCGGTCTGGCGTTCCAGGTGGAAGGCGAGGTCCAGGTCATGCAGATGCCGGAAGACACGCAATGCGATGCGCCGCACCGCGCGCAGGGCCGCGAATTCGAAGACCAGATCGCGTAATTCACCAAACAGGGTGCTGGCAAAACGCAGCAGGCCATAGCCGATGAGCAAGGCCACGGGTAATACTAGCGCGGTGTGGTGGACCACAGGGTTGAGGTCGTCCACCAGATGCTTGAGGGCTACCGGGATCAGCACCGTGGCTATCTTGGCGATCACCAGGAAAATGAGCGCCAGCAGGGTACGGCCGCGGAACTCCCAGATGAAGGGCAGCAACGAGCGGAGGGTGTGGCTGCGTTTTAGCGCTGGCGGCATGGGATTCCCTGAAGAAGCGACCGGCAAGGTTATAATGACACGAATATCCGCTGCTTCGGGGAAGCGGGGATTGATGTTGGGTTGTCAGACCCCATACATGGGGTAATCAACTGGGTTTTCAACAAGGCGGATCGGCATGCCTATCTATGAGTATGAGTGCCAAGCTTGCGGCCATCATCTGGATGCCTTGCAGAAACTCAGCGATGCACCCTTGAAGAAGTGTCCGGAATGCGGCAAGCCGGCGCTGCACAAGCTGATGTCAGCCGCCGGTTTCCGCTTGAAGGGCGCTGGTTGGTACGAGACCGATTTCAAGTCGGGCAGCAAGCGTAATGTGGTGGACGGCGGCGATAAGCCGGCCACCGAGAACAAGGAAAGGAAGGAAGGCGAAAAGAAGGAGGGCACGGACAAGAAGGCCGCGGAGCCGCTCAAGGAAACCGCGTCCAAGAAAGCCGACGGCAAGACCGAAAGCAAACCCAAGCCGGCCAAAGCCGCAAAAGCAGAGTAGATGACCAACACCGCAAGCAAGCCTGTGCGCAGCCGGATACGGCGTTATCTGATTACCGGGGTCGTTATCTGGCTGCCGATCGTGGCCACGCTGTTTGTCCTGGGAATTTTCGTCGGCTACCTGGACAAGCTGGTGGTGCTGTTGCCGGAAAAGTGGCAACCCGTGCATCTCATCGGCTTTGCCATCCCCGGCCTGGGCGTCATTATGGCACTCGTTATCCTGTTCATAACCGGCTTTATCGCCAGTAATTTCCTGGGCAGGCAACTGTTGCAACTGGGTGAGGACATCCTTGAGCATATCCCGTTGGTGCGCTCCATCTATTCGACCGCCAAGCAGATTTCCGACACCATGTTTTCCAAAAAGGGCAGGTCTTTTCGCAAAGTGGTGCTGATCCGCTATCCACAGAAAGACACCTGGAGCCTGGCATTCGTCACCAACGATTCCCTGGGTGAGGTAAATGTGAAGGCGCCCCGCCAGCTAATCAGCGTCTTTATTCCCACCACCCCCAATCCCACCTCCGGATTTCTGATCATGGTGCCGCCGGAAGATATGATCGAATTGGATATGAGTGTGGATGAGGCTTTGAAGATGATTATTTCCCTGGGCGTCATCATACCGCCGTATCCGCGCCTGGGTTCCGGGAAAACCGTGCCCGGTATTGCGCCGAGGAAGCCCGGGCCGTAACATTTCGCGCCTAAAACGAGTCTTTTGCCCTCTGGCGAGGTTGCCGCGGTCCTCGTAATCCCCACGTACTGGTATGTACGCTCCGGTTACTCGGGCATCCGCGCCTTGCCGGAGTCCAAAATCCTTCGTTTTAGACTTTTTTCTTGAGCGGTCACAAGCCGATTTGAACAAAACTGAATCTCGGGAATTTTCCATGCGCACCCATTACTGCGGCCAAGTCAACGAATCGCTGCTGGACAAGGAAATCCGTCTGGCCGGCTGGGTCCACCGGCGCCGCGACCACGGCGGAGTGATCTTTGTTGACCTGCGCGATCGGGAAGGCCTGGTGCAGATCGTGTTCGATCCGGAGCGTGCCGGGCTGTTCGTCAGCGCCGAACGGTTGCGCAACGAGTTCGTGGTGAGCGTCAAAGGCAAGGTTCGCCACCGCCCCACAGGCACGGAAAACCCAAATCTGCCCAGCGGCAAAGTGGAGGTGCTAGCACTGGAGATGGAAATCCTCAATCGCGCCGAGACCCCGCCCTTCATGCTCGATGAAGACGATGTGAATGAGGAGCGCCGTCTCCAGTATCGTTATATCGATTTGCGCCGCCCGCTGATGCAGCAGCGTTTGCGCCTGCGCCACAAAATCACCGCTGCGTTGCGCCGATACCTGGACGGGCAGGGTTTCATCGATGTCGAAACCCCGATCCTGACCAAGCCCACGCCGGAAGGCGCGCGCGATTATCTGGTGCCGAGCCGCACCCATCCCGGCAAGTTCTTCGCGTTGCCGCAGTCGCCACAACTCTTCAAGCAATTACTGATGATGTCGGGCTTCGACCGCTACTATCAGATTGCACGTTGTTTCCGCGACGAGGATCTGCGTGCCGACCGCCAGCCGGAATTCACCCAGCTCGACGTCGAGACCTCGTTCCTGAACGAAAATCAGATCATGGATATCACCGAAGGCATGATCCGGCAGGCTTTCAGGGAAGTCCTGGGCGTTGAATTGACCAATCCGTTTCCGCGCTTGGCTTACGACGAGGCCATGCGCCGTTATGGCTCCGACAAGCCAGATCTGCGCATCCCGCTGGAGCTGGTGGACGTGGCGGATCTGGTGAAGGCTTGCGAATTCAAGGTGTTCGCCGGCCCGGCCAACGCCAAAGACAGCCGGGTCGCCGCCTTGCGTCTGCCCAATGGCGGCGAGCTGGCCCGCAGCGAAATAGATGAGTACACCGCCTTCGTGACGCGTTACGGTGCCAAAGGCCTTGCCTATATAAAGGTGAACGACATCACCAAGGGCCGCGAGGGCCTGCAATCGCCCATCATCAAATTCCTGTCGGACGACGCCCTGCAGGGCATCCTCAAGCGCTGCGGCGCCGCCAACAATGATGTGATTTTCTTCGGCGCCGACAAGGCCAGGATCGTCAACGACGCCATGGGCGCGCTGCGCCTGAAACTTGGACAGGATCGTGGCCTGATGCAAGGTGCATGGGCGCCGCTGTGGGTAACTGAATTCCCGATGTTCGAGTGGGACGAAAAGGACAAGCGCTGGATTTTCCTGCATCACCCGTTCACCTCGCCGAAGGTGACGGAGGTTGCCGAGATGGAGAAGGACCCGGGCGGCATCCGCTCGCGCGCTTACGACATGGTGCTGAACGGTACCGAACTGGGCGGCGGTTCCATCCGTATTCACAACCAGGAGATGCAGTCCGCGGTTTTCCGCATGCTCGGCATCAGCGACGAACAGGCGCGCAAGAAATTCGGCTTCCTGCTGGACGCACTCAAGTCCGGTTGCCCGCCCCACGGCGGCATTGCCCTAGGCATGGATCGTCTGGTGATGCACATGGTCGGCGCACCCAATATCCGTGAAGTCATCGCTTTCCCCAAGACTCAGACCGCCTGGGATCCGCTCACCGATGCGCCCGCGGATGTCAGTGACGTGGAACTCAAGGAGTTGCACATTCGTTTGCATCTGCCGCCTGCCGCTATAGGCGGTCGTGAGGAGTGAGGAAGTGAGGTGTAAAAGACGCGATTCGTTTTCTTTTTCAGTTCGAGCAGATATTATCATTAAATAGTCCAGGTTTTTGCTTTGAACTCCTCGCCCCTTGCGCCTCATCCCTCACTTTCTTACAAGCGCCCCGAATCCATTTTGGTGGTTATTTACACCGAGCATGGTGAAGTACTTCGCTTGCGCCGGAGAGAACCAGTTGATTTCTGGCAGTCGGTGACCGGCAGCCTGCAGGAAGGGGAAACGTCGGGGCAGGCGGCTTTGCGTGAACTACGAGAGGAAACGGGATTACAGACCGATGCAGGCCTCGCCGACAGCGGCGTGGTCAACCGCTACCCCATCCACCCCGCCTGGCGCGCCAAGTTCGCGCCGGAAGTGAAGGAAAACACAGAATATGTTTTTTCGTTGCGCTTGCCGGAAGCCGTCCCCATCCGGCTGGACCCTGCTGAACATCTGGAGTACTGCTGGTTACGGCGAGAGGAAGCCGCAAAACTTGCAAGTTCCGTTACCGACCGCCACGCCATACTGAAATTGGTTCCCGAGGATTGGTAAGAACGGTTGGCAGCGATTTTCCATCCTCACCAGGCTCATTTCTTTGGTGGGAGACAATGTAAAAATTGCGGAACAGGAGGGCGAATCGAATAACGCGCTGCGCCTAGTTGTCATCTCCAGCCAGTTTTGATGATTCCCGTGACTAAATCTTGTCAGCACTTTCTCGTGATAGCGGTCAACCTATAGGAATTTTTGGCGGCTTAACGCGGTGCAGCACTGCCCACTCCGCATTTTCACAAATGGCTTCCTTTCCGAGGTCCAGCAGTACCTTTTGAATGTGCGAAAACGTCGCCGGCGCTTGGGATGTTGCGAAGTTCTCTATCAACCTATGCGCATGTGCAAACAGTACCGCGTTACGCGCATACTCCTTGACATGCTTTTCCCAACCCTGCTTTTCAGCGTAAGCGATCCACAACGCGGCAACGGCAGGGCCAGAGGCCATAAGCATTATCAGTATGTTGCGCGGGGGCGAAGGTTTCGTCACGACAACCCCATAGATGGCAACGACTATCGAAAACACCAGCGTTAGCCCATATAGCGACCCGGCGAACTGCCGATATAGCTTGACTCGCCTCCCTTGGCGGGTGGACTGGCGCTCATAATAGGCAAGCTGGCGGTCCACCCAGAATTTATCGGCTATGCGAAGTCCGTCCCGTTGCGCGTACTCAACATCTGGCGGCGGCAACGTCAGCAAACCCAATATCGAATGCGGCAGCCAGCCAATGGCGGCAATATGGCGGCCAAGATATTGATCAATGATGCTTTCCGGGATTCCCGCCAAACGCCAGTAAATCGCCACCCTCAGCGCTTCTGCGAGAACTCGCGCATCGATAAATCGATCATCCAGCCGGCGTCTGCTTAAAACCGAGTAGGCAATAGTCATGGCGATAAATGCGGCCGGGTAAACCAGCAACAGCGGTCCGCGTGGCCAAAGGTGCGTGTAACTTTCAAAACTTAGAATCATCGTGCCGGCCAGCACGAAAATCCATTTCCATAATTTGTATGTTGTCTTTTGATATTTCTGCGAAATCAGATCCGCGGCCAAAAATGTGCGAACGATGCGGTCCGACGGGTCAATTATTTTGCTGATTACACCGGGTGGCAAGAGTGTGTCCAGACTTTCCTGAATGCTATTTGGCGAAAGCGAAACCGCTTCCTTGTTAAAGACCTCTATTGAATGCAGCCACTCAAGCTGGAATTTAGGCCAGCCCCTGTCGGCCGCAGTAAACGGTACATCCCGAGTATGTTCATCACCGAAGCGCCACACGGCCGTGTAGTATTGTGGGATTATTTCGGCGTCTTGACTTGAATGGCTGTTTAATCGCGGTATTCGCAGATGCCATACTGCCTTGTCGGTTGTAAAATCCTGCGAAAAGCGCAACGGCGATGCCCTGTCCCAAGATCCAGACAATGCATATTCCACAATGTGGGCGGTGCCACCTCTGTCTGCGGCCGGTGTGCCATCCCAAAGAGCGACGATCAACTGTGAGTGTTTGACAATGTGCAAGCCGACGTTCTCGTAACAGGCATCGCGGCGAGGGCCAGAGAGATCGGTGGTTTCGTTCCCTGCTTCGACGGGACGTGGCAGCGTGTAAACCATTGTTGCCTGGGCTTTCAGAGCATCGAATTCGGAGAGTGTGTTCCGGAAATCCGTGCGGTACTCGGTTTCGGCCATCGGCAAGGGAACGACGAGCTCCGCGCCGTGTTCCAAGGC
>DAHUYB010000095.1 GCA_027315405.1 Gammaproteobacteria bacterium | reverse complement strand
TCCTCCAAAAATACCTCGCGCCGCGTCTTTTTGCGTTTCGTTTCCCATGCCGCGCTCGCAAAACTTTGCTGCTTCATCGTGTTACTTCCCAATTACAGATCAGATACTCAGACAACGAACTTTTGCAGAGATTCCTTAAGTAACCTGCCGTAGGGGCGCGGGTGAGCCGCATGCGGCAAGCTCACATTTCCGCGGGGCTTTTCCGTCTTCCTGACTGGCCGTTGTGACCCCTCACCCTAACCTCTCCCCGGAATCGGGGCGAGGGGACAGGGAGAAAAGAAAAACCCCGCCGGAGCGGGGTTTTTCTTTCGACATTCCTGTCGTGATCAATAGTCCATGTCACCCATGCCGCCCATGCCACCGCCACCTCCGGGCATGGCAGGCTTCTCGTCCTTCGGCAGCTCGGCCACCATGGCTTCGGTGGTGATGAGCAGACCGGCCACGGAGGCCGCGTTCTGTAACGCGGTGCGCGACACCTTAGTGGGATCCAGGATGCCCAGCGCCACCATATCGCCATATTCGCCGCTGGCGGCATCGAAGCCGAAATTACCGGTGCCGTTGGCGACCTTGTCGAGCACCACATCCGGCGCTTCACCGGCGTTGGCGACGATCAGGCGCAGCGGCTCTTCGATGGCACGCGCGAGGATCGCGATACCCGCGGTCTGGTCGTCATTGGCGCCCTTCAGTTTGGCGACCGCCTTGTGGGCGCGTATGAAGGCTACGCCGCCGCCGGGCACCACACCTTCTTCGATGGCCGCACGCGTGGCGTGCAGCGCGTCCTCGACGCGGGCTTTCTTCTCTTTCATTTCCACTTCGGTAGCGGCACCGACCTTGACCACGGCGACGCCGCCGGCGAGTTTCGCGACCCGCTCCTGCAGCTTCTCCTTGTCGTAGTCGGAGCTGGTCTCCTCGATCTGCGCCTTGACTGACTTGATGCGCGCCTCGATGTTCTTCTTCTGGCCGCCGCCGTCAATGATGGTGGTGTTTTCCTTGTCCACGATCACTTTCTTGGCGCTGCCCAGATCATTGAGGCTGGCCTTCTCCAGCGACAGGCCCACTTCCTCGGCGATCACGGTGGCGCCGGTGAGGGTGGCGATATCTTCCAGCATGGCCTTGCGGCGGTCGCCGAAGCCCGGTGCCTTCACCGCTACCACCTTGACGATACCGCGGATGGTGTTGACCACCAGTGTGGCCAGGGCTTCGCCTTCCACGTCTTCCGCCACGATCAGCAACTGCTTGCCGCTCTTGGCCACGGCCTCGAGGATCGGCAGCATCTCGCGGATGTTGGAGATTTTCTTGTCATGCAGCAGGATGACCGGATTCTCAAGCACCGTGCTCATGTCCTGCTGGTTGTTGATGAAATACGGGGACAGATAGCCGCGGTCGAACTGCATGCCTTCGACCACTTCCAGCTCGTTGTCGAGACCGGAACCCTCTTCCACGGTGATGACACCTTCCTTGCCGACCTTGTTCATGGCGTCGGCGATGATCTTGCCGATGGCCACGTCGCCGTTGGCGGAAATCGTGCCCACCTGGGCGATGGACTTATTGTCCGCGGAGGGTTTAGAAAGTTTCTTGAGCTCATCCACCACCACGCCCACAGCCTTGTCGATGCCGCGCTTGAGATCCATGGGATTCATGCCGGCGGCCACGGCCTTGAGGCCCTCGCGCATGATGGCCTGGGCCAGCACGGTGGCCGTGGTAGTGCCGTCACCCGCCTCATCGGAGGTATTGGACGCCACTTCTTTCACCATCTGCGCGCCCATATTCTCGAATTTGTCCTTGAGTTCGATTTCCTTCGCCACGGACACACCGTCCTTGGTGATGGTGGGGGCACCAAAACTCTTGTCCAATACCACGTTGCGGCCCTTGGGACCGAGCGTCACCTTGACGGCGTTCGCCAGGACGTTCACGCCCCGGAACATGCGCTGACGCGCATCGTCACCAAATTTAACGTCTTTAGCAGCCATTGCTGTATTCCTCTAAAATATGGATGTCTGTAAATTCGGATGCTGGAAGCGAATCACTTGCCGCCTACGATGGCGATGATTTCGTCTTCCTTTACGGCGACGTATTCCACGTCGTCAATCTTGAACTCCGAGCCGGAGTACTTGCCGATCAGGACTTTGTCACCTACCTTGACGGTGGGGGCGACGATCTGGCCGCTGTCCAGCGTGCGGCCCTTGCCGACGGCGATGACCTCACCCTTCATGGGCTTTTCTTTGGCGGTATCCGGGATGACAATGCCACCCGCGGTCTTGGTTTCCGATTCCAGGCGTTTGATGATCACCCGGTCGTGAAGTGGATGCAGCTTCATGTAAAGACTCTCCTCACGAAATGATTTCTTGGGATTAAGGGTCTAAATAACGAAGCGCCCGAGAGCCTGTTAGCACTCTAACGCGCTGAGTGCTAATGATAGTGGCGAATCCCGTAGAGTCAAGGGCTGAGAACAACAAATCGCCTTGAAAACTTATTTATGGATAAAAATCAACTTGTTATATTTTGTACCTGCCCTGACCGCAAGTCAGCGGAGGGCATCGCCACGGCCCTGGTGGATGAAGGACTGACCGCCTGTGTGAATCTGCTGCCGGGTCTTACCTCTATATATCGTTGGCAGGACAGCGTGCGGCGGGAACCCGAATGTCTGCTGCTTATCAAATCCACAGCTGCCTGTTTTGAGGCATTGCGCAGTCGCCTGCGGGCGCTGCACCCTTACGACGTCCCGGAAATCATCGCCCTGCCCGTCAGCCACGGCGATCCGGCCTATCTCCGATGGCTCACCGAAAACACCCAACTCCCATGAAAAACCTCACCCTGTTCTTATTTGCGTGCCTGAGCTTGCTGCCGGCATGGGTCCACGCGGATAACCAGCCGCTGCCGCCGGAGCAGGTGTATCGCCTGCAAGTGCAACCCCAGAACGGGATGCTGATGGCCCACTGGGACATCCTGCCCGGCTATTACCTCTATAAGAACAAATTCCAGTTCATCAGCCATAGCCCCGGCATCACGCTGGCCGCCCCGCACTTCCCTGCCGGCGAAATTCACCGCGACCCATTCTTCGGCGCTCAGGAAATTTATCGTGAGGGAGTCACTGCCAGCGTTCCCTACAGCGGTTCGGGGCCGTTGCTGCTGGAGGTGGTGTATCAGGGTTGTGCCGACCTGGGGTTCTGCTATCCGCCCCAGAAAAAGCAATTCAACTTGAGGCTCGCTGCCGCCGCGGTGCATCCACCAGATCTGGCGGCGTTGGTGGCCGGCAACAACACCGACAACAGTTTCCCGCCGCCTGATCAGGTGTTTCATTTTATGGCACAGGTAAAAGACGCCGGCAGCGTGGCGGTCAGTTGGCAGATTGCCGATGGTTATTATCTGTACCGGCAGAAATTTCATTTCAGCAGCAATGATCCCAGCATTGCGCTGGGTGCACCTGATTTCCCCCAGGGCGAGATCGAGAACGATCAATACTTCGGCACCAGCGAAATCTACCGGCATGCAGTGGCTGCGCTGATTCCCGTGACCCGCAGCGGCAAGGCCAGCCAATTCATGCTCAGCGTCACTTACCAAGGTTGCGCCGACAAGGGCTTGTGCTATCCACCCATCACCAAGACCGTCAATATTAATTTGGCCGCACCCGGAGTGGCCTCCATCCCGAATGCCGGCGGCACTCCGCAGATCAGCCTGCCAACAGCGACGGCACCGCTATCCCAGCAAAGCCGTCTGGCGGAGCTCATCCGCTACGGCAATCTCGCCTGGGTATTACTGGTGTTCCTGGGGTTGGGGCTGGCGCTCACCTTCACGCCCTGCGTGCTACCCATGCTTCCGATCATCGCCGGACTAATCGCCGGCCAGCACCAGCAGCCCTCCACCGCACGCGCTTTCTCCCTATCGCTGGTGTATGTGCTGGCCATGGCGCTCACCTACACCGCGGCCGGCGTTGTGGTGGCGCTCATCGGCGCCAACGTGCAGGCTTGGTTCCAGAATCCCTGGATTGTGAGCGGGTTCAGCTTGATATTCGTGTTGTTGGCTCTGTCCATGTTCGGGTTATATGAGTTGCAGATGCCGAGTGCCATCCAGACGCGGCTGATAGGGTTCAGCAACACCCAGAAAGGCGGTGCCTTTGTGGGTGTGGGCATCATGGGCGTGCTGTCGGCGCTTATCGTCGGCCCCTGTATCACCGCACCACTGGTCGCCGCGCTGCTGGTCATCAGCCAGAGCGGCGATCCGGTGCGCGGCGGCCTCAGTTTGTTTGCGCTCGGCATCGGCATGGGCATCCCGCTGCTCATCGTCGGCACCTCCGCCGGCAAACTGGTTCCCAAGGCCGGGCCCTGGATGCAGTCGGTTAAGTCCGTGCTCGGTGTGATCCTGCTGGGAGTCGCCATCTGGTTCCTGTCGCGCATCCTGCCGGGTCCGTTGACTCTGATGCTGTGGGCGGCGCTGGCGATAGTCTGTGGCATGTACCTGTTGCTATTGGAGGTTCGCGCCAGCGGCTGGCGAAAACTGTGGAAGGCGGTGGGGGTGCTGGTGGGTGTGTACGGCATCATCATGCTGGTGGGTGCCACCACCGGCGGCACCGATCCATTGCAGCCACTGGCACGTTTCAATGTCACGCATCTTGCAACCCCGGTTGCCACCGGCCGCGCGCACAACCGGGGCCTACAATTCACCCGCATCAAGACGCTGGCGGATTTGAATCAGGCGCTGGCCCGGGCAAGCCGTGCCCACCAGACTGCGATGCTGGATTTCTACGCGGACTGGTGCGTGTCCTGCAAGGAAATGGAACATGCGGCCTTCATGGATCACGGCGTCAAAGTCGCATTGGCAAACACCGTGCTATTGCAAGCCGATGTGACCGCCAACGATGCCGAGGATCAGGCGTTGCTCAAACATTTCGGTATTTACGGCCCACCGAGCATCATGTTCTTCAATGCTGATGGCCGGGAACTCACTGCCGATCGCGTGGTCGGCTACATGGGTGCGCGCGAATTTGAGACGCGCATCCAGCAAGCTTTCAGCGCTACTACCGGAGCAGTGAATTGAAACACACCCAGGCGACCGGACTTGTGATTGCCATCCTGATAGCCGCCGCCGCCGCGGGTTTCGGCGTATATCAATGGCTGCTACCCCCGCACACGGCTCCGGCCATCGCAACCGCCGCCGCAACTTCAGCGCCCGATACCATACCCACCCTGTCCACCAACCAGGCGATGAACGTTGCCCTGGATGACCTGAACGGAAACCAGCACACGCTCGCCGACTGGCATGGTAAGGTGCTGCTGGTAAATTTCTGGGCCACTTGGTGTCCGCCCTGCCGCCAGGAGATTCCACTGCTGGTGAAATTGCAGGCCAAATACGCCGCCCAGGGACTACAGGTCGTGGGAATCGCCACCGACGAGCAGAATGAAAAGGATGTGCGTACATTCATGCGGCAGATGGTGGTGAATTACCCGATCCTTATGGGCGATAGCCGGGTCCCCCAGATCATCAGCGCCTTGGGCGGCAACTTCATCGGCTTGCCTTATACCGTGGTGTTGGACCGTGAGGGCCGGGTATTCAAGATTCACTCCGGCGAACTCGATCCAGCGGAGGCAGAAGGCCTGATACGCACTGCCCTTACCCTGACCGTACCGACGCCCTCTGCGCCTGTGACGGCAACGCATGCGAATTAGCGGCTAACTGCAGTGATCTAACAGCTTTCTGTCACAGAACCATAGACAAATTCCTCCGCTTGCCCCAGAATCACTGGCCTCCAGTTCGTTCTTTTCATAGTTTTAAATACAGCCCTTCCACCGATGACCCTGGATATGCCTCAAGGGATCGGGGGCTGGATAGACCTTGGTTTCCAGGTCTTTTCTCGCTGGTACATCCCGCTTCTTAGGCTGTTTTAAGAATAAAATTGTGATATCGTTCTAAGAACTTCGGCGATAATCTGGATAAATGAGGGCATTACGTGGCGAACGTCCTGCTTTTAAATGGCCCTAATCTGAATCTGTTGGGTGAACGGGAACCCGAGCACTACGGCCATGACAGCCTTGCCATCATCGAAAAGCGCCTCGTGGGGCAGGCCAAGGCCCTTGGGCACGTACTTATTGCTTACCAGAGCAATCACGAGGGCGCTCTCATTGACCGGCTCCAGCAAGCACGCCGGGACGGCATTGGCTTCCTGCTGTTCAATCCCGGCGGTTACACCCACACCAGCGTGGCTTTGCGGGATGCCTTGGCCGCGGTAAGACTGCCGTTCATTGAGATCCATTTGAGCAATATTCACGCCCGCGAAGCCTTCCGCCGACAATCGCATTTTTCCGATCTGGCAGTGGGCACCATCAGCGGTCTCGGCTCCCAGGGTTATGAACTGGCCCTGCTGGCAGCTGACCGCTACCTCCAAACCCATAAAACCTGAACCGTCCCATTTCCGGGGTGCAGCATGGACATACGCAAAGTCAAGAAACTCATTGAGCTGCTGGAGGAATCCGGCATCGCCGAGATTGAGATTACCGAGGGTGAGGAATCGGTGCGCATCAGCCGCTACGGCAACCATGTACCGGGGACCACCCAAGTCATGGCACCGCCGGTGATGGCGGCTCCCCCGGCAGCGGCTCCTCTGGCGCCGACCTCCGCTCCCGCGCCCGGTCAGGAAATTCCGGCCGGACACCAAGTCAAAGCGCCCATGGTGGGCACCTTCTACCGCTCCTCCTCACCCGGCGCCAAACCGTTTGTGGAGGTGGGCAGCGTGGTCAAGGAAGGCGACACCCTGTGCATCATCGAAGCCATGAAAATGATGAATCAAATTGAGGCGGACAAGGCCGGCACCGTCAAAGCGATCCTGGCCAACAACGGTGACCCGGTGGAATTCGGTCAGCCACTCATCATCATCGAGTAAGCCGCCATTCCCGCCAAGGCCACACCCCGAGCTCCCGCCATGCTCGATAAAATCGTGATCGCCAACCGCGGCGAAATCGCACTGCGCATCCTGCGCGCCTGCCGCGAACTCGGCATCAAGACCGTGGCGGTGCACTCCACCGTCGACCGCGACTTGAAACATGTGCGCCTGGCCGATGAATCGGTGTGCATTGGACCGCCGCCGTCTTCGGAAAGTTACCTGAATATGCCGGCCATCATCAGCGCCGCGGAAGTCACCGACGCCGTCGCGATCCATCCGGGTTACGGTTTTCTGGCCGAGAACGCCGATTTCGCTGAACGTGTCGAGAAAAGCGGGTTCATCTTCATCGGGCCGCGTCCCGAAACCATCCGCCTGATGGGCGACAAGGTTTCCGCCAAGCAGGCCATGCGTGCAGCCGGTGTGCCCACGGTTCCCGGTTCAGAGGGCGCCCTGCCGGACAATCCCCAGCAGGTGCTATCCATTGCCAAGAAGGTCGGCTATCCAGTCATCATCAAGGCCGCGGGCGGCGGCGGTGGACGCGGCATGCGCGTAGTGCACAGCGAGGCCGCGCTGCTTTCCGCCATCAAACTGACCAAGGCCGAGGCCAAGTCCGCCTTCGGCAACGACAATGTCTACATGGAAAAATTCTTGGAACGCCCGCGACACATCGAGTTCCAGGTGCTGGGTGATGGCCACGGAAACGCCGTACACCTGGGTGAACGCGACTGCTCCATGCAGCGCCGTCACCAGAAGGTCATCGAGGAAGCGCCAGCGCCCGGGATTACCGAGAAACAGCGCCGTATCATGGGTGAGCGCGTGGTCGAGGCTTGCGAGGACATCCAATATCGCGGCGCAGGTACTTTCGAGTTCTTGTACCAAGATGGCCAGTTCTATTTCATCGAGATGAACACCCGGGTGCAGGTGGAACACCCGGTGACCGAGATGATCACCGGTATAGACATTGTGAAATGGCAGCTCATGATCGCCGCCGGCAAGCCGTTCACGCTCAAGCAGAAGGATGTCCAAATCAAGGGGCACGCCTTTGAATGCCGCATCAACGCCGAGGATCCGCGCAAGTTCACCCCTTCCCCGGGTCTCATCACCCGCTGGCACGCACCCGGTGGTCCCGGCATCCGCGTGGACTCACACGCCTACAGCGGCTACAGCGTGCCGCCCTACTATGACTCACTCATCGGCAAGCTCATCGCCTACGGTGACGACCGCGCCTCGGCATTGGCGCGCATGCGCACCGCACTCATGGAGACCGTGGTGGAAGGTATCAATAGCAACGTATCGTTGCACCAGGAACTGTTCAGCGATTCGGCATTCATCGCCGGCGGCACGAATATTCACTACCTGGAAAAAAAGTTGGGCCTATAGACGTGCTGCGTGCTGAGTACTGCGTAAAAACAATTCTTCCCATAGCACTCAGCACGCAGTACGCCGCACCCGAGCCTATGAATTGGTTACAACTTGAAATGACCCTGGGCGCGCTGGATCCCCAACACGCCGAAGCCGCGCTGTGCATCGCCGGCGCGCTCTGCGTTACTTTCGAGGCTGCCGGTGATACGCCGCTATACCAACCGGAGGTGTCACTGCCGCCGCTTTGGAGCGCCACCCGCGTCACCGGCTTGTTCCCTGCTGACGCCGACATACACGCTCTGCGCAGGTGTCTGCTCGCAATGCTCGGTCTCGAACAGCTGCCGGCGCATCGTATTGAACTGCTGGAAGACCGCGACTGGACGCGCGAGTGGCTGAAAGAATTCAAACCCATGCGTTTCGGCAGGCGCTTATGGATTTGCCCCACGGCCTACGCCTGCCCGGATCCGGCCGCCGCCAACATTCTGCTGGACCCGGGACTCGCCTTCGGCACCGGTACCCATGCAACCACCGCCCTGTGTTTGGAGTGGCTGGATGGCATCAATCTGACTGGCAAAACCGTGATCGATTACGGCTGCGGCTCTGGCATCCTCGCCATCGCCGCCGTGCGCTTGGGTGCGGAGCGTGTCTGGGCCGTGGATACCGACCCGCAGGCACTCACCGCCGCCCGCGAGAATGCCGGCCGCAATCAAGCGGGGGAAATCCTGGCAATCACGCCACCCGAGGAACTCAACGCCGTGCAGGCGGATATGCTGCTGGCCAACATTCTCGCCGGCCCGCTGCTGCAACTGGCGCCGCGTTTTGCCGAGCTTGTACGGCCGGGCGGAACACTACTGCTATCCGGTATCCTTACCGGCCAGCGAGATGAGATACAGGCAGCCTACGCACCCTGGTTCGTCTCCCGCGGCGGCGCACAACGGGAAGAATGGCTGCGAATGGATGGCTTGCGCCGGGAGAGACATTGAATGCTGACCACCTGTACCGCCTGCGGTACCCAATTCCGCGTCAACACCGCACAGTTGCGCGCGGTGCATGGCCTGGTGCGTTGCAGCCGCTGCCACAGCGTGTTCGACGCCTTCGAAACCCTGCGTGAAGAATTTGAAGCCGCTAGCGCCGCCGTGGATGGGCCTCAGCATGAGATGACTGCTGCCGATAATGCGGCGGCGGTCTCGGAACAGCAGGAGCCGGTGCCGATTACCACGGTCTTGGCGGCGCCAGTTGTGGACGCCGATGACCCCGATATTCAGTTGCAGCAGGAAGAACAAGCGGCCCCGGTGGATGACCTGTTTGCGGAGTCGTGGGGTGAATCCCCTGCACCTATAGCTGATGACATTGCCTGGACGGGCAAGGCCGCGGAGCACCCGGATAAAGACGCGCCGGTGCTGATTGAAGATCACATACCCAAACCGCCGGCCCTGGTTCGCGACCAAGCGCTGTACAAGCATGTTGAATTGCCGCCACGGGAACGGCACGCGCCAACAACACCTCGCAAGCCCCTGCACATCAACGGCTGGGGAGCGGGCGTGGTGTTGCTGGCACTGCTGCTGGGCATCCAGGTCGTCAATGCCCATCGTTTGGCGCTCAGCCATACTCCGCTGCTGGGTAAGCCCCTGTCAGCGCTGTATTCAGCCCTGGGTCATCCCATAACTCCGCCCCCAGCACCCGGAGCGTGGCTGGTGAGCAACATCAATGTGACTTCGGATCCGGAGTCACCGGGCGCACTCTCCATCACCGGCACGCTCGCTAACAGCGCGGGCTTTGCCCAGCCCTGGCCAATTCTGCGTATTGAGCTTACGGATCGTTACGGCAACGCACTGCGAGCACGGGATTTCACCGCCGGCATGTATCTGCCGGTGAATCAGGCCGCCAGTTGGCTCAATCCGGGCATGGCGGTGCGCTTTCGCATCAATGTGGTGGATCCCGGCCCGGAGGCGGTGGGCTTCCAAGTGCAGCCCTGTTTTGATCTGGCCGGCAGCCGTGAATGCAGCAGCACTGCGACTGATTGATTTTGCACGAAGTTTCCCTTGTGTTGCGCGCCGATTGCGGTGATATCACGCCGGCTGCCGCAGAATTGCACAATAGACGCCCATAAATCACCCTCTGCCGAATTTCAAGTTTGACAGCCGCCTGATTGCAGTTATCATCTCCGCCTGTTCCCGATAACACGCACGACAACGCACAAATGCGCATTGGTTGCTATACGTTGCGTACTCGCGTGGTGTTGGCGCCCATGGCGGGCGTAACCGACCGGCCGTTCCGGCAGTTATGCAAGCGTTGGGGTGCGGGCCTCGCGGTTTCGGAAATGGTTACCGCGCAGGTGGGACTCTATGCCAGCGCCAAAAGCCGGCGGCGCCGCAACCACGACGGCGAGGTGGAACCCCGCATCGTGCAGATCGCGGGCGGCGAGCCCGGGATGATGGCCGAGGCGGCGCGCCTGAACGTCGCCGAGGGCGCCCAGATTATCGACATCAACATGGGCTGCCCGGCCAAGAAAGTCTGCAACAAGGCTGCGGGATCGGCGCTCTTGCAGGACGAGGATTTAGTTAGACAGATTCTAGACGCAGTGGTGGCCGCGGTGGATGTACCGGTGACGCTCAAGATCCGCACCGGCTGGGATCGGGAACACAAGAATGGCGTGCGCGTTGCCGAAATCGCGCAGCAGGCCGGCATTCAGGCACTCGCCGTGCATGGCCGCACCCGCGCCGATCTGTATGCGGGCAACGCGGAATATGAAACGCTGCGTGCCATCAGCGCCGCGGTGAAGATTCCGGTGCTCGCCAATGGTGATGTGGACTCACCGGAAAAAGCCCGGGCGGTGCTGGAAACCACCGGCGCAGCGGCGGTTATGATCGGGCGGGCTGCCCAGGGGCGGCCGTGGATCTTCCGCGAAATCAGTCATTACCTGGCGACGGGCCACAAGCTCCCGTCGCCGAACGACCAGGAAGTTGCCGACATCATGCTGGGACATCTGGATAACCTGTATTCCTTTTATGGCGAGTTCACCGGCGTGCGTATGGCCCGCAAACACCTCAACTGGTATCTCAAGACACGGCCGGAAACCGCCGCGCTGCGGGAGCGGGTGGTGCGCGTGGAGTCGGCACGCGAGCAGCAACGGCTGGTCCGCAACCTGTTCGCACACAACAACAATATCGAGGAGCTGGCGGCATGAATAGCAGAGCAGCAGTACGGCGTTTGCAAGTGGCAGACGAACCTTGGAAGTCACCTAAGCTGGGAGACAACGCGCAATTTACACCCGCCTCCCATGGTCTGCGGGATTACGCCGAAAAGACCCTGCGACGCTACTTCGCCGACCTGGATGGTCATAACCCATCCGATCTCTACGAGTTCGTGCTGGGAGAAATCGAGCAGCCGCTGCTCAAGACACTCCTGGATTTCACCCGCGGCAACCAGTCGCGGGCCTCGGAAATCCTGGGCATCAACCGCAGCACGCTGCGCAAGAAGCTGCGTCAATATAAAATCAACACCTGATCCGCTGCCGGGCCGCCCGGGGCGGATCGCCATTGGCTTACGCCATGAGGGAAGGCTCGTGCCGCCCATACGCCGTGCGTTAATAAGCGTTTCCGACAAATCCGGAGTGCTTGAATTCGCGCGCAGCCTGCACACCTTCGGTGTCGAAATACTCTCCACCGGTGGCACCGCCAGCGTGCTGCGGGATGCGGGACTCCCTGTCAAGGAAGTGTCCGAGTACACCGGCTTTCCCGAGATCATGACCGGTCGTGTCAAAACCCTGCACCCGAAAATCCACGGCGGTCTGTTGGGTCGGCGCGGCATGGATGATGCCGTGATGCGCGAACATGGGATTGCGCCCATTGATCTGCTGGTGGTCAATCTCTATCCCTTCGAGGCCACGGTCGCAAGATCCGGCCACACCCGCGACCAAGCCATCGAGAACATAGACATCGGCGGCCCGGCCCTGCTGCGCGCCGCCGCCAAAAACCACGCTGCCGTGACGGTGGTGGTGGACAGCGGCGACTATGGGCGCGTACTCGCAGACCTGCAGACACACCAGGGTGCCGTGAGCGAGGCGCTGCGCTACGAGCTCGCCGTCAAGGCGTTTGCCCATAGCGCCCGTTACGACGGCGCCATCGCCAACTACCTCGCCGCCGGCCTGCCGGCAAACAATCCCCACAGCCCGCTTCCGGATTTCTATGCGCCGCAGTTCCACAAACTTCATGAACTGCGTTACGGTGAAAATCCTCATCAGCGCGCCGCGCTGTACTCGGCGGACGCCAATTTGGCCGGCACACTCGCCGGCGCCAGGCAGTTGCAGGGCAAGGAGCTCAGCTACAACAATCTGGCCGATGCGGACGCCGCACTCGCCTGCGTGCGTGAATTCGAGACGCCCGGCTGCGTGATTGTGAAACATGCCAATCCCTGTGGCGTGGCGCTGGGCAAAACCTTGCTGCAAGCCTATGAACAGGCCTACCAGACCGATCCCAGCTCCGCCTTCGGCGGCATTATTGCCTTCAACCGGCCGCTGGATGCCGTCACCGCCGCCAAAATCCTCGCCAATCAATTCGTAGAGTTAATCGTGGTGCCGGAGATCGGCGCAGATACACTGAAAACCCTGTCCGCCAAACCGAACATGCGCGTACTCGCCACCGGCCCCTTGCAAAAACCCTCAAGCGAGTTCGAGTGCCGCCGTATCAGCGGCGGTCTGCTGCTTCAGGAAGCCGATCACCTCCATACCACCGTCGCCGATCTCAAGATGGTTACCCACAAGCGCCCCACGGAAAAACAGCTGGCAGACCTCCTGTTCTCGTGGACGGTAGCGAAATTCGCGAAATCCAACGCCATCGTGTACGCGAAAGACGGCCATACCCTCGGGATCGGTGCTGGTCAGCCAAGCCGCGTGATGAGCGCGAAAATCGCCGTGCTGAAAGCACAGGAAGCCAAACTCGAGGTGCGCGGCGCGGTCATGGCCTCCGATGCCTTTTTCCCGTTCCGCGACAGCGTGGACGCCGCCGCCAGCGCCGGTATCAGCGCCATCATCCAACCCGGTGGTTCGCTGCGCGACGCGGAAGTCATCGCCGCCGCGGACCAGCATGGAATCGCCATGGTTTTCACAGGTATCCGGCATTTCCGTCATTAAAGCCGATCCTTTGACCGGGGGCGGTGTGGCGGCGCTTTCTCGGGTGCTCATTTACTGGTTTGTAAACTCCGTTCCCTCGAAAGCACCGTGCCTTGCCCGCGACCAAAATCTCTGGCTTGAACCCATCTCCGGTGGGGTGCCTTTCCGATTGTATTGGGCTATAAGTGGCACAAAGAACCAGTACAAGTTAAAGGTATTGCCATGCCCACCCCACCTCTGCTGCCGAACTGGTCAAGCGCTTCGGCGAGCAGAAAGAAATAATCGAACCACAAATCGGAGCAATCGCTTCCGTAGAATGAATGTACTCGGCCATCCCTTCAAAAGAGACTAAAATTAATAGAGGCGCGGCGCGGCTCGCCAACAACCAGTCAGGCGGCGGTGCTGAGGTGATTTTTACTGATGGCACAGTCGCCAAATCGGTGACGGGCCCCGACACGATCCCGGAAACTTAAAGATGCGCGTTAAGTTATCCAAAAAATGGATTGATTATCTAGTTTCCAAACCTGAAAGCAGCATGGGTTATCAGCGCGTGGATGTACGTCTGCAAAATGGACGCTTGCTTGAAAATGTCATGGTCTTTAATGCCGAGGATATGGAATTACCGGAAGAGTTCGCCCGGTTCCAGATCACGGATTTGCGTTTGCATCAGCAACCCTAGCGTTGTCTCGCTTGGTCAGCCGTGACCCAATTCTTTGATCTCCCGCTCATTCAAATACCGCCATTGCCCTTTGCCCAGATCGCCCAGCAAGATTGATCCGATGGCGACCCGGATCAGACGCAACACACCGATATCCAGGGCGGCCAACATGCGGCGGATTTGCCGGTTCCGGCCCTCATCGAGGATGATTTCCAGCCAGGCGTTGCGTGCGCCCTGGCGTAACAGGCGGATGGCCCTGGTTTTCAGCCACTCGTCCTGGTCTTCGATGCCATCCTGCAGGCATGCAAGTTGTGCGGCCTCGGGTATGCAATTGACCTGTACGTGATAAACCTTCGCGATGCGGGCGGGACCGGAAACCCGCGTGGCCCATTCCGGATCGTTGCTGAACAGCAGCAGTCCCTCACTGGCACGATCAAGACGGCCGACCGGTGCGATCCAGGGCAGATCTGCACCCTCGAAACACCGATACACCGTGTCGCGCCCTCGTTCGTCACGCACGGTCGTCACCATTCCGCGCGGCTTATTCAGCATCAGATAGATTCGTTTAGCGGCGTGCGCGCCCGCGCCGTCCACTTCGATATGATCGTGCTCACCGGATACCGGATGCTCGGGATCGAATATCACCCGCCCATTGACCCGTACCCGCCCAGA
>DAHUYB010000084.1 GCA_027315405.1 Gammaproteobacteria bacterium | reverse complement strand
ATTGGAAAGATCCACGCGGTCGAAATCGTTGAGCACCAAGGTGCCGACACCAGCGGCAGCCAGGTACAGCGCGGCCGGCGAACCCAATCCGCCCAGACCAACAATCAGCACCCGTGCGTGCGCCAGTTTCTCCTGGCCGGCCGCGCCGAAATCCGGCAGCACCAGATGACGGCTGTAGCGCAGTCCATAATCGCTGTCGTTCATAGTGAATCGCTGTGATGGGGAAGGATGTATTTTATCGCGCGGCCCGCTTCTACAACGGATCTGCGATGCATCACCGGTCGCGGGGCGTGGCGCGCTCCTACGGGGCGATTGTGGCCATGTCCGCGAAAACGTCACCGCGACGAAGCGGATGCGGGCGCGGCGGCGGCCGAAGCCGTGGGTTTGGAGACGGTGTCGTACTGCTTCACCAGCGCCTCGAAGCGCGGCTGGCCGCGCAGCGGTATAAACAACGGATTGACGCTGAGGTCGCTGCAGCCGACCGGCGATGCGGCACAGTTCTGCGGCAGTAGCTCCAGCGCGGTGGCGTGCCGGCCCAGCGCTAGAAAAAGCTGGATCACGTCGCCCATGGACGTTGGATCGAGGTCAGCGCGCCGGCCGAGCGCCTCCACCGCGCCCAGCGCTTCGGCGTGCAGGTTGGGATCGAGCAGCGATTGGTAGGTCAGCCGGCCGGCGGCGATCAGCGCCTTGGCGAGTTCCGTAGTGGGCTTGGCGAGGTCGAAGGCTTTCACCGCGTCGGCGTTGCGGTGCAACAGCGCATAGGTCAGCGCCAAGCCGAATGCGTTGTCGGCACTGTGTGGATCGAGTCGCATCATGGCCTGCGAAGGCGCCAGCGCCTGCGCGTATTCGCCCATGTCCAGATAATTCGTGCCAAGGTTGTTCTGCGCGGCGACGTCGTCGGGATCGAGCTGCACCGCTTCCAGCGTCTGCGCCACCGACTGTTTCAGCGGCAGCAGGTTGCCGTAATCCACGTGCGCGCTGGTATTGCTGGGATCGATCGCCAGCGCGCGCTCGTATTCCGCCTTGGCTTTGGCGATGTGGTTTTCCGCTGCGTCGGCATAGCCCAGCGCCACCAGAGCCTCCACGTTGCGCGGATCGTGCGCCAGCGCCTGGTTGGCCTCCGCGCGCACCTTGGGCAGCGCGTCCTTGAGCGGCAGCGTGGAGAATTGGGTCAGGTCGAACCACGCGTGCGCTAGCCCGGCATGGGCGTCGGCGTAAGCGGGATCGAGCGCGATGGCCTGCTGGTACAGCTTGAGGGCCTGCTCGATGGGCGTGGCGCTGTGGGCTTTCTCGATCAGCGCGCGCGCCTGCAACACCAGGTCGTGCGCCGCGGGGTTGACGGTGCGCGCCGTGCCGAGGCTCGCGAATTTCACCTTCAGCGCCTGTGCGATCGCCGCCGAAATCTGGTCCTGCACCCGGAACACGTTGGCCAGCGAATCGTCGTAATGGTCCGCCCACACCTGATAGCCGGTGCGGGCATTTACCAGTTCCACGATCACCCGCACCGCGTTGCCCTGGCGCAGGATCTTGCCGGTCAGCACGTTGGCGACATTGAGCGCCTTGCCGATGGCCGGTTGCTGGCTGTCGCGGTAATGGGATGCGGTGTCCCACGAGATCACGCGCAGGCCGGTGGTCTGGCCGAGTGCGTTGGTGAGTTCCTCGGTGATGCCGTCGCTGAAGTATTGCTGCTTGGGATCGCCGTTGAGGTTGGCGAACGGCAGCACCACCAGTGTGTCGGTGGGCGGATCGAAGGCGGCGGGCTGCGCGCTTGTCTGGGCTGCGGCCTGTTCAGCGACGAGGCGCACCTCATGGCGCTGGTTCAGGTGCCAGGCCCAGAAACCGGAAATCACCACCGCCGCGATCACCACCGGCATGACTACGGCACCGAGCTTCCAGTGCCGCCGCTGCCATTTGGTTTGCGCGGCCGGGTCCGTAGGCTCGATGAGGAGCCAGGCCAGCATGATGGCCACCGGAAAGCCCGCAATCAGGATGATGATGACGGCCGGCACCGCCGCGGACCAGCCGAAATACGGGAAGGCACGCGCCACAATCTGAATCAGCACGGCAATGGACGCGCCATACCACGCCGCCACGCGGTAGATGTGGTGCTGCTTCAGGTGGGCAAAGAAGCCCGGCGGGTTGTTCGGGTTGTTGTCGCTGCTGGCCATGCTGTCCCTCTGGCGCAAGATTATGCCCGATTACAGTGGCCGCAGACGAGCCGGTGGGGTGCTGATCCTGAAGCGGAATTACGCAGGCGATCCGGAGACTGCAGAGTCGCTCACGCTGCTACTGCACGGTGACCGTGGTGTATTTTTCAGCCAGCCGCTTGAAGCGTGGATCACCGCGTAGCGATTCATATATTGGGCTGATGGCGAGGTCGCTACAGGCGGCCGGGTCGGCCGGGCATAGGCTTCTGAGCAGTTTCAATGCCGGGGTGGTGTCGCCAAGCGCAAGGTAGAGTTGCAGGAGGTTGCTTGCCACATCCAGGTTGGATTGATGGCGGGCAAGCGCCTTGAGCGCCTCGAACGCCTGGGGCCGGAGTTTTGCATCCCGCACGGCTTGGTACGTTAGCCTGCCGGCCATGACTTGTTCGCGATCCACCGGTGTCACGGGTTTCACCAAATCGAAGGCTGCCACCATTTGGTCGTACTGCCGCAATTGCTG
Source organism: Gammaproteobacteria bacterium (assembly GCA_027315405.1). GTDB lineage: Bacteria > Pseudomonadota > Gammaproteobacteria > Natronospirales > REEB76 > REEB76. Next base: position 2,217 of record DAHUYB010000084.1, on the reverse strand, counting down.
ATGGGCGAAGGCCAATGCAAATGCGCCATCCACGTCCTGGGGATCGAGCTTGAGCAGCGCCTCGACCGCCTGAATTTCCTGCGGCCAGTTGCCGAGGTCCTGCGCGGAGACCGCGAAGTTATTCCAGGCCGCAGCGTTGCCGGGATCAAGCAATGTGGCTTCCTGTTCCTGCGCAAAATTCTGCTTGAGCGGTAGGATCGTGCCATAGTCGGTATGCGCGGCCGCATTGCTGGGGTCAAGTGCCAGCGCTTGCTGAAAATCAATACGCGCCTTTGGGATATTGGGCGGCGCAGCACTTTCGTCTGCGGTACCCAATGCCACCCACGCGTCGGCATTGTGGGGATCAAGGGCCAACGCCTTTTCGGCGGCTGTGCGGATCGCGGGTAACGTGGTTTTGAGCGGCAAATCAGAGCGTTCGGTGAGCACGATCAGGACGCGCGCGAGCAGTGCATACGCATCTGCATAATTCGTATCGAGAGCGATCGCCTGTTCGAAATCTTTGCGTGCGCCTGTCAGGCTTACGGCATCGGCTTTGTCCAGCAGCGCCCGGCCTTTAAGCACCAACTCGTGAGCTTCGGGACTTTGGGTGCCGAAAGCCGGCAGATCAGATTGTTCAAATTTCACCTGCAAGGTACTGGCGATGGCTTTGGAAACCTCGTCCTGTACTACAAAGATGTTCTTGAAAGGCTCGTCATAATGTGCCGACCAAAGCAGGTAACCCGTAACGGTGTTCACCAATTCGACGGAGATCCGTACCCGTTCCCCTTGACGCAGGATGCTGCCGTACAAAAGATTAGACACGTTCAATTGTTCGCCGATATCAACCGCAGTGCGTTTTGGGTCACGGAATGTGGAGGCGGTATCCAGGCGATCACGCGCAGCGCAGGATTTTTTCCGAGTGCCTCGGTGAGTTCCTGGGTAATGCCATCGCTGAAGTACTGCTGTTGCGGGTCGCCATTCAGGTTGGTGAATGGCAATATCACCAGAGAATCGGAGGGCGGATTGAACGTCGGGGTGGCTTGCTGGCTTATGGTTTGCACCGCGTCCAAATGCGCAGAGAAACGCCAAGCGTAATACCCTGAAACCACAAGCACGATGGTCACCACCACGGACAATCCGGCGCCCAATTTCCAATGCAGTCGCTGCCAGGCGGTGTATTGGACCGGATCCTTGGGTTTGATGAGCATCCAGGACAGTACCAGCACCAGTGGGAAACCCAGCAGCAGCACGATGATAAGAATGCGCACGGCCTGGCGCGAAATGCCGAAATCCGGGAATAAGCTGTTGGCCAGTTGGATCAGCACCCAACAAGCGATGGCATACACGACTACCACGCGGTAGATGTGATGCTGTTTCAGGCGTGCGAAGAATCCCGGTTTGTTGCCACTTGATTCCATGCTTGGAGCACCTCAGGACGTAAGCCTACCGTAATCACTTGAGGAATGCACAACCACTGGAACGTGGAACGACAGAGGGTAGCTAACCCGTGGATGCGGGCGTTGGATTTGCTAAACGTATTCGGCTATAGCTCAGGCTGCTGGCAAACGGCGCGCTGAAATCATCACCACCGGCTGCAGCGGCACGTCGCCGTGGAGGCCATGGCGGCCGGTTTTGACGCCGGCGATCTTGTCCACGATGTCGGTACCCTGGATGACTTTGCCGAATACCGCGTAACCATAGTCGCGGCTGCCGTGGTTCAGGAAGGCGTTGTCCGCGAGGTTGATGAAAAACTGACATGTGGCGCTGTGGATGTCGGAGGTGCGCGCCATGGCAATGCTGTACCGCATATTGATGAGACCATTACCGGCTTCATTGTGAATAGGCGCACGCGGTTTTTTCTGCTGCATATCCTGCAGGAAGCCGCCGCCCTGGACCATGAATTTCGGAATCACGCGATGGAACACGGTGCCGTCGTAGAAACCCTCATCCGCATAGGCGAGAAAATTCTCCACGCTGATGGGCGCCTTCTCGGGATAGAGTTCCAGGGTGATGTCGCCGAGGCTGGTGGTCATGAGGATCATGCTGGGACTCCATGAGTGGAAATCGGATGCTATCAGTCGCCAAAGCGTCCGCCGGTGACGCCGACCAGCGGCGCCAGGATGCCGTTGCTGCGGCAGTTTTCCAGTTCCTCGCCACCTTCCGGATAGAGACAGGCATAACAAGGACTGCTGGAATTGCGCGCATCGAATACCGTGAGCTGGCCTTGATAACGGATAG
>DAHUYB010000083.1 GCA_027315405.1 Gammaproteobacteria bacterium | reverse complement strand
ATTGGAAAGATCCACGCGGTCGAAATCGTTGAGCACCAAGGTGCCGACACCAGCGGCAGCCAGGTACAGCGCGGCCGGCGAACCCAATCCGCCCAGACCAACAATCAGCACCCGTGCGTGCGCCAGTTTCTCCTGGCCGGCGGCGCCGAAGTCCGGTAGTGCCAGATGGCGGCTGTAGCGCAGACTATAGTTATCGGTATCCATGCCAAAATCACACTTGAATAACCGGGATAAATTTTATCCTGTCGTCAGGCAGTTCGCCGGGATTTCATCCGGTAAAATATCCATTTGCCGCCGCCATCCCCGGTGACGGCTATTTATTGATGACGGATGCAGGCAAACCCGTGAGCGCGTGGGCGGAATATCTCAAGTTCTTTGCGGGCCTGCTCGCCATCCTCAATCCGATCGGCGTCATCCCGATCTTCATCAACCTTACCCAGAACCAGACCGCTGGGGAACGGCGCCGTACCGCCTTCACCGCCGCCATCACCGTGGGCGTGGTGCTGGCGGTGACCCTACTGGCAGGCGAACTGATCCTGAACTTTTTCGGCATCAGTGTGGCCTCGTTCCAGGTGGGCGGCGGGATTTTGATTCTGATGAACGCGCTTTCCATGCTGCAGGGCAAGATGGGTCCCACACGCCAGACGGCGGAGGAGGCCCAGGAAACCCAAGAGAAGGAGCAGGTGGCGGTGGTGCCGCTGGGCGTACCGCTCATCGCCGGACCTGGCGCCATCAGCACCGTGATCCTGTATGGCCACCGGCCGGCGCTATTTGGCCGCTACATCATCCTGCTCTTTGGTATCGCCGTGGTAGCTGGCATCGTGTGGCTGGTCTTACAGTTGGCACCGCTGATTTCCCGGGCTCTGAGCCGCACCGGTATTAACATCGTGACGCGCCTCATGGGCCTGATCATGGCTGCCATCGGCATCGAGTTCATCGCCGCCGGCCTGCGGGTGCTGCTGCCGGTCTTGGGTACCTGAGCCCGTAGTTATAAGGATGGTAGTTCTACTCGGTTAGCTACAAGGGAATTTCATAACAGGTGAGCGACCCAGAGGTATCAATTTATTCCGCTGGCGATATTATCCAAGAACGTCTAACAAAATGAGAACACTTGTTCCGCTCACCCCCCCTCTCCCTTGGTGGGAGAGGGGGGTGAGGGAGGCGCTGAGGCATTTTGTTAGACGCTCCAAGACAGTTTCAGACATTGGACCCAGCTATCGCGGGGGAGTGAAAATATGGGCAAACGTCAATCGCACTAAATCATATGACTATAGTGAGCTCTTGATGGAATCATCAACGTCATTGATAGTGACGTTGGATACCGAGATCGAATAACCATCAGACCAGAATACTTCCCACCCCTGAATAGACAGGTCACAGGCCAGCCAAGTGAGCCATGTATCTCGATCGCAGGTCATGTCTGGGACTTCCTCAAAAAGCAGGAAATCATCGTAAGGCACACGTGAGCTGGTAACGACGCGCAATAACGCCTGCTGTTTCCCCGACTTGTTGGCAACCAAGCATTCAAATGCTTCATCGGAACGTCTTGCCATAAATGCCGGGCGCACGTCCGTAATGGCTAAATCACGCCCATAGGCCAGTAAATCTTCACGGGTGCCGATATACGGCAATACCATGGCCGGCTTAGTTTCGTCAGATATGAAAGGTTCAAATGCATTATTATTTGTAAGATCGGCTATGGCTTGCTGGGCGAAACTGATTTCGCTGTAGCTGGACAGCGGTAATTCATTGACGCGCAGGCCATGTTCATGAAACCAGGTTTCACACAATATTGGGGTTGGGTCATCGTAGTCCTGTAAAGCAATGTCATATCCTATTCGCATGCCTTCAACGTCGATGGTTTCATACAGATACAAACGTACCGGCCGCGCCAATCGAGGTATGCGCAAACCAATGCAGCTTAAACGGTTGATGGACTGCATACGCTTGATACCCGACTTACACTGTGATCCTGATCATAGGATAGTATGTGCGTAATTATTGCAGAGCAACTTGTCAGCTAAAAGAATATTGAGCTTACTAAGAGTATCTAACAAAACGAAAATCGTTACCTCCCGTCGCTTCTTTTTGCCTCCTCTCTTGGCGAGAGAAGGTTAGGGCGAGGGGGGTGCTAAGCATTTTGTTGGACGCTCTAACAAAAAGAAGACAGACCACGGTTGTTCATCTGGCGCCGCTTTCTGCCAGACGCCGCGCCGTTTGCAGCATAACCGGCTCCTGCGGCACATCGTCATGCGGTCCATGGTGTCCGGTTCTGACACCGGCAATCTTGTCCACCACTTCGGTTCCCTTGATGACTTTGCCGAAAACTGCGTAGCCGAAATCCCGGGTGCCGTGGTTCAGGAAAGCATTATCACCCAGGTTGATGAAGAACTGGCTGGTGGCGCTGTGGATGTCCGAGGTGCGCGCCATGGCGATGCTGTAGCGCGTGTTCAACAGCCCGTTGCCGGCTTCATTATGGATAGGCGCACGCGGTTTTTTCTGCCGCATGCCGGGAATGAAGCCGCCGCCCTGGATCATGAATTTCGGAATCACGCGGTGGAACACGGTGCCGTCGTAGAAACCCTCATCCACATAGGCGAGGAAATTCTCCACGCTGATGGGCGCCTTCTCGGGATAGAGTTCCAGGGTGATGTCGCCGAGGCTGGTGGTCATGAGGATCATGGCAGGACTCCAGAATGCAATGACATCATGCTATCAATCCTCGAAACGTCCGCCGGTGACACGGCTGATGCCTGTGAGATCCGACACCGAATGAATATAGGAGAAGCCGGCGGACGCCAGCAAGCTACGCACTCGCTCAGCCTGGTCATAGCCGTGTTCCAACAGCAGCGCACCACCGGATTCCAGATGGGTGGGCGCCCGCAGCACGATCTTGCGGATGGCGGCCAGGCCATCGGGGCCGCCGGTCAGGGCACGGCGCGGTTCGAAGCGCAAATCTCCGGAGCGCAAGTGCGGATCATCATTGGCAACATAAGGTGGGTTCGAGACGATTACGGCGAAACGCCGGCTGGCGATTGGAGTAAACCATTCGCCCTCCAGAAATTCCACGTTGGTGATTTTCAGTCTGGCGGCGTTTTCACGCGCCACCCCTAGCGCCAAACGGCTGATATCGGTGGCCACAAGCTTGCAATGGGGCCGCTCGTACGCCAGCGAGAGCGCGATGGCACCGCTGCCGGTGCCGAGGTCGGCGATGTACCAGCGGGCGCCCATGGGCACGACCCGCAGAGTTTCTTCCACCAACAATTCGGTTTCCGGACGCGGGATCAGGGTGGCGGCGGTAACCTTGAAGGACAAGGACCAGAAATCGCGTTTGCCGGTGAGATGCGCGATGGGTCTGCCTTTGCAGCGCGCCACCACCAGCAACGCGAACAGCCGCATTTGTTTGACCTCCACGCGCTGCTCAGGTCGCGCATGCAGATGGCTGCGTGGCGTTTCCAGCACGTGCGCCAGCAGGACCTCCGCGTCCAGGCGCGGCGAAGGGCTGGTTTTCGACAGCTCGCTGCTGGCCATGCTCAACAGCGTGGCGATGCTAACGCCCATGGCGGTCCCCTTGGAAAGTGGGCTTATTTTAAGCGTTTCCGTACAATAGCGGCTGCCTGCCGAGCGTATTTCCGGAGTCCGCATGAAAATCTATTCCAATGTGCTGGAGATGGTCGGCGGTACGCCCATGCTGGAATTGAAGCACTTGGATGCCGGCCCCTGCCGCTTGTTTCTCAAACTTGAGCTCATGAACCCCGGCGGTTCCATCAAGGATCGCATCGGCATTTCCATGATCGAGGAAGCCGAGAAGCGCGGCGACCTCAAACCCGGCGCCACCATCGTTGAGGCTACCGCCGGCAATACCGGCCTGGGGCTGGCACTGGTAGCCGCCCAGAAAGGCTATCGCCTGATCCTGGTGATCCCCGACAAGATGAGCCAGGAAAAAATTTTCAATCTGCGCGCCATGGGCGCGGAGGTCGTGCTGACCCGCTCGGACGTGGCCAAGGGCCACCCGGAGTATTACCAGGATCTGGCCAGGCGCTTGGCCAAGGACATGCAGGCGTATTTCATCAACCAGTTCGGCAATCCCGACAACGTCAAAGCCCACGAAACCAGCACCGCGCCGGAAATCTGGGAGCAGATGCAGCAGCAGCTGGATGCGGTGGTGGTCGGCGTGGGTTCCAGCGGCACACTCACAGGAATCGGTCATTATTTCCGGCGCGTGGCGCCGCAGGTGGAGATAGTGCTGGCGGATCCGCAAGGTTCGGTGTTGGCGGATTACCTCAGAACCGGCAAGCTGGGAAACAAGGGCGCCTGGCTGGTGGAAGGAATCGGCGAGGATTTCATCCCGGATATCTGCGACCTGTCGGTAGTAAAGCATGCCTACACTATTCCCGACAGCGAATCCTTTGCCACCGCGCGCGCGGTGCTGCGCAAGGAGGGCCTGTTGCTGGGATCTTCCTCCGGCACCCTGATCGCCGCCGCCTTGCGCTACTGCCGTGCGCAGAAAACCGCCAAACGGGTGGTAACCCTGGGCGCCGATACCGGCAACAAATACCTTTCCAAGTTGTACAACGATTTCTGGATGATCGAGCAGGGATTTATCGCGCGGCCCAAACGCGGCGATTTGGGCGATTACGTGGGCCGTCCCTATTGGGAGCGGGCCACGGTCTATGTGGGTCCGGCGGATACACTCGCTACTGCCCACACCCGCATGCGTAACAACGGTATTTCCCAGTTGCCGGTGATCGAAGGCAAGAATTTCCTGGGTGCTGTGAGCGAGACCGATCTGATTCATGCGGTGCGCAGCGATCCGCGCGGCTTCACCCAGGAAGTGCGTACCGCGTTGAATGCCGGTTTTCCACGCCTACACGCCGGCCAAAAAATCGAAGAGCTGTTCACGTTACTGGAAACGGAAACCGCCGTCGCGGTCATGGGCGGCGACGAGTTTCTGGGTCTGGTGACGCGCAGCGACCTATTGAATCGTTTGCGGTTACAGTAGCGGCAAATGGGACCGCAGGCTTGAATATGAATCCCGGCGCATCACGCCACCCCTACAACTCGTTCTAAAGGCAGATAGTCATGCATTCTTCAGGGGAAAAATCCGGTTTTGCCACCCGTGCCATTCATGCCGGTCAATCGCCGGATCCCTCAACCGGTGCGGTGATGCAACCCATTTATGCTACTTCAACTTATGTCCAGGAAAGCCCCGGCAAGCACAAGGGCTTTGAATACTCGCGCACCCAGAATCCCACGCGCATGGCCTATGAACGCTGCGTGGCGGATCTGGAAAGCGGCACCCGCGGTTTTGCCTTTGCTTCCGGCATGGCGGCCACGGCCACGGTTCTGGATCTGCTGAATTCCGGCAGCCATGTGATCGCCATGGACGACATGTATGGGGGCACCTACCGGCTGTTTGAGCGGGTGCGCAAACGTTCCGCAGGGCTCACATTCAGCTTCGTGGATCTGCGCGACCGGAAACTCCTGGAGGCCGCCATCCGCCCTGAAACCAGATTGATCTGGGTGGAAACGCCGACCAATCCCATGCTCAAACTGGTGGATCTTGCCATGGTCGCGGCAGTCGCCCGCAAACACCATCTCATGACGGTGTGCGACAACACCTTTGCCTCACCCTATCTGCAACGGCCGTTGGAGTCGGGCTTCGACGCCGTGATGCATTCCGCCACCAAATACCTCAATGGTCATTCCGACATGGTGGGCGGAATACTGGTAGCGGGCGAGCGGCCGGAACTGGTTGAACAACTGGCCTTTCTGCAGAACTCCGTGGGCGCGGTGGCGGGACCGTTCGACAGCTTCCTGGCGTTGCGCGGCCTGAAGACACTGGCGTTGCGCATGCAGCGTCATTGCAGTAATGCTTTGGAGCTGGCCGGCTGGCTGGAAAAACATCCGCGGGTGGAGCGCGTGGTGTATCCGGGACTCGCGAGCCATCCACAGCATGCGCTGGCGAAGCGCCAGATGCATGCCTGCGGTGGCATGGTCACGATCTTTCTCAAAGGTGGTGAAACCGAGGCGCGGCGTTTCCTGGAGCGCTGCGAGTTATTCGCGCTCGCCGAAAGCCTGGGCGGCGTCGAGAGCCTTATCGAACACCCGGGCATTATGACTCACGCTTCGGTGCCACCAGAGACACGCAGAAGCTTGGGTATCAGCGATTCGCTGATACGGTTGTCGGTGGGTATCGAAGACCTGGCGGATTTGCGCGCCGATCTGGAGCAGGCACTGGCTTTTTGATGGGCAAACACCAATTAAAAGGGGCAGGCCGTTTCCGGCCCGCCCTTAGGTCTTTACCGCTTGGTCATCCACGGATGGATGGCCGCAAGCCAAAACCGGCCTTAAGCCGGTTCCAACTTTTAGTTATGCGGAGGAGTCGTGGACGCCGGCTTGGCCGTGCTGGCAGCCGGAGCCTTCATAGCCGTGCCGGCAGCCGGAGCCGCCATCTGGGTTGAGGCCGCCGGAGCAGGAGCAGCCGTGGAAGCCGCCGGGGCAGATTCTTGACCACTCTTGCTGCAGGCGCTCAGGGCAAGTCCCAGAACGGCAGCGGAAAGGACAACAACGTACTTATTCATGTTAGTTCACCACCAATGTGCCAAAAAAACGTAAGCGCATGATACTACTCGACGATTTGATTGCAAATCATACGATCGGTGCGCATTCTAGATAATAACAACCGACTGCTGCGGCCTTGAGTAGGTATTTTTATTTTCTTATTATAATCATAAAGTTACATGGTGAATCTGGCGTTATTTGCCCGCGGTACTTGAATTCTGTCGGAATTTCTTTTTTGTGCTCGTTCCGTACCCCATCTGCGTCTTTGATTATTCCATCGTGCAGCATGCCCGAATTCGCGAGCCAGCCTGCTCTGAGGGCGCTCGTCGGCTGTATCGTGCAGGCTTGATTGCTGTCAGGCATGTGGACCTCATCTCCGGAAATGCTTGCGGCTGTCTTGGTTGGTCAGGCACACTGCCACATTACATAAATAATCCCCGCGAGGTTTTCATATGCTTGAGCTGGATAGCGCCCCCCGGCGGCCCATAAGGGTCTGGCGTCAAGGCATAGTGCTGGGATTGGCAAGTTTCCCCAAGCTGATTGCCCTGACAACCGTGTTGGGTTTTATCGGTCTGTTGCCGACTATCTACATGGCCGGAGAGATCGGTGATGCGAAAGTCTCGCCGCAGTCCATGTTGCAGTTGTTCAGGCAGGGGCATTTCATTTTCAACATGCTGTTGTTACAGTTATTGGTGCTGATCCTGAGTTCATTTGTCAATGCACTGATCATCCGACGCCTTGATCAGACCGCGCGTGGCACGCAGCGGACCCCTGAGCTGGGTTTTGCCCTGCATAAGCTGCCACCACTGGTATTGGCCGGAATTCTGGGTTTTATCACTTTGGTGATCGGCTTCGCCATCGCCGCCATTATTGGCGCGATTCTCGGTGTTGTTTTCGGAATAATCTTTGGCCATGCTGCAGCCATGGTAGTTACCGAGGCCTGCATTTTCATTGCGGTCATTTATATAGTGATCAACCTGCTGTTCTTCCAGTTCGCCATTGTCCTGGATGGGAAGGGGCCAGTCGGCTCCCTGAACCACAGCTGTGCCTTGGTATTCCGAAACTGGTGGCGTACTTTCCTGGTGCTGTTATGCACGGTACTCATCATCATCGGTATCGTAATATTGGTCGCGTTACCACTCGCGGTGGTAATGCCTCTCGCGCATTGGTTGCCGGTGACCGTTGCTGTGGATACTGGTCGTACCCTCCTGGTTAAGGGTGTTCTGAAACTGATGGGCGCGGCGATATTCATGCCATTTATGATGGGCATACTCTATGTGCTCTACCACGATCTCAAGGCGCGTTACGCACTAAGATCGGCACCCACCATGGCAATCCAGGCCTGAGATTCCCTGTGATACAGAAAATGAGTCTCTCCGGAACACTGCCCATTGGCGCTACCCTTGACGAGGGCTGGCGCTTGTTCCTGAAATCCATACCGGTAATTTTACTGCCCATATGGGCAGCTGGTATCGTGGATGTAGTGCCGGACGCTTTTGCCGGCGGCGGACTGCTCACCGGAAGTTTAAACTGGTCCATGCTTCTGATCACCTTGGGCGCCTGGCTGGTGGAGAGTGTTCTTTATGGGAGCGCCATTGCCAAGCTGGATGCGTTTGCGTCGGAAACCACACTTTCCTATACCCGCGCATTACGCATCGGTATCCGCGCAGCACCGGCGATTCTCATCGGCGACTTACTGTACAACCTCGCCGCTTGGGGCGGGTTTATGCTATTTATCATCCCTGGCCTGATTCTGGGTACCACCCTCACATTTTTTGCCTACGCCGCGGTGCTGGATCGCAAGAATATCTTTGATGCCCTGGGCTACAGTCACGCACTCACATGGCCGCATTGGTGGAGGACTTCGGTGGTGATCTCGGCGCCGGCCATTGCGTTGTTCGTTTATGAGGTAATTGCCGACTGGCCGGATATCGTAAACGCACTACGACAGTTTAGTGCGGGTCAGATACCTTCGACAGCCTCACTCATGAATCCGTGGTATGACTTCGGACTCATGCCGTTACTAGGCGCGATTGTGTGGTGCTATGCATTGGCGGTTTGTTACGTGCAATATCGCCGGCTTCAGATGCGTGCCGATACTCACTGAGCCGCCATGGCGGCCAGTTCCTCCGCCTGGTATTCATTCATAAGCGGCATGATCAGATCATCCAGTTTCCCTTGCAGAATCTCATCCAGTTTGTAGAGTGTCAGATTAATGCGGTGATCGGTCACGCGTCCCTGGGGGAAATTATAGGTGCGGATGCGTTCCGAACGGTCACCACTGCCCACCTGCAATTTGCGCGACTGTGCCTGTGCGTTGATCAATTTCTCCCGTTCCGCCGACAATAATTTCGCCTTGAGCAGAGACAAGGCGCGAGCGCGGTTCTTGTGCTGGGAACGTTCGTCCTGGCACTCCACCACGATCCCGCTGGGCAAATGCGTGATGCGGATGGCGGAATCAGTCTTGTTTACATGCTGACCGCCGGCCCCCGAGGAACGGTAAGTGTCTACCTTTAAGTCCGTCGGATTGATATCCACGTCCTCCACCATCTCCACTTCCGGAAGAATCGCCACGGTGCAGGCGGAAGTGTGGATGCGGCCCTGGGCCTCGGTCTGCGGTACGCGCTGCACACGGTGGGCGCCGGATTCGAACTTGAACCGCGAATAGGCGCCCTGGCCAACCACCCGGGAAATGACTTCCTTGTAACCGCCATGTTCACCGGGACTTTCGCTCAGGATTTCAACATGCCAACCCCGTGCCTCGGCATAACGGCCATACATGCGGAACAAGTCGCCGGCGAACAGTGCGGCTTCATCGCCGCCGGTGCCGGCGCGGATTTCCAGGAAAATGTTGCTGTCATCGTGGGGATCTTTCGGCAGCAGCAGTTTCACCAATTCTGGTTCCAAGGCCGTCAGGCGCGCACCGGCGGCGCGTATTTCATCCTGCGCCAGACCCCGCATACCAGCATCCTGGTCCTCAGCCAGGCCCTCAGCCGCGCGCACATCAGCTTCGGCATCCGTGTAGGCACGAAAATGCCGCACCAATGTTTCCAGGCGCGCATATTCCTGTGAAAGATCCCGGAACTGTTTTTGATCGCCGATTATCCCAGGACTGGCGAGCAGGGCCGCCAGCTCCTCATGGCGCGCGCTTAACCTTTCAAGCTTCTGACGGATGGAATCTTTCACGGAGCTGGGTTGTGGAAATGCGAGTTCATAAAGATATATAAAGCACCGTCAAGGCTTTTTGTCCTGGTCCTTGCCCTTCAGACCGAAAAGTTCGTGAGCCTGGTGGATAATATGGTCACGGCCTTCATTGGCCGCTTGACGGAGATAGGCGGTAGGGGCATGCAACAACCGGTTGGTGAGCGTTTCCGCGAGAAATTTGAGGGCCTTTTCCGGCGGCGCGCCGCCGATAAGCAGCTGCTGCGCCTGTTCCAGCGTCTGGTCCCGAAGTGCCGCGGCATGATCACGCACTGCGCGGATGGCGGGTACAGCGTCCAAGCCACGCAATTGTTCCGTGAACTTTTCCACCTGGGCATCAATCAGCAGTTCCGCCTGGTGTGCGGCCGTGCGGCGGGAATTCCGGTTGTTCTCCACCACGTTACGCAGATCATCGATCGTAAAGAGATAAACATCACTCAATTCCATCACTTGAGGGTCAATATCGCGTGGCACAGCAATATCCATCATGAGTACCGGTCGGTGTTTGCGCGCCCCAAGAATTTCGGCGACGGTGGCATAGGTGAGCAATGGTTCGGGACTACCGGTGGAGGCAATCACAATATCCGCCTCGCCGAGATGCATGGGGATTTCGTGTAAGCCGATGGCGTATCCGCCGAATTGTTCGGCTAACCGGTGCCCGCGACTCAAGGTGCGGTTGGCGATGATCATGCGCTGGGTACCCTGTTCGCGGAGATGCTGTGCTACCAGTTCAATGGTCTCGCCGGCGCCGATGAGCAGCGCGGTGAGTTTGCTGAAGTCGGCGAAGATTTGCCGCGCCAGATGCACCGTGGCGTAAGCCACGGATACGGGGTGTTCACCGATATGCGTATCGGTACGTACCTGTTTCGCGACCGCGAAGGCATACTGGAACAAGCGGTGCAGGTGGTTGCCGGCTGTCCCATGGCGTTGCGCCTGCGAATAAGCATCCTTGATTTGACCTAGAATCTGCGGCTCGCCCAGGATCATGGAATCCAGGCCGCAGGCGACCCGGAACAGGTGGCGTGCCGCGGCTTCGCCAGCATGGCTGTAGAAACGTGCGCGCACATCCGGGTCATCGGCGCTGCGCAGGCGCGTAAGCCAGTCACACAGTTGTGCTTCAGAGCCGTTCGCCAGGTGCGCATAGATTTCGGTGCGGTTGCAGGTGGACAGGATTACCGCTTCCTGCACGCCTTCCAAATCGGCCAACGCCCGTAAGGCCTGTGGAATTTGTTCGGCAGCGAAGCTCAGACGCTCCCGTATGGCAAGGGGCGCGGTGGCATGGCTGATTCCGAGGGTGAAGAGTGACATGGGACGTCTGAGTCGGACAGTAAGGAATGAATTTTGGGCGAATCTTCACAATCTAACAAGCGCTTACCGCCGGGTAAGCCTGTGGCCTGGCGCCGCGGCGGAGTATAGTGGATAGGCAGGAATTAATGAGCTGAACTCCATGAAGAGGTACTTGCATACCGGTCTCGCATGCGCGGCCTTGGTACTGGCCGGCTGTTCGGCCGCGCCGATCCGACCGCCGTCATTGGTATCTGCGAGCGACTTCAGCAGCCCTGAGCAGGCGCTTACCTACCATGTGTTCTTGGGGGAACTGGCGTTGCAACGCCGTGATCTCAAGATCGGTGCGCAGCAGTACGCGGATGCGGCGCGCTTGAACGCTGACCCCGCGTTATCCGAATATGCGACCTTACTGGCATATAAGAGCGGTGATGACAGGCTGGCGCTGGATTTGACCCATCATTGGCTGCAGTTGGCACCGAAGGATAACAACGCACGGCATTTCGAGGCGGTCCTGAACACGCGGCTCGGGAACGTGAATGCCGCCGCCAGTGAATTCGAAAGTCTGCTGCAGGATATGCCGGGCGAGAATCTGGGGCTTATCAGCGAATTGCTCGGTGAGGAGACCGGTGCCCAGCAAGGGCTCGCGGTGATGCAGAAACTTGTGGCAACTCAGCCGCAATCGCCGCAGGCGCATTTTGCGCTGGGACAGCTGGCCTTGCACTATCAATATGCGTCGTTGGCGGTTGACGAGGCTCAGCGCGCGCTGACACTCAAACCGGACTGGGGTGATGCACTGGTGCTGGAAACCCAGGCATTGCTGGCGGCCGGTAAAAACAACCAAGCCCTGCGGTTACTCAAAGCGCGTACCCAGAAAAAGCCAGATAACCTGCGCATGCATTTGGCTTATGCAGCAGTGCTGGTTCAGTCGGGACAGAGCGTCTTGGCGCAGGCGGAATTTGCCACAATCCTCAAGCAGCATCCTGGCGATCCCGAGGCGCTGTATTCACTCGGCCTGCTGGCTTTGCGGGATAACCGCTTGCCCACGGCACGCGATTATTTTGCACGCCTGCTCAAAACCGGGCAGCGCAACGATGCTGCCCGGTATTTTCTCGGTAATATCGCCGAACTGGCGAAGCGCTATCCCGAGGCCCTACAGTGGTATCAGCAGGTGAATGGCGGCAGGCACTGGCTGCCCGCGCAGATCAGCGTGGCGCGTGTGCTGATAAGCCAGGACAAACCGGATGCTGCCCGCCGCTATATCGATGAGATAGTCGGTATGGATTCCGATGACGGCGTGCAATTCCGCATTACCGAAGCGCAGTTATTCAGCGACGCCGGCGATAATAAAACCGCCTTGCAGGTATTCGATCAGGGTTTGACAGAAAATCCCGGCAATCCCGATCTGCTGTATGCGCGCGCACTCCTTCGGGAGAATGTGGGCGATGCACTGGCGGCCGAAAACGATCTGCGCCGTATCCTCGGCCGGCAGCCAGACAATGCCGATGCACTTAACGCCCTCGGTTATATGCTGGCGGTGCATTCCACTCGTTATGAGGAAGCCCTCGGCTATATAAGGAAAGCATTGCAGCTCAAACCGGATGATCCCGCCATCATTGACAGCATGGGCTGGGTGGAATATCGGCTCGGCAATTACACCCAGGCCTTGGAATATCTGCGCAAGGCCTATGCTCAGCTCGCCGATCCAGAGGTGGCGGTGCATCTGACGGAGGTGCTGTGGGTTGTGGGTAACAAACAAGAGGCGCGTCGCATATGGAGCAGTGCACTCAAGCAGCATCCTGGGGATACGGCGCTTCTGAAAGTGGGCCAGCGGTTCTCCCCGTGAACACGCGGGTAATCATGGTTGCCGCCAGCCTGTTGGCGCTTTCCGGCTGCGCAAGTGTGCCGGGCGCGGCGCCAACGGGCGCGCCCGATGAAGCCGCCTGGCAGCTGCGGCGTACGCAGCTGGAAAAATTGGTGGACTGGGAAATGCAGGGGCGTGTTGGCATCATCAATGGCAAGGACGGCGGCAGCGGTTCCATGGACTGGAAGCAGCAGGGGGATGTTCTGGCATTCAGTTTTCGCGGCCCTTTTGGCGCCGGCAGCCTACAAGTGCAGGGGGATGCCCATGCCTTGTGGGTGCGCAGTTCCCGCGGCGACGATTTCATTACCACCGATCCGGAACAGGATTTCAGCCGGCGCCTGCGGATTCCGTTACCGGTGCTGAGCATGCGCTATTGGATGCTGGGTCTGCCCGATCCGACGGCACCGTTTACCAAGAGCGTAGATGCCCACGGCCACCTGGTGACGCTCGTGCAGCGCGGCTGGCAGGTGGACTACCAGGATTACGCCAGCTTCAAGGGCTATGATTTGCCTACTCGTTTGTTGATCGAGCGCGCTTCGGTGCGTATCAAGGTTGCAGTCAACAACTGGCAGCTGGATCCGGACAAACACCAATCTTCCGCCAGTGTTCAATGACAGCATCATTTAGCCGCGGCTGGCCGGCGCCGGCCAAACTCAATCTTTTCCTGCACATTACCGGCCGGCGTGCCGACGGCTATCATCTGCTGCAAACGCTGTTCCAATTCCTGGACTACGGCGATAGCCTGGATTTCGAGACGCGCAGTGATGGCAAGATCACGCGTGCCAGTGGATTGTTGCAGGTACCGGAAGCAGACGATCTGGCGGTGCGCGCGGCGCGCCTGTTGCGAGCACGCGTCGAGTTTCACCAGGGTGTGGCGATTCATATCCATAAGCGTTTGCCGGAAGGCGGCGGGCTGGGTGGAGGCAGTTCCGATGCGGCCACCACCTTGGTGGCTCTGAACCGACTCTGGAATGTAGGCTTGAGCACACAGGAGCTGATCCGTCTCGGCCTGGAATTGGGAGCGGACGTGCCGCTATTCATCGCCGGTCAAGCAGCCTGGGCCGAGGGTATCGGCGCAAGCTTGACTCCGGTGGAGCCACCGGAACCCTGGTATTTGGTGCTCCAGCCGTCTTGTCAGATTGCCACTCGCGAGATTTTCCAGGCCCCTGATTTGACACGAAATTCCGCTGCAATCACAATAGCAGCCTTTTATGCGGGCGAAACCCACAATGACTTTGAGCCGCTGGTGCGCCAGCGCTACCCGGCGGTGGCGGAAGCCCTGGACTGGCTCCAGCGGCGGGCTCCGGCACGGCTCACCGGCTCCGGCGCCTGCGTGTTTGGCACATTTGACCAGGAAAGCGCGGCGCGGCGCGTGCTGGAGGATCTGCCCCGGGGTTGGCGGGGATTCGTCGCTCGGGGATGCAATCGTTCCCCCCTGCTGGAGCGGCTGGCGATGGTGTAAGAGCGGTAATAATAATGGGGCGTAGCCAAGCGGTAAGGCAGCGGGTTTTGATCCCGCCATCCCCAGGTTCGAATCCTGGCGCCCCAGCCAGATTGAAATTTGCTGCTGGCATGATTGCGCCAGGATGAGAACCTGGAAGGTTCGACAAAATTGTCTGGAACAATTTTGAACCGCCGAAGGCGGGCCCCGAAGGGGTGGAGCACAGGGATGTGCGGAATAATCCTGGCGCCCCAGCCAACTGGATTTCACGGGATGCGCCGAGCATCCCGGATCACTGAGACCGGAGACAAGCGAGGGCGTTGTGTCAGCAGGTAGCATGATGGTATTCGCGGGTAATGCCAACCCGCAACTGGCCGGCAGGATTGCCAACCATCTGCATTTGTCCCTGGGCAAGGCCCAGGTGGGCCGTTTCAGCGACGGCGAAGTTGCTTTGGAGCTGATGGAAAACGTGCGCGGACGCGACGTGTTCATCGTGCAGTCCACCTGTCCGCCCACCAACGACAACCTTATGGAGTTGCTGGTGATGGCCGATGCCCTGCGGCGCGCATCGGCATCGCGCATCACCGCCGTGGTGCCATATTTCGGCTACGCGCGCCAGGACCGGCGCCAGCGTGCTGCACGCGTGCCGATCACGGCCAAACTGGTGGCCAACATGGTGGTGTCCGCGGGCGTGAACCGCGTGCTTACGGTGGATCTGCACGCTGACCAGATTCAGGGATTCTTCGACATCCCGGTGGATAATGTCTACGCGTCGCCGGTGCTGCTGGGCGATATGTGGAAACAGAAGTTCAAGAATCTGATCGTAGTGTCGCCCGACGTGGGTGGTGTGGTCAGGGCCCGGGCGCTGGCCAAGCGCCTAGATGACGCGGATTTGGCCATCATCGACAAGCGCCGGCCGCGGCCCAACGAAGCGCAGGTGATGAACATCATCGGCGAGGTCGAAGGCAGGACCTGCGTGATTGTGGATGACTTGGTGGATACGGCCGGCACCCTGTGCCTCGCCGCCAAGGCACTGAAAGAGCAGGGTGCCGCCAAGGTGCTGGCCTATATCACGCATCCGGTGCTGTCGGGCAAGGCGATTGAAAACATCGAGGCATCGGCCCTGGATGAACTGGTGGTGACCGACACCATCCCGCTGCGCGATAAAGCTCAGATCTGCGGCAGGATCCGACAATTGAGCATTGCGCAGCTGCTGGCCGAAACCATGCGCCGCGTGAGTGACGAGGAATCAGTTTCCTCTCTGTATATAGATTAATGAGGAGGTGAGGGGTTAGGAAGTGAGGAGAAGACAGGCAGGCGGCTTCCGTCGGCTTTTCTCACACCTAACAGGCGGTTCGGCCGCCGACCTCACCTATTATAAGCCCGCTTCGCGGGCATAGGAGCCGAACCTGGTCGCGGGGAGGCGTTTGTTAAACGTAACTGGAGAAATGAGACATGGCTATCAGCTTCAATCTGAGCGCCGAAGTCCGTAACGACAAAGGGAAAGGTGCGAGCCGCCGCCTGCGTCGTACGGGCAAGGTGCCTGGCATTCTTTACGGAGCCGGCGAACCGCCGGTGGAATTGACGTTCGACCACAACGAACTGCGCAACAATCTCTCGCATGAGGCATTTTACTCGCACGTGCTCAAGATCAAGGTAGGCGCTGATGAACACCAGGCGATCGTGAAAGACCTGCAACGTCATCCGGCCAAGCCGGTGATTATGCACCTGGACCTTTTGCGCGTGAAGGACGATCAGGAAATCCGCGTGCATGTGCCCTTGCATTTCCTGAGCGAGAAGGAAGCCACCGGTGTCAAACAGCAGGGCGGCGTGGTATCGCGCAACCTGATCGAGGTTGAGATCGCGTGCCTGCCGCGTTATCTGCCGGAGTACATTGACGTCGATGTCATCAACCTGGAACTGAACCACGCGCTGCACTTGTCCGACCTGAAACTCCCCGAAGGCGTACGCATTGTGCAACTCGCCTATGGCGAGGAGCACGATCTGCCGGTGGTGGCCATCCATCATGCACGTATCACCGTCGAGGAAGAACCGGTGGCGGCAGCCGCGGTTGCCGCGGAAGGCGCGACCGTGGCTCCGGCGGAAGGGGCGGCGGCTCCGGCTGCCGAAGGCAAACCGGGCGCCGATGCCAAAGCGGCTGCGGCCGGCAAAGGTGCACCTGCGGGCAAGCCTGCCCCGGCAGCCGGCAAGGGTGCACCTGCGGGCAAGGCCGCCCCGACAGCCGACAAGGGGAAGGATAAGGACAAGAAGTAAGCGCGCGCCGGCCCGCGATCGCGGGCCGGACCTTACTTTTTTATGCTTATGTCAGCCTCGGTGCAGATACAACTCGTGGTCGGCCTCGGCAATCCCGGGGCTGATTACGTTTTAACGCGCCACAACGCCGGCTTCTGGTTCGTGGACGCGCTGGCGCGCGCCCACGGCGGCCGTTTCAGCCAGGAACGCAAATTCAGCGGCGATGTTTGCCGGCTTACGCTAAGCAATCACGAACTGCGACTGCTGAAACCCGGCACCTTCATGAACCGCAGCGGCCAGGCTGCGCAGGCCCTGGCGGCCTATCTGAAACTGCCGCCGGAGGCCATCCTCGTGGCTCACGACGATCTAGACCTGCCGGCGGGTGCAGTGCGACTCAAGCAGGGCGGTGGCCACGGCGGTCACAACGGCCTCAGGGACATCGTTGATCACCTGGGCGAGAATTTTTCGCGACTGCGTTTTGGCATCGGCCGGCCGTTGCACGCTGAAGAAGTCATCGATTATGTTTTGAAACGCGCCAGCGAGCATGACCAATCCCTGATCATGGAAGCCGTGAACGCGGCCATCGCAGTCATGCCGAGGGTTCTGAATGGCGAGATGGAAAAAGCCATGCACGAACTGCACAGCCGCGGCGTGGTGCCGCGCATTAAGCGACAACAGAATAACGAGTTGTAGGTCGGCAATCCTTTGCTGACTGCAAGCACGGCGGCATCGGAATACCGCCCTACGGTGAGAATACCTTATGAGTCTCAAATGCGGCATCGTCGGTCTGCCTAATGTGGGGAAATCCACGCTCTTCAACGCCCTCACCAAGGCGGGCATTGCCGCGGAAAATTATCCGTTCTGCACCATTGATCCCAATGTGGGCGTGGTAGCCGTGCCGGACATGCGTTTGGATGAATTAGCCGCTATCGTGCATCCCCAGAAGCTGATACCGGCCGCGGTGGAGTTCGTGGATATCGCTGGGCTGGTGGCCGGTGCTTCCAAGGGCGAGGGTTTGGGCAACCAATTCCTGTCCCATATCCGCGAGACCGATGCCATCGCTCACGTGGTGCGCTGCTTTGAGAATACCGATGTCGTGCACGTCACCGGAAAAGTTGACCCGCTTTCGGATATCGAGACCATCAACACCGAACTGGCGCTGGCGGATCTGGAGGCCGTGGGCCGCGCGCTGGAACGCAATGCTCGCGTGGCCAAGTCCGGCGACAAGCAAGCGGTGGCGCGACAGCAGGTCCTGGAAACTCTTAAAACCCACCTCGACCGGGCAAAGCCGGCGCGCTCCCTGGGACTGACGCCGGAAGAACAGGCATTGGTGTATGAATTCGGACTGTTGACGCTCAAGCCCACGATGTACATCGCCAACGTGGGTGAGCGCGGTTTCAGCAACAACCCGCTGCTGCAGAAAGTACAGGCAATCGCACAGGCGGAGAAATCGGAAGTGGTGGCGGTGTGTGCCGCCATGGAAGCGGAAATCGCCGAACTGGACGACGCCGACAAGGTGGAATTCCTTAAGGATATGGGTCTTACCGAACCCGGCTTGAACCGCCTGATCCGCGTGGCTTACCAGCTACTCGGGCTGGAAACGTATTTCACCGCCGGTCCCAAGGAAGTGCGCGCCTGGACTATTCATAAAGGCTTCACCGCACCCCAGGCGGCGGGCGTGATCCACACGGATTTTGAGAAGGGCTTCATCCGCGCGGAAGTAGTGGCCTATGAGGATTACGTGCAGTACCAGGGTGAAGCCGGGGCCCGCGAGGCGGGTAAGTGGCGGCTGGAGGGGAAAGACTACCAGGTTCGGGAAGGCGATGTCATGCACTTCCGCTTCAACGTGTGAGTGCGGTGTATATTCAGGTCTGCTTTTTGTAACCGGTATGCAAGGTTTCTTGACTTGAACTCCGCAAAAACCGACAATGCCCGCCCCTCGATTTCCCGCCATGGCTACGTAGCTCAGCTGGTTAGAGCGCGGCACTCATAATGCTGAGGTCGGTGGTTCGAGTCCACCCGTAGCCAC
>DAHUYB010000060.1 GCA_027315405.1 Gammaproteobacteria bacterium | reverse complement strand
GCTGGTGACGGCCGGTACGGTCCCGGCGTCCCACGTCTGGGACTTCCAAGGGTCGTCGGCGACAACAGCGACGGCCCATTCCTTTGCGGCGGCACGCCCGGCGTTCGGAAACCGTTACTGCGCGCGGTTTCCTCCACCCTGGTTTTACGCCCCGGCGCGGCCTGCGCACCACGCGGACGCGGTGCTTCGTCCGCTGGGGCTACCGCAGGCTCCTCGCCTCGGGCTTCACCCTTCCCTGGTTCGTCATTAGAGCTTGTACGCACTTTCGTTCGGACTTAGGCTTTAGTTATGGATAACGCATCTTTGATCCTGACCTCCATGTTGACCTGCCCACAGTGCGGCCAGGCCAGTGAGGAGCGTATGCCCACCGATGCCTGCCAGTTTTTCTATGAATGTCCCCATTGTCATGCACTCTTGAAACCCAAATCCGGGGACTGCTGCGTGTTCTGTTCTTACGGTTCGGTACCCTGTCCGCCGAAACAGCAAGCCGCCAGCGGCGATCACTGTTGCTAGCGGCGTATCAGAAGCGAAACACCAGGAAATACATCAGCAGCGTATTGACCGCAAGCAGAATCAGCCCGGTGGGGATCTGTACCTTGACCACGCCGTTCTTGTCCGGCAGTTCCAGCAGCGCCGCCGGCACGATGTTGAAGTTCGCGGCCATGGGCGTCATGAGCGTGCCGCAGTAACCGGAGAGCATGCCCAGCGCCGCCATGATGGCGGGATCGCCGCCGAGTTTGTGCACAATGAGCGGCAGGCCGATGCCCGCGACCATCACCGGAAACGCCGCGAAGGCGTTGCCCATGATCATGGTGAACAGCGCCATGCCCACGGTGAAGGCCACGATCACCAGGAAGGTAGCGTCCGCAGGGATAAAGCGCGTGACGCCCTCCGACACCACCTGGCCCACGCCGGCGGCGGCAAACAGCGCGCCCAGGGCGGCCAGCAATTGCGGCAGCACCGCCACCGTACCCACCGCCGTCAAAAGCCGGCGGCCTTCGTGCAAGGAGGTGATGAAGCGCTGGCGGAACAGCCACAGCGCCGCAACCAGCGCCACAATCACCGACAGACCCAGCGAGACCAGGGTGGAGTCTTTGGCCGCCGCCAATGCCTGGCCGTTTATCGCGATCTTTGGCAGCAGCAGGGTGCCGAGGAACGTCACCAACGGAATGCACAGCGCCGGGATGAAAAGTTTATCCCGCAGGCGCGCGGCGCTCTGGCGCCGCTCCGTTTCCGTCGTGGTTTTCACTTTGCTGGCACCCAGGTCTTTCCAGCCGGTCACCAACACCATCAGGATCACCAGACAGCCGGTTGCAAAAGGTGGCAGCACCGATCCGAACAGGAAGGTGATGCCATAGATGCCCCAGAATGTGGTTTTGCGGTAGCGTTTGGGGTTGGCGCGGTCGAGAAACTCGAGCACGGCCACCGTTAAGAACAGCAGACCGCCGAGCGCGTAGATGAATTCCAGCCGGATCATGTTTTGCGATCCTTGAATTGTTTGCTCAAGCGGCGATCCAATAGCAACAGGCGCGCACCGTGGATGATGAATACCGCGATGGCGGTGGGAATGGCCCACAGTGCGATATGCAGCGGCGTCAAATGAATGCCATTCCCATCCAGGAAGCCCTTGATGAGCAGCACCGAGCCCATGGCGAGGAAGATGTCCTCACCGAAAAAAACGCCAACGTTATCCACAGCGGCGGCGTGGGCCAGGATCAGATAGCGGGTTTTATCCGGCAATTCGCCGAAGCGCGCTTCCGCCGCGGCTTCCGCCATGGGTGCGATCAGCGGCCGCACCATCTGCGCCTGACCGCCGAGAGACGTCAGTCCGATACTGGCGGTGAGCTGGCGGATGGCGAGATACAGCAGCAGCACGCGACCGCTGGTGGCGGATTGGATGCGACTAATAAGTTCCTGGGCGCGTTCCTTGAGGCCGCTGCGCTCCAGCAGACCGATCACCGGCAGCGTCAGCCACACCAGCCCCACGTAACGGTTCTCGGTGAACGCACGGCCGAAGTCGCTGACGATCGCGACCGGACTCAGACCGCCGGCTACCCCGGTAGCGATGCCCGCCACCGTCACCACCAGCAGCGGATTCACCCGCAATGCGAAGCCGATGATGACGATGAGGACGCCGATCAGTGTGAGCATGCAAACCCTCGTGACGTGTTATGCGGGCCGTTTTTATTGGACAATGGGCTCATTCTAGCGGTGCGGGAATGCAAATGCCTCATCAAGCAAGTTTGCGCCCCGGGGGCCGAATCTTCGAGGTGCGGGATCACGAAACCGTGCTGGCCGCCGCCTTGCGCCAAGACGTGCACCTGCCGGACGGCTGCCGCAACGGCAGTTGCGGTGTGTGCCGCGCGCATCTGGCATCGGGCCGGGTTCGTTATCCTCACGGCCCGCCCCTGGGGCTGACTGCGTTTGAGCGCAATGCGGGTGACGTGCTCTTGTGTCGTGCAGTGCCGGCAACCGATTTGGTATTGGATGTGCAGGAAGTAGCGGCGGCTGCCGATCTTGTGATCAAGACCCTGCCGTGTCGCGTGGCGCGCATGCAGCTGCTTACTCGCGAGGTCATGGTGTTGCATCTGCGGCTGCCGCCGGTTGAAACGCTGCGATTCCTGCCCGGTCAATACATTGATGTGTTGCTGCCGGGTGGCCAGCGCCGCAGTTTTTCGTTGGCCAATCCGCCTCATGACAGTACGCACCTAGAGATCCACGTGGGGCTGGTGCCGGGCGGACGCTTTTCAGAAGAGGTGTTCAGTCACATGCAGATGGACGCACTGCTGGAAATCCAGGGACCGCTGGGCAGTTTTTTTATGCAGGAAAATTCGACACGCCCCCTGTTGATGGTCGCCGGCGGCACCGGCTATGCACCCTGCAAAGCCATGCTGCGCCATCTTTTTGAAAATCAGATTAAGTGTCCCGTCACCCTATACTGGGGTGCACGCAGCAAGGCCGATTTGTACGAACAGATGCAAGCGGAACAGTGGGCCAGGGAGCAGGCGGATTTTCGCTTTGTGCCGGTGCTCTCTGAACCGCAGGCCGGGGATCAGTGGACCGGCCGCCGCGGGCGCGTGTATGAAGCCGTGCTGGCGGATTACGCAGAGTTTTCGAAATGCGACATTTATCTCGCTGGCCCGCCGACCATGGTGCGCGGCACGCGCCAGTCCCTGTTGCTGAAAGGCGCCGATCCCGCGCACATTTTCTCCGATGCCTTCGACTATGCGCCGGAAGTGCGCGCCGCGCTGGAAAAGGCGGCGGCTGCACCCTAAAGCAGCCGCTGCCTTCGGGTATCATAAGCGTCCCTGAGCGCGGCCCCGGCCGCAAATCTCGCAGAACATAGCGTCCATTGCCCGCGTGCGCGCGGCGCGGAGAATCCCGTGAAGTCTCTGAACCCCCTTGATCTGTACGACATCCACAGTCTGCTGTCCGAAGAAGAACAGATAGTGCAAGACAGCGCCGCGCGCTTCGTGGACGAGAAGGTGCTGCCCATCATTGGCGAATGCTTCGATGCGGCGCGCTTTCCCAAGGAGCTGATTCCCGAGATTGCCTCCCTGGGCCTGTTGGGCAGTTCCATCCAGGGCTACGACTGCGCCGGATTGAACGGCGTTGCCTATGGACTCATCTGCCAGGAATTGGAGCGCGGCGATTCCGGTTTGCGCAGTTTCGTATCGGTGCAGTCGAGCCTGGTGATGTACCCGATTTTCACTTACGGCTCCGAGGAGCAAAAGCAACGCTGGCTGCCGGCTATGGCCAAGGGCGAGGCCATCGGCTGCTTCGGTCTCACCGAACCCCACGGTGGCTCTGATCCGTCCAACATGAAAACCATGGCCAAGAAGAAAGGCAGTGATTGGGTGTTGAACGGCGCCAAGATGTGGATCACCAACGGCAGCATCGCCGACGTGGCGCTGGTGTGGGCCCAGACCGACGACGGTATCCGCGGTTTCCTGGTTGAAAAAAACATGAAAGGTTTCGACGCGCCGGACGTGCATCACAAGATGTCGTTGCGGGCGTCGGTGACCTCGGCCCTGTATTTCGACAACCTGCATGTGCCGGAAGCCAACGTGTTGCCCATGGTCAAAGGACTGAAGGGACCACTGTCCTGCCTGACGCAAGCGCGCTATGGCATCAGCTGGGGCGTCATCGGCGCCGCCCAGGCGTGCCTGAAAGAGGTGCTGGAATACACCCAGACCCGCGAACTCTTCAACCGGCCGCTGAACCACAACCAGGCGGTGCAACTGCGTCTCGCGGAAATGGCGCGCCAGATTACGCTGGCGCAGTTGCTTTCACTGCGGCTAGGCCGTCTCAAAGACCAGGGCGGGATGCAGCCCGGACAGGTGTCGCTGGCCAAGTGGAACAACGTGCGCATGGCCATCAACATCGCCCGCGATGCCCGCGATCTGCTGGGCGGCGCCGGCATCACCACCGAGTTCTGCCCCATTCGCCACGCGCTCAACCTCGAGAGCGTCATTACCTATGAAGGCACCGAGAGCGTGCATCAGTTGGTGATTGGCAAGGAGCTGACGGGCGTAAATGCATTCTAAAAAGAAAGTGAGGAGGGAGGGCTTAGGCGTGAGGAGTTGAAATGACCAGGATTTATCTATCCCGCCCCTCACCCCTTACTCCTAACGCCTCACTCGCATGGTCGCAAAGAAACAAAGCCACAGTACAGTTCCGAGTTTATGAGCGAGAAGCAATCCACCACCGGTTTCGTCCGCGCCGCCACCCGCAGTATCAACCGCGCGGAGATTGTGGATCAGAATTTCATCCGTTTCGTTCAGGAATGGGATCAATCTCCGCCAGGTAAATTATCCAATCGTGATTTCATCCGTGCCGGTGTGGCACTCACGGCCAAGGATTTCAAGGAGCTGTTCGAATCGCAGATGCTCTCGCGGCATCAGGATATTGAGGCGCGCGCCATGCGCGCGCGCAACGAAGGCTTCTACACCATCGGCAGCTCGGGCCACGAGGGCAACGCCGCCGTTGGCCGGGTCACGCGGCATACCGACATCGCCTTCCTGCATTACCGCAGCGGCGCCTTCATGCAGGAGCGCGCCCGCAAGCTCGGCATTGACATGGTGTACGACACGGCGTTGTCGCTGGCCGCGTCCAGCGAAGACCCGATTTCCGGCGGACGCCACAAGGTCTGGGGCTCGGTGCCCCTGTGGGTGCCGCCGCAGACCTCGACCATTGCGAGCCACCTGCCGAAAGCCGTGGGTACGGCGGTGGCCATCGGCCAGGCGAAACGTATCGGCGTGAAGCTCCCCATTCCCGACGACAGCATCGTGGCATGCAGCTTCGGCGACGCCAGTGCCAACCATTCGACCGCCGTGGGCGCCATCAACGCGGCGCAGTGGACCGCGTTTCAGAAGCTGCCGTGTCCGATCCTGTTGGTGTGCGAAGACAATGACATCGGTATTTCGGTGAAGTCACCGGCGGGCTGGATCGCCGCCAACTACAGCGACCGTGCGGGGCTGGAGTACATCGCCGCAGATGGCACCGATGTGCTGGATACCTATGCGAAAACATTGGAAGCGGTGGATTACTGCCGCCGCCGGCGCAGCCCGGTGTTCCTGCATCTCAAACTCGTGCGCCTCCTGGGCCACGCCGGCACGGATGCCGAAACCGAGTACCGCGCGAGTGTAGAACTGGAAACCACAGAGGCGCGTGATCCGCTGCTGGTATCTGCGCGCATCGCACTGGAATATGGGATCTATGCGCCCGCGGATTTATTGAACGCCTATGAAGATGCGCGCCGCCGTGTGCAGGCAGCGGCGAAGAAAGCCGCGCTGTGTCCCAAGCTGACTACCGCAGAGCAAGTGATGGCACCGCTGGCGCCATACCATCCGGATAAGGTGAATGCGGAAGCCTTGCGCAGTCCATCGAAGCAAGCTCGGATTTCAACTTTTGGAAGTGAAGAAGCGCTGCCGGAAAAACAACCGCCACGGCATCTTTCCATCCAAATCAACCGTGCACTCTTTGATCTGATGGCCAAATATCCGCAGATGACCGTGTTCGGCGAGGACGTGGCCCAGAAGGGCGGTGTCTATACTGTGACCTCGGGCCTCTACAAAACCTTCAAGGGTCAGCGGGTGTTCAACACGTTGCTGGATGAACAGACCATCCTCGGTATGGCCCAGGGCGCGGCCAGCATGGGGTTGCTGCCGTTCCCCGAAATCCAGTACCTCGCCTATTTCCACAATGCCTGCGACCAGATCCGCGGCGAGGCCGCCTCATTGCAATTCTTCTCCAAGGCGCAATATCAGAACGGCATGGTGGTGCGCATCGCCGCCCTGGGTTATCAGAAAGGCTTCGGCGGCCATTTCCACAACGACAACAGTTTTACCGCACTGCGCGACATCCCCGGTATCGTGGTGGCCTGCCCTTCCCGAGGCGATGACGCCGCCATGATGCTGCGCACCTGCGCGGCACTTGCGAAAGTGGACGGCCGTGTGGTGGTGTTTCTGGAACCCATCGCCCTCTATATGACCAAGGATTTGCACGAGCCCAAGGACAACGGTTGGCTGTTCGATTATCCGGCGTCGGAGCGTGGCGTTCCCCTGGGTGAAGGCCGCATCTATAACCCGAATGCCAAAGATCTGCTCATCATCACCTTCGGCAATGGCGTGCCCATGTCCCTGCGGGTGGCGAAAAAACTCGAAACGCAGACCGGCAAAAAAATCCGCGTATTGGATTTGCGCTGGCTCAAGCCGCTGAATGCCGGACTCATCGCCAAACATGCGAAAGAATGCGGCAAGGTGCTGGTGGTGGACGAAGGCCGCCGGACCGGCGGTATCTCCGAAGAGATTTTCACGGCCATTGACGAGCACACCGGGCCTGGTGTTGTCAAAAAGCGTGTCACGGGCAAGGATTCTTATATCCCGCTGGCGGCAGCCGCCAATTTGGTTTTAGTGAGCGAAGAGGAAATATATTCCATTGCCAAGGGCATGGTTTGAATCCTCCTGATAGTTTCCATGAAGTGTGACGCAAAGCATCCAGATCTAGCGCCTAATCCCGTGTATTCAGTTAAAATCACCACTCCCTGATATTGCCGCGGCTACGCAGCTATATTGACGTCGAGGACGCGGGGATGATTGCTAACGGCCGTTCTGTTGAAAAACCCGCCGCAAATTAATGCGAGATCAGCTTCGATTTTATGAGGTGACGTTTAGGAACCGGCTCGTTGCTGGATTTATTGATTTTGCTAGTTCTGATCGTTTGCGGGTGGGTTCATTCGGCTAGACGGGTACGCACATCATTGTCTGTTGTGGGGCTGCTTAACCCAGATGTTTTTCTATATGTCGCAGGTTCTGTATCGTTGCCGCCATCAGGAACTCAGCGCGCATCGCTTATTGACCATCACTTGATAGTATGCAAATACTATTTCTGATCCACGTCTTTCGTTTGGGCTCTGTTGTGCTCTTTGTCCAACCAAGCTAATGTTTTGTATCAAACACCGAGACTTAACACCGTGACAAAGAGTTCTTCACCCAATAAGACGGCGCTGCGGGTGCCGGAACGTCTTGGCGACTTCGACGTGCGCCCGCGCATGCTGCTCATTTGCGGATTGGCGCTCCCCGTTGGCGCCGTGGCCGCGGTAGTCGCGGATGCCCTGCTCAAGCTGATTGGACTGATCACCAATGCTGTCTTCTACCAGCGTTTCGCAACCAGTTTGGTGGCTCCGGGTGCCGGACACCATGCCTGGTGGATCATATTGGCGGCGCCCGTTGTTGGGGGACTGATTGTTGGAATCATGGCGCGCTACGGGTCTGATGCGATACGCGGGCATGGCATGCCGGAGGCGCTCGAATCCATCCTGCGTGGCGGCAGCAAGATCAAACCGCGGGTGGCATTGCTGAAGCCGGTGTCAGCGGCCATCACCATTGGAACCGGCGCACCCTTTGGCGCAGAGGGGCCGATCATCATGACCGGCGGGGCCTTTGGTTCGTTGATGGCCCAAACCCTGAGACTCACGGCTGATGAACGCAAGACATTGCTAGTGGCCGGCGCGGCGGCGGGTATGGCCGCGACCTTCAATGCGCCGCTGGCCTCAATCCTGCTGGCCATTGAACTGCTGTTGTTCGAGTTCCGGCCGCGGTCGTTCGTCCCGGTCTCTATCGCAGTCGTCGTGGCAACGGCGTTACGCTGGATGCTGCTGGGATCTTTGCCACTGTTTCCGACGAGCCACCTGCTGCCACCCCTGGTGTTCCCCGACCTCTTTTTGTGCGCCATGGCGGGCGTGGTCGGCGGTGTGATCGCGTGGGCGGCCACCTCGCTGGTCTACTTCTCCGAGGATACGTTTCGCAAACTCCCTATCCATTGGATGTGGTGGCCTGCGATCGGTGGTTTGATTATCGGCGTGGGCGGGCTTTTTGAGCCGCGTGCGCTCGGCGTCGGCTATGACGTGATTGGAACACTGCTGGCGGGAAAGGCGACTCTGGCACTCATCGTCGGCATTCTGGTCGTCAAGACCCTGATCTGGAGCCTGTCATTGGGTTCCGGCACATCCGGGGGTGTGCTAGCTCCGGTCTTCATGATTGGTGCGGCACTCGGCTCATTGCTCGCCTACATCTTCCCGCCCGTCGCTCCTGGGTTCTGGGCTCTCATGAGTCTTGCCGCGGTGGTTGGCGGAGTCATGCGCAGCCCGCTTACTGGCGTTGTTTTTGCCATGGAGCTGACCCACCAGTGGGATGCCGTCATGCCGCTGATTATTGCCTCCACCGTCGCCTACCTGTTGTCGGTGCTGGTACTGAAGCGCTCGATACTCACAGAGAAAGTGGTGCGCCGTGGCACCCATCTGACCCGGGAATACTCCGTGGATCCGCTCGAGGTGTTTCTGATCGGCGAGATCATGCCGCGTAATTTCATGAGTTTTCGTCTGGGGACGAATATCCAGGACGTCGCCAACGCGGCAGCCGGCACCCCCGCTAATTCCGGGAAGCGCCGCTTGAACCGCGCCCAGCGCCTCTATCCCGTCCTGGATGAGAACGATAATCTCGTAGGCATCGTCACCCAGTATCAGCTGTTGGGTGCGGCACTGCAATCCGGCTCGACGCCTGAGACAACGATCGACCAAATCATGGCCCGCCATATCATCATTGCATATCCCGACATGACGCTGCGTGAGGTTGCGAACCTGATGGCGGCATCCGAAATATCCAGTCTGCCCATCGTGGATCGCAAAACACCGGCGCGGGTTTTAAGCGTGGTCGCCATGGATCACATCCTGGAGGCCCGCCTGCGTGATCTTAATGAGGAACGCAAGGCGGAACGTGTTTTGAGGTTTCCGGATATTTTTGCGTTGGGGACCGGACGCTTGTTGATGCGCCGCCGGCGAAACGGTAACCCGGCATCCAAGTAGGCCGGCACCTGGTTTAGCGGTTGTAGATGCGGACCATCAGCTTTTCGGCCGCGGGTATCCAAGTTGCCCGTTCCTGATCTTCAGGAACGGCGTCAACGTGTGCCTCACAGCCTTCGTGCGGCTCATGATATCCCGCACCAGCCAGCCCTTTTTTATCAGCGCATCCGCGATCAGGGAACGGTGGCAGCGCCAGGGCACCGCTTCGGCGCACATGATGGCGGTGGTTTTGTTCCTCGCGGTCTGCATGAGTTCTGCCAGCCCTATCTCGAATTCCGCGCTGGACATGTAATCGGCGTAGCCCCTGAATGAAGCGTTGCGCCAGCCCAGGTTTATCGAATCTTTCTTCGCGTGGCGCAGGCCGCCGAGATTCGCCATATGCACATGCTGAATACGCACCGGCTGCAAGGATTGCGGCAGGGCATCGAGATTGAATTGCGGGTTATGCCGCGACCTGGGCATGGTCCTCACATCGATCAGTGTTTCGATGCCGTGCACTTGTAGCAAGCCGATGAATTCATCAATGGAACGGTTGGAATGGCCGATAGTGAAAATGACGGGTTTTTGCATACGGAAATACCGCCATCCCCGGGAACGGAACCTGAGCAGGGTGTATTCTAATCCCGGACTGCGCGGCGTAGCGGAAGCTGATCACCGCCCAGCCCGCCAGCAGCAGTCCCAGAAAAATCCAGATTCCGCCCAGTGTGTAAGTGATAGCGCGATGACCGGGTTTCGCCAGATAGATAAGGTAAAAGCGCTGGATGCCGAAACCAAGCAGCAGGCCGATGAGGTAATACAACGGCGGCGGGAAGCACACGTCGGAAGTGTCGTGTTGGTTGTTGGCTGACATTTTTTGCATCCCCATGGCAGTTCGAAATATCGCTGGCCGGTCAATCTACCCTAGCCTGCGCAGCCCGGCACCTGTGCCTGACACAACACGGGAACTGCAGGGTGATTTACCGGCAATAAACCTCGCATGCGCTAACTCGGCCTTTACGCTAGGCTATGGCCTTCCGGACAGGGGATAGAGCCATGGCGGATTCCAACGATTCTCAACTCGGCTTTTTCACCCGTCTGAAACAGCATCACATCTATCGCGTGGCGGCGTGGTACG